>JADJJR010000001.1:1896515-2528687 GCA_016706425.1 Elusimicrobiota bacterium
CTGGGCCTGGATGACCCGCACCACGGCTTCTTTCGAACGGGGGTCCCACCAATACCGCACTTTGTATTCCGGATGGCCCGCCCCGTAAATCCATTGATCAAAGAACCGCGACAGGTTTTTGCCCGTGGCTTTTTCAATGGCGTCCAGCAATTGACGCGTTTCCACCACCCGGCCGCGGTTGTCGCTCACGTAAATGTTCATGGATTTCCAAAAAGCGTCCTCGCCCAACACATGCCGCAACATGTGCAACACCCGCGACCCCTTTTCGTACAGGTGCCGGTCGAAGAGGTCCGACGGATGTTTAAACACCTTGGTGCAAATGGGCCGCCGGTAGTGGTCGCGGTCCTCCTCGAAATAGATCTCGCCGTTGTTGTGCAACTCCACGGCGAATTCGTCGGGGCCTTTGTCGAACTCCGTGAAAAGCGCCTCGAAGTAGGTGGCGAAACTTTCGTTGAGCCACGCGTGGGACCAGTCCCGGCAGGTCAGCAGGTCGCCGAACCACTGGTGAGCCAATTCGTGGGCCACGAGCGGATCGGAGGAAAAATCCAAATGGGCGCGCTCGTCGTGGAGCGTCAGCGCCGTTTGCGTCGTGGCGCTGGTGTTCTCCATGCCGCCGAAAATGAAGTCCAAGGCCGCCACCTGGGCGTACTTGGGGTACGCGTAGGGCACGCCGATTTTGCGCGAGTAGAACTCCATCATTTTGGGCGTATTCCCGAAGGCGCGGCGGGCGTCGTCTTCGCGGCCTTTGGGCACGTAATAAAGCACCGGCTTGCCTCGCCAGGTCTCCTTGATTTCAGAAAACTCGCCCACGGCCAGGGTGACCAGATACGTCGCGTGGGGGATCTCCTGCTTCCAATGGAAGAGCGTCTCCCGCCCAGCGGCCGCCTTGCGCACGAGCCGCCCGTTGGAAATCGCCGTGAACCCCCGAGGCACACGCACGATCATTTCGGTCGTGGTGCGGTCGTGGGGCGCGTCGTGGCAGGGGAACCAATAGCGGGCGAACTCGTCCTCGCCCTGGGTCCAGACCTGGCGGGGCTTGTCCGGGTACCCCCGGTCCGGTCCGATGAAATGCAGGCCCAGGGGCGGTCGGACGACTTTGTACTCGATGGACACGACGGCCCGCTGGCCGGCCCGCGCGGCGCGCGGGAAACGAACGGTCAGTTTCTTTTTGTCGTAATCAAATTTCGCGGGGCGACCGTCCACGCGGATTTTCCCCAACCGGAACCCCACCGCGTCGAACGCCATTTGGTCCGCCCCGTCCGCGATGGCGCGGAGGGTCGTTTCGCAGGTCCCCGTCAGGGACTTGGCGCGGAAATCCAGCCGCAGGTCCAGGCGGATGTGCTCGGTGTCGAAAGCGCGGTCCGGCGCGTAATGGTTTTCGGCCCCTTTGAGCGTGAAGCGGCCATCGAACGCCGTGGCGGCGTGCCGGCAAATCATTCGTTCTTCCCTCATCGTTTCTCTCCTCGGCCCGGCGCGACGGGCGGTTCCGCGGGCGCGTCCTTGAAATTTGTCAGAAACACGTTGAAGGCCAACGCCGTGATCTGCACAACCTCCATCCGCTTGCCCGCGGCGGAAAAGCGGCTCCAGCGGGTGGGCAATTCGAATTGGTTTTGAAACATCTGCTCGTCTTCAAACAACCACGCGCCGCCGTCGGCGGTCCGCAACCCCCGCAACCGGTGCGTGTCCGTGTCCAAAAAAACCGTCCAAGCCCCTTCGCCCGCCGGCGATTTGACCTCGAGCCGGCGGCAGAGCCGCCCCTGAAAGTGCCCCAAACCCAAGTAGGGGGCCTCGGGCACCCCCCGGGCCAAATGGTCCGGGGCCAGCAAAAAGAAAAATCGTTCCCGAGCGCGGGACGCTTCCGTTGGCTCCGCCGCGGGGAAGGCCAGGCCGGGCCCCGTCCAGGATTGGTCCAAGACGCCCATGCGTTCCCGCACGGACCACTCGCCGCCCGGCAGGCGTTGCGCCTCAATAGCGAAGGGCTGGGAGACCACGCCGACGGTGGAAGCGAAAATCAGGTTGGCCTGGGCCACGGCGGTTTCCAAGCGGTCAAAACGCGCGCGCGTCCCCGCCGCGTCCCGCATCCGCTCGATGTCGGAAAGGTTCTTGGCGGGTTTGGCGAAAAGGGCGGAAGCCGACAGAGCGGTTCCCATCAGCATGAAAAGGGGCCAACGTCTCATAAATTGCGGCAATTATAGCGGATATGGAATCGTTGCTTAAAATTGATTTTCCGCCGTGTCCCATCCCGGCCCTTGGGGAGGGGCCCAATGCTTTATCAGCGATCTCCGAAGGGCAAACTCAAGATCGCCCCGGCCCGTCGTCCCTGACGGCTACTCTTTCTTCGGGTCCGGCGGGTAGGCGGCGTGCTGGGGGAGGCCGTCGGTGATTCGGTCCCAGGGCTGGGCCTGGGACACGAACAGGTGCATCTCGTTTTTAAAGACGGAGGGGTCGTCCAGGCTCGAGGCGGTGATCCCGATAAAGGGCCAGTGGGCGCCCCGCTGGCCGCCCGTGAGACGCGACCCGCAGGCCCCGCAAAAGCTCCGGGTGTTGGTGCCGCCCCGGGCGCTGGGAACGGCGTGGTACGTCGGCGCGCCCTTCACAAACGTGAACGCTTTGATCGGCACGAGAAGCCCCGCCACGAAGGGCCCGCCCGTGGCCCGCTGGCAGTCCCGGCAGTGGCATTGGAACATGCGGAGGGGCGCGGCGCCGCAACGGTAACGGATCGCTCCGCAGGCGCACCCCCCTTCGAAAGGAATAATCATTTTTCCATCCAGCCGCCAAAGCGGGGTTTAATCGAAGTGGGGTTTGTTGGGAACATAGACTTAATATCTCTTTTCGACCGAGGCCACGGGGAAGAGGCCCGAATAGGCGATGCCGGTGGTGTAGCCGCCGCCCACTTTGAGAAAGAGCCGCTCGCGAAGCCGCCATTGGTAGGCGGCCGAGCCGTAGGCGATGGACCCGAGCCCCACCCCGACGGTAACCACGGGGCCCGAACGGTCGTGTTTGGCGTAGAACGCCAACCCCGCCGCGGCGAAGGACGGCACGCCGAAGGTGTAATAGGGGTAAACGCCCTCCCGCCAACGGTGCTCGACGGTATAGCCCAGGACATCCACACCGGCGGGGTGAAGGAAGCCGCCGTGGAAAGACGGGATGCGGCCCGGCGACGCGGACTCCCCCGCCCCAAGAGGCCGGGAGAGGGTCGTCCCAAGGATCAAAAGAACGGCGACGGTCCGCAATCGGAAAAGGGGACGCGGGGCGCGAAGCATGGGGCGGAATGCAGGGAACACTATTGCCCCCAATCCGGTGGCCTTCGGTTTTCTTTGATTTGCGATTGATGGCGTTTGTCTTGGAGTATCTTGTTCTTGGCCCGGCGGCTGCGGCGGCGCTTTTGGCGGCGGATCTTCTCGATGGCCTGCTGTTTGGCGCTCTGGGCGCCCAACAGTTTTTCTTCCATTTTCTCTGCCAGCCGATGGCGAGCCAGATAGCGGTTTAAGGCCTGGGAACGCTCTTCCTGGCACCGCACGATCGTGCCCGAAGGACGGTGCAATAGCACCACGCAGGTGGACACCTTGTTCACGTTCTGTCCCCCGTGCCCGCCGGAGCGCACGAACTGCTCCTCCAAATCCCGCTCAAAGACCCCCAACCCCGTGAGACGGGCTTCGAGGGCTTTCCATTTGCTGGGACTAACGGGAAAATCGGGCATGGCCTTCAAAGTATACCGAAGATGAAGAAATTAATCGCTTCATGCGGTGAGGCGATTGAGACTGGGATTCGCTTCAAAGTCAAAGGAAGGGAATAAGGTCAAAGAATACGGCGGGAATGAAATATCGGTATCCTGTCCCCGGATTTTCGATATTCCGAAATGAGAGGCGTCCCCTATTCGCTTGTCAATGGTTGGGTGTATCGGCATTTGGGAAAAAAAGCACAGCCATAAGATGTTTTGCCGACGTCGGTCCCCGTTTTTGCTGCGCGATTAAGCAAGTGACCACCACAAATGAACAAGAGACTTTTCTTCGGAGGCTTACGTTAAAATTCAGCGGCGGACCGCCGTGGTAATTCCGGGGACAGGATACCTATTTTCCCTTTTTGGTCGAGACAGGCGCCTTTTTAAAGAACAAACTTCCCCCCGCGAGGGCGTCCATTTCGATGCCGTCGCCTTCCTGGAAGTCCCCCGCCAACAGTTTTTTGGCCAAGGGGTCCACAATCTCCTTTTGAATGGCGCGTTTCAGCGGACGGGCGCCGTAGTCGGGGTCGTAACCTTCTTTGACCAGCGCGGCCTTGGCCGCGTCGGTGAGGCACAGGGTGAGCTTTCGCTCGGCCAGGCGTTTTTCCAGGCCCTTGAGCTGAATGTCGATGATCTTGGCGATCTCTTTTTCGGACAGGCGGTGGAAGATGAGCGTCTCGTCCACCCGGTTCAAAAACTCCGGACGGAAGTGGGCCTTCAGCACCAACATCACCTGCTGACGCACGTCTTTTTCAGACTTGGCCTCCAGCAGGAACTGACTGCCGATGTTGCTGGTCATGATGATGACGGTGTTTTTGAAGTCCACTGTGCGGCCCTGGCCGTCCGTGAGGCGGCCGTCGTCCAGGATTTGGAGCAAAACGTTGAAAACGTCGGCGTGGGCCTTTTCCACCTCGTCCAACAGCAAGACGGCGTAGGGCCGGCGGCGGACAGCCTCGGTGAGTTGGCCGCCTTCTTCAAACCCAACATAGCCTGGAGGGGCTCCGATGAGGCGCGACACGGCGTGCTTTTCCATGTACTCGGACATGTCGATGCGGACCATGGCGCGCTCGTCGTCGAAAAGGAACTCGGCCAGGGCCCGGGCCAGCTCGGTTTTTCCCACGCCGGTGGGCCCGAGGAACAGGAACGAACCCAGGGGGCGGTTGGGGTCCCCCAGGCCGGAACGGGAGCGGCGGATGGCGTCGGCGACGGCCTGGACGGCCTCGTTCTGCCCGACGACGCGATTGTGCAGTTCGTCCTCAAGTTTTAAAAGTTTCGCCATTTCGCCCTGGAGCATCTTAGTGACGGGAATGCCCGTCCACTTGGACACCACCTGGGCGACGTCTTCCTCGTCCACCTCTTCTTTGAGCATCTTGGTGTCTTTTTGCACGCCCGCCAGGCGGTCCTGGGCCTCTTTCATTTCCTTTTCCAGGGCGGGGCGGCGGCCGAAACGGAGCTCCGAGGCCTTGCCCAGGTCCCCGGCGCGTTCGGCCTTTTGCTCTTCGAGCTTCAAGGATTCAAGTTTCCCTTTGATGTCCCGAATGCGGCCAACGGCGACCTTCTCCACTTCCCACTGCTTTTTCATGCCGTCGGAGTTTTTCTTGAGCTCCGCCATGTCCTTTTCCAATTTGTCCAGGCGCTCTTTGCTGGGGGCGTCGGACTCCTTTTGAAGGGCACGCTTTTCGATTTCGAGCTGGCGCAGTTTGCGTTCCACCTCGTCGAGCTCGACGGGCATGGAATCGATTTCCATGCGCAGGCGGCTGGAGGCTTCGTCCACCAAGTCAATGGCCTTGTCCGGCAAAAAGCGGTCGGCGATGTAGCGGTGCGACAGGGTGGCGGCGGCCACCAGGGCGCTGTCTTTGATGCGCACGCCGTGGTGGACTTCGTATTTTTCTTTAAGCCCGCGCAGGATGGCGATGGATTGTTCCACCGTGGGCTCGCCCACGGTGATGGGCTGAAAGCGGCGTTCCAGGGCGGCGTCTTTTTCAATGTGCTTTTTGTATTCGTCCAGGGTGGTGGCGCCCACGCAGCGCAGTTCGCCCCGGGCCAGCATGGGCTTGAGGAGATTGGCGGCGTCCATGGCGCCCTCGGTGGCGCCCGCGCCCACGATGGTGTGGAGTTCGTCGATGAAAAGGATGACGTTTCCCCCGGCGTCTTTGATTTCCTTCAAAACGGCCTTGAGGCGGTCTTCGAATTCGCCGCGGTATTTGGCCCCGGCGATGAGGGCGCCCATGTCGAGGGAGATGACCTTCTTTTCTTTAAGCCCTTCGGGCACGTCGCCTGAGACCACGCGCTGGGCCAGTCCTTCGGCGATGGCGGTTTTGCCCACGCCGGGCTCGCCGATCAAAACGGGGTTGTTTTTTGTGCGGCGGGAGAGCACCTGCACCACGCGGCGGATTTCCTCGTCGCGGCCGATGACGGGGTCCAGCTTGCCCTGGCGGGCGGCTTCGGTCAGGTCGCGGCCGTACTTTTCGAGAGCCTGGTATTTGGCCTCAGGGTTTTCGTCGGTCACCCGGTGGGAGCCGCGGAGGGTGGACATGGACTGCAGGGCCTGGTCGCGGGTGAGGCCCAGGGTTTTGGCGAAATCGTCGTCCACGCCCAGCAGGGCCAGAAGGAAATGCTCGGGCGAGACGAAATCGTCGCGGAGATCCTTGGCTTCTTTTTCCGCCTGGACCACCGCGTCGCGAAAGAGGGGCGTGGCGGACAGTTGGGTGTTGCCCTTGACCACGGGAAGCCGATTGAGGCGGCTTTCAATGTGCGAACGGGCTTTGGAAAGCGGGACCCCGGCCTTTTGCAAAATTTCGGGGACAATGTGTCCCTCCACCGACAAAAGGGCCATGGCCAAATGGGCGACGTCCACCTGTTGGTGGCTGCGGCGCAAGGCGAGGCTTTGAGTTTCCTGCAGGACTTCCTGGCTTTTGAGGGTGTATTTATCCGACACGATGGCCTCCTTTAAAAGGACAACGTGTCTTCAGCTTAGCATAACTAGCACTCAAAGTCAATGACTGCTAGTTATGCTTATTAAATCCCAATTCCGTTGAAGTGGTTCATGGCGGCGTCGAAACCCTGGGTGAGGATCGCCGACAGGGCGTCGGCCGCGCGGTCGGCCAACTCGTGCAGGCGGTCCGCCGGTTGGGCGCGGAGGACGTAATCCTTCGCGTCCATCATTTCGGGCACGGGGCCCACGCCCACCCGCAGGCGGGGGATGTCTTCGGTGGAGAAAGAAGTCAGGACGGAGTCCAGGCCGTTGTGCCCGCCGGCGCTGCCCTTGCGGCGGATGCGCAGACGGCCCCAGGGCAGGGCGAAGTCATCGCAAACCACCAGGATTTCCGGGGGAGGAATGTGCCACCAGGCGCTGGCCCACACGACGCTCGTCCCCGAGACGTTCATGAGCGAGCGGGGCTTGATGAAACGCACGTCGCCCTTGGCGGCGGCGTGAACTTTGTCCTTTTCATCCTTCCAGGACAACTTCAGCCGCTTGGCCAAGGTGTCGAGCGTCAAAAACCCGATGTTGTGGGGCGTGTGGTCGTACTTCTTTTCGTCGTTTCCCAAACCGACCACCAGGCGTGGGTCCACAGCCGGCTCGCTTTACTTCTTGGCGGCGGGCGCGGCGGGCGCTTTCGCGGCGCCGGCGGCGGGGGCCTTGGCGCCGGCCGCGGGGGCCGCGCCTTCTTCGCCCTCTTCCGGCTTCTTGCCCTTGGCGATGACTTCGGGCTCCGCCGGTCCGGCAACGGCCGTCGCGGGCGTCGCCACTTCTTCAGCGGCGGGCGCGACGATGTTGACCACCAGGGCCTCGGCTTCGTTCAAGATCTCCACGCCCTGGGGCGCGACGATGTCCTTGACCTTGAGCCCCTGGTTGAGTTGCAGGGCGCTCACATCGAGGTGGATGCCGTCGGGAATGTCCGCGGGCAAGCAACGGACCCGCAGGTCGCGCAGGATGTGTTCCATGATGCCGCCGCCGACCTTCACGCCGGGGGCTTCGCCTTTGATGTGGATCGGCACGTTGACGTCGAGTTTTTCCGTCATGGAGATGCGTTGAAAGTCGACGTGGATGATCTCGTGGGTGAGGACGTCGCGCTGAAGGTCTTTCAACAGGACGACTTCGGCGCCGGCCCCGACTTTGAGGTTCACGAGCACGTTCATGCCGTGGCCCTTGAGCACCCGGATCAGTTTTTTCCCTTCGATAATGAGGTTCGCGGGTTCTTTTTTCCCCCCGTAGACGACGGCGGGGATCATGCCCCCCACGCGAAGCGTCCGGAGCGTCCCTTTCGTCACAATTTCGCGCTTGTCAGCGCCCAATTCAATGGTCTGCATGGTCGTTACCCTCTCTGGATTTGAAAACTAGATGAACATCTCGCTGATCGACTGCTCGCTGTGGATGCGCTGAATGGCCTCGGCCAACAGCGACGCCACCGACAAAACTTTTATTTTCCGGTCGTCCTTGTGGTTCAGGGGGATGCTGTTCGTGATGACCAGCTCCTCCACCGGCGAGGCGTTGAGCCGGTCGATGGCCGGCCCCGCCAGAACCCCGTGCGCCGCCGCGGCGGAAACGTGGATCGCCCCCGCGTCCTTGAGCGCCTGGGCGGCCTTGACCAGCGTGCCGCCCGTGTCCACCAAATCGTCGATGATGAGCGCCTTTTTCCCCCTCACGTCGCCGATCACGTGCATGACCGCCGCTTCGTTGGGCGACAGACGGCGCTTGTCGATGATCGCCAAACCCGTTTCGAGGCGCTTGGCGAAGGCCCGGGCGCGTTCCACGCCGCCCGCGTCGGGCGAGACCACCACCCATTCCTCGGGGGCCACTTTCTTTTTAAAGTAACTCACGAGCACCGGGTTTGCGTAGAGATGATCCACGGGAATGTCAAAAAAGCCCTGGATCTGCCCGGCGTGGAGGTCCATCGTCAACACGCGGTCCACACCGGCGGCGCGGATAATATTCGAGACGAGTTTGGCCGAGATCGGCACCCGGGGCTCGGCCTTGCGGTCTTGGCGGCCGTAACCGAAGTAGGGCAACACCGCCGTGATCCGCCAGGCGGAGGCGCGCCGCAGCGCGTCCACCATCAAAAGCAACTCCAACAAATTGTCGTTCGCCGGGTAGCTGGTGGGCTGCACGATGAAGCAGTCCGCCCCGCGCACGTTCTCTTGAATCTTGACCTCGACTTCCCCGTCGGGGAAGCGGCCCACGTGGGCCCGCCCCACCGCCGTGCCGAGGACGTCGGCAATTTCCTTCGCCAAGGCCGGGTGCGCGTTTCCGGAGAAAATTTTCAAAGCGGCCGCCGGGCCGTCACTGGGTTTTTTGACCATGGGCTTGTTTTCTAAGCTCCTTCCGTTTGCGGTCCGCCCAACCGGGCTTGACCACCATCGTTGACCGCTCCAGCGCCAGTGCGTTCGTCGGAACGTCGCGCGTGACCGTGGAACCCGCCCCCACGATCGCGCCCGCGCCCACCCGCACCGGCGCCACCAAATTCACATTCGAACCGATGAACGCCCCCGCGCCCAGCACGGTGGCGTGTTTGCTCACCCCGTCGTAGTTGCAGGTGATGACCCCCGCCCCCACGTTCACCCCGGCGCCGACCGTCGCGTTACCCAGGTAGGTCAGGTGGTTCGCCTTGGCTCCCCGCCCCAACCGGGATTTCTTGATCTCCACAAAATTTCCAACGTGCGCGTCGGGGCCCACCACGGCGCCCGCTCGCAACCGCGCCCAAGGGCCCACCCGCGCGCCCCGCTCCACCCGCGCGCCTTCGCCGAAGGTGGCCAAAACCCGCGCCCCGTCGCCGACGACGCAATTTTCAAGCCGCGTCTGGGGACCGACCCGACACCCCCGGCCCACCGTCGTGCGACCCAACAAATGGGTCTGCGGCTCGATCACCGTGTCGCCGCCCACGCGCACGCCGGCGTCGATGTAGGTCGTCGCCGGGTCCACAATGGTCACGCCCGCGTCCATCAGGGTGTCCAACCGCCGGCGGTTCAAAAGGCGGCCCGCCTCGGCCAGCTCGCGCCGATTGTTGACGCCCAGAATTTCGTTGCCGTCGGACAGGCACAGCGCCCCCGCGGGGCGGCCCCGCCGAACCAAGTCGGCGACCAAGTCGGTGATGTAGTACTCGCCCTTGGCGTTGTCGGGGCGCAACCGCCGCAACCCCGCCAGCAAATCGGACACGCGGAAACAGTACGTCCCGGAATTGATCTCTCGGATGGCCCGCTCTTCGGCGGTCGCGTCGCGGTGCTCCACGATCGCCGTCGGGCGGCCGTCGGGGCCGCGCCGCACGCGGCCGTAGCCCGTGGCGTCGGCCACCGTCGCGGTCAAAAGGGTCACGGCGTTCTTTTGCCGCCGATGCGCGCGCACCAAATCTTTCAACGTTTCGGGCCGGACGAGCGGCGCGTCGCCGCAGAGCACCACCACGTCGCCGCCCCGTCGGGCCAACCAGCGCGCCGCGGGCTTGACCGCGTCGCCGGAGCCCCGGCGCTGTTTCTGAATGAAAAAGACCAAACCCGCCCGATCGGCCAACCGTTCCCGCACGAGGTCCGCGCCCCGGCCCACGACCACGCCGGCCTGGCCTTTTAAAGGGGCCGCCGCGTCCAGGACGTGTTCAAGGAGCGCCTTGCCCGCGGCGACGTGAAGAACCTTGGGCAAATCGGATTTCATCCGGGTGCCTTCCCCGGCCGCCAAAATGAGAACGTTCAGCTCTGTCAACGGTTTTGCTACCGGAAGTTCGTCTAAGCCGGCCTATAATACAATACTTACCACGGGGTCGCTAGTCTCCGACCGGTCGGTTTTGTATGATGGGCCCATGTTCGGTCAAAAAGCCTTCCGCCCCGTCGCCGCGACCCTGATCCTCAGCGCCACCCTTTTGTCGGCCTTAATCGGACTTCGCTGGCTGTGGGTTTCCCGTTTCGCGCTGGGCCGCGTCTTTTGGACCGTTTGGGAGGATTTCCGGTTTTTCGCCCTGCGCGAATGGGAGACCATGGCGCATTACTACCTTTTCGCTCTGGTGCTCACGGTTCCGTTGGTCGGCGGCCTGTTGGCCCTGGCGGCCCGACGCGGGTACATTCTGCGCGCCCGCTCCGACCTGCTCAAACGCGCCTTTCGGCGCTACCGCGACCTGGCGGAATCCGACGCCCTGACAGGCCTCGCGACCCGCCGCGGCGTCCTGCGGGGGCTGGAAGGCGAGATCAAAAGGACCGCCCGCTACCGCGCCCCCCTCTGCACCCTCTTCATCGACGTGGACAACTTCAAAACCATCAACGACACGTTGGGCCACGGCGCCGGGGACACGGTGTTGCGCACGATCGCCGAATCCATCAAGACCACGGTGAGGGAAACCGACCTGGCGGGCCGCTACGGCGGCGATGAATTTTTGGTGGTGTTGCCCCACGCGGCCGCGACCCAAGGTTGCCAAGTGGCCGAGCGCGTGCGGACGAAGGTCGCGGCGTTGTTCGCCGGGCGGCGGGACTTGGTTTTGCCCCCGACGATCAGCATCGGGATTATGGCCTACTCCGCCGCCGTCGGCGGCCTGGCGGACTACCTGGACGCCGCCGACAAGGCGCTGTTGAAATCAAAATCCCTCGGGAAAAACCGGACCATCCTCTGCGAAAACCCGGGGATATTCCGGCCGATCACTCCCCCGGCGTCGTGAACTCGTAAACCACGCGGGCCCCGAGCGCTTTTTTAGACTCTTCGGGGTCGTAAGAAACGGCGATGGGGCCGGAAGCGAGGCCCGGCGCGTAAAGCTCGTAGCGCATCGTCCCGCCCCGCGCGCGCCCCACCAAAGACACGTAGGGCTTTCCATCGATAAAGGCGCGGTAATCGTCAACGCCCGGACGGTTTTCCCGGGTGTGCATGAGGATCTTCCCCTCCCAATCACCCGTCACACCTTCGAATTTGATCAGCACCCGGTTCCGTTTGTAAGGTTCCAGAAACACGACGGTGACTTTTTCCCCGTTGCCCCCCGTGAACACCTTGACCAAACCGGAGGGGCGCAAAGTTTCCGCCGTCACCCCCCCGAGAACCAAACCGATCCAAGCCACGGCCGCGACCGCCAAACGCTTCATCCTCCACCTCCGGAACGGGAAATCAAACGCAACGCCATTATACACCGGATGGCCCTTTCTCCGGGCGCGGTTTGTCGAACGGGAAAGAAACAGGGGGACCCCGTAACGCGGGGCGAGGGTCAGGCGTTGGTCGCGAGGAACCGCATCTGCCGCAACATCCTATCGAATTTCACGGCAATGTCCAAAATATCCACCACAAGGATCTTATCGAGCCCCGGTCGGTCGCGCAGCACTTTTTTGGCGTCGTGGGTCCAGACTTCCAACTCCCCGGTCCCTCGGCCTTTGGCGTGGTCCGCCAGCACCGACAGGCGCAGGGCGCCCTCTTCGTAAAGGCTCGGCGCGCTTTCCCCGGTCAACACCGTCAGGTCCCGGAGAGCCCTCCTGAACGAGGGGCCGAATTCCCGCGTCAACCGCGCGATCAACGCCTCCGTCGTGGCCGCGTCGCCCGACAGGGACGTGGTCAGGACCAGCCGGTCCCGCAAGTATTCGCCCGAGAGGGCCGACAACACGCCCTCCAGGGATTCGGCCACTTTGCCCCGCTGTTCCTCGGTCGCGGCGTCGGCCTGAACGAGCGCGTCAATATTGAAATAGAGGGTGCCGGTGGGACCGCCGGCGGGAACGCCCTCGCGGAGAAAAGCCCGTCCGCCGTTCAACCGGACGAAGGCCGCCGTGGCGGCGTTGTTCCAAAGGTTGGTGGCGGCGATTTTTTCCAGGGCGGCGTTGTAGGCGTTCGCCACCAACGACACGTCGGCGTTCGCCACCCCGGCGGCGTTCAACAACAGGCGGCGGTCTTGTTCCTGGGAAACCTCCTGATTCAGGAAACTTTTGGGGGACGAAAGCGAGAACCCCGCCGCGCGAAGGACGGCGAGGGCGCGGGCCGCGCGGGTGAGCCGGTCCGTTTGGGTCCGGGCGGCCCCCCGCTCAAGGAAATCCGACTCCACGCCGAGGGCCCAACGCGCCGAGCGATGGAACCACGGCATGGTCCGATGAAACGGCGTGGCCGTGGCCAGAATCAATTCCGCCAAGGCCCAGCGCGAAAGGCTTATTCCGCCCCAGGCCTGTCCCTTGCAAAGGGTCGCCGCGCGGAACACTTCATTTTCTCGAACACCCCACCGACTGCTCTCGGGAAAAATCGGGTCCCGCCCTTGGCCCCGGGCCATATCGGCCAGATGAGCGCGGAAGGAAGCCCGGGAGGACGGCGCGGGGTCGGCCGCCGTGGAGCGGCGGTACGAGCGCCGCAAATCTTTAAAACCCAACCACACCGGGCGGGACACCCCGCCCAACAACAATCGTCCCAGGTCTTCCGCCAGGCCCAGGCGCGCGTCTCCAGCGAGGGATTCCCCGTCGATCCGCCAGCCGAAGGGGTTCGTGACGGCCTCGTCCACCCGGATCACATCCGCCGAGGAGGAATCCCGGGCCGGGGAGGTCGCGGCCCGCCAACCCGCGGCGGACAGGCCGGCCACCGTCCCAAACGAAAGCGCTTGGGCCAGGGCCGCCATTTTTCCGCCCAAAGCCACCCCCACCGAGGCCCCCACGGCGTCCATCGTGGCGCTCAACAACCCCACCAAGAAGAAAGCGGACTGCGCCGCCTGCCGCAGCGAGAACCCTGACGGGAAG
Source organism: Elusimicrobiota bacterium (assembly GCA_016706425.1). Lineage (NCBI taxonomy): Bacteria > Pseudomonadati > Elusimicrobiota > Elusimicrobiota bacterium. Next base: position 1,909,900 of record JADJJR010000001.1, read on the forward strand.
AGAGTCTCGGGACGGAAAGCGCTGATTTGCTCACGCCAGGCCCGGCGCAAATTGTCGACCAAGATCGAGGCGAGACGCCGATCCGCCGGGCGGGGGGCCAGCGCGGCCGCGGCGACTTTTTCCCGGGCGGCGTTGTAATAAGGATTGAGGTGGCTCGGATAAACGCCGGCCACGGCGCTCAGGACTTTGGCGACAACCTCCCGGGCGGTCTCGTCGGGCGTGTTGCGAACCGGGAACCACTCCAAAGCGCGTGAGCGCAACGGATCGGCGTCGTTCATCAGCCCCTCAAAAACAAACCCGAACCGGTTGTCGTAACGGGTCAACGCCGCGTTGACGCTGACACCGCGGTCCGCAAGGGCCCGCACGGTTTCCTGGGCGGCGCGGACGTGCTCGGCCGGGATCGCTTCGATCCGGGCCAAAACAGCGTCGCGCGCCTCCGCGGGATTCTGCGTGGCCGGCGCGAGCACCTCCCCCACCGACTGCCCGATGGGGGCTTCGGCGACAAGGTAAGAATACCGCAAAGGCGCGTCCGTGACGGAAAAGTCCACCAGGGCCCGCACACCGGGCACACCGGTCGCGGGAGCCGCCCCGGCGGCGGCGCTCGCTAAAGCGTAAGCCCCCAGACCGAAAGCGATTTTGACTTGGTAGGCTTTACCGTTGGATTGAATTTCAAAGACCTGCGCGTCCCCGTCCTGCCCCCGATGGGAGGATGGCCATGGGTGGCCGCGCCTGTCCATGGCCTCCGACGGAAACCCGTTCCGGGTCTCGGCGCGCAACGGCGGCATGCCTTTCACCAGGGCCGCGACCCGCGATTGAACATCAAACAAAGCGGCTCGTTCCAGGGGACTCGCCCAACCGTCCACCCTGGGCATAGGCCCGTCGAAATCAACACGCACCCCCGTTCCGGCGCCCGGGCCTTCCGTCGGGGGAGAATCCCCCGGGCCGCTCACGCGGTGCGTTTCGGGGGGCCAGGGGGATATCGCGTCGATCCACCCCGTCAAATCATCCCCCACGAAAAGGAAATTGTCCGGCCGGTTATCCACGCCGATCCGCCAGCCGTCTTCGCGTTCCAACATCTGGTCGTATTTCAGGTCAAACACCTCGGAGGCCGCTCGAACGGCCCCGCGAATATCGCGGCGGGCCTCCTCGGCCATCGCCTCCGACATCGACTGCACGGCCTCGGAGAAGGGGACCCCCTCCACGGTGTCCACAAAGATGAAGCGCCCTTCGCGGCGTAAATAAGGAAGGAAATTTTTTGTCGCCAAACGCTCGGGGTTTCGCACACGCAGCTGTTCGTTCACCGCCCGACGAATGCGGTTGGTGTGTTCCACGACCAGCGCGGCGGCTTTTTCCCGTTCGGCCTCGCTCAAACGGTATAGCCGCGAGGGCGGTCCGACGTATTCCTTCACCTCTTTGCGCAGCTCCCCGTTGCCGGCGTCGGTTACAACAAAGAAAGAGCCCTGCCCGATCACGGCACCCGGGGCCGGGGAGGCGCGTGGGACCGTGGCGGCGGCCCAACCACGCTCCTTGGCGCGCTCGTTGTACCATCGGTGGGCCCCCACAGCGGCGGCCGCCAGGAAGGGATACAAAACGGCGAACCAGAGCCCCCCCACGAACGGGGCCGACCAGGCCGAAAGCAACAGCGGCGCGTGGATGGCCAACCCCACCCCCATCAATCCGACCCGTGTCTTCCACGTCGCGCGGGTTTCGACCCAACCGCCGTTTTGGTAGCGAAAAACAGTCTCGTGTTTGTACCCAAAATAGGCATTCATCAGCCCGTAAACGCCGCCAGCGGCCCAGGACCCACCGTCCATTCCCGCCATCGCGAAGGCCAGCACGGCCAAGAAGGCGATCGAGAACAAACCCGACTCGAACAACGGGGCTTTGCGTATGGCCTCCGCGGTGTTCAACCCCTGGGCCCGGAGCCAATCGACGACGCCCGGGATCGCCGCGGCGGGAACTTGGGACCCCCGCGCAATCAACCCGGGCGATCGAATCTTTTCATAATAATTCCGTGTGATTGAAATCGCTTTTCGGGCCTTTGGATCTTGTATAAGTTTTAGCTCCTCATCCGGGGTTTCGGCCACGGCCCTTAAAATCCCCATACCCATCGTTCGCCCCGCTTCAAGAATCCCCGCTAAAAGGGCCTCGTTCGCTTGGACATCGGCCCCGGTGATATCCCCGTAATCCTCAAAAAGGTTTCTCACGACCCGAACCAAGCCGTTTCTCTTGGCTGGCGTCATCCGTCCGGGAGATATTTCTTCCCGCATTTCGCCGATATCCACCATGACCAGGCGATCCCCGGTGGAATCATGAATAAAATTCCCCCCGTGAGAATCGTATGGGATTTTTCCATCCAGTTCATGCGCAATTGAAAACAAAACACGAGAGACCCGAGTCCGCAGGGAATTGGTCAGTTCTCCTTTTTCCTGCAATTCGGTGAGTGTCAGGCCCGGAATAAATGGTTCGATGATCACCCGAGCCCCATCATCCAATTGGCCCACAAGTCCAACGCGAGGGACATAACCTGTGCCCCGAAGGTGAACCAAATCCTCCAATTCACGGTCGGTGATATTGAGCCCAGGGCCCAACCCGCTCTTTTCCTCTTTAAGGATCGCCAAAGACAGACCCGTCTTCCCCGAGGGAACCTCTCGCAATTTAAAATGGGCCTTAAAAACATGCTTGTGTTCGGCTTGGTCGACCTGCAAATACTCAAGTTCCACTTGGTCCGAGATATCACCCGCCGAAACGCGAATCCCAAACATGTTGCGGAAGGCCAAGGCAATCTCTTCTTTGGTCAAAGAGTTCAAGAAATCGATGGACAAATCGATTTCCCTTCCCAATCCCCGACCCTTTTGGGCCTCAATCTTAAACTTAGAGAAATCAATTTCCTTAAACACACCGAACATCCTTTTAATTTGGCCTTCCGTAATCTCTCCGGGCTCGCCCTCACTTCTTTCAAGAAGGGAATTTAAAGTTTCCAGGTCCAAACCTCGAGACAAGGCCAAGTCCTTGAGTTCGGAAAGGTCGCGACTTTCCCATGCCGCGATTAAAGCCTTTGCCAATTGGTTCGAAGTGAGAAGTCTGAATTGAACAGGCGGTACCCATGCCGCCTCAACGACGGGCCCAGGGACCGGCTTTCCTTGTTGTCCAACACCGATCGGGAGAATTGTCGCGGCGGGCCAGCCCGACCGCTGGGCGACGGCGTTGTAGAGCCTGTGCAAACCCACGCTGGCCGCCGCCGCCCCGGCGTAGAGGCCCAGGAACCCCACCGGCCCCGCCAAGGGATTTAACGTCGCCAACAACACGGGCAAATGGACCACCACCCCGACGGCGGCCAACCACAATCTTGTTTTCCACGTGGACGGCCCCTCCACCCAACGCAGTCCGTCGAAACGGTAAACCCGCGAATGCTTTTGGCCAAAATACACGTTGGAAAGAGCGTAAAGCCCCCCGGCCGCCCAGAGCGGGACGGTCACCCCGGAAACGACCATGAGGGCGGGAACAAGGAAGGCCGTTGCAAACAAACCCGACTCAATCCACGGCGCCTTGCCGATTGCGGCCGCCGTGTCGTTGCCGCGCGCTTTGAGCCAGTGCACAACCCCGGGGATCGCCCCCGCCGGAACCGTTGGTTTGGATTTGAAGTACTCGAAGAACCGTTTTAAGGCGTAAGTTTCCACCGGGAGACGGAACCGGACTTTCCCATCGATTAAATAGAAATGCCGGTGGTATATTCCCTGATCCAAATTAAAGGCTCCGCTTCGAAACCGCTCCATCAACCGGTCCGAAAAGAGGGTCTCCATTTGGTGATCCAGCTCCGGGGTGAGTCGTTGCAGGCCAAGATTTTCAAACGAATCGGCAATGGGGAAAGACTCGAGGACGAGTCGAGGGACGTTCGATCCCGGGACCACGTGAACCCCCAACACGCGGGGGAAAACACCGGCCGCGACGGTTTCTTTGAATAATTTGTCCAAAATTTCGATCGTCTCTTCAAAGGACACGTCCTCCGCCGCGCCCCGAAAGGACGTCACCCGTTGGTTCCCCAGGCGGGCCTCCAAATAACCGGCGGGAAGAACGGAGGGAAACAAGGTTCCGTCCAAAGTTTGAACCGGCAACACCGGAAGTTCCACCCGCCACCCCTCGCCGTTCGTGACCACCCAACGGTTCCCAACGCGTTCACTTCTTAAACGCGGGGATAGGATCTGAGCAGAGGGGGGTTGGAAAAAGCGTCGCGCCAATCGGCTCCACAATCTTGAACCCAAAGTTTCCGGAGGGGCCGGCGTCGTTGGGACGGCGATGGGGCGTTCCGCAAACCATCGCTCCATGGTCTCCGTCGAGATCAACCCGTCCTCAAGGGGAACACCCGCCAACCCGTCCGCGCCCATGGGTTCCAATCCGAAATAGGACCGAAACAGATTGGAAAAGGTCAAATTCGGGTCGGTGGCGTTCGCGCCGCCGCGTCGAATAAGGCTTATCCCCGTCTTCATCAATTCACCGGGGTCAAAATGGCGGACCCCAATCGAATTGTTCAACGCTTCGTTGAAAAGCAACAATTGTCGACGAGCGCGTTCATGCTGATTCTTGACGCCCCCGTCGCCCCGGGTGAAATAGCCCGTGGTTTGAGCGTAGGACATCATGTCCCCAAGGGAAAATCGCAAGACCTCGTAAAGGCTGTTGGTCCCCATGTCCGAAAGGAACTCATGAAACCGTTTCTCCGTGGTGGTTTCGTAACCGTAACTCAAGGATTCCAGAAACGCGTGCGTCATTTCATGGGCGGCGACCATGGCGAAGACCCGGCCGGCGTACTGGACCCCCCGATGGTAAGTTCGGTACATGCTTCCGCCAAAAGACATTTCAGAATGGGCGTTGTCCCAATAAGAAAGAAAACGGGAATGGGCGATTTTTTCCGAAACGGACCGGAAGGATTCCCATTCCGTTTCCCCCGTCTGCTTCCGTAAAATCACCGCAACCCCGGTGAGAAACGCCTTCCCGTCTTCGGAAGAAAAAAGTGGGTTTTCAAACAAATCCCCCGTCCATTGCGCGTCGTCGGATGCGGTTTTAAGGAAATCGACAACCTCCCGGTCAAAAACCGGGCTGTTCAAAATTTCGATCAGGGATCGAACCGATTCCTCTTTTAGATCGGGGCGCTGTGTCATCCTTTGCAGGGCCATCAACCGGAACGGTATCGGGATTTTCGGGTCCTCCATCAATTTAAGCAACATGATTTCATTGGTCCCGTACAAGGAAATGATGGCCAAACCCAATCGCCGTTGAACCCGGTCCCCGGGTTCAAGCGAGGACATCAACGAATTGGGATCCTGGCCCTGGGGCCAGGCGTCCGAAAAAATGGCCTTCCAAAACTCCCGGCCCTTGGGCAATACGGCCTCAACCGGAACCAGCGAATCAAAAAGGACCTCGGCGGAAAACGATTCGTCCTCTTGCATCATGCGGTCGGCCAAAAACCGGGAGAACGATTCCTTGAGATTGACGTCCACCGAAGGATGGTTCAGGATACCCACCAATTGGAATGCCAATCCCCGACGGAATTCGTCGTCCGCCCCCTCCCCCAACATGGCGTACGTTTGAAGAATGGGCAACAATTCGCCGTGGGCCTTTCCGATTTCATCCCGCAGGCGCGCCGATTCTTGGGTTGTCACCAAGGGGTCTCCGGCGAAAGAACGTTTGCTGTCGATGGCGGCCAAATCGTTGGTGTATTTCACGAGAAAAGTATTGAGAATCCCCATTTCGTTGAGGAAGAAGTCCGACAACGACCGTCTTTCCTCAGGCCGCAGAGCGCTACGGATTTGTCCGCCGCGCTCGGTACGCCCCGCCAACCGGTGGACACCCTGGTAGACCTGCGCCAACGTAACGTTTTGAATGGCCTGCGTTTCTTCGGGGGTTTCGGCCGAATCGTTATTCGTCAACCGCTTGGAAAGTTGAATCAACACCCGGAGAGCGTTTTGGGCGCGGGCCTGCCGGGCGACCGCGGGGTCGCCGGGCACCGTGGCGGCGGGCAGGCCGAGTTTCGCCGCCGCCCAGTTGTAAAGCCGGTGCAGGGCCACGCTCGCTCCCGCCGCCCCGGCGTACATCGCCAACATGCCGACGGGTCCCGTCAACGGGTTCAAGGCCAGCAACAAGAGCGGCGCGTGCACCACCGCCCCCACGCCCATCAGCCACGCCTTGGTTTTCCACGTCGAAAGCCCTTCCACCCATTGGCCGTTTTGGAACCGGTACACCCGCGTGTGTTGGAGCCCAAAGTAAGCGTTCATCAGGGCGTAAACTCCGCCCACCGCCCAGGACGCCCCGTCCACCCCGAACACCGTCAACGCGAAGGGCACCAGGAACGCCACCGAAAACAACCCGGACTCAATCAGCGGCGCCTTGCGGATCGCCGCCCCCGTGTCGTTCCCCCGCGCCTTCAGCCACTCCACGACGCGGGGCAACGCGCCCGCCGGGGCGGGTTTGACCCGGGACTCGGTCAAGTCCGACATGACCACAATCGCGTTGGACGGGTTAAAATTATCGGCGTTCTCAAAAACTTTGCGCTCCACGTCTTTGTTCGCCGCGAAGGAATCCCCGGGCTCATGCGCTTCCGAGCCGCTTCCGAACCAGTAAATCATGAGGGTTTTTTGCGCGTCGAATTTCTTACCGAAGATCCACCAACTCGTGGCCCACTTTTCTCTCAATATGCCGCGCTGACTGTATTCGGCCCCCCGCGTTTGCCCCGCGTCCCCCAACTCGATCAGTTTCCGCGCCAACCGGGACACGGTGTCGGCCTGGGTGGGTTTCATTTTTTCGAAAACCCGGGGCGCCGACATGACCCGCCATTCAACGCCGTCCCTGTCGACAATAAGCATCGGGGACGCCGAGGTCAATCTTTTAACGAGCTTGGCGTATTCCCCTTTTTTTTCCAGTTTCAACCACAAACCGACCAAGGGTTCGGGGACGTTCGCGGTTTTGGCGATTTGCGCCGAGAAATCTTCCGCCGTGGGCCATTTTTTCAGGAAACCGTCGGTGGTCGGCTCTTCTTCCGCGTGAATTTCGAGAGCCGCCTCCAAATCATCAAGAAGAGTTTCGTCCCCGGGCAAAGGGCGAACCCCGCCGGCCCAGTTGTCGGTGAGGAAGCCGCCCAGGCCCTCGTCCCACAAGCGCTTGTATTCCGCGGCGGACCGGCCGCCCACCGCCGCCATGCGATCGAAAGACACGTCCAAACCGCCGCGCTCCAAAGCGGCGTACACATCCAACCAATGCTCCTGGGTTTTGGAGAGGGCCAGGGTGCCGACGATGGCGCGCACCTGTTTCCCGTTCGGCCGGACCCCTTTCATCCGCTGGGTTTCGGCCTGAAGGGCCGCCTGACGAAGGACCGTTTGGGTTTCCTTCAAGCGAACCGTGTCCAGGGGGCTCACAAACTCCGAGTTACGCCCGATTTGCCCCAAAAACCCGTGCGCGGTTTGAAAATTCCCATCCCGACCGATGAGTTCGATGAGATTGATGATTTGCCCGGTCGGGGGGAGCCAATCCTGGCTGGCAAAAATTCTCGATCGGAACTTTTGGACGTTGGCTTTCGGGAGGTATTTCTCCATGTCCGCCATCAACCGCGTGAGGCGATCGATGGTCTGGAGGTACAATTCAACCACCTGAAGACGAATGGAGGGGTTGCCTTTTTCTTTTTCAAGGTAGGTCAGGCTGTTCCTCAACGTCTGAAGATTGGATTCGATGGCTTCGAATTCGTGCGTCATGTCTTCGTGAACGGTCAGACGGGGAAGACGGAAGGCGCCGCCCCGCGAAGAGAGAACGGCGTTGACCCGGTCCGCCAGGAGATTCCACCCCGCGTGCAACGGCACCGTCACCGCCCAGCCCACCGTCACCCCGGCGGTCAAGGCGCCCAACGGGGCGGCCCCCGCAACGTTGGAGACTTGACCGGCCCATTGGAAAATCGTCGCCGCCGTTTCTCCGAAGACGCCCCACAGACCGACGATCAACAGGGCCCCGACCCAGCGTTCCGCGGCGGTCCACGTCGCGTGCGCCCGGAAGAAGGCTACCGGGCGAAGGAAACCGAAGCTCTCGCGCCAGGCCACGGCCCATTCCCGCGCGAGAGGATCCGGCCGGGAGAGGGCGGGCGTTTCGACGGCCCTTTCAGAAGGGATTTGACGATCCGCGGGCGGCCAAACCGTAACGGGATCGATCCAGGTGACCACGGGGTTTTCGGCGTCAAAATAAAAATTGTGGAATTCACGATCGACGTGCACCCGCCAGCCGTCCGGCGTGTAAATGGGATCGTTGAGCCCCTCCAACCCCAGGGCGATATCGGCGCCCCGCATGGCGTCCAGGTAAGCGCCGCGGTCGCCCGGGGCTTCGGTGGCGCGCGGTCCACCCGGGGCTTGATCGACCCAAAGCGTGCGTCCGCGACGCTCGAACGCGGGGATTTGAACACGCCCGCCGCTGGCCCGGGCCACCGGTTCACGAACACGGTCGCTGAATTCAACCGCCAACTGCGCCAAACGCTCGCGGTCCGCTTCGGACAGTTTGTATTGCACGCCGCCCCGGGGTCCGACGATTTCTTTGACTTCTTTTGAGAACCGTCCTTGGCCGTGATCGCGCACGAGGAAAAAGCTCCCTTCGCCGACCACCGGAGCTTCCGGAGCGGGCGTCCGGGAGGTCGGGCGTGGGGCAAAAAGCCGCGCCACCCATCCGGTCGCCCCGCGCCACCAGACGCCGGGCCCCGACCGCCGGCGCCCCGAAGCGACGATTCCGTCGTCCGTTTCACGGAAAGAGACGCTTTCCTCCCGGCCGTTGGGCGCTCGGTAGGAAAAGGTCAATCCGTCGGATCCCACCGCTTGCACGCGGGGCTGGAGGAGAGAAAGACCGGCCACTTCCTGACTCAAAGACAAAAGGCGTTCCCGCAGCTCGCGCAGAATGGTCCGCGCGTTGTGTCCAAGGCCCCGCAAATCCTCCCAGGCCACCATCAGGGTCCGCCCGGCGACGGCGGCGTGCACCCGGGCCGTTTGCTCGCCGGCCAGTTCCCCCGCGCCCAAGCCGCAACGGTCTTTCAGGGCGATGGGTTCGCCGGCGAATATCTTTTCAACCGGCAACGGATCACGGGCGAAGACGTCGAGATAGTTGGAGGCCCCGTCCACCGGGCCGATTTTTGGGGTTAGCACGACCACCGTGGCGCCGCGCGCGGCCAGCAAATCCACCAGTCCGTCGGTGTGGAACCCCCCCGCCACCAGAACGGCCGTGCCTTTGCGCTCGCTTTTCATTATTTCGAGCGTGCGGTCGGCCAGGGCGCTGTTCCGGGCCAGGGCCTTGCGGCAAAATTCCTCGTAGGGACGGACAAAACCTTCCCAATCGGCGGGCGTTTCCACCGCGCGACCGCCGGGCAGGGCCTTGAGGCGCTCCCCCAGCCGCGCCATCGCCGCGCGGCGCGGTTCGTAGGCCGACCAGTCCCCGGGGGTCATTTCGTTGGCGATCAGTTTGCTCAAGCGCGACAGGTCCCGAGCCAGGGAAACGATGTCCCGCTGAACCGGGGTCCGGGCCAAAGCATCCTGGGCCGAGGTTTCCAGGCGATCAAGCTCGCTCAGCAGAGCCTCCCGCTCTATGGACTCGCTGTCGGCGATGTAGTCCATGTAGCCCACCAATCGCGGGAACCGGGACAGAGCCAGCTTGTGGCGGGCGCAGAGATCCTTCAAATGGGTTTGATAATCCCGCTGGCGGATGGTCCCGGCTTTCAAATCCAAACTGCGGCGGACGAGGTCTTGGAGTTCCGGCACCGAGAGACGGGTGGCCAAGCCCTCCACCAGGGCCCGGCGTTCGTTTTCGACCGCCTCGAAGTCCATGGTTTTTTCGCGGCGGGCCGCGACCAAGAGTTTCTCCACGTTGGGGAATTCCCGGGCCGAAAGGGTTTTTTGAAATCCCTTCAAGTTTTCAACGTACTCGCCCAGTCCGCGCTGGTCCCGCTCGTAAAGGGTTTGATTTTTATCGAAATCGCGGAGGGCCGGGGAATAGTGGTCATTTTTCAACGCTTCAACCGCCGCCGCCAGATGACCGAGGAACGCGTCCGCCCGCCCGCGCCCGGCGAGGGATTCCTTCACCGCGGCCACGTGGGCCAGGTACAAAGCCGGGTCCTCCACGCCCCAGAGGGTAAGGGGTTTCGGGGCCACAAGGCCGGCGTGCTCCGGACCGCCAATGAGGTCTTTTTCCAAGAAATAATCGGCGACGGTTTTGACGATATCCAGATCGGGGTAGGCGTGAAACGATTCCATCTCGAAGGCGCCGGAGGCGCCTTCCAAGCCCACGAGAGGGCTCTGCTTTTGCGCGAGAGCGAGGACCATGCCGCTCATGTTGCGCTGAGCGTCCAAATTGCCGTGAACGTCCTGCACGTGGAGAATGAGGGGGGCGCCGGGCACGGGGGACGCCTTGACGCGTCGGACCTGCCCGAAGGGCGCGACGGCCTGGGCCACCGCCACGAGGCGCGCGTCAGGTCCGCGGACGGTGTTTTTTTGGGTGGTTTCGGCGAGGTCCTGGGAGACCCGATGGACAGGTTGTTCCCACAGGGAGGACAGATCGGGCCCCTGGGAGGGGGCGGTGGGCAAACGCGCGTAAAGCGCTCCCCCGCGCGATGGGGCCGCGGTGGTCGGTTCGCCCCACTGGAGGCTGGCGGCCCGCCTTCGATCCTTCCAGAAATTGCTTTCCGCGGCGTGGCCCGCCGCGACGTTGGTGAAAAAATAGAGCGCGGCCAGCCCGGAAGCAAGGGCCCGCGTCACGAAAGACCTCGGGGGATGGCGTGGCGTCATAGGCGGCCGGTGTTTACCGGGCCGCTCATAGTCTAGCCCCCCTCCCGCTTAGATCACCTTAAGGTTTTGTAACAAAGTTGTAACAAAAAAAGGCGGGGCAGTACCCCCGTTACGTCGTCGGAGCGCCCGGGGTGGGGATGGGGGACACCGGCGCTATGGGCGCGGCGGGGGCGGCGTCTTCCACGAGGGACACATTCACCACGAAATACTGGGTGTCGCCAAAGGCTCGTACGGGGATCCCCCGGTGCTGATGGTATGTCACCGCCACCCGCCGGCCCATGGATTCCTCGATGCGAACCGCGGTGGCGGCATCGCGGACCGTGAATTCAAAAATTTCGGGCATGGCGCCCGGTAAATTGACCATGGCCAATTGGCCTTCCCAGGTTTTGAAAATCCATCCCCGTTTCGAAAACTTTTGCACGTAACCCGCCCGCTCGCCCTTGGAATATACATACGTCAAGGACCCCCATGTCCACAGGGCCAAACCAAAACCCGCGAACAATACGCCCAGGACCGTCCATTTGACGACAAACCGTTTGGCGCGGGCCAACAACGGCGGCCCCGATGGAATCGGAGGCACCGGGGGGGGTGCAACCGGGGGGGGGGTCTCGGACATGGTATTACCCTTTCCGCGTTTTAATGCGGTCGGCCAGCCGATCGATGTGAAGGCTGAGATTGACCAACCCGTCCGCCAGCGCGGACCGGTATTTGTGAAGGGACTTTTCCGCCTTGGCCCGGCCTCCCGTGACGGCCTTCTTCACCGTGGATTCAAGGCGGGCGTTGGCCGGTGCGTGGCGGGTTTTTTCCAGCGCGTCGGCCAGTTCCCGGCCGGCCTCGCGCAATCCGGCCACCGCGTCCTCCACGGCTTTGCGGATCGCGGGGCTGTCTTTGTATTCCTTGAGGGCCGCCAAGAAAGTTTTGGCCAGGGCGGCGGATTCCTTCAAAACATCAGGGGGGGGCGGGGACTTGGTCGTGGGTTTCGGCATGGCGTCTCCTTCGCGGTTGATAAATCATTATATACTTTATCCCCCGCGCGGTGCGGGGCGGGGTCCCCGTGGGCCCGCGGCGGACCGCCCGATCCCCGCCGCACGAACCGAGCGGCTTTCCACAAAACAGTCCGAGGACTCATTGTTCATGAAATACACGTTCATCTTGAATTCGGCGGCGGGGACGGGCCGCGATCCCGCGGTCTTTGAAACCGCTGTGAGGAGCGCGTTCAACGGCGGCGGCCGGCCGCACCGCTTTCAGCGAACGGAAGGCCGCGGCCACGGGTGGGAACTGGCCCGGCGGGCCGTGGCCGATGGGTTCGACGCGGTCGTCGCCATCGGCGGCGACGGGACGATCAACGAGGTCGCTCGGGCCCTCGTCGGCACGCCCGCGGCGCTGGGCATCCTGCCCAAGGGATCGGGCAACGGATTGGCGCGCGAATTCAATATCCCCCTCGATCCCACCGCCGCCGCGCGCGCGCTGCCGGCGTACCGGCCCCTCGCTATCGACGTCGGACGCGTCAACGGCGAACTCTTTTTCAATGTCGCGGGGTTCGGCCTCGACGCCCGAATCGCCCGGGCGTTTGAAAACAGCGAGTCGGGCGGTCGCCGGGGTCGATGGCCCTACATCAAGCTGGGCGTGCGTGAGTTTCTTCGATACCGGCCGTCCCCTTTGACTTTGCATCACGACGGGGGCCAGACCCGGGTCACGCCCCTGCTGGTCGCCTTGGCCAATGGCAAACAATACGGCAGCGGCGCCCGCATCGCCCCCGACGCCGTGGTCAACGACGGTTTGTTGGACGTCGTGGTGGTGGAAAACGCCCCGTGGCACCGACTCCTCGTGGCCGTGCCCCGGATTTTCGCGGGCACCTTTCGCCGCGCGTCGTATCTGCGAACGATTCGAACGCAACGCCTCCGGGTCGATTTCGGCGAAGAACGTCCCTACCACCTGGACGGGGAAGTCCGCTCGGGGCGGTCGTTGGTCGTCGATCTTCTCCCCCGGGCGCTGAACGTCTTGGTGCCTCCCGAGTTCGCCGCCGCCCCCCCGCGAGCCTCCCGTCCGGGGGCCTCGACCTCACACCCAAATTCAACGGGAGGGTGGGAGAACGGGGGACGTCCCGCGCGGCCGGGCGAAGGCCGCGACGCGGTTTAGTAAAAGTAACCCGCCCCATGCGCCCCTCTCCGCTCCCCCTCGCCGGCGTCGCGCGGCACACCCTGCGGTGGATCCTGTTGATCACCCCGACGGCCGCGGCCATCGGCACGGCCTGCGCGTTTTTCCTTTGGGCCCTCGACCGAACCACCGGATTGCGTTGGCGGTATCCCGCGCTGTTGTGGGCCTTGCCCGTGATCGGCGTGGCGATCCACGGACTTTACAGCCGATGGGGCCAAAAGGCCGAGGGCGGAAACGATCTGGTGATCGAACAGATCCACAGCCCAGGCGCCGGGGTGCCCCGCCGCATGGCGCCGTTGATCTTGGCGGGCACGTTGCTCACCCATTTGGGCGGCGGGTCCTCGGGACGGGAGGGAACAGCCCTTCAAATGGGGGGCGGCATCAGCGCGTTTTTCGCCCGCGTTTTTGACCTCTCCGCGGCGGACCGGCGGACCCTGTTGATGGCCGGGGTGGCGGCGGGGTTCGGCGGGGTTTTCGGGACCCCCGTCGCTGGCGCGGTGTTCGCACTTGAAGTGGCGGTCCTTGGTCACCTGGATTACGAACCCCTCGTCCCCTGCCTTTGGGCGGCGGTGGTCGGCCATTGGGTTTGCCTGTCCTGGGGAACCCACCACACCAATTACCACCAACAGATCGCCGTGGCCCCGGTTCTCGCGCCCGCGCTCACGGCCAAGGTGCTGGCCGCGGCGGTGGCGTTCGGGCTCGCGAGCGCTCTCTTCGTTTTCGTGTCTCACCGGGCGCGCGCCGCCTTCCGTCGATGGATTCCCCGCCCTTGGCTCCGTCCCGTGGCCGGGGGCGTCCTTTTGATCGCCTTGACGGCGCTTTTGGGGACCCGGGATTACTTGGGGCTGGGGGTGGACGCGCCGCCGGGCGCCCCCGACACCGTGACCCTTTTATCGGCGTTCCGGGACGAGGGCGCCACCCCGTGGAGTTGGTTGTGGAAGACCCTCTTCACCGCGACGACCCTCGGCGCGGGCTTTAAAGGCGGTGAAGTGACGCCGCTGTTTTTTGTCGGGGCCACCCTGGGGAACGTCGTGGCCCACCTCCTGGCCGCGCCCGTGGATCTGTTCGCGGGTCTCGGGTTCGTGGCCGTCTTCGCGGCGGCCGCCAACACGCCGTTGGCGGGGGTGGTGCTGGGTTTGGAATTGTTCGGGAAGGAAAACGCCGTCTACTTCGCCCTCGCGGTTTTCGTGGCCTACGCTTTCAGCGGTCCCACCGGGGTGTACGCCGGGCAACGGCGGAGCACGCCGAAACCGTCGGGCGATAAAAACCTTGATAGACGAAGTTGTTCCAAAATTCGCCTGTTCTTTCCCAACTATATCACATCACTATTGGGACAGCGTGAAGGTGTCGGGGGAGAAGTGCGTCCGCTCGGCGCGAGCGCCGCGCCTTTGATCCCTCGCCCCCTTGGGGGAGAGGGTGGCCGAAGGTCGGGAGAGGGGGTCCCGCCCCGTCGGTGGCATCGTCGGTCACTTGGCGGTGACCGTTATAACCCGCCACCCGCAGAGAGAGAGACACCGCCGCGCTCTCTATTAAGAGACAGCAGAGAGCGGGGAGGCAGAGGCGGAAGGCTCGGGCCTTCGGGCCTCGCCCCGCGCCGGGGCTGTCGCGTCCGCGCCCGGCGTGATCGTCCCGGCGCTGTCGTCGCGCAGGCTGGATCGTCACCGTCGCCTGGGAAAAACCGGAAGCCGCCACGCGCGGGAGGAAAGAAGCTGGTCCCGCAGAGGGAGAGGGAAACCCCCGCGCCTGGCTGTCGCGGCGAAAGGCAGAGGCCGCCGCCGCGCTTGAAAAGAAGAAGCCCCGGCCCTTCGGGCCGGGAGGAAGAAGGCCGCTCGGCGGGCCGAAAGACGGCCCGCCTCGCTCGGTTGTCGCTGGCGGTTGGACGGCTGGACCGGGACGGCGGGGCCGTCGCTCCGGTTTGCGGAGCGCGAGACGGGCCGCGCGCGGGCCGCCACGAAAGACGCGCGGCGGCCCCACGCGCTCGTTGATCGCTGGCGGTTGGACGTTTGGCGGGACGGCTGACGTTGCGGGCTTCGGCTTGCGGAGGCGCGGCGGGCCGTCGCCAAAGACGGGCGTCGTCCCGTCGCGTTGGGATGGCTGGCCGCTGACGGCTGGACGTTTGGACGGGAAAGGCTGGGCGAGCGCTCCGGTTTGCGGAGGGAGAAGGCCGCGCGGCGGTCCGCCACGAAAAACGCGCGGCGGCCCACCGCGCTCGTTTGTCGCTGACGGTTGGACGCGGCGGGGACGGCGGACGCCGGGAGCTGCGGCCTTCGGGAAAGAAGCTCCCGGGGCCAGCCGCCACCAAAGACGGGCGGCGTCTGTCCCCGGCCCGCTCCGCGCCCGGCTTCGCACGGGCGCCCGCCCAAGTCAAAGGCAACGTCAAAGGCGGCCCCGGCCCCGCCTGACGGCGGGGCTCCCTGCCCGGCCCGGCGGTCCTGTCCTGTTTGGGGGGAGGGGGGCGCGCGCGGGGAATCGGAAAGGTAGCAGGCCCACCGTGCCGGTCAGGGAAACAGGCCCCAAAGGGGGCCTGTCCGGGGCAAAAGCATGTGACCCACGGGTCACACTATGCGCAAGGAAATACCCCAGGGGGGTATAAGGCCATATTTATTACCCTGTGCCCGGCTCCAGCCGGTGCCGCTGCTCGGCAAGGCGCAGGTGCGCCGCACAGGGAGCCAAGTCAAAATCCAAGTCAAAAGCCGCGGCCACTACACCCAAGTGGCCGCCCCGCTTACTGCCACCCCCGCGCCCTAGCGGGCGCGAGTTGTTACCTGCGCTACGCTTGGAGCTATTTGCGGCGGCCAAGACGCCCCCCCTCCCCCCCACGGCTTCGCGCCTTCTTGGGGGTTCTTGGTTCACCTAAGTTTCCTTTGCCTTCTTCTGTCTCCGCTTCGTTCCATCGGCCGTGGCCAGGGTTTGCGCCCAGAGGGCGCAAACCGGGGGCGGGGGTGCTGGCCGGCGAAAAATTAGCCCCCCCTCCCCCTTTTTCCGTCCAACCAACCCAGAGGGTTGGTGGCCGGTCCTCGCCTCACTTGGCCGCACGTGGGGAGCGCGGCAGGCTGCGGGTGGTAGTCCCATTCAAAGAGCAAAACCAAACCAGGGCGCTACGCGCCCCGGTGGGGCCTTCGGCCCCAAGTTTCTAAACGGCTCTCGCCAAGCTCCGGTCAAGAAGGTCTTGGCTCAAGTAGCGCCCGGAAGCGAAGACCTTCTCCCAACTGTCGTTCTCGTCGAAACTGTAATAGACATGCGCCACGTACCGCCCGTAGATGTCTATCTTGTTCGTCTGGATCACAACCGTTTTTGCCTTCCCCATCTGCGCCCGGACGTATTCAAAAGCTTCCTCCCCGCCCTCCTTCAAGGCCGGGGCATCCACGCCAGCCAGGCGGATGATCTGCTCTTTCCAGACCTGAAAGCCCAGGTCCACCCGGAAAACGATCGTGTCCCCGTCCACCACCCGGAGAACTTCCGCCCGGAAGGTGAAAAAAGGAGACGTTGGACGAGGGAGCTTCTTGGCCTTCTTAGAGCCGTCCTTCGGGGCCAAGTAGTCCTCGGCGTTGATCGCCTTCGCCAACTGCTCCCGCGTCCAGCCTTCCTTGATTGCTTTCTCCTCGTAGTAAACCCGTTCCTTGTCCGTCCCAAGCGTCAAAAGGTAGCGGTAATGGCTCCACGTCAAAGGCGTGTCGGGCGCTCCCTTCGGATACGCCCGGTAGAACTGGACGCATCGGACGAGCGTTGTTCGGTCCGTCTTCAAAGGTTTCGCCAGCCGTTCCATGACCGTCGTCGCATACCCCGCGTTCTCGGCCAGGTCTTCTACCTCGATCCGTCCGCCCATAGCCCAACACGTCTTCAAGAAAATGGCGTTGTTCGCCGCCTTCGCCTTGTCCCGGCCCTCGTCCACCAACCGCTGTAAGTCCTTCGCCAACTTCTCGAACTGCGGGACGCTCAACACCATGTCCTTGCTCATCGTCGCGCCTCCTTCGCTACTCATCCCACTTCTTTATTAGGCCCCACAACATCCAACCCCCGAGTACCGTGCCAACGGGAAACCCAATCAGCATAAGAGCGGCCAGCCCACCGCCCACCTTTCGCCCCCACTCCTTATGAGCGGACAACGCCTTGCCAAGCGGGAACATCAATGCGGTATTGGCGAGGAGGCATGACGCACCGATAAGAATTGGTGAAACGTCTTGGAAGTCTTTGAGCCGCATGAAAAACAGGAGGCATCCCGCTATGGCTACCATCATCCCACCTGAAAGCAAAGTAGCCCAACCCCACCCCCGATAGACCATTCCGACGATTTCATGGTGTTTCTTGTTTTGGAACATGGGTACCATCCCTTTTATACCCGGTAGGGGTATCACTCCGCGTCCTCATCCTTTTGGAACAAGGCCGACGCCCCTTCCTTCCGCTTCAACAGCCGCCAGCCGCCCGCGTCCTTTCGGAAGTAGCTCGTCAAAAGGTGCTTGTGGGAGCCGTCCCGAATCTCCAACGTCGTCCCGACCGGCAGGGCGTCGGGCAACTCGTCCGCCTTGAATTCCAGGTCCGCCGAGCGCCCGTCCCGCTTCATCCCGACTTGCTTCCCCAAAAGGCGGCGCTCCACGGCCCCGCCCTGGAATCCGAGGACCGCGACGTATTCCTTCTTGAGGTGGTTCCAGTTGGTCGGGTATTCGGGCTCCATCGGTTCGCCCTGGATCGTGGACAGGTAGGACTCAAACCGGCGGGCGGGGGACGACTTGCCCCAATCCGACACCAGGGACCGGGCGGGGCTGGATTCGTCCTCATTCACGGGCGGCAACGCCTGGGCCGCGCCCGGCCCGACCTCCCGCAAAGGAATGTCGGCGGCCTCTAGGAGCTTCCGTTTCAGCGCGTCTTTCTTCCGCTTCTCCGGGGTTTCGTGGCCGCCGCCCTGGTACTCAAAAGCCAGGCGCGGGAAGCCGTCCCGGTCGCAGACCAGGAAGTCCACGCGGGCCGTCAGGAAGTACCAACGGTCTTCCTTCCGCCCCAAGCACTCCTTTACCGCCGCTTCTCGGATGAAGGCCGCCAAGGGGATCTCCGGGTGGACGAAACCATACTCCCGCTTCAACCGTCGGTAAAACTCCGCGACCTTCGGCTTGCCGAGGATGGACATGGTCTTGCCGTTCCGGGGGTCTTGGAGCAAAACGTCCCGCAACTCCGGGAGCATCCGGGCGGCGGCGTCTAGCAAGTCCATCCCTTCCAGTTTCCGAAGGAGACTCCTCATGACCTCCCCGCCGATCCCCACACAGGCCGCCGCCTTCTCGGCCTTCCCTTCCCGAGCCAGTTCCACCAGGAAGGCGTATTCCAAATCGTTCAAGCCCTCATGGGTACCGTCTTCCACCGCCCGGCGCATGTCCTCGTCCGGCTCTCGGCTCATAGCTTGTAGTCCACCCCCACCAGGAACCGCCATTGTTTCCCGCTCCCGGCGTAGTCGTCTATCGGGCGGTGGTAGTTATAGCCGACCACCAGGCCGAATCGGGAAAAATCCGGGTTGATCCACTCATTCCTCGGGCTATACCGGAGGCCCACCGTCGCCTCCTCCACCTTGCTTTCGAGCGGGATGCCGAGAGCCAACGCCAGGGAGCGGTTCCAGGGGTTCAGGTATTTGGAGACATACAGGTGGCCGTAGATGTAGGGCTTGACCGTAGCCTTCTTGAACCAGTCTTCCTCACGGATAGCGCTTACTCCCACTCCCGCGCCGAACCAGGACAACCGCATATTGGAGAAATGGTAGGCGCTGCTTTGAAGCTCCCCCGTCTGCTGGAAGATCAGCCGATAGACGGCTTCCTTGGAGAGCATGAACTTGATAACCACTTTCTTAATCGTCGTCCCCGCGACCGGACCGGTCTTGGTTAAGTCCACGGCTATACACTCCCCTTCCAGGCCCTTCTGCCCCACGATGGACGGCTCCTTGCCGGTGTACAGCCGGATCACCTCCATAGCGTTGATTCCAGAGGCTTTCTCCTTCTCGTAGGCCAAGCCTTCCAGCCGCACTTGAAGCTGGCTGGCTTCCTTCAAGCACACTTCTTTGGAGTCCCCCATCGTCATGACGGGCAGATCGGGTTTGACGGGGGTCTTGGAGAGGATCGGGGCTCCCTCCTCCGTAAAGATCACCGCCCACACATACGCCTCATTCGGCAAGCGGTCCACCCGGCGGCCCTTGAATACCAGGGCCATCACCGGGTCTTTCCGACCCTTGCCGAAGGCTACAACCAGGTCCGGGATATGGTCGTTCCGGCGGGATGGGCCGAAGTAGCTCCTAAGTAGGGCTTCGCCCGTGTCGCCCTGGCCGTCTTGGCTGATGAAGTTGGAGAGTCTTTGGGGGAAATCCGCTTGCGTCGAGGGAACTCCGCCGCCGTGGATCAAAGGATGTTCATACATGCTTGCCGCTACCGCAGGGGAAACGAGAGAGAAGATGAAGCCGATACACGCTGTCCAACGACGCATCGAAACCTCCGGGATTCTGGACTCCCCCTAGGGTTGAGTCGCCTCTTGGGAAATATCTTTCATGAAAGTAGACGCCAATTGCTCCACAGGCCAACCCGGATGCTCCATAGCCCAGGCCAAGCACTTTGAGAAAAATCGGCCTTTCAGATCGTCCGCGTCCATCTTCCTGGCTAGAAGCGTGAATCTTTTTATAGGGTCAGAGTCGTCCTGGAAAGAGAATGGCATGGCGGTCCGCGTAAGCTCTCCCTCATACTTCACGATTTCGGAGCAAGCCAACCGTTCCAAGCGCGACCGGCCTTGAACGGTGAAAACCTCCGGGTTCGTCCGGCAAAGGGCATAGAGGAGGTCGTTGAGGTGATACACGATGTCTTGGCCGCGCAACCTCACTACCCGGTCAGCGCGTTTCTCTCCGAGGGTCAGGACATCCCGCCAGTCGTCCAGCCATGCGTCATGAAAATCCGCTCCGTCGCACTCATAGACGATCCGAACCCCGGCTGAAGTCGTCACCATGAAGTCCGCCCGGAACATGCCCCACCTGGTCGGCATTTCCACCTGGGCCTCCAACTTCACATCGTCGGAGATATGTTTGAGGATTTGCCGGAGGAAGTCTTCCTCTATCGGGCTCTCGGTTTTATATGAGGCGTAGTCTTTCATCCCGTCCCCGAGGTTTACAGCCGCTTCAACACCAAGCTCAAAACCTTCCGCGCGTCCTTGCTGGCCTTGCTCCCCAAGGAGTCCAGGTATCCCTCAAACAGGTCCGCCGTCACCTGATCCGTCGCCCCTTCCACGGCGGCGGCAAGCTCCAACATCTTTTCCCACTTCTCGCCCTGGTCAATCATCTTTTCCAGGGCTTCGACCTGGCCCCCGAGGCGGGCCAACCGACGTTTCAATTGCGCTTGGAGTTCCGTCAATTCGGCCATAAAAGGTCCCGTCCTTTCAGCACTTCAATTTCCCGCGAGCGGTTTTCACCAAATCATCGTAAGCCGCGACCACCGCATCCGCGCGGCCATTCAACAGCTTCACCGCCTCGGAATATTTCTGCGGCATATGGTCCGCCCAATCGGGAGGGACCGCCGCCCACTCTATATCCGTATTCAGAGGGAAAGTGTACGTCGCATAGGCATGGAGGAAATCCTCCACGGCCTTGTGCAGCGCCCCTCTCTTTCCGTTTATCTCCACGTCCAAAAAGAGGTGGTCGGGATTCTTCCATACACGATCGAAGTCATGGAGATCGTAGATTCTCGTCCTCAAGAACGACCCGCTTTCAAAGTCAAAGCTCCTGATGAAATCTATGCCGCCGCCCGTGGCCGGAAGCTTTTCCAGGAGTTTCATGAAGAGGGTCTTGTCCGCCGCTTTCTCGTCCGAGGTTTCCCTAAGACCGGCCCTGAACTCCTCCATCTTCTTATCGTATTCGTGCTTGACCGACTCCTGTATCCGGACTTCCGCCCACTTCTTGCCTAAAAAGATGGCGACAAGTTGCAGGGTGCCAGCCCCGCCTAACCCGGCCAGGAAGGCCGTCACGATTTGCGAATCCATGATCCGATACCCCCGCCCCGTATTTTAGAGATTCAGAAGTTTAACTTTTTCCACGCCTTCGCCAGACTCTTGGCGACCAGTCCCGTCACGCTTCCATCGGTCCAATAGTCGGTATGGGAAAGAGGGGTCCAGCCGGTGAAAACCCCGCCCACGCTGACAGCCCGGTCCCGCGTGACGGCCTTCCCATAGGCCGCGTTGACCGTCTTCAACGGATAGCCGATCACGTCGTCCTCATCGTAAAAATTGACCCACTCTCCGGAGAGCTTCCGCCAATGCCTTTTCAGTCCCGGAGCTGGTACCCGGACCGGTCTGCCGAAATCGGTATATCGGAGGCTCCATAGGGCGATAGGGCTCCCCAACGTGTAGAGGAAGGCCAACGTCTCGCCCTTCTCTAGTGGCGTCTTCTCCATCTCTTTCTTGACCGTTTTGGGGAGAATGTCTTTTCGGGGGGCCGTCTGTAGATCGTAAAGGTAGTTGGAGGCGACGACGGTTCCCAGGCTATGGGCGATCACACAAAGAGGAGCCTTCGGCCCAGCCTCCCGCGCCAAGGCGCGGAAGGTTTGGGCGACGACCCGGTGAATGGCCTCATAGACTTTCTTTTCTCGCGGCAACGGCTGATAGGCGATTGCATCCGCCGCGAAGTCCAGCATGAACCGACGCAGCCGCGTGAAATCCATAGGACCACCGCGCTTGACCCGCCGCCATAACTCATCCTCCCCGCCTTGAAGGACCGGCGACCAATAGACGGGCTTCATCACCAAGTCCGGCGCGTCGGCCCCTTCGGCGGTAAACTGCCGTCGCAAGTCCTTCATCAGGCCGTCGGCAAAATCCGGCTCCGTCCGCCCGATGCCATGAATGATGGCGACCGCTATTTTCTGGCCCATGCTATCGAGCCTCCAAGACCGGTATTACTCCGGTCAGGCGGGGTTCATCTGTTCGTGGACTTGCTTGCGGAACTCCATAGGCCCGTCGATCTTGTGGAAAGGCTGCTTGGAGCCGCCCGTACCGTTGACGATGATCGTCCCGTACCCAAGCATCCGTCCCAAGATGCTTTGCTGGACATGGACGCCTTCCACCTTCGGCAGAAGGATTTCCAGGGAGTTGCGACGAATCAGGCCGACCTTGACTAAGACCCTCTTGTTGGTCACGCCGAACTCCGCAGTCCATCTTTCAAGCCAGCAGATGATGGAAGTGATGATCGAGGTGAAAACCAAGAGGACGCCCCAAACGGCCCCGCCTCCGCCCTTTGAAAACCCGTACACCGCCAACACCAGGAGAACCGCGGGCCAAAAGAAAACAATCCAATGCCGTTTCGTCCGATGAATTACCTTCTCGTCACCAAGCAGGCTTTTGTCAATGAAGCTCACGATTTCCTCCCGTTTGAATGCTTTCTGAATCCTCATACTCTCCCGCAATACGTTAAAAACGGTCACGGCTGTTCCCTCGATCCGGCCACAGAATTCGGTTGCGAGCCCTCACCCAGGACGGCCCGGCGTGCCGGCCGGCCGTCGGCCGCCGAAAAACGGCGGCTTCATACTGCGGCTTCTCCTTCGGGTCCGCCTCCGGCGGCCGCCAGATGGAGAAGGGACCGTCTCTCGGATTGGGTCTTGCGCCCCATTGCGCCCCAGCGAAACGGGGCTCCATGACCTCGGGGCGCCAGGCACAATCAGCCGCGACCTTCAGAGGTGCCACGGCCAGGAGCTTGCCGTGGATCTCCATGTTGCGATACCCCGACCGGGTATCCCCGGATCGGAGGGGAGGCCGGTAGCCCGGCAACCTTGATTTGGCGCTTTCCGTCCTGTGTCTCTTCAGTTTAACGGCGGCCTTCGGGGGCACGTCAAGGGTTCCGGTCCGGCATAAAAGAAGCGGCCTCATCCCTTTCTGGCTTTTGCGAATCTCCTCTCATCGTCCGGCACGAATCGAAGATCATCCGCCGCTATTTCGTGCTCATATGATTCATTGAAATGCTCCCAGCTCTCATCACCGGGAGCCAAGATGGCCAGCGCCGCATCAGCTCGTCGGTTGACCGGTATTTTTTAGCGCTGATAGGGCGTCCCGGGTTTCCGGCCAATGACGGTTCACCGCAAAATCATGACGGAGAACCCGGCGAATAACGCCGACTTTATCAATAACATACGTGACCCGCGCCGTGAGCAGACCGAGCGGCCCTTTGGCGTCATACAGCTCGATCAGTTTTTTGTCGGGATCAGCGATGAGGGGAAACGGAAGTTTGTATTTAACACGGAATCTCACGTGGGAATCTGCGGTATTGTTGCTGATGCCGACGAGGATCGCGTCATATGCATCCAGCCCGCCATAGTTGTCCCGGAACAAACACGCTTGGCGGGTGCATCCCGGCGTGAAATTCCGCGGATAGAAATAGAGGACAACGTTCTTCTCGCCCTTGTACGCCGACAACTGGAAACGTTGGCCGTCGTCAAGAACCGCCGAGAAATCCGGCGCAACAACGCCTTCTTTGAGCATAAATTACCCCCAATCGCCGATCCAGGGCGGGATCACAGGATTTGCTCGCAGGGGACTGCGAAGAGGCGCAGCGGGACTTTCTCGCCCTGCGCGGTCAATCTCACGGACAGTTCCTTCATCGCGCCCGCGACTTTGCGTGCGTCGCTCTCGTCCACGGCTGAGATCACCATGCTGTTGTAGCCGGGCCAAGCGTGGCTGTCGAAGACCCTCCCCATCGAGCCCGCTCCGTAAACCTCCGCCGTCTCCGTGTAGCCAGGAAGCTTCAGCCCATCGAGGAGGCGAAATATCTCCTTGTTGAGCGTTGAGCGAAATACCAAGATCAGCATCTTCATCGGACTCCTCCATGATCCGGATCAAGAACTCTTTTGGCATGCGTCCAGGTTCGGGCCGCGCCGAAGTGGGCGATGAGCGGGCCGATGTTCGCGCCCGGATTTATTGGTTGAAAAAGCGGGGCTCCCATGTGGTTGTCAAAGACCGAGCGCAACTTTGGCAGTTCTGACTTCTCAACGACGCCAGGATAACCGCAAGAGACCGATCCAGGCGTTAGGAAGCTCGGCTTTGGGAACGCCAGAACGGTTGGCATCCTTGCTCTCGTAGAATCGTCTGCGGAAGTCCAAGCCGGCCGACAGGTCCGCCGATACGCCTCCTCCCAGCGGGCTTCGCACGCCGAGGCGGGGTCCCTGCCGGTCGAAGATGAGCCGGTCGGAGAGGTTCTCCCGGCCGGCCCGAAGCCACTGAGAGGGATTGCGCTCGAAACGCGCATAGGCCCATGCCGATGAGCCCAGGCGTCGGGCTCCCTCCGCGGAAATATTGGTCGGACCGAATGCGGAGAGCGCCAGCCGCCAGTTCTTCCCGGGTTGATAGGACAGCAGGATGAAGGGCAGGCCGACCGTCGCATGGAGGCCGGGAACGGGTTCTCGAACCACATAGGCGACGCCGGGGAACGGAATGTTGTTGAGAAACGAGCGGTTGTTCGAGTAGGCCAAGAACAGCAGCCAGGAGTTGCGCTCGCGGCTGGGAAACTCGCGGTAGGCCATCGCCTTCACCTCCGTCTCACGGATGGAGTTGAACGGCTCGTCGCTGGCGGAGCCAAGCCCCAGGCTGGCTCCCCATCGCCTGCGCTCGCCGATGCGGCGCGCGAAGGCTCCGCCGGCCTGCACGCTCCAGAGCTTGCTCGGAATGGTCAGCCCCGTGCCCGGGACCACCGGAGACGCGCTCAACTCGAGCTCGCCCGCGTGGGCCGACACAGACCAGGCATCGGAACCGCTCCGCTTGACGATAAAGCTTCCGTCGGCCTCATGCCGGAGCATGCGGGGTGCTCCCGCGCGGGCCGGAGTCAGCGACATGGAATAGCCGGCCCTGTCCTCTGATGAGGAGAAGAAGCCTCCCGCCCCAAACCCGCCGTCTTGAGCGTCCGCCGGAAGCGCGGAGAGGACGATGGCCAGCGCTCCAACCAAGGCCCCCTTCGTCACGGCGCCGGCCGGTTGATCCGCGCCATTACTTATCCGCCGCCATCGGTTCCTTTTGCGCGTCCAGGCTCACTCCTTGGATTTAAAGCAACTGCTCGCATGGGACCGAGAAGATGCGGATGGGCATGTGCTCTCCGTCCTTTTCGCGGGTCTGGGCGAAGTACGCCAGGGCGTCAACGACCCGGCGCGCGTCTTCCTCGCTCAGGGCCGAGAGCACCATGCCATTGAAGCCCGGCCAGGCGTGACTGTCGAAGACCGGTCCCATCGCGCCCGTGCCGTAGACTTGGGGGGCCTCCGTGTAGCCGGGCAGCTTGAGCGCGTCGAGGATGCGCAGCACCGCGTCCTCGAACGTGGAACGGAACACGAGCAGGAGCAGCTTCATGAATCGCCTCCCATGCGGGCCTTGACCCATTGCGTGGCGTCGTCGAAGAGCGAGTAGAAGACGGGCACGACGAGCAGGGTGATCAGAAGGCAAAGCGATTGCCCGCCCACGATGACGACGGCCATCGTCGCCCGGTTGGCCGCGCCAGGCCCGCCGCCGAAGGCCACCGGCAGCATGGCGGCCACGAGCACGATGGTGGTCATGAGGATGGGCCGCAGGCGCGTCTTGTTCGCCTCCAGGATGGCCTTGTCGCGCTCCATGCCGCGCTCGCGCAGCGTGTTCGTGTAGTCCACCTGGAGGATGGCGTTCTTTTTGACGATGCCGAAGAGCATGAATATGCCCATGATCGAGAAGATCGTGAGGTTCTGGCCCATGACGAGCAGGGAGATCAGGGCGAACGGGATGGAGAGCGGCAAGGTCATCATGATGGTCACCGGATGGACGAAGCTCTCGAACTGGGAAGCCAGCACCATGTACATGAAGATGAAAGAGAGCCCGAAGGCGACCAGGAAGCCCTTCATCATGCGCCCGAACTCCTTCGCCTTGCCGAGCAGCCCCGTCTTGTAGTCGGGCGGCAGGTTAAGTTCCTTGACCACCTCGTTGGCCTTGTCGATGGCGTAACCGATCGGCGCGCCCTGCAGGTTGGCGGTGATGGTGACCGAGCGCTGGCGGTTGACGCGGTCGATCTGCGACGGGCCGCGCGCCTCCACGAGGGTCGCCACGCTGTCCAGGCGGACCAAGCCGACCTTGGAGGACGGCACGTACAGTCCCGAGATCACGTCCGGCCGGTCGCGGTAATTCTTGTCCACGCGCAGGCGCACTTGATAGAGATCGTCGCCCTCCTTGTACTTGGTGATGTCCTCCTCGCCGCCGACCATCGTGCGCAGGCTGTTGGCGATGTCCTCGATTTTGACGCCGAGGTCCTGGGCGCGGTCGCGGTCGATGCGGACCCTGAGCTCAGGCTTGGCGTAGGTGAGCGAAGTGTCCACGTCCACGATGCCCGGGGCCTTCTTGAGGCGTTCGACGATGGCGGCCGAGTAGTCCCTCAAGCGGTCGAGGTCCGGGCCGGAGATCACGTAGTTGAAGTCCGATGACTTGAAGCCTCCTCCCGAGATGGCGGCGATGGGCGTGACCCCGATCCGCAGCCCCTCATATTTGGCCAGCGCCTTGCGCGCCAGGGCCATAACCACGAACTGGTTGGCCTTCCTCTTGCCGAGGGGCGCCAAGCGGACATAGACCAGTCCGTCGTTGACGCTCGCCCCCTCGCCTTCGCCGATCGAGGCGAGCAGGCTCTCGACGTCCGGCAGCCGGTTGACCTCCGCCTCGATCTGCTTGAGAATGAGGTCCATGGCCTTGATCGAGGTCCCTTCGGGCGACTTGATCGTGATCTGGAACTCGCCGGCGTCGTCCGGCGGGATGAAATCCTTGCCTACGAAGCGGATGATGACGCCGGTGGACAGGATCGTGAGGATCGTGGCGGCGACCATCAGCCGGCGGCGGCGCATCGACCACTCGACCATCCGGCCGTAGCGCTCCTTGAGATAGTCGTTGAGGCGATCGACCCACAGTTGCAGCTTGTTTTTGGGACCGTGCTGGATTTTAAGGAACCGCGAACAGAGCATCGGCGTCAAGGTGAAGGCCACGAAGAGGCTCACCATGATGGCGAAGGCCACTGTGAAGCCGTATTCCTTGAGGAAGCGCCCCACGATGCCGGGCATGTAGGCCAACGGCAGGAAGATGATGACGAGCGACAAAGTCGTGGCCATGACGGCCGTGCCGATCTCCCGGGTCGCCTCGCCGGCGGCGCGCATGGCGGGAGCGCCATCCTCCTCCATGTGCCGGAAGATGTTCTCGAGCACCACGATGGCGTCGTCGATGACGACGCCGACCGCGAGGGCCAGGCCCAGCAGGGTCATGTTGTTGAGCGTGAACCCGGCCGTGTCCATCAGGATGTAGGTCGCGATGAGGCTCGTCGGGATGGCCACGGCCGCGATCAAGGTGCTGCGAAAGCTCCCCATGAACAGAAGGACGACGACGCTCGCGAGGATCGCCCCCAAGACCAAGTGCTCCTGGACCGTGTGCACGGAGCCCAGGATGAACTCGGACTGGTCGCGCACGACCTTGGCGGAGACGCCCGGAGGGAGGGCCGCCTTGAGGTCCGCGAGGTCTTCCTTGACCCGCTGGATCACCTCGACCGTATTCATGCCCGACTGCTTTTGCACGATCAAAGAGACCGCGCTCGTGCCGTCGAGACGGGCCAGCGAGCGGGGCTCCTCCTCGGCGTCCTCCACGCGGCCGATGTCGCGCACGCGCACGGGCACGCCGTTCACGTTGGCGATGACGACCCTCTCGAACTCTTTCGGGGACTCGATGCGCCCCATCGTGCGCAGCACGAGTTCGCGCCGGCTCTGCTCCACGCGGCCGCCCGGGACCTCGATGTTCTGCTGCTGGAGCGCCTCCTTGACCTGCTTGATCGAGAGCTTGAAGGCGGCGAGCTTCATCGGGTTGACCACGGCGTGGACCTCCCGCTCGCGGCCGCCGACCATGCTGATCTTGCCCACGCCCTTGATCGTCTCGAGCGGCTCCTTGATCCTCTTCTTGGCGATTTCGGTGATCTCCCGCAGGGGCAGAGCGCCGCTGACGGCGATCGACATCACGGGCGCGGCGCCGGGGTCGAATTTCTGGATCACCGGGGGATCGGTGCCCTGCGGGAGATCGGCCAGCACCCGTCCGACCGCGTCGCGGACCTCCTGGGCGCCGACGTCCGCGTCCTTCTCCAACACGAAGGTGACGATCACCTGGCTCAGGCCTTCAAAGCTCGTCGAGCGCAGCTCGTCGATGCCGGAGATCGTGTTGACCGCCTCCTCGATCTGCTTGGTGAGCGAGGTTTCGATCTCCTCGGGGCTCGCGCCCCGCAACGTCGTGGAGACCGTCACGATGGGCAGGTCGATATTCGGAAACAGGTCGACGCCGAGCCGGCCGTAGGAGAAAAGGCCGAGCACGACCAGCGCCGAGATCATCATGGTCGCGAAGATGGGACGGCTGATGCTGACGTCGGCGAGCTTCATTTCTTCTCTCCCGGCTCCGGGGCGAGCACCTGGACGGCGCTTCCGTCCTTGAGCCCGAAAAGGCCGAAGGTGACGACCTCTTCGCCCGCCGAGAGGCCCTCCTTGATCTCGACGTGCGTCTCGGTCTTGAGTCCTTCGACGACCGCGCGCTTGACGGCCTTGCCGTCCTTGATCACGAAGATCGACGGGCCGCCGCCGTCGGTGACGGCCTCGACGGGCACCGCCAGCGCGCCCGCCTTGGCGGTCACGACGATGGAGAGGTTGGCGAACATGCCCGAGCGCAGCAGGCCCGAGGAGTTGTCGAGCAGGACCTCCATGTAGGCGCTGCGCGTGGCGGGGTCCACGACGGGGCTGACCCGGGAAACCCGGCCTTGGAAGGTTCGTTCGGGGAAGGCCTCGACGCGCACGCGCACGTCCTGGCCGGATCGAACGCGCCCGGCATAGCGCTCCGGGACGTCCGCCTTGGCGATGACGGCGCTGACGTCGGCGATGAGGGCGACCGGGGTATTGAGAGTCACGTCCGCGCCCCGGTCGAGGTAGACTCGGCCGACGACGCCGTTGAGAGTGGAGGGGACCGGGGCCGGCTCGAAGCGCACGCCCACCTCGTCACGCTCCACGAGCGCCACCGGCTGGCCGCGGCGAACCCTGTCGCCTTCCTTGACGAGGTTCGCTTTGAGCTTGCCGGGCACGCGCGAGAACACCGTCGCCTCGTCCTTGGCCTTGAGCGAGCCCACGAGGATCAGGGCGTCCTCAAGCGTGCGCTTGGCCGCCGCCTCAACGCGGACCGGAAAGGTCTCGAGCGTCGGCGCGGCCTCCTCTTTCTTACCGCAGCCGGCCGCAACCGTCATCGCCAGCAGGATCACCCCTAATTCGCGTCGTGTGGTCATGGCTTCATCTCCTCGATCTTCGTGCCCGCGGCGCGTTCAAGCGCCGCCAAAGCAACTTGATAGTCGTGCAGCGCCTGCGCGTACAACATGCGCACCCGGTTGAGCGCCAAAGTGGCGTCGTTGAGCTCGAGCTGGCTGGCGTGGCCGGCCTTGTAGCGGATTTCCGTGGCCTCCAGAGCCCTGCGCGCCTGTCCGATGGCCGACTCTTGGGATTCCGCGCGTTCGCTCGCCTCCATGACCGCCAGCCAATTCCGTTTCACCGCGACCCGTACCGAGCGTTCCAGTTCGTTTGCCAGCGTCTGCGCCCTCTCGTATTCCAGCCTGGCTTGGCGTACTCGCTCGAGGGTCTCTCCGCCGGTAAAAAAGGGATAGCGAAGCTTAAGCCCTCCGGCGGCGCTCGTCGCCCGCTCGTTCGGCCCCGGGCTCAGGTCTTCCGATTCCGCGAACCACTGGTAATTGGCGAAAATGGAGAGTTGGGGGTGGAGGTCGCCGGCGGCCGCCCGGATCAGGCTCATGGAGGCCTCGGCGCTTCTTTGGGCGGCGTGGAACTCCGGGTTGCGCTCGAGGGCGAGGCGCGAGAGCCCGGCGTAGCTCGGCACCTTGCGGTCCGCCGGATCGAGCCTCCCTGTCAGCAGCACGGGGCGGTCCACGTCGATGCCCATGGCGTCCTTCAGCAGGGTCAAACCCAGGTCCAGAAGGTTGCGCGCCTGGATCACGGCGGGTTTGGCGTTGGCGACCTCAACCTCCTGCCGCAGGAGCGTCAGGTCGCTGTCCAACCCTTGTTTGAACCTCTCCTTGATGGTTCTCAGGTGCTCTTCGGCGGAAGCGAGGTTGTCCTCCTGAATGGTGACCGTGGCGCTGGCCAGGAGAACCGAATAGAACAGGCTTTTGACCGCGAGGGTGATCTCGTCTTTTGCCCCGCGGAGGTTGTCCTTCCCGGCTTCGACGCCGAGGCGGGTCGCCCGGAGGCCTTTCCCCAGCTTACCCCCGGAGTAAACCGTCTGCTCCAGTTCCACGCCCGCGCGGTAGCTGTTGGCGGAGCCGGTCTCGGTCCTATTGCCCGAGAAAAAGACAGAGGGTCTCTCGAAATTCCGGGTGTAGTTCCCTGTCAGGCTCACGTCCGGGACGGCCAAGCCAAAAACGGCCCGGTGTCGGCTCTCCAACATGCGGAGGTTCAACTCGGCCAAAGAGACGTCCAGGTTTTGCCGGAGAGCCATCTCGACCGCGTCATCCAGTGACAACGTCAAAGTTCCCGTGGAAGGCTCCGCGCCCCATGCCGGGAAGAGAGGGAGAAAAACGAGGAGCGGGACGAGCAGGCTATTTTTCATGGGCCTTGGCCTCTTTTCTTCCCAGACCATTCAGAAAGAGATCCATCAGGTCCGTCGCGCATGAAGCGAGCGGCTTGGCGGATTGCCCCATGAGTTTTCGAAGCATGAACATGCGCACCAGCGATATCAGGAAAAACGCGCCCAGGGAAGGATCGGGGGACATCAGGCTTCCCTGTTTTATGCAGGCCTTGATGCGTTCCGAGAGAAAAAGCAGGTGTTTGGCGAACCTTCTCCGGAGCTCCTTCCCGGCCCGGGCTCCGCATAAGCTCGGTTTTTCCAGGGAGAAATGCACGATGAAGTCCTTGTTTTCGTCCACGAAGGCAAGCTCTTCTTGCGCGGTCTTTCGGAGCATGTCGAGCGCCGAACCCTGGGGCGGAATTCCTTGCAGGCGCGCCTCCAGGCGCTCGACGAGGTCGCCCAGGACCGCGGCGAAGAGGTCCTCTTTGTCGCGAAAGTAAAGATAGAGCGCGCCCTTGGAGATGCCGGCGGAGCGGGAGATGTCGTCCAACCGGACGTCCTGGTACCCTCTTCGGATCAAAATGCTCCGCGCGGCATCCAAAATCTGGCGTTTTCTGACTTCGTGTTTTTCGGTTCTATGGCGGCTTTTCATGATCGCTCCATAAATGACTGAACAGTCAGTCATGTTATAGGCGATCTTTTTGGGCCTGTCAATGGCACGCGGCATGACACGCTGCGCGGTATTGCCGGACGGAGCGTTTTTGCCTCGATTTCTACCGGCCACAGAAGGTAGTCCTCTTGGGTGCGCTTCCGAGGAGCGGATATCCCTGCTTCATTCGTCCTTAGAACGTTTCAAGGTTCGTTCCATACCTCCTCCCCCCATTTTTGGCGGAAAACCGGCTGTCTTGGTCGCCGGGAACTCTTCGGCAGACCAAGCCCGCCTTGAAAGGTTGTCCAACGGCGGTCGGCCTGGCTTCCGCGAGGTAAGCCCAAGCCTCCCAACGACGGATACGATTTAGGAAGATCCACCCCGCCATTCAACCCCGCGCGCGCCCCCCTCCCCCCAAACAGGACAGGACCGCCGGGCCGGGCAGGGAGCCCCGCCGTCAGGCGGGGCCGGGGCCGCCTTTGACGTTGCCTTTGACTTGGGCGGGCGCCCGTGCGAAGCCGGGCGCGGAGCGGGCCGGGGACAGACGCCGCCCGTCTTTGGTGGCGGCTGGCCCCGGGAGCTTCTTTCCCGAAGGCCGCAGCTCCCGGCGTCCGCCGTCCCCGCCGCGTCCAACCGTCAGCGACAAACGAGCGCGGTGGGCCGCCGCGCGTTTTTCGTGGCGGACCGCCGCGCGGCCTTCTCCTCCGCAAACCGGAGCGCTCGCCCAGCCTTTCCCGTCCAAACGTCCAGCCGTCAGCGGCCAGCCATCCCAACGCGACGGGACGACGCCCGTCTTTGGCGACGGCCCGCCGCGCCTCCGCAAGCCGAAGCCCGCAACGTCAGCCGTCCCGCCAAACGTCCAACCGCCAGCGATCAACGAGCGCGTGGGGCCGCCGCGCGTCTTTCGTGGCGGCCCCGCGCGCGGCCGTCTCGCGCTCCGCAAACCGGAGCGACGGCCCCGCCGTCCCGGTCCAGCCGTCCAACCGCCAGCGACAACCGAGCGAGGCGGGCCGTCTTTCGGCCCGCCGAGCGGCCTTCTTCCTCCCGGCCCGAAGGGCCGGGGCTCTTCTTTTCAAGCGCGGCGGCGGCCTCTGCCTTTCGCCGCGACAGCCAGGCGCGGGGGTTTCCCTCTCCCTCTGCGGGACCAGCTTCTTTCCTCCCGCGCGTGGCGGCTTCCGGTTTTTCCCAGGCGACGGTGACGATCCAGCCTGCGCGACGACAGCGCCGGGACGATCACGCCGGGCGCGGACGCGACAGCCCCCGGCGCGGGGCGAGGGCCGAAGGCCCGAGCCTTCCGCCTCTGCCTCCCCGCTCTCTGCTGTCTCTTAATAGAGAGAGCGCGGCGGTGTCTCTCTCTCTGCGGGTGGCGGGTTATAACGGTCACCGCCAAGTGACCGACGATGCCACCGACGGGGCGGGACCCCCTCTCCCGACCTTCGGCCACCCTCTCCCCCAAGGGGGCGAGGGATCAAAGGCGCGGCGCTCGCGCCGAGCGGACGCACTTCTCCCCCGACACCTTCACGCTGTCCCAATAGTGATGTGATATAGTTGGGAAAGAACAGGCGAATTTTGGAACAACTTCGTCTATCAAGCCATTAAAGGTTGATACAAACTGTCCATTGAGGCCCGGCCGCGAACAGCGGCCGGGCTTCTTTGCTGTCCGGGCGGGCGGGAAAAGATTCGATTCGGAATTGCGGGCGGGCGAATCTAAGGCGGGGGCCGCGTGCGACGCGGCCGTGGTAGGCCGCTGATTTGAAAGTCTTTTTCCGTCGGGCGGGCGGGCGAAGTCGGGGGCGGCGGCGTCCGAAGGACGCCCATAAAAGAACTCAACCGAAGTCGTCTTTTTCGAGTAGTTGATCCCGGCAAGGCGTTGGCGAATGGCCAGAATCCTTTCCATCCCGGTCCTGCGCGCGCCCTCTCCCCGCCCCCTCTCCCTAAAGGGAAAGGGGAATCCGTACCGGCATGTGAATGGCGGGCTCGGTTGGCCCAAACTCGGCCCGTTCGCTCTTACGGCTCACCGCGTCGGCCCACGTCGCCGCCGCACCTCGCAAGGTAGAAACCCGACATACTCCTTGACCCTATGTAGTGCAGAATGTCATACTTTCCAACAGATGGTCCGGACGAGCAGCAACCCAAGGGTGCGGGCGGTCCAGGTTCGTTTGACGCCCGAAGAAATGAAGACCCTACAGGCTCTCGCCAAGAAAGATCAGCGCAGCATTTCAAATTACATCCGCTGGCTGATCGAAAAAGAGGCGAAGAAGTCGTAGGCGAATTTTTTTGGCCTAAAATATGGTGCATCATGCACTATGTAATGAATCCGCAAAAAGGGGGGCGTATGTCTCTCAAGGACGAGCAGTTGGCGGTGGGGCGGGAAGGTCTCGTATGGAGCAACGGGGTTGAAATCTCGGTCATCATTCGAGACGTGCGCTTGAAGCCCCACGCGGTGGACTACCTCATCGAACCGACGGCAGGGAAGGGGAAAGCCTGGATTGACGGCGATCACGTGCGGATCGTCGGATGGTCCGAGTAAGCCGCGCTCTACTTCGGCGGGGTCCGCCCCACGAGTGCGTCAATGCTCACGCCCAAGGCGTCGGCCAGCTTGATCATGGAATGAATCGTCGGCTCCTTGGCCCTCCCCTGCTCTAGCTTGGTGATCGTCGCGTATGAAAGACTCGCGGCCTCGGCAAGTTTCTGTTGCGACCATCCCTTTTTCGTCCGGAACGCTTTGATGTTTTTTCCGAGCATGACGCCGCCCTTTACTACTGCTTATTATACTACTACAATAGTAAGTAGTATTTGAGTCGCTACCATTCACATCTTAGTCAACGGAGGCGTCCCATGCAAACTGAATCCGCCGACAAAAATAAATCCACCCTCTGCGCCATCTACACCCGCGTTTCAACGGACATGCAGGCCGAGGTCGAGTTCAACTCCTGCGAAGCCCAGGAGGAGCGCATCCGCTCTTTCATCGCCAGCCAGGAGGGGTTCAAGATTTTCAAGGTGTACACCGACGCGGGTTTCACCGGGGCGAACACCCACCGCCCCGCCATGCAGGACATGCTCCGGGACATCAGCGCCGGGAACATTGACATGGTCTTGACCTACAAGATTGACCGGCTGACCCGGTCACCGCGCGACTTCTATCAATTGATCGAACTTTTTGAGAAGCACGGGGCGGGGTTCATTTCCGTGACGGAGCGCTTCGACACGTCCACCCCCGCCGGGCGGCTCCTCCGCAACATCATGCTGACCTTCGCCCAATTCGAGCGCGAACTGGCCTCCGAGAGGGTCAAGGACAAGGTGATCCAACGAGTGCGGCGGGGGATGTACTTCGGCGGCACACCGCCCTTCGGCTACAAAGTCGAGGAGGGTAAATTGGTACTGGACGCGCCTCGGGACGAGGCCGTGAGGATGATCTACAACACCTACGCGGAAACGCGCTCCATCCGCCGCATCCACGACCGCGTCAAAGCGCAGGGCTTGACCACCCCCAAGGGGAACCTCCCCACGGAAGCCATGATCTGGCACGTCCTCCAAAATCAGACCTACACCGGAAAGGTCGTCCACAAGAACAAGGCGCACCCCGGCCTCCACCCCGCCATCATCACCGATGACATTTTCAGCCACGTCCAAACCCTCATGAAGGAGACCCCCCGCCACCGCGCCGACCACGTGCCCGCCCTGCCATTCACGGGGTTCATTCGTTGTCAGGAATGCGGCTCCGTCATGACCTCCACCTACACGGACAAGGACAATAAGAGCGGACACCGCCGCTATCATTACTACCGTTGCGCGAACCTCACCCACAAGGGATGGGACACCTGCTCCACCCGCCAGATCAACGCGGAGCGGTTCCACGATATGCTCTACAAGAACCTCCTCCGCATCTCTATGGATGAGGACTACCTCAAAAATCTCGTTTTTGTACACAACAGCCAAACCCGGACCCCCCAAGGGCCTGGACTCGAACCAGGGCTATTGGAGGGGGGTCTGACCCCCGAAAAGGCGGCTGAAACCTTAAAGGAATTTCTTAACATTTGCGCGCGCAGGACCGGGATGGAAAGGATTCTGGCCATTCGCCAACGCCTTGCCGGGATCAACTACTCGAAAAAGACGACTTCGGTTGAGTTCTTTTATGGGCGTCCTTCGGACGCCGCCGCCCCCGACTTCGCCCGCCCGCCCGACGGAAAAAGACTTTCAAATCAGCGGCCTACCACGGCCGCGTCGCACGCGGCCCCCGCCTTAGATTCGCCCGCCCGCAATTCCGAATCGAATCTTTTCCCGCCCGCCCGGACAGCAAAGAAGCCCGGCCGCTGTTCGCGGCCGGGCCTCAATGGACAGTTTGTATCAACCTTTAATGGCTGGGGCGCTAGGATTCGAACCTAGGAATGACGGCTCCAAAGGCCGTTGCCTTACCACTTGGCGACGCCCCAAAAATCCAATCAAAGTCACGGGGAACGACGGAGCGGGATTTTAGCAAATCCCGGGGGGTTGGGTTTAACGAGTTAGGAGGCGGGGGAGGAGCCGTTGGCCGAACGCTTTACTTCCTCCTCGTAGGCGGCGAAAATCCGTTGCTCGAGGTAAGACCGGAAATCGGCGTTGATGGGATGAGCGACGTCCTTAAACGTCCCATCGGGCAATTTCCGGGAGGGCATGCAGAGCATGACCCCCTTCTCCCCATCCACGATTTTCATGTTGCGGACGGCGAAACATTTGTCGAACGTGACCGTGACGAAAGCCTTGAGCTTGTCTTCTTTGCGCAACGTGACGCGGATCTCGCTGATTTCCATAAACTCTCCCCTCGGCGACGGCGGAGAAATCCCCTTTCCCGCGGGCGACGGTCACGGCCGGTCCACCGAACGGACGAGCCAGACGTCCCCGACGGACCGGGGCAGCGCCGCCTTCACGCGGCGCCCGTGGGCGGCGTCGTCGACCGGCCCGAAAACGGACGAACCGGACCCCGACATCAGCGCGGTTAACGCGCCCGCCGCGACCAAGGCCCGTTTGGTTTCGGCCACCGGACCCAGGCGCGGCACCACCACTTCCTCCAACCGGTTAAAGAGCCACGAGGCCCACAGGCGCGGCGGTTCCCCCGCCCGCAGGGCTCGGGTCAGTTTAAGGCACGAACGCCGAGCCGTCAAGGGAAACCGAAGCGCGCGGTAAGCCTCCGCCGTCGAGGAAAAAACGCGCGGGAAGACCAAAACAAACCAAAGGGGCCGGCGGCGGCGCGTGGGCAGGGGCGTCAACACCTCGCCCACTCCCCCCGCCCGGGCCAACCCCCCGCGCAAAAAGAACGGAACGTCCGCGCCCAAACCCCGGGCGATCCGGGCCAACGCGCGGACCGGTGCGCGCGCCCGCGACAACGCGTTCAGAGCGCGCAGCGCCGTGGCCGCGTTGCCCGATCCACCGCCCAGTCCCGCGCCCACGGGGATCCGCTTCGTCAAACGGAACGTCACCCCCACCGGCCCCCGGGCGGCGGTCCAGGCGTCCGCGGCGCGACGCACCAAGTTGCGTTCGTCCACGGGCAAGGACGGGTCGTCGCAGGTGAGCACCACCCGGCCGTCGCGGCGGGGCGTGGCCCGCAAACGGTCCCCCAGGGAAATTTCTTGAAATACGGAGTCCAGCGTGTGGTAGCCATCGGCCCGCCGGCGGAGGATTTCCAAAAAAAGGTTGATTTTGGCCGGGGAATGAAGCGACGGGTTCATGGGTCCAGGCGGAACACGTCGGCGTGGATCTTTTCTCCCACGGCCATACGGGAGAAGCGAAAGGTCAAAGCCACCCCGTTGGGCGCCCGCACCTCCATCGCTCCCGGAAGCCACACGCCATCGACCTCCCGGGGGTCCGCAAAGGCGAGACGCACCGGCGCGCCCGAGGGGTCGGGGACCGAAAGCGACAGAGGGGTTTTGGTTTTTAAATCCAGGCGCAATTCCCCGGCCGGTCCGCTGTAAACCAGGTGGCCGCCTTCAACGCGAACGGTCACCGCGGGGTCGTCGAACCGGGAAAACACCGCGCCGGAGAAAACACCGCCCAACAACGCGAGCCACGGCCCCGGGTCGACATCGATCGCGCCGGTCGGAGACCACCGCGACCGGCCGCCCACGGAAATCAAAACCATTTGCGGCGTGAGCGGCGGCCCCAACAGTTCGAAACGGAATCGGTCGGGGCGGGCGTAATAGAACAGCGCGGACCCGCGCACCGGAAAACCGTCCCCCGCCCGGCCCGCCACGGCCGCCACCCCGGAG
Organism: Elusimicrobiota bacterium; assembly: GCA_016706425.1. Lineage (NCBI taxonomy): Bacteria > Pseudomonadati > Elusimicrobiota > Elusimicrobiota bacterium. Next base: position 1,947,309 of record JADJJR010000001.1, read on the forward strand.
AGGACGTTCATCCCACGAAAGTTGCGCTCCGCCCGCTTGAGCAGGACGCGCGGACCGGACAAATCCGTGACATCGTCGGGGACCAAGCCGGAACCCAGACGCTGACGGGTTCCCGAATCCGCGGGATCGGCCAAATGGGCTTCCCGCCACGCGCGGCGGGCCGCGTCCCTCCGGCCCTGTTGGGCGAGGGCGTCCCCGTAATGCCGCCAGACCACGGCGTCCGCGGCGATCGGGGCCGCCGATTCCAAAGCGGCGATGGCTTCGTCCCACCGACCGAGCCGAAAAAAAACCCAGCCCAGGGAATCCCGATAGGCGGGATTTTCCGGATCCAGGGCCACGGCGCGACGGACCAAGGACAGGGCTTCCTCCAAATTTTCACCCCGATCGGCCCAACTGTACCCCAGGTAATTGAGCGCGACGTGATGCTCGGGATTCAGGGCGATGACCCGGCGCAGGGCGGGCACCGCCCGGTCGAATTTCCCGGCCTTGTCCCAGGCCAGGGCCAACTGAAAATGCGCGTCCACGCGCGCGGGGTCGAGCGCCACCGTGCGGGTCAGCCACCGTCGGGCCGACCGGACGCGGCCCGCCTCCGCGTGGGCGAGGGCCAGGTAGTAGGCGAAATCGGGATTGTCGGGTTGGGATTTTTGGAGGGTTTTGAAGACACGCAACGCGTCGCGGGTCCGTCCCAGGCGGGAATAATACGTCGCCAGACGGATCAATACGCCCGGGTCGCGGTTCGACTCGGCGACGCGCTCCATGCGGGCGAGGGCGGAAGGCCAATCCCCCTTGTCCTGGTCGATCAAGGCGCGCCAAAAGAGCGCGCTCTCGTTGTCGGGGGCGAGGCGGAGGGCGCGGTCGAGCAAATCCCGCGCCGCGTCCCCCCGATCGCGGCCGTACTCCAATTGCCCCAGTCGCGTCAGGACCTGGACGTCATCGGGATTCAACTCCAAATACGCCGCGTAGGCGGCGACGGCGGTGGCCGTGTCGCCACGCGCGTCGTAAAGCCCGGCCAGCGCCAGTTGCGCGTCGAGATTTTCCGGATCCTGGGCCAGAACCTTCTTCCAGGTTTTCTCGGCGGCGGCGTAATCCCCCTGGGTCTGCTGCATTTCGGCCAGGCGGGTTCGCACGTCCTCCTGCTCCGGGTTGGCAAGCAAAAATTTTTCGAGAAGGGCGCGCGCCGCGCCGGGGTCGGATCGTTCGCGGTGACTGGAGGCCCAACCGAGGGCCTCGACGTTCTCCGGCTCAAGCCGCAGGGCCTGGTCGAAGGCGGTCCGGGCGGCCGCGGTTTCACCGGCGGCCAGTTGGGCACGGCCCAGGGCCAGGAACCCCGCGGCCGTGGCGCTGTCCAGGGCCACCCATTCCCGCGCCGCGGACATAGCGTCCTCCGGCCGGCCCGCGCGAAGGGCGGTTTCGGCCAGCGCCCGCCGGACCGCGACGGACTCCGGGAATTGGGCCGCCAAACCGCGGTAGCGGGCGATCGATTCGTTCCACCGGCCGAGGCGGGCTTCCCACCGCGCCCGGCCAAAATCGTTGAGGGCCGCCCAGGGATCCGCCGACCCCGCGAGCGGGGCCGCCCACAACAAAAGAATCCACGCTTTTTTCATCATTCCAGTGCTCGCTCCATCAAGAGCGCCGCCTCGCGGTTTTCATAAAAAGCGGGGCGGCGGTGGGTTGTGAGAAAACCGTGTTTTTCGTAGAGCGCGCGGGCCGGGGCGTTGCCCTCGCGCACTTCCAAAGTGACTCGACGGGCCCCGGCGCGGCGCGCTTCGTCGAGCAGGCGCTCCAACAACCGGGTCCCCCCTCCGCGGCGCCGTTGGGCCTCCGTCACCGCGAGGTTGGCCAACTGGCCCTCATCGGCCACCATCCACAAGAAAGCGTATCCCACCAACGCGGCCCCTTCGACGAGGGCCCAGCCGCGACTGTGGGGGCCGGTCAACTCCCGCTGAAATTGCGCCGCGGTCCACGGGCTGGCGGACGCGCGCCGGTCGATGTCCGCGGCGGCGGCAACGTCCTCGGGACCGAAAGCGCGCAAATCGGACAAAGGCCGATCAGCGGGCCGCGGCGGCCTCTTCGGCGTAGGAGGGGCGGAGGTACAACGGACGCACCTGACTGAAGGACTTCACTTCCCGCCGGAAAAATTTTTCCGACCCCAGGGCGGCCACCCAATAGGCGTGAGAATCCGCCACCGCGGCGTTGAAACGCGCTCGACGGCCGAAGGCTTTCGACAGTTCCTTGCGGTAGCGCTGGGCCGCGGACCCCACGAACAGGAGGGACTGGGCTTGGAAACAGTTTTGGAAGAAGTGAAGGAACCGATCGAAGGGAAACAGTGTCGGCGCGTGAACCAATTTGAAGTGGTGGCCAAAGGTGTGGTAGGAGCGCCCCGAGGGGACGCCCCGGCGGCTTTTGTCCGTGATCTTGTGGAACCGCCAGACCGCCATGTAGACGTCGCCGCGCAGGGCGTCCATCAAAACGCAGAGCATGTCTTCGCGGAAGTTCCAAACGAAGGATTTTCCCGTCTGCCACCCCGACCCCTCGGCCGCCAAGGCTTCGAGGCTGGTGATGTCGATCAAAGGCTTCTGGAGCGTGAGGGACAAGGTGCGGGCCGCCGACACGCCCAGGCGGATGCCGGTGAAACGGCCGGGCCCCACGTCCACCGCCAGGGCGTCGAGATCCTGCGGCCCCCAGGGCATTTTTTTAAAAACGTCGTTCAAGGCGGGCATCAGTTGCTGGCTGTGGGTGCCGGTGTCGGGGAGGGTTTTTTCCGCCCGGACACGGAAGTCTTCCCACACGCACACGCCGAGGCGCGGGCCGGTGGTTTCAATGCCAAGGATTTTCATGTCAGCCTCTTGAGGGTCTTGATGATCTCTTCGGACCGGGATCCGTAGACGAAAAACTCAACGCGCCGCGCGTCCTGCCCCTGGTGGGAAATGCGCACGGGCATCGCCTGCGAGGGCCAAAGGAATTGGCCTTTTTCCGCCCACTCCACGGCGGTGACGCCCGAGTCCTCGTGCAGCTCCTCCCATTCCAGAGCGGGGATTTCGACCGGGGTCAATCGATAAAGGTCCACGTGGCGGAGCGTCACGGCCCCTTTTTTCGATCGGTGGGTCTGAACGATCGCGAAGGTGGGGCTCGTGGGGGTGTCCTCCACGTGGAGAGCCGCCGCCAGGCCCTTCACGAACACGGTCTTGCCGCTGCCCAATTCGCCCATGAGGGCGATCCAATCCCCCGGCTTCATCAAGCGTCCGACGGCCTGCGCGAGGGCGAGCGTTTCCGCCTCGTTTTTCGTTTCCCGGACCAAGGCCGGGGCCTTTCTAACCGTTAAAGTGCTCGTAAGCAGGGGGAACCTCCCGTGGAATCCCATTTTCGTACACCCGCGCGCCGTGGCGCGCCGGTTCGATGCGGCCGATGATCCGGACCGTCCCGCTTTTCATCCACCGCCCCGCCGAAGCGGGCGCGGCGGTCAACAACAATTCGTAATCTTCCCCCCCCGCGAGGGCGAGGGACGCGGCCCGCGATCCCGCCCACCGCCGCAACGCGCCCGAAAGGGGCAGTCGCTCGGCGTCCACCCGGGCGCCGACGCCGGACGCCGCCGTCAGAATTCTCAACGACCGCCACAAACCGTCCGACACATCCAGTCCCGCCGTGATTTGCCCGGAGCGGGCGAGCGACCGGGCCCAGGCCAGGCGCGGCGTCGGACGGCGAAACCGATCCACCAAAAAGCGCTCATCGGCCGTGGCGGGCCGACCCCGCTTCTCCAGAATCCGCAACCCGGCCGCCGCGTCGCCGAGCGTGCCCGTCGCCAAAAGCAGATCGCCGGGCCGCGCCGTCGAGCGGCGGAACACCGGGCCCCGGACGCGCCCCAAGGCGGTCAACGAAAACGTCATCCGGGACGCCCGCACCGTGTCGCCCCCCACCAACTTAAAACCGGACCGGCGGGCCAAGGCGGCGAACCCCCGGTAAAAATCCTCGACGAAGGGCACCGGCGTTCCCGACGGCAGACCGGCCGAGAGGACCCCCAAAACCGGCTCGACGTCGCCCATGGCCGCGAGGTCCGACAGATTCACCGCCAGAGTCTTGTGGCCCAGATCAGCGCCGCCCGTCCATCGGCGTCGAAAGTGGACGCCCTCGACCAGCATGTCGGTCGTGATCGCCCAGGTCTCGCCGCCCGCGCGAAAGAGCGCGGCGTCGTCCCCGGGCCCGAGCGGAATCGTTTTTCCCAAACCGCGGTTCAGCCGGGGCAGAAGCGCGGCCAAAAGCCCCCACTCCCCCAACCCGCCCACCGTTTTCAGCGGGCCAACTCCCGCAGGGCCCGCCGGGCCGCCGCCACAAGGAATCGGACCCCGGTCAGCATCGCGGGCTCGTGCAACGCGAACGCCGCGTGGTGCCAAGGGCGGCGCGAGCGCGCGTCGGCGCCCGTGCCGAGATAGACGAAACATCCCGGCGCCCGATGGAGGTACTCTGAGAAATCTTCGCCCCCCATGGACGGCGCGTCCAAGGCGATGGCGCGTGTCTCGCCCACGATCTCGACGGCCGCGCGGCGGGCCAAGGCCGCCATGGCGCGGTCGTTGACGACCGCGCGGCCCAGCACCTCGTATTTCAATTCCACCCGGCCGCCCTGCCCGCGCACGACGCCTTCGGCCGTTCGGCGGATCAAAGCGGGCATTCGCGTGTGGGTTTTCTCCGACAGGGTGCGGACCGTCCCGGTGAGCGTCACCAAAGACGGCAAAATATTGAAGCGTTCCCCGCCGTGGATCGTCCCGATCGTGAGCACCACCGGTTCCACCGGGTCCGTGCGGCGCGACACAAGGGTCTGCAACGCCGTCACCACCTGCGCCGCCAGGACCACCGCGTCGATCCCTTCGTGCGGATACGCCCCGTGGCCTCCCTCGCCGATTACCGTCAAGGTGAACCGGTCGACCGCGGCCATCAAGGGGCCGGGTTTGACGCCCAGGGTGCCCGCCCGCAGACGGGGGTTGACGTGCACGCCGAACACCGCGTCCACCGCCGGCCGGCGAAAGGCGCCCTGGGCCAGCAGGGACTTGGCCCCCTTCGAACCCTCTTCGTCGGGTTGGAACAAGAACTTGACCGTGCCCGGCGCGCCCAGCCCCTCTTTTTTCAGGTGCAGGGCGGCCGTCAACAGCATGGCGGTGTGGGCGTCGTGGCCGCAGGCGTGCATCACGCCGGGGTTTTGGGAGCGAAAGGTCGAGGGGTTTTTCTCTTGAAGCGGAAGGGCGTCCATGTCCGCGCGGAGCGCCACGCAGGGGCCGCGCCCCTCGGTGATCCAGGCCACGCCGCCCGTGGGGCGCGCGCGCCGGAACGGGACGCCCCCGTCCCGCAGGGTCCGCGCCACCAGGGCCGTGGTGCGGAACTCCCGGCCGCCCAACTCGGGCCAGCGGTGAATTTTCCGACGCAACGCGACCGCCGTTTGAAGCGCGACGGCGTCGTTCACGGCAAAGGAATAAAGGGGCGGAGGGAATTCATGGGGGACGGTTTATTATATCAAAATCAACGACGGAAACCGGCGTCCGCAAAAGCGGCCGGCAGGGCGTCCACCACGTCCCCCGCGACCAGGGAAATTTCCCCGCGCGCGCGGGCCGCCCGGTCGCCCGCGCGGCCGTGCAACCAAACGCCCAGGACCGCGGCGCGGCGCAGTGTTTCGGCCGGAGCGGGGCCGCGCGCCTGCCCGATCAAGGCGCCGATCACGCCCGCCAAAACATCCCCCGTGCCGCCCGTGGCCAGGCCCGGGTTCCCCACACCGGCCACAAAATCCACCTTCCCATCGGTCACGACCGTGCCCCATCCCTTCAACACAACCACCGCGCCGAACCGCCGGGCGGCCGCCCGGGCCGCGCCCCGCCGGTCTTTCTCCACCACCGCGGTCGTTACGCCCAAAAGTCGGGCCATCTCGCCGGCGTGGGGCGTCAGCACGAGCGGGGGCCGCCGCGCGGGCCAGGCCCCCGCCGCCACGGCGTTCAAGCCGTCGGCGTCCAAAACCACCGGAACATCGACAACCGCCAAAAACTTTTCGACGAACCGGGCCGCCGACGGTGCCATCGACAAACCGGGCCCCAACACGACGCTCGTCGCCCGGCGGCGGCGCAGGAAAGCCCGCGCCGGTTCCGCGGCCCGGGGCGTCAAAGCGCCCCGCCGGTCCGGCAAAGGCAACGTCATGGCTTCCCAGGGCCCGCCCACGGCCGCGACAACCTCCAGGGAATCGGGCACGGCCATGGTCGCCAGACCCGCGCCCGCGCGCAGCGCCCCGGCGGCGGCCAGACGGGGCGCGCCCATCAGACCCCGCGATCCACCGATCACCAGCACGTGGCCGAAATCGTTTTTGTGCGCGGCGCGCGGCCGCGGGGGCAACCAGGACTGGAAAACGGGGCGCTTCACCGGGGGGCGTAGACCGCCACGGCGACCGCCTGGGTGGCGGTGTGGGACAGGGACAGGGAAAACCGGGGTTCGTGTTTTTTCAAACGGGTGGACAATTCGACGCGGGGTTTCCCGGAGGGGGCGTTGCGGACCGAAATTTCTTTGTGGGCGACACCCGCGATTCCCAACGCCTTGTACACCGCCTCCTTGGCCGCGAAGCGGACCGCGAAATGCTGGGCCGCGTTCTTTTTCTCCCGGCAATAGGCCACCTCCCGGTCCGAAAAGACGCGACCCACAAAGCGCGGATTGCGGACCAACCGGCCCACCCGCGCCACGTCCACAATATCGATGCCCACGGACGGTGTTTTCACGCCCGCATTTTAACACTTCGCCGGGCCCGATAACGCTCAGCGGGGCGTTAATCGGAACCCGGCGCCGTCCTCCTCCAACGTTAAACCCGCCGCCCCCGCCCGATGCACGGCCGTCGGCGGGTCCCGGGCGCGAACCGCCTTGGGCAACCGCGGGCCCTGGTACACGATCCAACGCGGCGCCAACGCCTTGAGGATTTCCTCCGACGGGGGGCCACGCCCCGCCGGGGTCCAACCGAGAACCTCCACCCGGGGAAGGCCCCGGCGCACGAGGATTTTTTGTTGGGCCCGGCTGAGCCCCACCGCCACAAACACCCGCCCCGTCGATCCCGGGATTTCGAAAGCGTAACCGGGCCCCTCCGGACGGAGGAAAACGCCGGGAAACCCGCGGCCGTCGCCCTTCGCCCAAAGCGGGCCGGCCCCGGTGGTGGACACACGCAGAACGTAGGTCTCCGCCCCCCGGGACACGCCGATTGTCCGCACCCGACCGCCCTGCCACCGCACGCGGAGGGTGGGGGGGCGCTCGGCGCCGGCCCAAAGCCCCGTCGCCACAAGGAGCGCCGCCCCGGCAAAAAACTTTTTTCGGTCGCGACCCCTTCGAAAAGCGAAGAACGCCATAAACACACCTCCCGCCACGGTCAAAGCCCCCGCGAGGCTCAATGGCCGCGTCCACTCCGCCCCGGGCAGTCCCGCGCACCCCTGGGTCCAAGCGGCCAAGACCCGAAGCACGCCCTCCGTCGGTGGGACGACCCACCCCGCCGCCGACGGCCACACCGTGTGCAAAAACCCCAACACGGCGCCCATCCCCAGGGCCAGTTCCGCCAGGGGCACCGCCACCATATTGGAAAATATTCCAACCCAGGAAAACCGGCCGAAGTAAAAAAGCAGAAAGGGGGCGAGGGCCACCTGGGGAGCGAGACCGACCAGCCAAACCCGGGTCAGCCGGCCCCGCGCGACGATCCCTTGCGGCCTGTCGTCCCCGTCCCGCTTTCGGGGCCAGGCCCACAACAGAGCCGCCGTGGCCGCGTAGGACATTTGAAACCCCGGATGAAACAATACACCCGGGCGCGTCATCACCAGAACGACGCCCGACACAACCAAAATCCTCAACGGGCGATCCCAACGGCCGCACAGCGCCGCGGCCGCGCCGAAAGCGACCATAAACGCCGCCCGCAAAACCGGCGGATCGTTCCCCGCCACCCCGGCGTAAAAATACGCCACCGCCGGAACGGTCCAGAGGGCCCAGCGCCGCGGCCACCACAAGCCCCAGCGCGCGATCGCCCACCAGAGGGCGACGACAAAACCGACGTTGGTGCCCGAGGCCACGAGCAGGTGGAGGGTGCCGCTGCGGCGGAAATCCTCCGCGAGGCGGGAGCCGACGGCGGGGCGCTCCCCCAGAACGATTCCCGCCATCAAGGGCGCGGCGACGGGGCTCAAACGCTCTTGAAAGGCGGCCCGGCAGGCCTGTCGGGCCGCCGACATCCAGCGGCGGGGATCCCACGGCGGGGCGCGCTCCACCAACCGGTCCCGCCCCGGGAGGGCCCACAAGACGCCCCCCGCGCCGTCCGGAACGCGGCGGGGAATCCCCTCGACGGCCACGCGGTCCCCCCAGGCCCAGGGACGGCCGGGCGCGCGACGAAAAACCCGCCAGCGCCCGCGCGCCGGGCGGAGCGCGCCGCTTTCCTGGATCCACTCGGCCTTCAAGTCGATGACGTCCCCCACGGCCGCGCCGCGGGGGTGGGTGGCCACGCGCCCGACGACCCGCACCACGGGACCGGCCGCGCCGGGCGGTGCGGGCGGGGACCACAGGGACAACGCGGCCGCCGCCAAGGCCGCCCAGCCCAGCACGGGCGCCACGGCGCGGGGACCCCACCAAAAGAGCGCCGCCGCGCCCGGCGAACCGGGCGCGGCGGCGGGGTCGATCAAGGCCGTGTTAAATCTTAAAGCCCTTGTGGAGGTGGTCCACGTCGGACTTGATCTGGGCCAACCGCTGATGGGCCTCCGCCGACAAGTGCCGGTCGCTGATCAGGTCGGTCAATTGCTTGGACACCCGCATGGCCAAATGGGCGTCCTGCGTGACCAACCGCTGGAGGGATTCCACCATCAAATTAAACTCGTCCTGGAAATCCATCAATTCGTCCCCGGTGCGCAGGCGGGCGCGGTGCGTGAGATCGCCCGATCCGACGGCGCGGGCGGACCGCTCGAAGCGATAGATCGGCCCGGCGAGCTTGTGGGAGGCGAAAACCGCGAAGATCGTCACGGCGACCATGTAGAGCGCGAGCTTCACAAGGAAAATGTAGCTGTCTTTCTGGAAGAGTTCGTAAAGGCTCGGGTCCATGAAATTTTGGATTTCCCGACCGAAGTGGTAGTAAAAATCCACCCCGATGGCCGTCACGGCGATCAACACGAAGGTCGTGACGAGAAAGACGAATTTGCTTTGCATCCCGCGCTTGATAATGACGATTTTCCGCTTCACGCGCGGCGGCTGAAACGGATCTCGGTTCTGCGGCTGAACGTTTGTGTGTGTGTGGGCCATAGTGTTTAAAAGTTAACAGAGAAATCGGTCCTTGTCAACAACCGGCCGGGGGCCGGAAAGGGCCGGGCGCTGGGCCCTAGGCCGAGCGGGCGATGGCGCGGGCCACCCGATCGATGGCGTCCAGGTCCATGGGCTTGAGGGGAACACTTCGCAGGGCGTCCATGAGCACGACGATCGCCTGCCGGAACAAGTCCGTCCGCGCGCCATCCGCGCGCAGGGGAAAGGACATCGGAACCAAAAGCCGGCATCCGGCGAACCGCCCCGGATCCACACCCCGCGCGAGGGTGAACCGTTCCACCGCCGCGAGGGAAAGAACCCCGCCTTGGACCAACCCCGCGCCATCGAGCGGCTTGTGACCGGCCGCCCGCAGGACCGCGTCGGCGGCCGGGTTCAACGCGATGACCACCGCGTCGGCTCCGGGGTTTCGCGGCACCCGGCCCGCCATTTCTTCGTCGGCCAACCAAACGCGCAGCACGGGCGCGTCGTTGGGCGTGGGATAATCCCCTTGAAACAAGACCGCCAGCGCGGTTCGCAGCGAAACAAAATCCAGGCCCACTCCTTGCCCACGCAAACCGTCCCGCAAAGGCTTCAAGAAATCGGGGCGCCGGTCCCACCCCCGGTCCAAAACCACTTGAAGGAACGCCGAGCCATCCACATCCAAAGACAACGGGGTGGCCTCGAGTTCGTCCAAAAGCCGCTCAAGCGGTTCCGATGCGCGCGTTGCCACCGCCGCCCCGAGGGCCTCCGCCGCGCGGAGGGGCGCCGCTCGGTGGGTCCGCCGCGCGCGCCAGGCTCCGTGGACGAAAACCGCCGTTCCCACCACCAACGTCACGGCCGGCCACAGGGCGTCTGTCACCGCCGGAAGAGCCAACCCGGCCGCCTCGGCCGTTCCGGGAACGCCCCAGAGTCCCGCGCCCAAAATCGCGGCCGGGCCAATGAATCCCCACCCCCGCAATCCGCCCCGCTGGCCCGTCCACGGGAACCGGACCTCCTCGGGTCGCCGTCGTGAAGAAGACAAACCGCGCTCGCCCCGTTCCCAGCGGTGAATTTCCCGGACGGCGCGGGCGTTGGCGAGGAACGCGTCGAGGGAAAACACCGATTGGCGGAGCGTGTTCTCGAATACACGAAGGGCCATCGCGGGGGAATCGTCCTCGGAATTCGGTGGATCCAAACGGCCCGGGGCCAAAAGGGCTCCGAGAAACTGGATCCACCGGGCGGCCCGCTGGACGGGGGACACCGCCCCTTTTTGGATGTCCTCCATCACCGCTTCGCCCGCGGTCCGGTGCGCCGGCGTGGGCGCCACCGCCCCCAGGGTTTCTCGCGACCGGGCCTCGAGGATCGGCAAGGCCGCGCGGGCTTCGCTGTCGCTCATCGACCAACCCAAAACAAAATCGCGCACCGCGGCTTCCGGATCGGAATTTTCGGCGTCGCCCGCGATCCACTCCAGGAGCCGCTCGACGCCGTCGCCCAGAGCCACGTCGTCGTCGGGGACGTTCGGATTCCAGAAAAGGGCCCGCGCGTCCGCCTCGGTCCAAGGGGCATCGGGAGCGCGCAGAAGGTCCCACCCGACGCGACCGAGCCGACGGGCGGGGGTCTGCTCCGGAAGGATTTCCACCAAGTCGTTCGCCCCGCCTTCAAAGGCCTCGCTCAAGGGTGTTCCGAGGTTTTGAACCAGCCACAGGGTTCGAAGCCCCTCCTCCCCGGAGTCGGCCGGCACGCCCGCGGATAAAAACAAGGCGCTCCAGGCCGCCCGCAGGTCGTCGAAAGAGAGGGCCCCCGCCAAGCACAACCGCGCGGATTCCACGAGTTCCGGCGTGAGGCGGACGAACGCCGCGCCGTCCGACGGCAACACCCGGGCCAGGGGCTCCACCCCCTCCCGGGCCGACGCGATCGATGGACCGCTCACGATCTGTTGATGCACTTTGTCCAGCCACAGGGGAAAAGCGTCCCGCCCGTTGGGCAGCTTGGCGTCAAGGACGAACGGAACCGAGACGTCAATCAGGGCCCGCGAGATCCCATCGATCACGGTGGGCGATGGCCCCGCCTCCGCGGCGCCGGCGGCGCGCGCCTCGCGGCGCAACCGGTCGGCCGATTCGAGACGCGCCAACCCCTGCTGAATCCCAAAGGCCAGCCTGTGGGGGGCCAGGTGGGTCGCCACCCCGGCTTCCAGTAACAAGCGATAAAAACGATCCCGCAGTTCCTCGGTGGCGACAAGGCGCGCCCTGATGCGGCCGCGCCCGGCCAGGACCCGGGCGCGGCCGTACCAGCCCAGGAGGCCCGCCATCGTCGATCGACGGCGGGGGCCCGCGTCCCGCAGGCGTTCGGTCCGCACCGCCCAATATTCTTCCGCGATGTCCTCGGAGCCCGGGAACACGCTTTTGAAGCGGGACCGAAAACGGGCCGCGGCGCGAAGCGTCCGATCGTGCTGCGCGGGGCTTAAGGACCGGTATCGCTCCCCCTCTTCCGCGCGGATGTTCCAGAAATCGTCGAACGAGAAATGCACCCCGGCGGTCAACACCTCCTCCGCCAAGGCCGCCGCGATCCGCCGGTCGCCCGCGCGGGAGTCCCCGTCCAGTCCATAAATGGGAAGAATTTCCTCCGTCAACAAAAACCGCTGAACGGCCGCGATGTCCCCCCCGCGAAAACGCACGACGCGTTTTTCCGCCGTGTCCTCCCGGTGGATCGCGCCGCGATCCCAGGGGTCCAGCCCATCGGAATCCACCGCCCAAAACTCGATCGGTCGGCCATCGCGGCCACGGGGTGTTTCTTCTTGAAACAACGCGGCGGCGGCGCGCACGGCCCTCAGGAGGCTGGGGGATTTCTCCCCGTCCCCCGGCGTCCCGGCACCGGGCAAAAGAAGATCGGCCAATCCGCTGTGCTCGAACAAATCCTCCGTCCATTCCCGAGCGAGGCCGCGCCGCTCGGCGCGGGACAAAAGAGCCCCCCGGCCTTGGGCCAATCGGTCCTGGGCCCGCCGCAGGCGCCGCGGTTCCCCCCACAAGATGAAATCCGCCGTCCCGCCGCGAGCGCGGGACCCCCGCGCCCCCTTCACCCAGACCCGAAGCCGATCCCCCCATTCCGAAGCGACCGGAGTTTCGCGAATTTCCGCCAAGCCGCCCCCCGCGTCCAATCGGCCCGTCACCCGCACCGTCCCGCCTGTGTCCGTGTTCCGCACCGTCATGACGGCCCCCTCGGGCCCGTCCTCGGACCACACCGCGAGGGGCGGCGAATCCGGCCCCGCGAGGGCGACCGCGTCCGCCTCTTCCTCGGTGTGATCCGTCGCGGCGTCGCGCAACTCCCGCACCAGAGGGACCCCCACGCGCAACCGTTCCTGTTCCGCCGCGGGAAAGGGCGCGGGGGCCAAAAAGAGGCGGTTCCCTTGGAAAAGACGTTCCAAGGGAGACTTTTCACGCACAAAGACCGACAGGGCCGCCGTACCCGCGGGCCCGTCCACCGCCTCCACCCGAGGAACGAAATCAATCACCGAGATCCCGGCGCGCCCCAAGGCGGCGCCCACACCGGCCGCGTGGTAACCGCCGGTGACCAGGGCCACCCGCGTTGCGGAGCCCGCGCGAACAGCCGTCTCCACGGAGCGCGCCATGGCGCCGTCCCGCTCGTCGGCCCGTTGATAGAACGCCGTGAACGTCGCCCAATCGACGCCTTCCGGAGCCTGTCCCGCGTCCTCCGATCGAAGCGCGCGCCATTCGGGCGGAGTCAGGGCGAAGGCGGCGAGTTTTTCGTAAAGCGTGATCCGGCGGGCGCGCCGTGCCCAGGCGGCTTCGAGGGGGCCCCGCGCCGCCCGCCCGTAGGCCGCGTCCTCCAATCGGGGCAGTTCAGCGTAAAGGGCCTCCCCGTCGATGGCCTGGGCGCGGCGAACGTACCGGAAGTAACCGGACAAAGCGGCCCCGGGGGCGGGGTCGATCCCCTTTCGTCGGCACACACCGGAGACGAAATCGTAAAAATCCCCGTGCGAAAGGGCGCCGGCCCGGTGGTCCGCCGCGCGGGCGATCAGACCGTCGTTTTCGGCCGGGGTCAGAACCGGCACCAACCGTTCGAACAGGCGGCGCCGTTCGTCGGCCACCGCCGCAAAATCCAAGGTCTGTTCCAGGGCCAACACGTTGAGCAACGCGGCCGCCGTCGGAGCCCGGGCCGATTCACCGGCCGCTTCCATCACCGCGCGCAAATAATCGCCCAACCCCGCGCGACCGGTGTGGTACCGAACCACCGCCGCGTCCAAGCGCCGCAACCCCGTTGAAACCGGGGCCGCGGCCAGCTTCGCCCGCTCCGCCACCAGGACCGCCGAAGCCGCGGGCACGGCGGGCGCGGACCGCCGATAGGCTTCGACGTTCGCCGCGTGCAGACGGGGGTCGTCCACCCCCCACAGGGGGGGCGCGGCCGTTGACAAAGTCAGGACGGCGTGGATCGGGCCTGAAATCCTCCCCTCGGCCAACAACCGATCGGCGACGGTGGCCACGGCGGCGCGGTCGGGGAAACGCCGGAAGCGTTCCAAATCGATGGGCCCGAAAGCCCCTTCGAGGGCCAGGGCGTCCAAGGGCGCGCGGGCCATCAACCGTTCGAGGGCTCGACCGATGTTGCGCTGGGCGCTCTCGTTGGCGTGCACGTCGTGGACGTGCACGACCACGGGCGCGCGGTCGGACAGCCACCTAATTTTTCGAACGGTCCCGAAGGGCGCCAACGCGTCCACGATCGCGCGCGCCCCGCGGGGGGCGGAAACCGAGGCGGAGGGACCGCTCCCGGGGACCCCCCGTGAAACCGGGAGCGCCGACCAAAACCCCTCGGTGTGCGGGGCCGCCGTTTCGGCCCGACGGCGTTCGGACCACAGGCCGCCGCCCGACCATCCGCCGGAACCGGGCCACGCCAGGAGGAGGGACAAACCCACCGCTCCCCAACGACGGAGCCGGATCACGTCGAAAAAACGCCGAACGATGGGAGCAAGGGCCATAAATACGATGGATGCGTCATGTTGGCCAATCCGCCACCTCCCGAAGAAACATTGAACAATGCTATCCTTCATTCATGCCGGAACCACTTCAACGTCGCCTTTCTTTGACCGACGCTTCGGCCCTGGTCGTGGGTTGCATCATCGGCGCGGGCATTTTCCGCCTCTCCGATTCGGTGGCCCGCCAATCGTCTTCCGTCGGCCTTTTCCTGGCGGCGTGGGTCATCGGCGGCCTGTTATCGCTTTGCGGGGCTCTGGTGTGGGCGGAACTGGCGACGCGCTTTCCCCGAAACGGCGGCGAATACGTTTTTCTATCCCACACTTTCGGACGGTCCTGGGGTTTCGTTTACGGGTTCACCCGTCTGTTCGTCAACCGCACGGGAACCCTGGCGATCCTCGCCTACGTCTTCGCCGAGCATTTGGCCCGGGCCGCGGGCGCGTCGGCGGGCGTCGTCCGGCCGGCGGCCACGGCGGCCGTGATCCTCTTAACCGTGATCAACGCCGCCGGGCTTCGGTTCGGCAAGAACATTCAAAACGTTTTCACCGCGCTCAAGGTGTCGGCCCTCCTGGGCATCATCGTTGTCGGGGCCCTGGCCGGCAAGGGCGAGGTGTCGCACTTCACCCCCCTGTGGGTGCCGTCGGGAAATTGGTTGTCGCAATTGGGGTTGGCCTTGATTCCCGTGTTGTGGACGTACGGTGGGTGGTACGAAGCGGCCTACGTCGCCGGCGAAGTGAAGAACCCCGAACGCAACTTGCCGCGAGCGATTGTGGGCGGTCTGCTGGTCACCACCGCGCTGTATTTGGCCGTCAACCTGGTTTACGTTTACTACCTGCCCTTGCCGACCCTGCGCGAAACCGATCTCGTCGCGGCCGGCGCCATGGACCGCGTTTTTTCCGGCGCGGGCGGTCGGCTGGTGGCGGCCGCCGTGATGGTCTCCACCTTCGGCGCCCTCAACGGCTACATCCTATCGGGGGGACGCATCCTGGCCGCCATGGGCGAAGACCACGCGCTGTTCCGGCGGTTCGGGCGCCGGCACCCCGCCACCGACACGCCGATTTTGGCCCTGCTGGCGAACGCGGTCCTCACGCTGGTCTTGATTTGGACGGGCACCCTGGACAGCATCGTGACCTTCACCGAGATTGTGATTTACCTGTTTTTCGCGATGACGGGGGTCGCGGCGTTGGTGTTGCGGCGGCGACACGGGACGCCGCCGGGGGTCTACCGGGTTTGGGGGTTTCCGTACACGCCGGCGGTGTTCATCGCGCTCAATTTGGCGATCGTCTTGAACGGCGTTTTAGAGCAACCCCGCGAGGCCCTGTTCGGCATCGCCGTCGCCGCCGTCGGCATTCCCCTCTACTGGATCTCCTGGTCCCTCGACCAGAAAAAAGTTAATCCCACCTAGACACCAGCGGCCGGCGCGTTTACGGCGCCGACGCGTCCCGGCGCCGCATCTCCTCGACAAACCTCTTGAGGCCACGCACCGTGACGTCCGCGCAATCGCATTGGAATTTTTCCGTTTTGAGCAGGGCCTCCTCCTCCGGCAGGATCAGGTAGGCCGACTCCGTCAACACCGACGGCATTTGGGGCGTGCGCGGCAAAGCCAAATTGCCGTAATGCAACCCGTCGTCGCGCAGGCGCGGGGAGGCCCCTTCGCGGCCGAATTGTTCCCGGTACGCGTTGTAGATGGCGTTGGCCAACCCGAACCCGTGGGGCTGGTAGTAGTACACGCCGAACCCGTTCCGCTCAAAGGGGTTGGACCCCTCCGGCAAGGCGTTGTTGTGCACGCTGATTAAAATATCGCCGCCCGCCGCCCAGGCCGCCTTGGGGCGGTCGTAGAGGGCCACGTGCTCGGAGCCGTTCCGCAGCATCGTGACCTCCGCCCGCTCCTGCAGCAATTTTTTCTCCAGGCATTTGGCGATGGCGAGGTTGGCGTCTTTTTCCAGATACTCCGTGGGCCCGATGGCCCCCCGGTCCGCGGAATGCCCCGGGTCGACGATGACCCGCAGTCCGGCCAGGGACGCCGGCGCCTTGGGGTTGGCCAGGGGGCGGCGCAATTCCAGAACGAACGTTCCGTTTTCGTAACGCGCGTCGTAACCCCACCAGCGGCCCGGGTGCGTGTGAAGCCGCAGGCGGTAGGTCGTTGAATCGTCCTGGAACCATTCCGCGCGCTTCACGGCGGCCTGGGGCGCGTTGTTGTAGTGCATCCAGTCGGTGTTCGATGTCGCCCCGAAAAACAAAATTTCGATCAGGTCCTCTTCGGCCACGCGGACCTCGTAGGGGACCCGTTGGCCCAACGCCATGCGAACCCGCGTGTGGCGGCCGACCCCGTCGATGGACACGGCCCCCACGGTGGTCAAGGGCGGCGGCGTCCCCGCCGGCAGGCGGCGGACTTCGTCCTCCCCGATCCAGGCCTCCCGGGAAGCGGACAGCCGAACCCGCAACTCGTCGCCGCGTTTCCCCGTCACCCAAAGGCGCGTGGTGGGCGGCGGGAACATGGCGTACCCGGCCTTTTCGTTTTTCTGAGGACCGGGGCCCGTGCGCAAAATGGCCAAATCGGTGGACACCTCCACCACCCAGGGCGTCGATTCGTCCAACAAACTGATCTTGCCCGGGGCGGTCGCCGTTTCTCGACGGTTTTTCTTTTTGTCGAAGAAAGCGATTTTGATTTTCGCTTCCTTCAACGGTTTTTCATGGGAAAGGGTGTGGAGCCCGCGGTAGAGCCCGGCGCCGCGCTCCGTGAGCGGGTATTTCTTTGTCCCGTCCCCCACCTGAAAATAGACCTCCCGCCCGGTGGGGGCCAGGGCCTGGACGCTCACCATTTCCCCGCCGCGCAAGGTCACGTCCACCGCCGGCTGCAACGGGGTGACGCCGGTCACCGCGCCGCCGCCCCCCCCGGCCACCGTCACGCGCCGCGTCGCGACGGCCGTTCCCATCGGCAAGCGCAATTCCGCCTGGAGGGTGTTGGCCCCCGGGCTGTAGGGCACCATGGTCAGCCAGCCCCCGCCGGGGTGGATCGGAACGGAACGGCCGTTCACCGTCAGCTGGCCCCGGGGGTCGGCGAAACCGTAAACGAAAGACGAACGCACCGCCGGAAGCGCGGCCCCTTCGGGCGGATGGACGATTTTCAAGGAGGGCCGCTCGGGCAAGGGCTCCGCCACCGCGACCGTCATCGATGAGACCGGCAAAACGACCTCGTCCGTTTCTTCCGGCCAGGCTGGGCCTTCCGCGCGAACCCCCGCCGCCGCCGCGACCAACACAACCAACAGCCAACGTTTCATGATCGTCCTCCGAAAAAGAGACAAAGTTGCGCCGTCACCAAACCCAAATAGGTTCCCACGACGTTGCCCGCCACCGCGAGCAACAACCCCACGGCCGCCAGAGTGGGCCGGTACACGGCCGCCACCATGGGCGCCGACACCACACCGCCCACACAGGCTTGACTGGCGGTGGCCACGAGGGCCAGGGGCCACCGAAAGAGCCGGGCCCCCGCCATCAAAAAAACCGCGTGGACGGCCAAGGCGCCCGCGCCCATCGCCAAATAGGCCGGGGCGCGGCCCAGCGCCCCTAAGGATGCCTGGGCGCCCAGGGTCGTCAAGAGGAAATAAAGGAGCGCGTTTCCGAGGAACTCGGTCCGCTCGGGGCGCGCCCGAAACCGTCCCGAAAAAGCCAACCCCAAACCCACGGTGGTGACCGTCAACACCGTCCAGGTGGTGGTCTTGAAACCCGCCGCGACGGAAGGTGCCACCGCCGCCAAGCCCTCGGTCAGCGAGGGGCCCAGGCGGCGCCCCACCCAAATACCCAGAACCCCGACGGCCCCCGCCGCCAGGGGCACGCCCGCCCAGGGTCCGTCGGCGCGACGATCGGCGGGCGCGCTTTCCAAAGCGCCCACCCCCGCGTCGCGGGCCGCCACCCAACCGTCAAATCGGGCCTGGCGGCCGGCGGCCCAGATTAAAAACGCCATCCAGGCGTAGGCGAAAAACGCGTCCACAACGATGATCGGCGCGAAGGCCGACTCCGGGGCCGATAGGCCCTCTTTGACGGCGATCATGTTGGCGCTCCCCCCCGTCCAACTGGCCGCCAAGGCCCCCGCGGCGGCCCAGGCTCCGTCGGGCAGCCAACGGGATAAAAGCCCGTGGGCGAGCCACATTCCCGCCATCACCCCCGCGAACCCCAACCCCAGGGCGCCGACGGCGGGCCGCCCCAATTTCCGCAGGGCCGCGAGATCGGCGTTCAAAATCAAGAGCGCCAGGCACGGCGGCAGGACGACGGCCCCCGCCGTGTCGTACAGGGCGTGCCGGGCGGGCAGGAGACCGAAGGCGGTGAGAAGGGCGGGCAAAAAATAGGCGTAAAACGGCAACGGCACCCATCGAAAAAAAATCCCGAACCGGGGCGATCCCCGGGCGCGCAAAAGGAGGGCCACCGTCCCCGCCAACACGCCCGCAAGGACCACCGGGTTTTTTAACACGTCAGCCCCAGCCCCGCCCCGGCGCGGCGCGGCAGGACGACCCAGGGGCCCCGACGACGGTAGCCGCCCCGGGCCGGCGTCGGGCGAAGAATCAAATCCGAATCCAAATCCAAATAATCAAAGGCCCCGGTCCCCAGGGCGAAATGGACCGCGGCCGACAAACCGACGCGGGATTCGGCCATGCACCCGATCATAAAAGCTTTTTCTTTGGGGACGGCGCGGGGCGCGAAAGCCTCCAAAATGGCGAGGGAGCGCAACAGTCCGCTCTTGGCCAATTTGATGTTGGGGCCCCGCGCGACGCCCGCCCGAACCGCCCGCCGCGCGTCGGCGGGATTTTGCAGGGTCTCGTCCAGGACAAACGGCCCCAACCCCCGTCGCCGCCCGGCCGAAAGGGCCCGCCAATCCCGCTTGCCGAAGGGCTCTTCAATGGCCTCGAGCCGAATGCCGTCCCGGCGAAGTCCGTGCAGAAGTTCCTCAAGCCCCTCGGGCGTGAAGCTCTGGTTGGGGTCCGCCAACAGCCGCGCGCGGGGCGCTCCGCGGCGGGCGGCGCGCAACCGCTCGCGGTTCGCGCCCGATAGTTCCCGCCCGTTCAGCTTGAGTTTCAAAATTCGCCAGCCCGCCCGCGCGGCGCGCCGCGCCGCGGCCCCGACCCGCGCGGGAGACACCGCGGAAACCGTCATCACCGTTTCCGCCTCGCGGCGACGCCCGCCCCACAGGTCGGCGCAGGTTTGTCCCTCGGCCCGGGCCAGGGCGTCCCAGACCGCCGCCTCAAAGGCGCCGACGGCCGTCGGCCAACGCGCCTCGAACCGCCAGGCCTCCGCCACCCAAGCCGAAACGTCCCGAACGTCCCGCCCGCGGAACCGGACCGCGAGCCGCCGCAGGGCCGCCGCCATCCCCGGTCCCGTTTGATCGGGCATGGCCAAGGACGACGACGCTTCCCCCCATCCGACGGCGCCGCCCGACAAAACGAGACGGATCAGGACATTGTCGGTGTGGGTTTTTCGGCCCAGGGCGGTGACAAAGGGACGGCGCAGTCCCCACCGGACCGGCGTGACCGCCGCCCCGGAAAGACGGAAGGGGGAGGGCCGCGCGTTCAGGGGAGGAGCCGGCCGAAGTAAACGATTTTGTCACCGGTCGGCGCGGCGTGCGTCCAGGCGGACCGCGCCCCTCCCAACTTTTTTTTGAAGGACACGCGCCGCACGGTGTGGAATTCGTAAACCGCCTCCAACAAATTCTCCCCGCCCTCGTAGAGCATGACGTGGACGATTTTGTCGGGGGCGTCTTTTTTGGCCAGGAAAACCACATCCCCGGGCTGCAGAGCGTTGGCGTTGGCCACCGGTTTCGCCAGCAGGAACTGTTCGTGGGAATCCCGGGGGATGGCGTACCCGGCCACCCGGTAGCTCAGGTTCACGAGTCCCGAACAATCCACTCCCGAGGGGTGTTCGCGGTCGGAGGGGCGGTGGGCGGCGCGTCCGCCCCAAAAATACGGTTGGCCGAGGTACAGGCGGGCCGTCCGCAAAATCAAGTCCCGAATTTCCTCACCGCCGCGGGGGATCTCGCGGTCCATCAACAGGTCCTTGTTGCGAATATGTCCGGTGTGGCCGGAGGGCGCCGCCACCCGGGACCAGCGACGGTCCCGGTAAATCACATGGAAGCGGCTGCCCAGAGGCAGTTTACTGCGGGGCGACCGCCATTCCTTGGTGGCGTAGACGAAGATGTAAGGACGGCGGGCCGTGGCGTTAAAAGTGGTGTCCGGGGGCGCGCGAAGCAGGTCGTCTTTGCGCACCCAACCGGGGTAACCCTGCCAATGGTTGTGGTGGGTGAATTCGGCCTGCTCCACGGCTTCCACGCGGTACCACCCGTTTTTTTCCTCGTAAACCCGCACGGTTTCACCGTGCAGCAGCTGCGTTTCCTGAAGGGGATCGATGGGGTAAGGCCGCCGGCGAGCGAGGGCCGGGTCCCCCGGTTCTGGCTCCCGCCGAAGATCCGCCAGGGGGCTGTTGACCACCATTTCCACCGAAGGACCGGGGACCGCGCCCGCTTTGGCCCGTCGGACCGGTCCGCTGGGCGTGAACAAAATCTCGAAATCCTCGGCGGTGGACCCCATTGCCGCAAGGACCAACGCCCCCGTGATCCAAAGCCGTCGATGTGTCATAGGACAACCCCCTCTTCCCACAGAACCCGCAACACCTCGCCCACGCTCCAAGCCTGCGCGGGGCATCCCCGGGGGGCGTGGGGGGCGTCGCCGTCGAAAATCTCCGGCAATTGACCCACGCCGCCCGCGTTCAAATGGTTGGACAACGGCCGCAAAAATTCGACCAGCTGTTTTTTGGCCTCCGCGGAGGACCCGTGGACCTTGGCGTGGGCGGTCAGGAAGGGCCCCAGCAACCACGGCCACACCGTCCCCTGGTGATAGGCGCGATCCCGCTCGGCGGGAGCGCCCGCGCAAACGGGTCGATAGGACGGGGCCCCCCGCGCGAGGGTGCGCAACCCCACGGGGGTCAGCAACTCCCGCGCGGCGGTGTCGAGGACCGGCTGAAAATGTTTTTCGTCCAAAATCTCGTAGGGGAAAGCCAGGGCGAAGAGCGCGTTGGGCCGGACTTGGGCGTCCCGGTGGCGGCCGTTAATCACGTCGAACAAATAAGCGTTTTCGGCGTTCCAAAACTTTTCGTTGAAGTTCTTTTGGGCGATTTGAGCCAATTGGTCGTAACCCCGGGTCGGCTCCTTCCATTTCAATTGGACTTCCACCAGGAATTGCAGGGCGTTGTACCAGAGGGCCTGGATTTCCACGGGTTTTCCCTCCCGCGGGGTGACGGGTTTTCCATCGACCGCGGCGTCCATCCAGGTCAACGCCCGTTCGCCGGCGGGCGCTTCGATCAACCCGTCGCCGTCCATGCGAATCCCGTGGTCGGTGCCGTGTTGATAGGCGTCGACGATGTCCCGCATCACGGGCAACCAACGCCGGACCGATTCGTCGTCGTGGGTCGCGCGGTGGTAAGCTTGAACGGCGCGAACAAACCAAAGGGGCGCGTCCATCGCGTTGTACGAAGTGGGCGAGTCCCCCTCCGGGAATTGGTTGGGCAACAACCCCTGATGGACGTGCCGGGCGTAGGTGTCCAGGAGCGCCGGCCCTTCCGTCCATCGGCCCGTCGCCAAAAAAAGTCCGGGGAAGGCGATTAACGCGTCGCGGCTCCAATCCCCGAACCACGGGTAACCGGCGATGACGCTGGCCCCCTCGCCCCGGGTCACGATGAACTGGTCGGCGGCCGCCGTCAGGGTCGCGGCCATCGGCCCGCGCACCAAGGCGGCGCGGACCAGGCGCCGACGCTGGTCACGCTCCTCCTCTTCCCAAAGGTCGCCGTCGACACCGCCGTCCCGTTCGGTCGACAGGAACAAGCGCACCGGTCGACCGGGCTCGAGAGGAAGACGAAAAACGCCCGGGGAGAACGCGTCCTCGATTTTGTCCAAGCCCCGCTGGTCCTCCACCGCGTACACCTGGTTCCGGTACCAGGTGGGATCGATCTGGAACTCGCCCGCCGACCCCCACATCGCGACCCGACCCGACGCGCCCTCAACGCGGGCCCCGCGTTCGATCGCGCGGGTTTTCCCGTCGAAACGTCCGTCGGAGCGGCCGAGGAAATGGGGGTCCCGGTCGGTGATCAACGGCCGGGCTTCCAGCGCGGACGCGGCCCCGCTCAGCCACCGGTAAGTGACGACCGCCGTGTCCTCCCCGTAACGGAGGAACACCGATTTTTCCACGCGGCCGCCCTCCCAGGCGTACACCCAGGTCGGCCACGGATCGAGGCGGAAACTTTCGAGGACTTTGCATCCCTCGGCTTGAAGGACATCGGGGAATTGCTGGCAGGACAGTTCGACGCGGCGGCCGTTTTGAAGCACGGCGTCCGCCAACCGGTTGACCCATTGGCGGCGGTCCACCGGCGGTCGGCGGGCGGCGGTCAGCAGGCCGTGGTAGCGCCGGGTGTGCCCCCCGGCCACGGTGCCCATGGCGTAGGAGCCGCGACCGTTGGTTTCAATCCATTCCCGCGCGAGGGCCATCGCGGGGACCGAACCGACGGAACGATCGAAAGAAACGGCGGGCGTCCCGCCCGGGGACGGGGCCATGGAGCGATCAACCCACCCGGACGGCGCGGAGCACCATTTCGCCCATGTCGGCGGGCGATTCCACCACTTTGACACCGGCGGCTTCGAGGGCGGCGCGCTTTTCGGCCGCCGTGCCCTTGGCGGACCGGCCGCCCGAGGCGTCCACGATGGCCCCGGCGTGGCCCATGCGCTTGCCCGGGGGGGCCGTGCGGCCGGCGATGAACGCGAAGAGGGGTTTCGTCATGTTTTTTTTGAAGTAGTGGGCCGCGTCCTCTTCGGCGCTGCCCCCGATCTCGCCGATCATGAGCACGCACTCCGTGTCCGGGTCCTTTTCAAACAATTCCAATATGTCCACGAAGCTCGAACCCGCAATGGGGTCGCCGCCGATGCCGACGACGGTGGACTGACCGAGGCCGCGCTGCGTCAACTGCCAAACCGCCTCGTAGGTGAGCGTCCCGGACCGTGACACAATCCCGATCTTGCCCGGCTTGTGGATGTACCCCGGCATGATGCCGATTTTGCATCCGGGCCGTTTTTCATCGCCCGGGGTGATGACGCCCGGGCCGTTGGGCCCGATGAGGCGTGTGGCGCCGCCGCGCAGGGCGGCCTTGACCCGGGCCATGTCCGTCACGGGGATGCCCTCGGTGATGGCAATCACGAGGCCCACCCCCGCGTCGGCCGCCTCCAAAATCGCGTCCGCGGCGAAGGGCGGCGGAACAAAAATCATCGAGGCCATGCCCCGGGGGTCGGCGTCGGCGGCCCGGACGACCTCCTTGACGGTGTTGAAAACGGGAATACCGTCGACGTTCCCCCCGCCCTTGCCCGGCGTGACGCCCCCGACCACGCGGGTGCCGTAGTCACGGCAGCCCTTGGCGTGGAAAGACCCCGCCCCGCCGGTGATGCCCTGGACGATGACTTTGGTGTCGTTGGTGATCAGGATGCTCATGACGCGGCCCCCGCCGCGGCGGCCACGGCTTTTTTCGCCCCGTCCGCCAAGTCCACCGCGGGAGTGATGGCCAGGCCGGAGGCCGAGAGAATTTGGCGACCCTCCTCCACCCGGTTGCCCTCAAGGCGGACCACCAGGGGCCGGTCGAGGCCCGTGTTTTTCACGGCCTGGACCACGCCCTGGGCGATGACGTCACACTTCATGATGCCGCCGAAAATGTTGACCAGAATGGCTTTCACCTTGGGGTCGGACAGGATGATTTGGAAAGCCTCGGTGACCTGCTCCACCGTGGCCCCGCCGCCGACATCGAGAAAATTCGCCGGCTCGCCCCCGTGCAGTTTGATGATGTCCATCGTCGCCATGGCCAAACCCGCCCCGTTGACGAGACAGCCGATGTTGCCGTCCAACCTTATATAGGAGATGCCCACCTCGCCGGCGCGTTTTTCCGCGTCGGACAAGTCGGTCCAATCCGCCTCTTGAAACAGGTCCTTGTGGCGGAAGGCGGCGTTGTCGTCCAGGGTGACTTTGGCGTCCATGGCCAACAGGCGTCTCTCCGCCCCTTCCCCGATCACGCCCAGGGGATTCACCTCCACCAGGCTGGCGTCGGTGGCCAGGAACATTTTGACGAGATTTTGAAGGAAGGCGACCGCGGGCGCCAGTAAATCCCCGGTCAACCCCACGGCGAAGGCCACGTCCCGGGCCTGGAACGCTTCGAGTCCCCGCAGGGGATCGATGTCGACGCGAACGATTTTGTCCGGGGCGGTGACGGCCAGTTCCTCGATGTCCATGCCGCCTTCGCCCGATGCGATCAACACGGGTCGTCCCGTCCGCCGGTTCACGAGGACGGCCACATACAGTTCCCGAACGGCGCGGACCGCCGGTTCGGCCAAAATTTTTCGGACCACGAGCCCCTGGGGCCCGGTCTGGTGTGTGACCAGGGGTTTGCCCAACAGACCTTTGACGAAGGCACCGGCCTCTTTGCTGTCGGCCACGACCTTGACGCCGCCGGCCTTGCCCCGACCGCCCGTGTGCACCTGGGCCTTCAGCACCCAGGGGCCGTCGCCCAGCTTCTTTAATACCGTCCCGACCCGATCCGCCGCCTCCAAAACCCGCCCCGGCAGGACCGGCAAACCGAAACCCGCCATCACGCGTTTGGCTTGATATTCATGCAACTTCATCGTCGCTCCCGTTGATCCGTTGGAATATTGGGCATTTAAGCATAATCGCGGCGCCGATTGTAACCGCCCCCACATTTTAACTATGATAGCCGCATGGGCGCGCCCGCGGCACAACGGCTCAAGGACAAACGGATCGGGGAGGTGGTCAACCCCCGCTTGATCCAGGCGCCTCCCGACATTTCGCTGAAACGGGCCATCGACTTGATGCGCGAGAGTAAATCCGCCTACATCGTGGTGGCCGAGGGCCGCCGGGTGGTGGGCATGTTCACGGAATCCGACGTCGCCCGCAAAATCCTCGGCAAAAACATCGATGAAAAACGCCCCGTCCGCGACTTCATGACCCCGGACCCCATCGTGTTGCGGCAGGACGACCCCGTCGGCCGCGCCGTCGACCTGATGGCCGAAAACGATTTTTACCACATCCCGCTGGTGAACGAAAAACAGGAACTGGTCAACGTCCTGAGCGTGCGCACGCTGATCCGGTTCCTCGCCGAATTCTACCCCGGCGAGATCTACAACATCCCCCCCAACCCGCACCAGGTCGCCCCCACGGCGGAAGGCGGGTAAATGGCCGGCAAGGCGAAACAACTCGTCCCCGCGGTGACGGTACGCTTCGCGGGGGACTCGGGCGACGGCATGCAGTTGACCGGGGACCAGTTCACCGACACCACGGCCGTGATGGGGAACGACTTTTCCACTTTTCCCGACTTCCCCGCGGAAATCCGCGCCCCGGCGGGCACCCTGCCCGGCGTCTCCAGCTTCCAAATCCAATTTTCCGAAACGCCGGCCTTCACCCCCGGCGACGTGGCGGACGTCCTGATCGCCATGAACCCCGCCGCCCTCAAGGTCAATTTACGCCACGTAAAAAAGGGCGGTCTCATGATTTTGAACGAAAACGCCTTCGACGAGGACGGCCTGGAGAAAGCCGCCTTCCCCACGAACCCCCTGACGGACGGGACCCTGCGCGACTGGCAAGTGGTGCGCCTGCCGCTCTCGGACCTCACGGTCAACGCTTTAAAGGACCACCCGCTGCGCGCCTCCGAAAAAGAACGCTGCAAAAACTTTTTCGCCCTCGGGCTCATGTTCTGGCTCTACGACCGAAACCTGGACCACACCATCGAATGGATTTCGGCGAAATTCGCCAAGAAGCCGGAATTTGTGGCCGCCAACATCGCCGCCCTGAAAGCGGGATACAACCACGCCGACATCACGGAGCTCATGCCCACGCGGTTCGAGGTGCGCAAATCCAAATTGGAGCCCGGCACCTACCGCAAGGTCACGGGCAACGAGGCCGCCGCCCTCGGGTTCATCGCCGCCGCGGAACTCGCCGGCAAAACTCTGTTCCTGGGGTCCTACCCCATCACCCCGGCCTCCAGCATTTTGCAGGACCTGTCCTACCGCAAGGATTTCGGGGTTCGGACGTTCCAGGCGGAGGACGAGATCGCCGCCATCGGCTCGGCCATCGGCGCCAGCTTCGGCGGGGAATTGGGCATCACCACCACCTCGGGCCCGGGGCTCTGCCTCAAATCCGAGGCCTTGAACCTGGCGGTGATCGCCGAGCTCCCCCTGGTGGTCATCGACGTTCAACGGACCGGCCCCTCCACCGGCATGCCCACCAAGACCGAGCAGACGGATCTGTTGCAGGCGATGTTCGGGCGGAACGGCGAGTCCCCCGTGGCGGTGGTCGCCCCCCAGAGCCCGGCGCACTGTTTTGAAACGGCGATCGAGGCCGTCCGGCTGGCGCTCACCCACATGACGCCCGTCATCTATCTGTCCGACGGTTACCTGGCCAACTCGGCCGAACCTTGGAAATTGCCGGCCCTGGAATCCCTGCCCAAAATCACGGTGCAACACCCCACGCGGGGGAAAGGGCCCTTCCAACCCTACGCCCGCGACCCCCAAACCCTGGCGCGCCCCTGGGCCAAGCCCGGCACGCCGGGTCTGGAGCACCGCATCGGCGGTTTGGAAAAAGCCGACATCACCGGGACCGTCAGCTACGACCCCGACAACCACGAAAAAATGGTCAAACTGCGGGCGGAAAAAGTCGCCCGCATCGCCGATGACATCCCCGAATTGACCGTGCGCGGCCCCCAGAGCGGCCCCCTCCTGGTCCTGGGCTGGGGCAGCACCCACGGGGCCATTCACGCCGCCGTGGACGAAGTGAACGCCGCGGGCAAGGGCCCGGTGGCGCAGGCTCACTTGACGCACCTCAATCCCTTCCCCAAAAACCTCGGGGCGGTGTTGAGCCGCTACAAAACCGTCCTGGTCCCCGAGTTGAACAGCGGCCAATTGCTCATGCTCTTGCGACACCAATTCCACACGCTGGGGCAAAAAGACGGCACGCGGCTCACGGGATACAACCGGATCCGCGGCGTTCCTTTTTTCGTTTCCGAAGTCCGCCAAGCCATCGAGGAGCTCCTGTGACCCAGGAAGTCCCTTCCGCTCCCGACCCGCGCCCCAAGTTCACGAAGAACGACTTCGTGTCGGGCGCGGAAGTGCGCTGGTGCCCCGGTTGCGGCGATTATTCCATCCTGGGCGCCATGCAACAAACCCTGGCCAAATTCGACATTCCCCGGGAGAATTACGTCTTCGTCTCCGGCATCGGCTGCTCCTCCCGGTTCCCGTACTACATGAACACCTACGGGTTCCACACGATCCACGGCCGGGCCCCCACCATCGCCACGGGGCTGCGGCTCGTCAACCCGGACCTGTCCATTTGGGTGATCACCGGCGACGGCGACGCCCTGTCCATCGGCGGCAACCACTTCATCCACGCCATGCGACGCAATCTCAATTTCAACGTGTTGCTCGTCAACAACGAAATTTACGGCCTGACCAAGGGACAGTATTCGCCCACCTCGCCCACGGGCAAGGTGACGAAGTCCTCCCCCTACGGGTCGATCGAGCACCCCATCAACCCGCTCTGTCTGGCCATCGCCTCCGAGGCCACATTTATCGCCCGCACGCTCGACTCCGACCCGCGCCACATGTCGGCCGTCATGGAGCGCGCCATGCGCCACAAGGGCGTGTCCTTCATCGAGGTCTACCAAAACTGCATCATTTTTAACGACAAGGCCCACGCCCCCGTGACCGGACGCGACACCCGCGAAGACCGCATGGTGTATTTGGAAAACGGCAAACCCCTGGTCTTCGGCCGCGTCGACGACAAAAAAGCCATCCTTCTCAACGGCCTTTACCCCGAAATCGTGAAATTCGACCCGGCGAACACCCAGGGGCTCCTGATCCACAACGAGGCGGACCCCCGCCCCAACAACGCCTACCTCCTCACCCAATTGACCCACCCCGATTTTCCCGTGCCTTTCGGCGTGCTGCGCTGCGTGGAAAAGCCCACCTACGACGACCTGATGAACCAGCAGATTCAGGACGTGATCAAGAAAAAGGGCCGCGGCCGCTTGAAAGATCTGCTGTACACCGACGACACCTGGACGGTGACCCCATGACCCCCTGCCCTTTCTGCGGCCAGAAAAACCTGCCCGGCGACGACCGGTGCAAACACTGCATGCATTCCCTCATGCAAAAAAGCCTCCCGCACACCCGCCGCCGCGGCGACGCCTTCCAGGACGCCCTCTTGAACGAGCCCGTTTCGGAGCTCCTGACCGGGGCGGACCTGCTCGTCTGCAGCCCCGACGACGCCGTGGCCGAAATCCTCGCGATCTTTCAAAAAGAGAAAAAAGGCTGCGTGCTTGTCTACAAGAAAAAGAAAATGGTGGGCATCCTGTCCAACCGCGACCTCCTGTTGCGCGTGGCGGAGACGAACCGCGACCTCGACAAACTGAAGGTCGAGGACGTGATGACCCGGAACCCCGGCTGGGTCCACCCCGAGGACCCCATCGCCTTCGCGGTCAACAAAATGTCCGTGGGGGGGTACCGCCATGTGCCCGTTTTAAACGCCGACGGCACACCCGTCAGCATCCTCCTCATCCGCGACGTCCTGCGTTACCTCTCGGTCTCCAAGAAAAGTTATTGATGAGCGACGCCTCGGCCCCCCTCCGCGCCGCGCGCCTCTTTGAGTTCTATGTCCACCGCGTTTGGCCCCTGCACCGTCTCTGGGCCGGCCGCCGCCTGTCCCGCCGGTGCCGCCGTTGCGCCCTGTCGGAGCGCGCCGCCCCCTTGGACGCCGAGGGACTTTGCGCGCCCTGCCGGGCCCCTTCCGGCCCGACCGCGCCGCCCCCGGACGACACCCCGCGCTTAAACGAAATCATCTCGGCCCACGCCGGACGCGGAACGGGCCCCCACGACGCGCTCGTGCTTTTCAGCGGTGGGAAAGACAGCGTCTACATGATCCGCCGCCTGCGGGACGAACACCCCCGGTTGCGCCTCTTGGCCTTCACCCACGACAACACCTTCATGAGCCCGGTGGCCCGGGACAACATCGACCGGTTGGTCCGGCGCCTGGACCTGGACCACGTGACCCTTCGACCCACCCGGGCCTTCATGAAAAAATTGTTCCGTTACGGACTCACGCACTTAAACGAGAACGGCGGTTACGGCACCGTGGATTTCAGCGACGGGGAACTGCTGCTCGACACGGCGCGGGGCTTGGCCGCCGAAAAAGGCATCCCGTTGATCCTCTGCGGCTATTCCCGCCTGCAGGTCGAGGGCGGGCTGGGTCTGCGGGGCTTTGAATCCCCAGCGGAGAGGGAACGCTCGGACCGCACCCACGTGGCGGGCCTCCCTTTAAAAGACATCTTCGGGCCGGAAGACCCGCACCCCTGGTGGCGCGGGTCGCGCTGGCCGGCGGACCGGGTGGCTCGGCTCCTGTTCCCCCTGGCCGCCTGGAATTTGGACGAGTCCGCCGTTCGGGACCAGGTGGCCGCCTGGGGCCTGCTCTCTCCCCGCCAAAACAGTCCCGTGGTCACCAACCACCAGTTGATCCCCCTGCTGGGGGTGGTGGACGTCCACCAGCGGGGCTACAGCGGGTTCGAAATCGAATTTTGCCGCATGATCCGCGAAGGCAAGGCGCCTTACGCCCACTGGCGCCGGGTGTTTGAATTTCTGGAGCACACCTCCCGAACCGGGCTCTTCCTCAAACCCGCCGTGATCGAAACCCTCCGCGCCCTTGATCTCTCTGCGGCCGAGGTCGGGATTAATTTTCACCCATAGATCGGGAGTGACGTGTTGTTCCCCGCCCTCCCCGATGAATCACAATTTTGCCGGACGGTCACCCTTCAACTCGCACCCACCTCCCCACGCCCCCAACTTTTTCCTTTTACGTCCAAATGTGTGCAGGCGATGTTGATCCCGACCAAGGATCCAAGACCATCCGTTGGAAATACAAAAAATCTGCATTCCTGTGGATCCCTATAATAAAAGTACCCCCCGTCCAAGTGGGGAACCACTTCGGGGGCTTTCAAAATTCTCATCTTTTGGTGGCCTGGCAAAGGGATATCGCAGGGGGGGATGGAATCAATATATTTTCCTCCCGATGTCAGCACTTGAGCGACAAAAAATCTATCGGGATACAGACCTTCCGTATCGGCGTAATAAATCCTCAACGCGGCCCGGAGCCCTCCGAGGTTCCCATAAGTGGCGGCCTCCCGGGCCTTGCGAGTCATATCGGCGAATTTCGGTATTGCTATGGCGGCAAGCAAACCGATAATGGCCACAACCAGCATCACCTCAATCAACGTGAAACCCATTGGAGATCGTTTTTTGAACATCGTTAATCTCCTTTTACTCTCCTTGGGTCCTCCCCCTCTCTCCTATTAAGTTTAACCCCCCCCCGCCTTTATTCAAGGGTTGGGTAGGACGTGGACGTTATCCCCGGTGTGCTATAATTGTCTTAATCCATCGCAAAGGGGTTGGTTTTATGGAAACACGCCATGTTGTCATTATTGGGTCCGGTCCCGCCGGTTACACCGCCGCGCTCTACACCTCCCGGGCGGGCTTGAAGCCCTTGGTCCTGGGCGGCTTTATGAAAGGCGGTCAATCGGGCGGACAGCTCATGACCACCACGGACGTCGAAAATTTCCCCGGCTTTCCCGACGGCATCGCCGGCCCCGAACTCATGGTCAACATGCGCAAACAGGCCCAACGGTTCGGCGCCGAGGTGCTCGACAAAGACGTGGAGTCGGTGGATTTTTCCACCCGCCCCTTTAAGGTGGTGACGGACGAGGCCGAGTACAGCGCCAAGGCGGTCATCATCGCCACCGGCGCCACGGCCAAACGCCTGCACAACGACGCCGAGGCCAAGTTCTGGAACCGGGGCATTTCCGCCTGCGCCACCTGCGACGGCGCGCTCCCGATTTTCCGCAACAAGCCCATCGCCGTGATCGGCGGCGGCGACACCGCCATGGAAGAGGCCCTCTTCCTGACCCGCTTCGGAAGCCAAGTGATCCTCCTTCACCGTCGCGACGAATTCCGCGCCTCCAAGGTGATGATCGAACGGGTCCGGAAAAACCCCAAGATCCTTTTGAAGACCCCCTACGTGCTGGAAGACACCCACGGCGAGAAAACCCTCGAGCAAATCCGGATCAAAAACGTCGCCACCGGCGCCGTGGAAACCCTGGCCGCCAACGGGCTTTTCATGGCCATTGGCCACGAACCCAACACCGGCGTTTTCCGCGGCCAAATCGACCTCCACGACACGGGCTACGTCAAGACCGACGGCCACACCCGAACCAACGTGACGGGCGTGTTCGCCGCCGGCGACTGCGTGGACCACGTCTACCGCCAGGCCGTCACCGCCGCGGGCCAGGGCTGCATGGCGGCCATCGCCGTCGAGCGCTGGCTCGCCGAACACCCCCAATAACCCCCCTTGACATTTCGAAGGACTTTGCTACACTCTTTATTGCCCGCGTGGGCATTCGCGGGCACATCGCCGACCAAGGGGTCTCTCTTATGACACGAATCCACCGTTTTGCGTTGGGCGCGGCCGTCGGGGCCGCGCTGTTCGCCGTCCCGTTGCGCGCCGCGCTCACGCCCGCCTCGACCAACGGGGAGGAAGCCTTCCTCCTCAACTGCGGCAGCACCGAAAACCACGTTTTGAACGGCAATTATTGGATGAAGGACGAACCCTTCGAATCCCTTTACCGCTGGGGCCATTTCGGCGGCGAAGCCGCCGTGGACAATTCGGCGGTGACCCCCGCGTTGAGCGAAGTCTACCGGTCGCACCGTTTCGGCCGGTTTGTTAAATACCGCTTGGAAGTCCCCCCCGGGGGCTACTTCATCCGGCTGCATTTCAACGAGACCTATTGGGACGAACCCGGCAAACGACTTTTTCGTGTTCGGCTGAACGGAACCGAATACCAATACGCCGACCCCAAAACGGGGCAAATCAAAAACACCCTGGACATCTGGTCCTTGGCGGGTGGGAAAAACAAGCCTTACACCATCTCTTTTAACCTGCCCATCAATCACGATGGCATCAACGTCGAGGTTTATCAGAACGACGGCGACCCCGACAACGCCATGATCTCCGGGATCGAGGCCGTGGCCACCCAATTTTACGAGCGGGAGTTTTTAAAATGGATGGCCAAGAAATTGTTTTGGTATTTCTGGAACGAGGCCGACCCCACCACCGGCCTCGTGAGCGACACGGCCAACAGTTACGGGGCGGGTTACTCCCCCAAGGCCCACATCGCCGCGACGGGCTTTGGGCTTAGCTTGATCTCCGCGGCCGCCGACCGTGGCTGGATCACCACGCAGGAGGCCGCCGATCGCACGAGAAAAATCCTGAATGTCTTTGAGAACATCGCGCCCCACCAGGAGGGGTTTTGGTACCGATTCATGAAAGGGGCCACCGCCGAACGCTGGGTGGACGGGGCGGACAAATCCGAAATCTCAACCGTCGACTCGTCCCTCTTCATCCTCGGCGCCCTGCAAGCGGGAGAATACTTCCGCGGCACGCCGAACAACGACATCACCGAGCAGGCCGACCGCCTTTACCGCCGCATGGATTGGACGAAATACATCAACAAAGCCGGCGGGGACGTCCGGCGGAACACATTCCTCTCCATGGGGTGGAGCAATGAAGAGGGGTACCTTCCCGCGCTTTGGGGCGACTACTCCGAAGCCATGTTCATCTACCCCCTCGCCTTCGGCTCCCCGACGCACGCCATTAGCACGGCCGCCTGGACCAATCTGAACCGAATGTGGGGCCAGCGTCAGGGCATCGAATACATGAACGGCCCCCACCCGACGCCTCTTTTCCTTCACCAGTTCCACCACCTCTATTACAATTTCCGCGGTGTGTACAACGATTTCACCGACCAGGGCCTGCACGACGACTTTGGCGATTACTCCAAAAACTCCCTGTTGGCCACGGAGGTTAACCGGCTCACCTGCCTCAACGA
This sequence comes from Elusimicrobiota bacterium, assembly GCA_016706425.1. Lineage (NCBI taxonomy): Bacteria > Pseudomonadati > Elusimicrobiota > Elusimicrobiota bacterium. Next base: position 1,980,548 of record JADJJR010000001.1, read on the forward strand.
CGGACGCTATGCCGAAAACCGCTGGGGCCTGACCCCGGCCTACGGGTCCGACGGTATTTATCACGTCTGGGGCCTGGACAACCACGATGGCCACGTGGCACCGTCCGCCGCGGGCGCCTCCATCGGCCTCACCCATTACCACTCCGCCAACTACACCAACACCCTCGCCGCCCTGCGACACATGTACTTTCAATACAAACACCACGTCTGGGGCCGCAACGGGTTCACCGATTCATTCAACGTGACCCAATCCACGTCCCCCGTGACGCTGGGGATCAACAACGGGCCCCTGGCCATCGCCATCATCAACCAGCTGACGGAGGACGGCCGCCTTCGGGTCATGGAAAGCCTCATGAAAAACGGACACATCAAACGCGGTTTGGCGGCGACGGGATTGCGCCCCTACACGGCGCCCTACGCCTTCGCCTCCTCCGTCATGAGCGACAACCACGCCCGCTACGCCGTGGACGGGGATTCGGCCACCCGCTGGGAATCGGTCTGGGAGGACCCGCAATTCTTGGCCATGGACTTCATTTCCGCCAAGACGGTGAATAAAGTCACCCTCCATTGGGAAACCGCCCACGCCAAGAAGTACCGCGTGCAATACTCCAACGACAACGCCCACTGGACCGACGCCGCCGTCATCACGGATGGCGACGGCGGCCAGGATGTCGTGACCTTCCCCGCGATGACCGCGCGTTATTTCCGCGTGAAAGGCGAACAACGGGGCGGGGCGGGCGACACCGTGTGGGGTTATTCCCTGTGGGAAGTCGCCTTTGAAAACGACCCAACCCTGCGACCGACCGCGCCGACCCAGTTGCACGCCACCCGCCGCACCGGAAACAGCCTGGGCTGGGCGTGGACCGACAACAGCGGGAACGAGGACGGGTTTCGCTTTTACGGCGCCTCCGCTCCCGAAGGGCCCTACACGCTTTTAGCGACCCTGCCCGCGGGGACAACCTCCCACACGGAGCTCGGCCTGCCCGCCGACACCGCCTTTTTTCGCCGCATCACGGCGTTCCAAGGCGAGGCGGAATCCGAGCCCAACCAAGCCGAGGGCCGAACGACTCCTTTGAACGCCGTTCTCGGTCCCGAAGCGGCGGACGGGACTTTGCGCAGCGCCCTGGATGAAAACGGCGTGCTCCACGTGACCTATTTCGACCCGTCTCAACGGGGGCTCCGCTACGTGACATGGAACGGAACCAATTGGAGCTCCCCGGAATGGATCGATGAAAACGCCACCGGGTACCCCGCCGCGGACGGGTCCGCCATGTTCCTCGTGGCGTCGGACCTCGCCCTGGACGCGAGGGGGCGACCCCACGTGGTCTTCTACACCGAGTCCGAAGGACTCCGCTGGGCCGTGAGCGAGAACGGCGCCTGGACAAAAGAAACCGTCGCCGCCACTGACGCCAGCGTGATCGCCAATCTCGTGGTGGACCCCAGCGGAGAACCCCGCGTTCTCTGGTCCGCCCCGGGGCAGGGCGCCGCGCTCCTCACGGCCCGTCGATCGCCGACGGGCTGGACCGCCGAGCCCGTGGCCACCGGCGTGACCGCCAACACCAGCCATTTGGCCCTTGATGAGTCGGGCCGCGTGCACGTGGCCTACGGGACCAACGACGGCCCCCACGCCCTGTATTACACCGTGCGGGACGCCGAGGGCTGGTCCGCGCCGGAACCCGTGGATTCCCTGGAGGAGTGGCGCTACCGGGTGGAGCCGACGATCCTGATCGACGGCGAGGGCCGTCCGCGGGTCGTGGATTGCCTGAACAACCGCGACGGCCGGGTGCGCTACAACGTCCGGACCGATTCCGGTTGGATCGGGGAATATGCCCATTACGACGAACCCGATTGGGAGCACACCGGAACCCCTGCGCCGGGCTTCGCCCTGGACGGCGCGGGCGCGCCCCGAACTCTCTACGCCTTGCACTTCAACTACAACCCCCATTGGTTCCGCACGGTGCTCGGCGTCCGGGGTGAAACCGGCTGGACCGAAACGGTTCTCGCCGAGGACGCCCGTTGGGGCGCCCCCGCCGCCTTGACTCTGGACGCCCAAGGCGGGGCTCAACTCTTAACGCTCTCCACGGAGGGGCGTCTTCGTTTGATTCGGGAAAACACCGGCGCTCCCGCCCCCGTGGGCGGAGGACGGACCAGCCGGGCGCAAGCCCCCCGCGGGCTCACGGGAGCGGCCCGGGGCAACAACGTCACCTGGACCTGGACCGATGGGGCGTCCAACGAAACGGGGTATCGCCTTTACGGCGCGACCTCCGCGGCCGGACCCTTCGCGCTGATCGCCGATCTCCCCCCCAACGCCACCGCCCACACGGAAACCGGGGTTTCCCCCCGGATTCCACAATACCGTTACGTAACCGTGCGGAACGCCGGCGGATCGGTCGCTTCGGCCCTTGCGAAAAGCGGTCTCGCCCGGCCGGCCCGGCCGACCGGCGTCGCCGTGTCCACGCGGACCGCCGACAGCTTGACCTGGTCCTGGACCGACCACGCCGACAACGAAACCGGCTACCGCGTCCGCCGGGCGGCCGACGGTACCGTCCTGTCCGATGACCTGCCGGCGGACACGACCGTTTGGACCCAGCCCGGACTGTCGCCCAACACCCCGCAACGGATCGTGATCGAGGCTTTCAACGAGGCCGGGAGCGCGACCTCCGTCCCCTCCCGAACCGCCTTCACGCTCGCCAACGCGCCCGTCGGTTCCACTCTGTCCTGGGCGGACAGTGTCTGGACACTGACCTGGGATCCCAACGGCAACCCCGCGAACACGGTTTACCGCGTTTTCCGCTCTTTGAGCGGCGCGGCGTTCACCCCGGTGCATCGCGGCACCGCGCACACCGCCGCGCTGCCGACGACGCCCGCGAACCGCCCGGTCGTCTTTAAAGTCACGGCGCAAAACGGCGATGGAATCGCGACGGGATTCGACGTGGAGATCGCCACGCGCACGCCGGTCGCTCCGAGGACCGCCGCGCTCGCCGTGACGCCGAACCCCTATCGACCGTCCCGGGGCGACCCCCTGTTCGTGGACGGATTGGCGGCGAACGCCCGGGTGCGGCTCTACGCCGCGTCGGGGCGCCTCGTGGTGGAACTGACCGCCGACGGCGAGGGACAGGCGCGGTGGGACGGGCGTTCCGGAGATGGGCGCCCCGTGGCCACCGGCGTCTATTTGGGCGTGGTCGACGGCGACGGATCCCGCCAGGTCTTCCGGGTGGCGGTTTTGAAGTAAATCCTTCAGCCCCCTCCCAGGGCCTTCGACGGCCGCGCCACCCGGCGCGGCCGTCGTTGTTTCGGGGCGACAACATGGTAAGATAGCCGGGCGTGAAACTTTTTCCGGATCTGCGCGCTCCCGTCGATGAGGACGAATGGATGGACACCCGCCCCTTCGACCCGGACCAGGCCCGGCGGGCCCTCCGCTACCTGGCCCTCACCAACCGACGGTTTGGGGGCGCACGGGCTATTTTGCGCCCCCTGGCCCGCTGGAGCGTCCGTTGGCACCCGGGCGAGCCGGTGCGTCTTTTGGACGTGGGCACGGGCGGCGCGGACATTCCCATCGCCATCGCGCAATGGGGCCGCAAGCACGGTTTTTCCCTTCGCATCACCGCGGTCGAGCTGCTCCCTTCCATCGCCGCTTTGGCCAAAGAGGCGGCGCGGGCCTACCCCGAAATCACGGTGCTGACACGCGACCTCCGGGACCTGCCCCAGGAGTTGACATTTGATTATGTCACCGCGTCCTTGTTCCTCCACCACGTTCCGGTGGGACTGCGGACCGAGGCGCTCCGGGCCATGGACCGCCGTGCCCGCAAGGGGCTCGTGATCTCCGACTTGCGTCGCGGCCTTCTGTCCTACTGGGCGGCGGGGGCGGCGGCCGGCCTGTGGGGCGACAAGATCCTCCGCCACGACAGCCCCTTGGCCGTGCGGCGTTCTTTTCGAGCGGACGAATTGGACGCCCTGGCCAGGGAAACCGGGCTCACTTATTTGCGGGCGCGCAACGAGTCCTGGTTTCGCTTAACTCTTTCGGGGGAGAAGGCTTGAATTAAGAGGACAGATCGAGGCCCAGGTCCGTCGCGGTGGGCACGACCGGGGGGGACTGGGGAATGCGGTAGGGCCAGACGATGTCGGGCACCGTTTCGAACACCTCCCGGGGTTTAACCTCCGGGGGCGGCACCGGGCAGGTGGCCTTGCCCTCGTCAGCGGATTGATCCAGCCCTTCGATGAAGGATTCCGCTAGGGATTGGTTCACTTTCAGCATGTGGTTTTCAATTTCCGAAATGTGCCCGATGTAGGGAATCCGCACGCCGTGGTACTCCATTTCCGGCCCCACCGGGTGGAAAAGAATGTGGTACCGCTTCAACAAATACCACAATCGTTTTTCCGACACCATGTACCAATCCGCCAAGTTGATCCGCTTGGACACGTGGTACATGATCTTGAACAAACCCAATATCACCGCGAACTGACGCCGACGGTCCTGGCTGTTGAATTCCCCTTTTTCCGCCCGATGGAAACGCGAGCCGGGGGCGGCCTCGGCCAGGTCGTCCACGCCGCGGAACCCGTCTTCCACGCGCCGACGGAAATCCCGCGCCACGGCCAGGCGGGACACCTCCGCAATCCGGGGCGACGACGGATGCGGTTCTTGGTAAAACGGGGTCACGGCGTGCAGGGTGGGCAATCCGTGCGGGGAGTTTAACACCAACCGAATGGTCCCGACGACGTTCTCCTCCGCGTCGACGGCGGCCATGTGGAGGGACATGGGATCCCACTCGTCTTTTTCCAAACCGCTGGGATGGTCCTCGGCTTTTTCGAAATGGTATTCATTCACGTAGACATCGTAGCGCAACCGGTGAACCCCCTGGAGCAGCTTCGGGGTGGTCGCCACGACGAATTTGATGTTGCCGTAATCAAGCATGGGTGTCTCGAGCGCTTTGTCTCTTTAAACATACGCGACTTTGGGGTTAAATTCAATCTATTTGTTTTCCTGCAACACATTAACCACCGCGCCTTTCCCGGGGCTTGAAAATCCGCTGTTTCGACGGTATATAAGGGCAACCATGTTGTTTTCCTTGTGTTTCGAATGGGCACGATTGATCGCCGCCGAACGTTGTGGGCTTCCCCAGCAACGCCGCCCCGAACCCCAGTCCGTGATGACCGACCCCGCCGCCGTCGAAGCTTTTCACGGGGCCGGCTTCGATTTACTCGCCCCCATTTATTGTTTCAACACCCGCCGCGTGTCCCGTCTGGCGCCCTTGAATGGACGCGTTTTGGACCTGGGTTCCGGGTCGGGACAATTCCTGCGTCTGCTCGCGGCTCGAAGACCGGATTTAACAATCGTCGGCCTCGAACCTTCCCCCGCCATGCGGGCGCTCGGTCGGGAGCGGATCGTGAAGGACGGACTCTCCGGGAAAATTCAGTTGATCGAGGGAGACATGACCGAATTGACGGACCCTTTGCCCGGGCCTTTGGACGTCATCACGAGTCTCTTCGCGCTTCACCACTTGCCCCAGGAAGGGGATTTGGCGCGGTGTTTCGAGCAAATCCGGCGAATACGGGACCGGGACGGCGCCGCGCTCTGGCTGTTTGACCACGCCCGGCCCCGGGGCTCGGACACCGCCGGGCGTTTTGCCGCCCTCGCCACCGCGCGTCGGTCCGCGATCCTGGAACGCGACAGCGCCAACTCCCTGGCGGCCGCTTTTTCTTTTGACGAATGGGCGACGGCTTGGACGGCGGCCGGCCTGCCGAACGCGCGTCATCGACTCGCCAATTTCCTTCCGGTCTATCAGGCGATTGAGTGCCCCGGTGCCCGAACCCCCGCGCGGCCTGAACCGATGCGTCCCCCCCGGGGGATTCGGAGGTCCACGCGGCTTCGCGCCGCGCTTTTCGGGACTCTGTTTGCGGGGGGGCGATGAGAAAGCTCCTGCCTTGGGCGCGACTGGCGGCGACGTTCGCGATTTTGTTCGGGGTCCCGGGAGCCTTTTGGAAAACCGGCCTGCTGCTGATTCTTTGGGGGGTGACGTTCGCCCCCTGGCGGCGCTCCGACGCGGCGCTCTTTCTCGGGTCCGCCGCGATTTTTACCGTCATGAACACCGTGGCCATCCACCGGGGAATTTTTGAGTTCACCTCCCCGGACCTGGGCGTTTTACCCGCCTGGGAATATATCCTTTGGGGATTCTGGGTCCTCCAGACCCACCGGACCATCGGCGGCGTCCCCGCCCCCCGGCCCGGGCCGCCCGTTTGGGGGCTTTTGATCCTCTTTGCTTTGAGCTTTTCCCTTTTTCGATCGTCGACGGCGGTGTTGGCCGCTTCGGGCGGGGTGCTGGCCGTCGCGTTGCTCCGCTTTCACGCGCCGGAGGATCTCCGGCACGCGGGTTATCTGGTCCTTGTCGGCACGCTGCTCGAATTTCCCGGGGTGGCCCTGGGCCTTTGGCGCTACCCCGACCCGCCCCCGGGAGGCGTCCCCCTTTGGTACCTGACGATGTGGGGCGGGATCGGACTCTTTTTGCGACGGTGGGCGGCCCCCCTGGCTCTCCGCCTTAACGGAGGAAAAACATGATCGATTACGATTTCACACCCTTGGCCCTGTTGCCCCTGGCCAGCGCCGTCCTCAGCTTTTGGGTGGCGGCCTTCGTCGTGTCCAAGAAGCGAACCCGGGCCACGGCCCTCTTCGGGTTCTTCCAGGTCGCCCTCGGCCTCTGGCAGACGACCAACGCGTTGATCCTGTGCTCCGCCGACGCGTCAACCGCCTTCTTCTGGAGCCGCGCCGCCTACGTCGGGGTCGTTTTCATTCCCATCGGGATTTACCACTACTGCGCCGTGCTCGGCCGTTTCCCCCCCGCTTGGTGGGGCGTCGGCCTGCTCTACGGGTCGGGGGTCGGGTTTTTGGCCCTCACCTACGGGGGACGGGCGTTCCTCTCCGGCGTGAACCGGTACCCCTGGGGGCATTGGTTCCAGGCGGGGCCGTTGCACCCGTTGTTCGTGGTTTTCCTCTTCGGGCTCCTCATCGCGGGCACCGGTCAACTCCTGGCGCGCTCCCGCTTTTTGGAAGACGAGAACGCCAAGCGCTTGGCCCGGCGGGTCTTCTGGGCCTTTGTGATCGGCGGCCTGGGAAGTATCGACCTGTTCGCCGATTACGGTTTCAACATTCGGCCCTGGGGCGCCCTTCCGGTTTCGATCGCGGTGTTGTTGTTGACGCACCTGGTCCTTTTCGAGGGGCTCATGGGCGTGCCGACCATCGACCCCGGGGCGCATCACCGGCTGCTGGATTTTTTTTCTAGCCTCGCGCCGTTTCAGGAACAGACGGCGGACATTGCCAACGGCACCCAATTGACCGAGGGTCAAAAAGTCCTGGACGTGGCCTGCGGCACCGGCGCCCTGCGGGAGGCCCTGGCCTCCCACGCCGTGGCCTACGTCGGGTTCGACGGAAACGAAAGCGCCTTGACCGCCGCCCGAGCCAAATTCCCCGAGGCGCCGCCCGCCTGGGTCCACGGCGACCCGGGCCGGTCCTGGCCTTTTGAAGACAAGGTCTTTGACCGCGTGTTTTTGGTGAACCCCTTGGCCTTCGTCGGCATGGGCAACCCCGCTTTTCTCTTGTCGGAGGCCGCGCGGGTGATCAAAACCGACGGCGAGGTCCTGGTTCTGGGGCGCACCGGCGGATCCTTTCTCCGCGGGCTCTTCGCGGCGGACCTCGAGAGCGCCTGGGCCCGGGGCGGGGCGGCGGCGGTCGCGCGGGAATTCCTCCGCGTGGGTCCCCGCCTGTTCCGCCTGGCCTACGAGCTCTTGGTGCTCACGCGCGAGCGACCGCCCCAGGCCCTGGTCGACATGAACGTGAACGAATTGTTGGCGGCGCTCCGGCAAAGCGGGTTCACCCCCGGGCGGGTGAAAAAAACCCGGCACAGTCCCCACGTGCTTGTGACGGCCCGCCCCGCCGCGCCCGTCGCCGCCCCCCCCGCGCCGGCGCCTCTGCCCGAAGCCGCGGCCCGGGCCCTGGCGGGTGCCGTGGGCGAAGCGCACTTTTTTACCGACGCGGCGCGGCTCGCGCCCTACCACCGGAACACGCTCCCGACGGACCGGCGTGTGCGCGCCGTGGTTTGCCCCGCCGACGCGGCGGAGGTGAAGGCATTGATCCAAGCGGCGGGGGACCACGGGCTCTCCCTCTATCCGGTGAGCGGCGGCCACAATTGGGGGTACGGTTCGGCCCAGCCCGCCAAGGACGACAGCGTGGTCATGGACCTCGGCCGCATGAACCGCATTTTGGAAGTGAACGCGGAACTCGGTTACGCCGTGATTGAGCCGGGCGTCACCCAAGGCCAACTGGCGGAATACCTGGAAAAAAACCGCGTTCCGTTTTGCGTCGACGGGACGGGCGCGGGCCCCCGGGCGAGCCTGGTGGGCAACGCCCTGGAGCGCGGCTTCGGCCTCGGCCAATACGGCGACCACTTCGCCGCCGTGGCGGGTTTCGAGGTCGTGTTGCCCGACGGACAACTGCTCAAAACGGGTTTCGGCCATTTCGACGGGGCCCAGGGTCGGTGGGTTTACAAGTGGGGCGTGGGGCCTTACCTCGATGGCCTCTTCACCCAATCCAATTTCGGGGTGGTGGTCAAAATGGGTTTGTGGCTGGCCCCCGCGCCGGAGTGCATTGAGATGGCCTATTTCGCTTGCCGCGACGAAAACGCCATCGTCCCGCTGGTCGACGCCTTCCGCCCGCTCGTGATGCGGGGTTTCGTGCAGGGCTCGCTCGTGATCGCCCACCGCGACCGGGCCCTGCTCATGGCGCGGCAGTTCCCCTGGGAGGAAACGGGCGGCCGCACGCCGATGCCGCCCGACGTGGCGCGCGGGATCGCCCAGCAAGGAAAAATTTACACCTGGAGCGGCATCGCGCCCCTGTACGGGACCCAGGACCAGATCAACGCGTCGAAGAAAGCGCTGCGCGCGGCGCTCAAAGGCCGCGTCGATGAATTGCGGTTCATCTCCCGCGGCACCATCCGGTTTTTGGACCAGTTCAAGAAAATCCTGAGCGTGATCCTCGACATGGACATTCCGGGGGCCGTGCAGACGTTGCGGTTCACCTTCGGCCTGGCCGCGGGGCGTCCGGGCGAACATTCCCTGCGCATGTCCTGGTGGCGCAACACCCGCCACGCGACACCGGCCCGGGACCTCGACCCCGACCGGGACCGCTGCGGCCTGATGTGGCTCGTCCCCATCGTGCCCTTGACGGGCCGCCATGTCCAGGAGTTTTTGGACGTGGTGCGGCCCATCTGTGCCAAGCACGGGTTCGAGGCGCCGGCCATGTTCACGACGGTCAACGCGCGGGCGCTGGACAGCACGTTCCCGGTGTTTTTCGACAAGGACAACCCGGACGAATGCGCCCGGGCCACGGCTTGCTACGAAGAGCTTTTGCGCGAGTGCCTGCGGGCGGGGTTCATCCCTTACCGGAACGGCGTGCAAACCATGGGCGTGTTGACGGGCCGGGACGACCCCTTTTGGAACACGGTGGACCGGCTGAAGGGATTCTTCGACCCGAAGCGCGTCCTCTCCCCGGGGCGCTACAGCCGCTGATCACTTCTTGCAGGGGGTGGGCCGGACGTTGTCGGTGGGCAGACCCGCCCGCGGCGCGAAAGACTCCCCGCAGGAACAGGCTTCGGCGGCGTTGGGGTTCTTGAAGGTGAAGCGGCTTGCGAAAATATTCGATTCGTAATCGAGGGTCGTCCCCGCCAGATACAACAGGCTTTGACGTTCGACGTAGACCGCGAGACCGTTCGATTCCACCCGTTGGTCCCCCGCCGGGGCGGGTCCGTCCAAAGGGGCCAGCGCGTAGCTCAAACCGGAGCATCCGCCCGGGATCACCCGCACCCGCAGGGCCGCGTCGGGCCCGCGGCCGGAGAGCAGTTGGCGCGCGCGGGCGGCGGCCCGGTCCGTGACGTCGAACAAATTAGGCATCAAACGATTTCCCGCAACCGCAGCTGCGCTTGGCGTTGGGGTTTTGAATGGCGAACCCGCCCCCCGAAAAATCTTCCTTGAAATCAATGACCGAACCCTTCAAGAGGGCGGCGCTGGGGGCGTCGACAACCACCTGGAACCCGTCGCAGGGAAGGGTCGTGTCGCCGTCTTTGGCCTGGTCGAAGGAAAAGCCGTACTCGTAGCTGGAACACCCGTGGCCTTGGCCCACGAACACGCGCAGGGATTTTCCCGTCAAACTATTGTCCTGGCTGTAGAGATCCTTCACTTTTTGAACGGCGCTCGGGGTCAGTGTAAGCATATGGTCCTCCGGGTATTGGGATGTTCTAATTATTACTAAAAAGTAATATATTGTCAAGACAGCCCGCGAAGGGCGTTTGGTATAATGACGGCTTCAACCCCATGGACCCATTGCCCTTCAGCCCCGATGTTTTCGCCTATCAACGCCGACCGACCCGCGTGGTCCGGGTGGGCGACGTCGGTGTCGGCGGGGACAACCCCCTCCGCCTCCAGTCGATGACCACCACGCGCACCCAGGACACCGACGCCACGGTGGCCCAGGCGATCCGCCTGGTGCAAGCGGGTTGCGAGATCGTGCGGATCACGGCCCCCTCCGAGGTCGACGCCCGCAATTTGAAAAACATCGCCGCGGCGCTCCGGGCCAAGGGCGTGCGCGTGCCGCTCGTGGCCGACATCCATTTCCGCCCCGACGCCGCCCTCGAAGCCGCCGAACACGTCGAGAAAGTGCGGATCAACCCCGGCAATTTTTCCGACGCGAAAGCGTTTAAAACCCGCGACTACACCGACCGGGAATACGCGCTCGAGCTCGAACGCATCGAGGAGCGCTTCACCCCGCTGGTGCTGAAGCTCAAGCGACTCGGGCGGGCGCTGCGCATCGGCACCAACCACGGCTCCCTCTCCGACCGGATTCTGAACCGGTTCGGGGACACCCCCGAAGGGATGGTCGAAAGCGCCCTGGAGTTTCTGCGCGTTTGCCGCAAGAACGACTACCACGACGTCATTTTTTCCATGAAGGCCTCGAACCCCAAGGTGATGATCGCCGCCTACCGCCTGTTGGCCGCGCGGCTCGACGCCGAGGGGGGCGACTACCCCTTCCACCTGGGCGTCACCGAGGCCGGCGACGGCGAGGACGGTCGCATCAAATCCGCCGTCGGGATCGGCGCCCTGCTGGAGGACGGCCTGGGCGACACGGTGCGCGTGTCCCTCACCGAGGACCCCGAATTCGAATTGCCCGTGGCCCGGCGGCTGACGGCCCCTTATCAGGGCCGCGCGCCCATCGCCTACGCCCGGGAATCCGGGGGCGCGGCCCCGCCCCGCGACCCCACCCATTACTCCCGCCGGCCCACGCGGGAATTGCGGGTGGGACCCGTGGCGCTGGGCAAGGACCACCCGCCCCGCGTCGCCGTCGAAACCGGCGGAACGGCCGCCCCGGATTTCAAAACCCGGCTCGACAAAATCCACGCCGCCGGCCTTGGCCTCGCCCCCGAGCTCGTCGTTTGGCCGGCCCAGGCGGCCGTCGACATTGACCGCCTGCGGGATTTCAAGAAGGCCCTCGGGTTTGAAACGCGCGTCGGCTTCGTCCTGCGCGCCGACGGTCCGGTCGATCCCGCCGCGGCCCTGGCCGTCGCCGACGCCCTCTGGCTGCCGGAGGCCGCCGGGGACGTCCGCCCGGCCGCGCGCGCCGCCGCCGACGCGGGCAAGCCCCTTTGGCTGACGGGCGCCCGGGCGGAGACCTTATTGACGGCCGCCCACGGCGCCTCCACCGTCCACCGCGATTTGGTCCTCGGCCTGCGGGGGGCGGACGTTTCCTTTCTTTTGCACCAAACGCGGTTTTTGACGTCACGCGAGTGGGTCGCCGCCTCGGGGATCCCCCTCCTGTTGGTCCTCCCCCCCCAGGACCCCGGCGAAGAATCCCTCTTGGGCTCGGCGGTGCTGGCCGGGGGGCTCTTGACCGACGGCCTGGGCGACGCGCTTTTCCTTTCGGGCCTTGGCTTGGCGGGCGACCTGGAACGCGCGGGCAACCTGCTCCAGGGCGCGGGGGCGCGCATCAGCAAAACCGAATTCGTCTCCTGCCCCTCCTGCGGCCGCACCCTCTTCGACTTGCAGACCACCACCGAGCGGATCAAGCGGCGCACGGGCCATCTCAAAAATGTCAAAATCGCCATCATGGGATGCATCGTGAACGGGCCCGGGGAAATGGCCGACGCCGATTTCGGTTACGTGGGGGGCGGCGTGGATAAAATCAATTTGTACGTCGGCAAAGAATGCGTGGAGAAGGGCATCGCCACCGCCGACGCCGACGAACGCCTGGTGGCGCTCATTCGCCGCCACGGCAAATGGACGGACCCGTCTTGAACGCCCCGGAGTTCCCCGACCGGCGTTCCGACGGCCGCCCCCTTCTCTTCCGCATCTTCTTTTTCGCGGCCTTCGGTTTCCTCCTTTATCAACTGCTTAAAATCGTGGCGCCGTTTTTCAACGCCATCCTGGTGGCCATCGTCCTGGCCATGGTGTTTTACCCTTTGCACGTTCGTTTCCTCCGTTGGTTCCGCAACCGGACCAACCTGGCCGCGGCGGTGAGCGTGAGCTCCCTGTTCCTCATGGTGGTGGTGCCGATGGTGTTTTTCCTCCTGCTTTTCGGGAAACAGGCCGCCGCCCTTTACCCCTGGGCCCAGGAACAGGTCCAGGCCGTGCGCGCCGACCCCCACAACGCCATTGAGGACCGACTCCCCGCGCCGCTCAAAAAACTGTGGGTCCGCGGGCAAGACCTCATGGACAAGGCGGGCACGAACACCAAAGACCTCGTGCTCAACGCCGTTGAAAAATTCGGCTCCAACGTTTCGGGCTTCGGGGCGTCCCTTTTGAAAAACACCCTGGTCTTCGTCATTCAGACGGCCATCATGGTTTTCACGTTGTTCTTCCTTTTCCGCGACGGGGCACGGGTGTCCCGGGCCATTGTCGAGCTCATCCCCATGGAGGAAGTCCACAAGGCCCACATCCTCACCCGGCTCAACGAAACCCTGACGGCGGTGGTCCGCGGCATGTTTATCGTGGCCTCGGTCCAGGGGCTCCTGGCGGGCGTGGGCTACGCCGTGGCGGGGGTGCGCTTTTCCGTCGTTCTCGGGTTCGCCACCGCCTTTTTCGCGCTCATCCCGATCATCGGCGCCACGACGGTGTGGCTGCCGGTGAGCCTGATGCTCATCGCCAAAGGCTGGGTTGTCCCCGGCGTGGGGCTCATGATCTGGGGCGCGCTCGTGGTCAGCATGGTGGACAACTTCCTCCGCCCGTTCATCATTGGGGAACAGGCCAAGCTCCCCATCGCGCTCCTCTTTTTCGGCACCCTGGGCGGCCTGCAGGCCTACGGCCCCATCGGTCTCATTGTGGGCCCCTTGATCGTCGCGACGGTCCTGGCCTTCGCCAAGATTTACGGCGAACAGGTCGCCGCCGCGAAAAAGCGCGCCCATGGAGCGGCGTAAACCCAACCCCGCCGCGCCGGGTCTCCCCGCCGCCACCACCCCGACCCGCCCCCTGGGCGACCGCGCGCACCCCCTCGTGCGCCGAATGCGGGACGCCCGCGACGGACGCGACCCCCGTTCCCTGTTCGTGGAAGGCGCCCGCCTGGTGGCCGAGCTTTTGGAATCCCCGTTGCGGCCCCGGGAGGCCGTGATCCTCACCGCCCGTTACCGGGATCCGCGGTTTTTCCCCTTGATCGACGCTCTCAAAGCCAAGGGCGCGCCGCTTCACTTCGTGTCCGAAACGGTGATGACCTACATCAGCGATCTGGACGCGGCCCCCGGTTTGGCGGTCCGGGCCGACCGCCCGCCCCCGGCGGCCGTGCCCCCGAACGGATCGCTGTTCGTGCTTTTGGACGGGCTCCAATCCCCGGCCAACGCCGGCGCGGTGCTGCGCGTGGCCGAAGCCGCGGGGGCGGACGCCGTCGGGGCCTTGCCGGGGACCGTCGACCTCCTGTCCCCCAAAGCGCTGCGGGCCTCCGCCGGCAGCGCTTTCCGCGTGCCCCTTTTCCGCCTGGAAAAACCCGGCGATCTCCCCCGATCCGATTTGACTTTCCTGGTGGCCGACGCCCGGGGCGATGTCGATTACACCGATTTCGATTGGACCCGTCCCACGGCCCTCCTGTTGGGCGGGGAAGGCGCCGGCCCCCGGTCGGCCCCCTTGGCGGATTTGAACGTTCGGAAAGTGCGCGTCCCCATGGCCGGCCGAACCGAATCCCTCAATGTGGCCGTGGCGGCCGGAATCCTGCTCATGGAAGCCCGACGCCAAAGAACCCGCGCGTCATGAAACCCGTCCGTCCGGGGGTGGAAGGATTCCTGACGGAAAAAAAATGGCGCGGACCGCGGTTGGGGCTCATCGCCCACGCGGCCTCCGTCCGCCCCGATTTAACGCCCACCGCCCTCGCCCTGCAACGCGCGGGGTTCCGGCTCACCGCCCTTTTCGCGCCGGAACACGGCCTCGCGGCGGCCCTCCAGGACCAGGCCCCCGTGCAGGGCGCCCGGGACAAGGCCACGGGACTCCCGTTGTTCAGCCTCTACGGAAAAACCCTCGCCCCGACCCCGTCCATGCTCGACAAAATCGACGCGATGGTCTTCGACCTGCAGGACATCGGGGTGCGTTATTACACGTTCGTCTGGACCTTGGCGCTCGCCCTCGAGGCCTGCGCCCGGGCGAAAAAACCCTTCCTCGTGTTGGACCGGCCCAACCCCCTCGGCGGCCGAACGGACGGGAACCTCCCGAACCCGGACCACCTTTCCTTTGTCGGACTCCATCCCGTGCCCGTGCTCCACGGCCTCACCGCCGGCGAACTGGCGCTTTGGCTGAACGCGACGCGCGGCTGGGGCGCGGACCTGCGGGTGTTTCCCGCGACGGGGTGGCGGCGAAATCAACGCTTCGACGCCACCGGCCTGCCCTGGGTCCTGCCTTCCCCCAACATGCCGACGCTGGAGACCGCGTCCGTCTACGGGGGCGCGTGCCTCTTCGAGGCGACGAACCTTTCGGAGGGGCGCGGGACCACGCGTCCCTTTGAAATCCTGGGGGCGCCCTTTTTGGACGGCGACGCCTGGGCCCGCGCCCTGGCGCGGCACGCGTTGCCCGGGGTGGCGTTCCGGCCGCTCGTGTTCCGGCCGACCTTCAACAAATGGGCGGGCCGACTCTGCGGCGGCGTGCAAACGCACGTGACGGATTGGTCCGCCTTCTCCCCCTTCTTGACGGGCGTCGCCCTTTTGCACACCGCCCGCCGCCTGGCCCCGCGGCAATTCCGCTGGTCCCCCCCGCCCTACGAATACGAGAGGGTCAAACGGCCCATCGACATCCTGACCGGCTCTCCGGCGGTGCGTCGCGCCGTGGACGGCGGCGCTTCTTTAAACGACCTCGCCGCGCCCTGGGCGGCACAGCGCGCGATGTTCCGGGCGGCGGTCGCGCCCTTTCGTCTTTATAAATCCATTTAGGAGACCCCCCATGCCCCACCCCCTCCGCGTCGTGATCGTCGGCGGTGTCGCCGGAGGCGCCAGCGCGGCCGCCAAGGCCCGCCGCGCCAACGAGAGCGCCGACATCACCCTTTTTGAGAAAGGCCCCTACGTCAGCTTCGCCAATTGCGGACTGCCCTATTACATCGGGGGCGATATTCCCGACCGCGGCGACCTTTTCCTCCAAACCCCGGAAAAATTCTGGACGCGTTTCCGGGTGCGCGTCCACGTCGGCCACGAGGTGATCCGCATTGACCGCGCCGCCCGGGAGGTGGAGGTGAAGAATTTGGCCACCGGCGCGGTGTTCCGCGCCCCCTACGACCGGCTGATCCTCGCGCCCGGGGCCGGGGCGGTGGTGCCCCCGGTCGCGGGGCTTCCGGCCGAGAACATCTTCACCGTCAAGACTGTACCGGACTCCGACGCCGTCCGCGCTTTTTTGGAGAAAAACCGACCGCGCCGCGCCGTCGTCGTGGGCGCGGGCTTCATCGGGCTGGAATCGGCGGAGGCCTTGACCCGTTGGGGCGTGGCCGTGACGCTGGTGGAACTGGAGAGCCAGGTTCTCCCGCCCTTCGACCCGGACATGTCCGCCTTCGTGGGCGGCCACCTGCGGGCCAGCGGGGTCGCGCTCGAACTGGGTCGCGGCCTCAAAGCGTTTCACGGCGGTCCGCGGGCCAGGGAAATCGAGCTCACGGACGGCCACCGTCTGCCGATGGACATGGCGATCCTGTCCATCGGCGTTCGCCCCGAGTTAAAGCTCGCGCGCGAAGCGGGGCTGACCATCGGCGCGGCCGGCGGCATCGCCGTGAACGATCGCCAGCAAACCTCCGACCCCGATATCTTCGCCGCCGGGGACGCCGTGGAGGTCGTCCACGCCGTCACG
Source organism: Elusimicrobiota bacterium (assembly GCA_016706425.1). Lineage (NCBI taxonomy): Bacteria > Pseudomonadati > Elusimicrobiota > Elusimicrobiota bacterium. Next base: position 1,996,880 of record JADJJR010000001.1, read on the forward strand.
GGGAAAACGGTCCGCATGCCGTTGGCCGGTCCGGCCAACAAACAGGGTCGCGTGGCCGGCGCCAACGCCGCGGGGGAAAGCCTGGTTTTTCCTGGCGCCGTGGGCACCGCGATCGTGGAATGCCTGGGCATCACCGCCGCCAAAACCGGCCTATCGGAAAAGGAGGCCCGTCGGCTGGGGATGCCGGTCCAAGCGACGACCATCCACTCGCTGGACCACGCCGGGTATTACCCGGGCGGGGAACTCTTGCACATCAAAATCATTTCCGACCCCGGGGACGGACGCCTCCTGGGCGCCCAGGTCGTCGGCGAAAAGGGCGTGGACAAGCGCATCGACGTGCTGGCCACCGCCCTTGCCGCGCGCATGAAGGTGACCGATCTCGAGACCTTGGACCTGGCCTACGCGCCCGCTTTTTCATCGGCCAAGGACCCGGTGATCCTCGCGGGGTTCGTGGCCTCCAACGCCTTGCGGGGCGAGGAGCGCTTGATCACCTGCGACGACTTTCGCCAACGCCGCGACCGGGGCGAGGCGTTCCAATTGGTGGACGTGCGCACGGCCCGCGAATTCGCGCGGGACCGGCTGGAGGGCGCGATCAACATTCCGCTCGACGAATTGCGCGATCGCCTGCCCGAGTTAAACCCCGCGGCGGAAACGGTGGTGACCTGCCAGGTGGGACTGCGCGCCCATGTCGCCTCGCGGGTCCTCCTCCAAAACGGGTTCGCCCGGGTCTCCAACCTCACCGGCGGCATGACCTCCTGCGCGGCCGACCGCCCGACCCCGAACCCCGCCCCGGCGGCCGAACCGCTCCCGTCGGTGGTGTCGGTCCGTGAATTGCGGGACTGGACCGCGCCGAACCACCCGCGCGGCGCCCTCGGCATCGACGTCCGAGAGCCCGACGAACACCGGTGGGAGCGGCCGCCCCGGTGCCGAAACGTGCCTTTGAGCCGGCTCGACGCGGAACGTCCCACCTTGCCCAAGGACCGGGACTTGCTCTTTTTTTGCCAAACGGGATTCCGATCCGCCAAGGCCGTCGAAGACCTTCGGCGCGCCGGCTGGACGCGGGTGGCGGTGGTGGACGGGGGGTGTCGCCGCCTGGAAAAACGCCGGGTTTAAAACGGAGAAGTCCTCCCGCGTCCTCCCTTTGATGCGTCAGGTGCAAATCGTCGCGGGAAGTCTCGTGGTGATCGGCGGACTCTGGTCCGGCCCCGGTCGTTGGTTGGCCGTGGCCGTGGGCGCGGGGTTGGTCTTCGCCGGGGCGTCCGGGTATTGCGGACTGGCCCGCGTCCTGGGCTTTCTCCCATGGAACCGCGCCCCCAAGCCTCCCGGGGGCCCCGCGTAACGACTTCCGCGTTATTGACCCCTGTGGCCGAGGCGGCCCTGGGGGAGGGTCAAACCCGCTTCGGCGTCGACGCGTCCAACAGGCGCTTCGTCATGGGCACCACGCTGTCGGGGTTGAGGGAGAGGGAGTCGATGCCCGCTTCGACGAGGAATTGCGTGAAGTCGGGGTAATCCGACGGGGCCTGGCCGCAGATGCCCACGGGGCGTCCCTTGCGGTGCGCGGCGGCGATCACCATGCGGATCATCGTTTTGACCGCTTCGTCCCGCTCGTCGAAGACCTTCGCCAAAAGGCCCGAATCGCGGTCCACGCCCAGGGTCAATTGCGTTAAATCGTTGGACCCGATGGAGAACCCGTCGAACCGGTCCGCGAAGTCCTCCGCCAGAATCACGTTGGAGGGGATTTCGCACATCACGTAGACCTGCAGGCCCCTTTCGCCGCGTTTCAACCCGAACTCCGCCATCGTCGCCAGCACGGCGTCGGCCTCTTTGAGCGTCCGGCAAAAGGGAACCATCACCACCACGTTCTCGAGGCCAATCCCCTCCCGGACTTTCTTGAGCGCGCGGCATTCCAGCGCGAAGCCGTCTTTGTACCTCGGGTCGTAATAGCGAGACGCCCCCCGGAACCCGATCATGGGATTTTCTTCCTTCGGCTCAAAACCCCGCCCCCCCAGCAACCGGCTGTATTCGTTGGTCTTGAAATCCGACAAACGAACGATCACCGGGTCCGGCCAACGGGAGGCGGCGATTTGAGCGATGCCCGCGGCCAGCCGATCCACGAAGTAAGCGCGAATGTCCTTGTGCCCGGCGGTCAATTTCAAAATGCGCGCCCGGTCCGGTCCGCGCACCCGCTCGAAATGCGCCAGGGCCATGGGATGGATCTTGATCTGGTCGCTGATGATGAACTCCATGCGCGCGAGCCCGATGCCCCGGGCGGGCAGGCGCCAACCGCGAAAAGCCGCCTCCGGACTCGCCACGTTCATCAGGATCCGCACCGGCAATTCCCCCAGTGCCTCCAGAGGGACCTCGCGGGCTTCAAAAGCCAATCGTCCGTCGTAAACAAACCCCCGCTCCCCTTCGGCGCAGGACACCGTGACCTCCCGGCCCTCCCGCAAGGCGGCGATGGCGCGGGCCGCGCCGACCACGGCGGGAACCCCCAACTCCCGGCTCACGATGGCGGCGTGGGAGGTGCGCCCCCCGTGCTCGGTGACGATGGCGGCGGCTTTTTTCATGAGCGGAACCCAATCGGGGTTCGTGGCCGCGGTCACCAGAACGGACCCGGCCTTGAAGCGCCCCATGTCCTTCGGATCCCGGATCACCTGGCTCGGCCCCGCGGCGATGGCGTCGCCGATGGCGATGCCCTCCACCAGGCGCGGGCCTTTCCCCTTGAGCGTGTACGTTTTGACCGAGCCCGTTTTCTGCGATTGGACGGTTTCGGGGCGGGCCTGGACAATGAACAAGTCGCCGGTGTCCCCGTCCTTCGCCCATTCGATGTCCATGGGTTTGCCGTAGTGTTTTTCGATGGCGGCCCCCCAACGCGCCAATCGAAGAACCTCATCGTCGGAGAGCGTCCAGGCGGCGCGTTCCCGCGCGGTGGTGAGCCGGTTCCGCGTCGGGACGGCCCCCGGGGCGAACACCATCCTCTTTTCTTTTCGACCCAGGGACCGGGCGAGGATCGGCCGCGCCGCGGGGTTGTCGAGGAGCGGTTTGAACACGACGTACTCGTCCGGGGTGGAGATCCCCTGGACAATGTTTTCCCCGAGGCCCCACACGGCGTCGATGACGACCACCCGGGGGAAACCCGTTTCGGGATCGAGGGTGAACATCACCCCCGCGCAGGCCTTGTCGGACCGGACCATGCGTTGCACGCCCACGGACAGGGCGATTTTAAGATGGTCAAACCCTTTTTGTTCCCGGTAACTGATCGCCCGGTCCGTGAAGAGCGACGCGAAACAGTCGCGCACGGCGCGGAGCAGGGCCTCTTCGCCGACGATGTTCAGATAGGATTCGTGTTGGCCGGCGAAACTGGCCTCGGGCAGGTCCTCGGCCGTGGCGCTGGAGCGCACCGCCACGGACAAACGGCGGACCCCGGCGCGGCGGGCGAGTTCGGCGTGGGCGGAGCGAAGGGCGTTTTGCAGGGGTTCGGGCAGGGGCGCGGCGCGAAACGACGCGCGCAACGCCGCGCCGGTTTGTTGAAGGGATTTGGCGCCTCGGTGGAAATCGTCCAACCGGCGACGGATTTCGCCGCGGAGACCCGCCGCGTCCAGGAATTCCCAAAAGGCGGCGGCCGTGGTGGCGAACCCCTCGGGGACCCGCACGCCGGCCCCGCGCAGGCGGCCGGTCAACTCGCCCAGGGAGGCGTTCTTGCCGCCGACGGAGGGCACGTCGACGAGCCGAAGATCTTCAAACCATCGGACACGCGGGACGGAGACGTTCATCACGACCTCCCCCCGGCCGGGGTGGCGACCGGGTTAGGGAACGATCAACACCGAACCGGCGGCGTGCGAGGCCACTTTGCGGGACACGCTGCCGATTAAAAACCGGTCCAGGCGGGAGAGTCCCCGCCGACCCATCACGATCACATCCGCGCCCCGCGCCCCGGCCGCGTCCAACAGCGTTTCCGCGGGAAAGCCTTCACGGAGCAAAATGTCCGCCGGAGGCCGTCGGCCCGCCCAACGTTTCGCCGCCCGGGCCAAGACGGTCCGGCCTTTTGTGAGTAAATCCGCCCGGGTTTGTTTGAGCAAGTCCACGGAGAGGTAGGCCTCGGTCGGAAGGCCGAAGGGACCCGGCCGCCAGGCCGCCAAGGGGTGCAACACCGCGTGGACCAGCGAAAGGCGCGCGCCGCCGACCGGTCCGAAGCGTTTCAAAAACGCCGACGCCCTCTCGCCGCCGGGCGTTCCATCGACCGCCAACACCGCGTGGAAGGATTTCTTTCGCCCGCCGCCCCGGACGATCCAGACCGGGACCGTGGCCCGCTCCAGGATTTTTTGCGAGACGCTGCCGAGGAAGATCGCCTTGACCGGGTTCAAACCCCGGGCCCCCAGGACGATCAAATCCGCCTTGGTTTGGACCGCCTGGGCGAGAACCGCGCCGGCCACGTCCATGGATTCGACCACAACCGCCCGTGCCTTCCAACCGCGCGCCCGCCGCAGGTCCCGCGCGACAGCCTCGGTCAAGGCCACGGCGCTTTTCTTAAGGGCCTCCGTCACGGAGGTCAAATTTTTCTCGGGGGCCGGGACGGGCGTGGGGGTCACGTTCAACACGGTCACGCGGTGCGCCCCGGCGGTCGCCCGCGCCAACAAATCCGACGCCCGTTTGGAATGGTTCGACCCGTCAACGGCCAACAGGATGTTCATGGCAAGCCCCCTGGGTGTGTCTTCTCCCTCAATCATACCACGAACGGAGCCGCCCGGCGCGCCGTTTCGCTTTTGACGACCCGTCGGAAATGAGCTAGATTAGTCTTCTCATCCCCCCGCGAGGAGCGCCCCATGGCCCGTGCAAAGACCGCCGTTGTTTTGGACACGTCCGAAGAATTGGACCTGCTGCACAAAATCACCAACATCATCGGGTCCACCCTGGAACTCAACACCATGCTGCAGGAAATCGTCGGCCTGGTCAGCGGGGTCACGCGCGCCGACGCTTGTTTTATCTATCTCCACGAACCGGCCCAGGACTGCCTGGTGTTGTCCGCTTCCAAAACCCCGCACCCCGGGGAAATCGGCCGAATCCGCCTTAGGATGGGCGAAGGTTTGACGGGCTGGGTCGCGGAGCACAAAAAACCCCTGGCCCTTCCCGAAAAAGCCCACGAGGACCACCGCTTCAAATTTTTTCAAAACCTCCCCGAAGACAAATTCGAGTCCTTCCTCTCGGTGCCCATCCTGATCAAGGACGCCGTGGTCGGGGTCATCAACGTCCAGCACCGGAAGGCCCACACCCACACGGAACGAACACAAAAACTCCTCACCACCATCGCCCGCCAGGTGGGCGGCGCCCTGGAAAACGCCCGGCTGTACGAGGAAACCCGCCGCCGCGCCGACGCCATTCAAACCCTGTCGGCCGTGAGCCACACCGTGGCTTCCGACCGCTACGCCGACGAGATTTTGCAGTTGATCGTCAGCATGACCGCCGGCCTGCTCAAATCCAAAATCTGCTCGGTGATGCTTTTGGACGAAACCGGGGCGGAGTTGCGCATCGCGGCGACACAGTCCCTTTCGGAGGCCTACCGCAACAAACCGGCCCTGCTGGTGGAGAAAAGCCTCTCGGGCCAGGCCGTTTTGCAGAAAAAACCCTTGATCGTGAAAGACGTGCGCCAAGACAAGCGGTTTTCCTTCCGGGACATCGCGGTGACGGAGGGGCTCGTGTCCCTGCTGTCGGTGCCCATGCTGTATAAGGGCAAGGTGCTCGGCGTGATCAACACCTACGCCGCCGAACCCTACGACTACACCAAGGACGATGTGTCCATCCTGCAGTCGGTGGCCAACCAGTGCGCCTCGGCCATCATGCAGACGCGCCTCCTGCAAGACAAACTGGCCGCCCAGGAACAGCTCGAATCGCGCAAACTCGTCGAACGGGCCAAGGCCCTCCTCATGAAAAAGCGGGGACTCTCCGAACCGGACGCCTTCCGCGAAATTCAGAAGCAAAGCATGGACCGCCGAAAATCCATGAAAGAAATCGCCGAAGCCCTCCTTTTGGCGGCCGATCTCGGGTGATCCGCCTCGCCCTCGCCCAGATCAACTCCACCGTCGGCGATTTGGCGGGGAACGCCGCGCTCGTTTTGCGCGACGCCCGCCGGGCCGCCGACGCCGGCGCCGACTTGGGGGTCTTCCCCGAAATGGCCCTCACGGGCTACCCCCCCGAAGACCTCCTCCTCCAACCGTCTTTCCTCGCCGCGACCGAAAAAACCCTTCGCGGCCTCGCTCGGGCTTTGCCCCGGGGCATCGCGGTCGTGATCGGCGCGCCCACCGCCACCGGCCGGTCGCTTCGCAACTCGGCGGTGTTGATGCGGAACGGAAAAATCCACGCCCGTTTCCACAAATGGTTTTTGCCCAACTACGGGGTGTTCGACGAGGAACGCTATTTCGAACCCGGCGACGTTCCCGTGGTTTTTGATCTGGGGGACGCGCGGGTCGGGTTGACCGTTTGTGAAGACCTTTGGCGCCCCGGCGGTCCCGCCGGGGCCGCCGCCCGGACGGGCGCGTCTTTGATCGTCAACCTGTCCGCCAGCCCCTACCACGAATTGAAAACCCGCGAGCGGGGCGTCGTGATCAAGAAAAAGATCGTTGAAACCGGCGCCGCCGTTGCCTACTGCAACGCCGTGGGGGGCCAGGACGAACTGGTTTACGACGGCGGCAGCCGCGTTCTCGACGCGCGCGGTCGGACCATCGCCCAGGCGCCCCAATTCGAAGAGTGCCTTCTTTTCGCCGACGTGGACGCCCCCGCGCGCGCCCGCCGGGGGACCGCGGCGGCGAAATTCCCCGCGCGGCGAACGGAACGACCGGCCTTTGCGCCCGTGCGGGCGCCGGCCCTGGAGCGGGACGAAGAGGCCTACAACGCGCTCGTTCTCGCCACCCGGGATTACGCTGTCAAAAATAATTTCAAGAAAGCGGTCATCGGTCTTTCGGGCGGCATCGATTCGGCCCTGGTGGCCTGCGTGGCCGTGGACGCCCTGGGGAGGGACAACGTGATCGGCGTGACGCTGCCCACGCGATTCAACGCGACGGAAACGAAAGCCGACGCCCGTGCCCTGGCGGAAAACCTCGGAATCGCCTTCCACACGGTCCCCATCGAGGAGACGGTCCAGTCCTTCTTAAAGGCCCTGGCCCCGCTCTTCGCCGGGCGGACCGCCGACACGACGGAGGAAAACCTCCAGTCCCGCGTGCGCGGCACGACCCTCATGGCGCTCTCCAACAAATTCGGCTGGCTGGTCCTGACGACGGGCAACAAGTCCGAAGTCTCCGTGGGCTACTTCACCCTCTACGGCGATTCGGCGGGCGGCTTCGCGGTCATCAAAGACATCCCGAAAACCCGCGTCTACGCGCTCGCCCGCTGGCGGAACGCTTGCGCCGACCGGGCGCTCATTCCCGAAAGCGTTTTCACGCGCCCCCCCACCGCGGAGTTGCGCGAGAACCAAACGGACCAGGACAGCCTGCCCCCCTACGACGTGCTCGACAAAATCGTCCACGCCTACGTCGAGGACAACCGGGGCCTCGACGCCATCGTCCGCGGGGGCGTGCCCCGCGCCGTGGCCGCCCAAACCCTGCGGCTCATCGACGGCATGGAATACAAGCGGCGCCAGGCCCCCCCGGGGGTCAAGATCACCCCGCGCGCCTTCGGTCGGGACCGGCGCATGCCCATCACCAACAAATTCAAAGTCCATGAATAGCCCCGTCGTGTTGATCACCGGCGCCTCCTCGGGCATCGGCCGGGCCGCGGCCCGGCAATTCGCCGCGCGGGGCTGGCGGGTGGCCGTGGCCGCTCGGCGCAAAGAACGCCTCGACGCCCTCGCCGCCGAGATCGTCGCCGCGGGGGGGGCCGCGCCTTTCGTGCTGCCGGCCGACGTGTCGCACCCCCACGAGGCGCGCGCCGCGGTCGCCAGCGCCGCCGACCACTTCGGCCGTCTGGACGTGCTGGTCAACAACGCGGGCGTCCTGCGCATGGCGCCCTTCCTCGCCATGCCGGTGGAGGAGATGCGCGAAATTTTTGAAACCAATTTTTGGGCCACGGTGGAGACGGTCCGGGCGGCCGCCGGGGTCATGGAAAAACAGGGCGGAGGACGGATCGTGCAGGTGGGGTCGGGGGTCGGCCGCCGCGGCCTGCCCTTCATGGCCGCCTACGCGGCCAGTAAGTTCGCGCTCCTGGGATTGACGGAAAGCCTGCGGCTGGAGCTCGGCCCCCGGGGGATTTCGCTCTCCCTCGTCCTTCCCGGCGGCACCGACACGGAAATGCCCAACAATCTCGACCGGTCCCGCCTGCCCCCGGGCTACCCCCAACGCGAAGGGTACCGGGTGTCGGCGGACCGGGCCGCGCGGGCGGTGGTCAAGGCGGCGCTCGGCGCCGGCCCCGAAATTTACGTTCCCTGGTGGGTGCGGCCCGGCGCCTGGCTGTCCAGCCTCTGGCCGTCCCTCGCGGACCGAATCATCAAAAAAGGATACAGGACCGTTCAATGGAAATAGGCATCGTCGGACTTCCCAACGTTGGCAAATCGACGCTCTTCAACGCCCTCACGGGGGCCGCCGCGGCGGCCAGCAACTTCCCCTTCACCACCATCGACCCCAACGTCGGCGTCGTTCCCCTCGCGGACGAACGCCTGACCAAATTGGGCGAGATGTTCAAAAGCGAAAAAGTGACACCCGCGGGCATAAAGTTCGTCGACATCGCCGGACTCGTGAAAGGGGCCAGCCAGGGCGAAGGGTTGGGCAACAAATTCCTCTCCCACATCCGCGCCGTCGACGCCATCGCCCACGTGGTGCGCTGCTTCAAAGACCCCGACGTCGTGAACGTGCTCGGGCAACTCAACCCCGCCGAGGCGGCCGACATCATCGAAACGGAGCTCCTCTTGGCCGACCTGCAACAGGCCGAGAAGGCCCTGGACAAGATGCACGGGCCCGCGCGCTCCGGCGACAAAAAAGCCAAGGAAAAACTCGAGATGATGCAGGGGCTGGTCCAAGGTTTCAAGGAAGGGAAATCCGCGCGCGTGCAAAACATTCCGGCGGACGTCCAGGCGGAGCAGGGTTTCCTGACCGGCAAACCCATTCTCTACGTGGCCAACGGCGACGAAACGGGCTCCGACGCCGCGATGTTGGCGGCCCTAAAGGCCCGGGCCCGGATCGAGGGGGCCGGCGTGGTTTCCCTCTGCGCCAAGATCGAGGCCGAAATCGTCCAACTTCCCGCGGAGGAACGCCGCGACTACTACAAGGAAGCGGGCATTCGGGAACCCGGGCTCGACACCCTGGCCAAGGCGGGAAAGGACCTGCTGGGCCTGATCACCTTTTTCACCGCCGGGCCCGAGGAGAGCCGCGCCTGGTCGATCTCCCGGGGCACCAAGGCCGTCAAGGCCGCCGGAAAAATCCACTCCGACATCGAGCGCGGTTTTATCCGCGCGGAACTTTACAAATACGACGATTTGGCCCGGCTCGGTTCGTACAAGGCCCTGCAGGAAAAGGGTCTTGTCTCCATGGAAGGGAAGGACTACGAGATGAAGGACGGGGACGTGGTGTATTTCCGGTTCAACGTTTAATGGCCCTCACCCCCGAAGAACGCGAGGCGCACATCGACCTCATGGTCAAGACCGCCCTGTGGTCGGGGTGGATCCTGGCCCTGGCGGCGCTCCTGCTGGGGGGGCACACGCTCACCCGCTTTCACCGCCGCCTGGTGGACCTGCAAACCGAAAACGACGGGTTAAAAATAGAAATCAGTTCGCATCGCTGTCCGGCGCGCTCCTGAACCAATCCACCCGGCGGGTGAGAACCATCGACACCCCCAGCAAGACGCCCAAGGCCAGATTGCCAACGAGAAACGCGTTGTCCTCCATTTGGAGGAGGACATACAGAAACGCGTACAAAACCGACAGGACCCCGGCCATCACGGCCCCGCTTTTGACCGACGCGAAAACAGCCCGCGCGTAGAACCCGATCATCGCGACCACCGAAACCGCCGCCGAAACGTAGGCCCCCGCGAAACCGATTTTTTCGGACAACGCCAGCAACAGCGAAAAGAAAAAGACGAGGGCCAACCCGATGAGCAGGTATTGCACGGGATGCGCGGGGCGCCGCCCCACCACCTCCATGACGAAAGCCGAAAAGAGCGTGACCATCAAGATCAACACCGCGTACTTTGACGCCCGCTCGGTGGACTGGTATTGATCCACCGGAATCTCGAGACGGACCCCGAAGACGGAACCGTCGCCCGCTTGAAACGGGTTGCCTAGGCCGGCCCACTGTTCCAGGTCTTTGGTCGTCCATTGTTGCGGGAAGTTGCGGTTGAAATGAAGGACCGACCACCCCGCGCTGAAACCCGACGGGCCCACGGCCCGTTCCACGGGAAGGAACGCGCCTTGGAAACTCGGCGAGGGCCAGGCGGAACGAAGACGCACGTCGTTGGTCTTGCCGACCGGGGAAAAGCCCAAAAACCCGCTGCCGTTCAAATGAACGGGGAAGGAAAACGTTTCCGAACTTTTGGCCGTGAGGGGGACGGGGGCGCAGGCCCCCGACACAACGGGACCCAACCCGTGGATCCCCGGTTCAAAGACCACAACCGCGCCCCCCCGTTTCAAGGAAAGGACCGACCGCACCCCTTTCACGTCGGACAAACCCAAACAGAGGCGGGCCTCCTTCCAGCGCATCCGGTCTTCGGCCAAGCCCAGGGCCCCGATATGGGGGGGCCCGAAGGTCGCGGCGACGTCCGCCTTGAGGGAATAAACGATGGTTTCGTAAAGGCCGCGGCGCCGCTTTTCGGTCGCGACGTCGCCGTCGATCGTCAAGGTTTCGGGCAAAAAAGCCGCGTGGGCCGTGCCGACCAACGTTTCTCCCCGGGGCCCGGGAACCCCCACCGAATAAGGAACCGTGAGCCACGGCCCCGTCCATGTTTGCGGGGCCCCCCATTTCGCGGCGATTTCGTCGAGCACGCCGCCGCGCGCGTTCTTCCGCTCGCGCAACAAGGACTTGATCATCTGGACCGGGATCAACAAAACCAACAACAGGAAACCCAGAACAAAAATTTTCAATCCGACGGAAGTTCGCAACCAGCGCGCCACCGGGTGTTGGGGAGCGTTTTGGCTCATGACAGGGCCCCCGGCCCCGGCGAGACCCCGGCGCGAATCCCGAGCGAAAGACACGAAAAGGCGGAATTATTTTTCAAACGCATGAAGGACTCCTTTGAAACCATCCCCTAAACCCGTTTCGAAACATGGACATGGAAAATCATCGATTTATTGACACCCGGTGTCAACCCGAGGGAAACGCGCGGCGCGCGTCGGCCCCCTCCGGCGATTTTTCGAGCGGCTTCCTCCCCCCCTCCCCCCCCTTAATAATTTCCCTTAAGAGCCGTCGCCAGGTCCGGGAAACGGAATTGAAACCCGGACTGGGCCAACCGCCGGGGCTCGACCCGCGCGCTCGCCAAGAGCAGGCCCGAGGCCATCTCCCCCATGAGAAGGCGCGCGACGAAACCCGGCAGGGGCATCACCGTCGGGCGGCGCAGCACGCGGCCCAGGGTGTCCGTGAACGCCCGGTTGGTCACGGCCCCCGGCGCCGTCACGTTCACCGGGCCCGACAGAGAGTCGTTGTGCAGGATATGCAGGAGAGCTTCCACCGCATCGGGCAGGGCCACCCAGCTCCACCATTGCCGGCCGTTTCCCATCGCTCCGCCCAAACCGAGGCGAAAGGGCAACAGCATCTTGGGCAGGGCCCCGCCCCGTCGGCTCAACACGATGCCGAACCGCGCGTGGGCCACCCGCAAACCCGCCGACCGCAGGGGATCCGCGGCGGCCTCCCATTCCCGGCACACCGAGGGCAAAAAACCTTCCCCGGCCACGCTGTCCTCGGACAGGACGTCGTTGCCGCGGTCGCCGTAAAAACCGATGGCGGAAGCCGAGAGGAAAATCCGCGGGGGCCGTTCCAGAGTGGTCAGCGCTTTCACCAAATTGGACGTGCCGTAAACGCGGCTGTCCCGAATGCGTTTTTTGCGGGCGGCCGTCCAACGGCCCGCGGCGATGCTTTCGCCCGCCAAATGGATGACCGCGTCGAACCCCTCCAGGAGCCGCAAGGGAATTTGCCCCGTGACGGGATCCCAAAGGACCCGGGGCGCCGTCACGGCGTTGCCGCGGGACAGACGGGTGACCTCGTGGCCCTGGTCCTGGACCGCCCTCGTCAACGCTTCGCCGATCAGCCCCGTGGATCCGGAAATCAATAGTTTCATGGATGCTCCTCGTCTGGAAAGGTAATAGCTATAATATCAATTCGCATGGAGACTCCCCAATGACCCTGGCCGGACTGGCCGCGCTGGTGTGCGTCCTTTTCTTGGCGGCCTACCGGATCTACGGTTGGGCCCTGGGCCGGCTGTTTGGCCTCGACGCCCGCCGCGCCACCCCCGCCCACACCCAAAAAGACGGGGTGGATTTCGTCCCCGCCAAGGCGCCGCTTCTCTTGGCCGAACACTTTTCGGCCATCGCCGCCGCGGGTCCCATCGTGGGGCCGATTTTGGCCGGGCTCTGGTTCGGCTGGTTGCCGGCGCTGTTGTGGATCGTGTTCGGGTCGATTTTTTTCGGGGCGGTCCACGATTTCTCCAGCCTCATCGGCTCGGTGCGCCACCGGGCCTCCTCCGTCGCCGAGATCGTCCGCGAACACATGGGCCCCCGGGCCTATCGGTTTTTCGCCGCCTTTGTTTGGCTGACCCTGGTCTACGTGATCACGGCCTTCACCGACATCACGAGCGCGAGTTTCGCCGACCCCCGGTTCGGCGGCGGCGTGGCCACGGCCTCGACTCTTTATTTATTGATCGGCCTGGGGCTGGGCGTGGCCCTGACGAAGGGGCGCGTGCCCCTCTGGGTCGCCACTTTGATCGCCGTCCCCCTGGTGGGCGCGGCTGTTTGGTGGGGTCCCGCGTTTCCGTTGCGGTTCCCGGAGGGCGGTTGGCTCCGGCCCCAGGTGGCCTGGGATTGGGTGATCCTGGGTTATTGCTTTGTCGCCTCCCTGGCCCCGCTGTGGCTTCTCCTCCAACCCCGGGGCTATCTGGGCGGGTTCTTCCTCTACGGGACGCTCGTGATCGGCGTGGTGGGCCTTTTCCTGGGCGGCGACAAAATCCAGTACCCGGCCTTCCTGGGCTTCACCAACGCCCAGGGCATGCCGCTTTTTCCCTTGCTTTTCGTGACGGTGGCCTGCGGGGCCTGTTCCGGCTTTCACGGCCTGGTGGGCTCGGGCACGACCTCCAAACAGGTGGATGTGGAAACCGACTGCCGCCTCGTGGGTTACGGGGGCATGCTGTTGGAGGCCCTGGTGGCGGTGGTCGCCCTGGCCACGCTCATGCTGCTGCCCGCCGGGGACGCCGCGTTGGGCATGAGCCCGGACCGGATCTACGCCAACGGGCTGGCGCGGTTCGTGGAGCGCTTCGGCGTGGACCCGGATCTGGCACGGACCTTCGCCCTGCTGGCCTTCGCGACCTTTATTTACGACACCCTGGACGTCAGCACCCGTCTCGGCCGCTACATGCTCCAGGAACTGACGGGCTGGCGCGGTGTCAAAGGCGGGGCGATGGCCACGCTCGCGACCCTGGCCCTCCCGGCCTATTTCGTGACGCTCCGGATCACCGACGCGTCGGGCGCGGCCGTGCCGGCCTGGAAAGTTTTTTGGACGATTTTCGGCACGGCCAACCAACTGCTGGCGGGGCTCACCCTTTTGGGCCTCACGGTCTGGCTCAAACGCCGGGGGGGCCGCGCCTGGATCGCCACGGTGATTCCGATGGTTTTCATGATGGGAATGACCCTTTGGTCCCTGGCCAACACCATCGCCCCCTGGCTGAGGGACCTGCCCACCCGGCCGCGGTGGGAATCCATCCCCGTCGTGGCCCTGGTGCTCACGGCCCTGGCCCTGCTTTTGATTTTCGAATCGATCCAACATCTCCGTCGTGAAAGGACGTCCCCATGATTTCCTCGTTTGACATTAAGCACACGCTGGCCCTGGGCTGGCCGGTGCTCTCGGTGCTGGCGGTTTTTTCCATCGTGACCGTGGCGGTTTTCATCGAATGTTGGTCCATCCACCGGTGGGTGCGGACGTTGTTGGGCCGCGGCCCGGCCGGCGAGGGGCTCAAGCCGCTCTTTGAACGGGTGGAACAGCGCCTGGCGCTCCTGGGCACCATCGCCAACGCGGCCCCCTTCGTGGGGCTCTTGGGCACCGTGGTCGGCATCATCCGGGCCTTCCACACCATCAGCCAGGCTTCGGGGGCGGGGGGCGGCATGGCCCTGGTGGCGGGGGGCATCTCCGAGGCGCTCGTGTCCACGGCGGCCGGGCTCTTCGTGGCCATTCCGGCCAGCATGATCTTTAACTACTTCACCTACCACAACGAAAAGTTGGAGGAACGGGCGGAGGCGGCGTGAAAATCCATCTCGGCTCCCACAAAAAGAAGCGTCTCATCACCGAGATCAACATGGTGCCGTTCATCGACGTCGTGTTGGTGCTGTTGATCATTTTCATGATCCTCTCGCCGTTCATCGGGCAGTCCCAGATTCCCGTCAACCTGCCGCGGGCAGCGACCTCGGCGGCCGGCGACGACGACACCCCGCTGCGGCTCAAGATCACCCGGGACGGCGACTACTACGTGGGCGACGCCCGGGTGTTGCGCAACGACCTCGAAAACCGCCTGGCGGCGGCCCTGGCCAAAAGCGCCCGGCGCGCGGTGCTGATTGAGGCGGACCGGGACGTGGGCTTTAAGAACGTGGTGCTGGCCCTGGACGCGGCCCAAAAACTCAAGGCCGCCAAGGTGGGCGTGGCCGTCCTGCCGATCGAGGCGGCCCCCGCGGAAGGGGAAGCGCCCCGTTAACGCGGCTTCGACCCGGCCATGACCCGTTACGTCCTCTACTCCAGCCTGATTCATTTTTTGGCCGCCGTTGTATTCGCCTTTATCATGGGGCGATCGGCCGAACCGACGGCCTATTACGGGTTCCAATTTTTGGGCGGCCAGTCGGGGTTCGGGTCGGGCAAACTGGAGCCCGCTCCCGCCCCCACCACGGCGGCCCCCCCCGCGCCGATTTCCCCGGAAGAGGCCGCCCCGGCCTCCGACGACCCCAACCGGGTGGCCGTGGCCAAGGAACCGCCGAAAAAGTCCGAACCCAAACCCAAAACACCCCCGGCCAAGACCGGCGTCAAAGGCGGCCGGGGTGAATCGGCTTTAGGACGGGGAGATTTCCAGGGGTCCAAAACCGGGCCGGTGGGCGGCGTGGGCACCTCCCTGGAAATTGGCGGGTTCGGACCGGGAGGAGGTGGCGATGCCTCCAAGCAGTTCCCGTTCAAATGGTACGGGGAGCTCATTTACAAACGCCTTTGGGAGGCCTGGGACCGCACCGACGCCGGCACCCGGGAATGCAAAGTGGGCTTTGTGGTTCAACGGGACGGGTCCGTGAAATCCGTGAAGATCAAGGCCTCCTCGGGGGACTCTCTGTTCGACATGACCGCCAAACGAGCCGTGACCGCCGCCGCGCCCTTCCCTCCCCTGCCGGACGGGTTTAAGGAAAAGGAACTGCCGGTCCTCGTCCGCTTTCGACTTCAATAATTCTTTCGCCCGCTTCCGTTCCGATTGCACTCCGTGTTTTGATTTTCGACCCCCCCTGTGGCGTTTCGAGCGCGATGGGGGGCTCGGCAGCGGGGCCGGACCTGTCCGATCCGGCCCGTTGGAAATTGAGGGCCGGAAGTTGGTCCGGCCTCCGGCACGCCATCGCGCGCAGGCCACGGGGGGGCGCGTTTTTGGGGTGCAGGGGCCCTTTTTGCGCGTCCAAAAAGGGCCCCTGCCCGGGTATGGGGCGGAGCCCCGAGCGGGAATCAGTGGGGAAAAAAGTTTCGATTTGTTTTAAATGTGCCCCGGGCCCTTGACAGGGGGGGCCGAAATGATAAGATCCCTCTGTCGCCCTTTCCTCCGGGAAAGGCGTGGCGGCAAACACTGTCGTTTGAACCGTCGTCTCGTTCCGCAGAAACGTTGTGGGAGCGAGACGTTTTTTATTGATAACCGTTATGATTCAATGGTTTAAAAACTGGATTTTCGGCCGTCCCAAGAGCCCCCTGGACCCCCGGGTGTTCCACAACGTCTCCCTGGTGGCTTTTTTCGCCTGGGTGGGGCTGGGGGCGGACGGCCTGTCCTCTTCCTGCTACGGTCCGGAAGAAGCCTTCCGGGCCCTGGGCCAATACACCCACCTGGCCATTCCCCTGGCGCTGGCGGTCGCGGCAACGGTGTTTATCCTCTCCGCCAGCTATTCGGAAGTGATCGAAGTGTTTCCCAACGGGGGGGGCGGATACCTTGTGGCGGCCAAACTCATCGGCCCGCTCCCCGGTCTGGTCTCCGGTTCGGCCCTCCTGGTGGACTATATATTGACCGTGGCCATTTCGGTAGCCTCCAGCATTGATGCCATTTTCAGCTTCCTCCCCCCCGATTGGGCCCAGCACAAATTCATGGCCGCCGCAATCATTTTGGCCATCCTGGTAACGTTGAACCTCCGCGGAGTTAAAGAATCCATTGTTATCCTAACCCCTATTTTCTTGGTGTTCCTCGTGACCCACGCGATTGTCATTCTCTATGGGATTTTCGGCCATTGGACGGACCTGCCCGGCATGGTGATGGACACCGTAACGGAGACCCGGGAAGGCGTCGGCGCCATCGGCCTCATCGGCATGGGCGCCATTTTCTTAAGGGCTTTCGCCCTCGGCGGCGGAACCTTCACCGGCATCGAAGCCGTGTCCAACGGCCTTCAAATTTTGCGGGAACCCCGGGCCGCCACGGGCAAGCGAACCATGAAGTTCATGGCCTGGAGCCTCGCCCTCACGGCGGGCGGCATCTTGATCAATTACGTGCTCAACGGCGTCCACCACGTGCCGGGAAAAACCATGAACGCCGCCCTGGTGGGCGGGTTGACCTCCGGTTGGCCCTTCGGAAAGACCTTTCTCTTCATCACCCTGCTTAGCGAAGGCGCTCTTTTGCTGGTGGCCGCCCAGGCCGGCTTTTTGGACGGCCCCCGGACCATGTCCAACATGGCGATCGATTCTTGGTTGCCGCGACGGTTCACCAACCTATCGGACCGTCTGGTCATTAAAGACGGCGTGCTGGTGATCGGTGTGTCGGCTCTGGCGGCCATGTTTTACACCGGGGGTTCCGTGAGCAAGCTCGTGGTCATGTACTCGATCAATGTGTTTTTGACCTTTTCGCTGACTCAGTTCGGCATGGTGAAACACTTTTCCATCACCCGTCCGTCCGGCTGGCCCCGCAAGCTCGTCGTCAGCCTGCTCGGATTGATCTTGACGGTGGGAATCCTCGTGGCCACGTCGGTCATTAAGTTCATGGACGGGGGATGGGTCACCCTGGTGATCACGGGGGCGCTCGTCGTCTTCTGCCATTGGGTCCACAGCCACTACAAAGACACCACCCGGGCCCTCCACCATTTGGACGAAATCCTGGTCAACCTCACCGCTCCGGAAACGCCCCCGGCCGTGCGCAAACAGGGCCAGAAGCCGGCGGCCATCCTGATGGTCAACGGCTACAACGGCATGGGCATCCATTCGTTCCTGTCCATCCACCGGCTGTTCCCGGGCCACTTCAAGAATTTCGTGTTTTTGTCCGTGGGCGTCATCGATTCCGACCGATTCAAAGGCACCGCCGAGCTTGAAAACCTGGAAAAAAACGTGCGCACCGACTTGGACAAGTACGTCGAACTGGCCAACAGCATGGGCCTCTACGCCGAAGGCCACATGGTGCTCGAAACCGACGTCATCGACGGTCTCGACCGTCTTTGCGAGCAGATTTCTCCCGGCTGGGCCAAAAAGGTCTTTTTCATGGGCCAATTGGCCTTCGAAGGCGAAACTTTTTGGACCCGCTTTTTGCACAACCGCACGTCGTTCGTCCTTCAACGGCGGTTGTTGTTCAACGGCCATCAGGCCGTGATCCTGCCCATTCGCGTACGGTTGAAACCGGCGGCTTTGCCAAAATAAGGAGCGTTTCATGAGCAACGAAAACAACGACTTGGTACAACTTTCCTCCAAAAAATTCCTCGGTCTGTGCGTCCTGCTCTCCGCCGGCGTATTGTGGTTGGGCGCTCGACAACCGCTCCCCGGCTGGGTCATGGCGGCGGAAGTCCTGGTGACGATTCTGGCGCTCTTTGTCACGGGCTCGATCCGTTACCGTCTGGACAAAAACGCCCTCACCTACGGGGCGGGCCTCGTGATCACCGCCACCTTTTGGACTTTTTGGAGCCCCCTTAAGAAAGCCGCCGTGGCCGCCGAGGGGGGATCCTTCGGCGAGGCCCTCTGGCACGCGATCCGCCACCACGCGCTCACGTTCGAAGGCATCAACCATTTGGTGCATTTGGACACCATGCTGTTCATCCTCGGGCTGACGTTCTTCGTGGCCGTGATCGCGCAGACACGCCTTTTAGAAACCATCAGCTTCGGGGTGCTTACCAAATCCCGGGGGCGGCTGGTGCCCACGGTGGCGTTCCTCACCGCCGTGGTCGCGCTGGCTTCCGGCGTGCTGGACGGCGTGAGTATGATCGGCCTCATGATCCGCACGTTGGTCATTTTGTTGTTCCTGGCGAAAGCGAAAGACGACGCGGTGATCTACGCTGTCATGGTGTCAACCGTCGTGACGACGGTCTGCGGCATGTACCTGGCCTACGGCGAGCCCCCGAACCTCATCATGAAGGCCAACCTGCACCCCCATTTGGACAACGCCTTCTTCCTTCGTTATTGCGCGCCCGCGGCCGTGGGCGCCTATTTCATCGTGTTCTGGAACGTGAAGAAGCGCCTGGCCGGGAAAAAAGTCGACTTGGCCAAACTTGACCTATTGGATCGTCACACCGCCGACGTGCGCTTCCTCCAGGTCAGCCGCCACGGTGAGATGATCACCCCCCTGGAGTTCGCCCTCGCCCACGCCGAGGATTTGGGCTCGCACAAGGACGCGGTGATCAAGCGCCTGCACCAGGGCGTGCCCCTGGGCGAGGCCCTCGTCAACGAGCACTTCCCCCGGGAAAAACGCATCCGACTTCTGGACAAATATTTGGACGCGGGCCTGGCCGACACGCTGGACGACTATTACGTTCACGTCTTCGGCCGCAACGACCACAAGGCCGACGAATCCGCCGTGCAACTGGCCCGCACCATGGACCGGGTGGCCGGGGAACGCCGTTTTGCCCAGCGGGTCGGCCTCTTTTCCTTCCTCCCGTTCATCGGCCTTTTGATCGCCCACGCCGTCAATCACGCCATCCCCCTCTTCGTCGCCTCCTTCGCGGGGTTTGCCGCGGCGTTTTTGGGCATCGCCGCCCTACCTAAAACCCGCCGACTCGCCCTGCGCGAGGCCTGGCATGAATACAAGGAATACCTGTTCCTGTTCCCGTTGTTCCTGTCCATCACCCTACTCCAAAAAACGGGATTTTTCGATCTCCTTTCCAACTTGCTCCACGTCGGCATCGAACGCCTGGGTGCCGCCACGGTGGGCTACGCCCAGTTCCTTTTCTGCACTGTGCTGTCGGCTCTTCTGGACAACAACGTGGTCGCCGACTTCGCGGGCCGCGCCCTGCTGGGGCTCAAGGTGGAACTCATCCATCTTTTCGCCATGGCGCAGATCGCCGGCTACGCCCTGGGAGGCTGCTGGACCCACATCGGCTCGGCCCAATCGGTGGTGGCCTACGCCTTCATTCAAAAAGAGGTGAACCCCCGGTTCACCCCTTTTCAGTGGATCAAAGAAATGACGCCCGTGATCCTCGAAATCGCCGTTTGGATGACCATCGTTGTCTACGGCGAAGGGTTGCTGCTGCCCTGGTTGCACTGACACCGTTGAGGCGCTGGAAGTTTGATTTAGCGGAGGCCGTCGAATAGAAGATGCGTATCAGCGTTCGAGTTTTGGCGTTTTTGTACTTAGGCGCGACGATTCTGGCCGCAGGGCCTTTGGCCCTCCTGGAGGGGGCGCGCCTCCGGCTCGGTTTGTCGCCCTATATTTATATTCCCATTCTTGGCGTCGTCCTCTTCTTAATGCTTTTTGCCTTGGGAGCCGCCGCCCTTGTTCGACTTTTGAAAATAACAACACCCCTCCCATCGGGGGAATTCCGATTGCGCGACCGAGTCGGGCAACGATGGATTGTTGTAAAAACGATTTCGGAACTCGGTCGATGGGCACTGGCCCCCTTCACCCTCGTTTTCTTTAAACCCGCGCTCTACGCCCTTTTCGGGGCTAAGATCGGGCGCCGAACGGCCATCGCGGGCGATTTGGTGGACCCCTATCTGACGGAAATAGGATCGGATGTCGTGGTCGGTCAAAACGCCGTGCTCTCCCCCCATCTTTTAGCCGGGGACCGTTTAATCCTGGGACGCGTTCGTCTTGAGGCGGAGTCCACGGTAGGGGTCGGGGCTGTTCTCCAGGGCGACGTCTTCGTTGGTCGCGGGTCGATCATTGCCGCCAACGCGGTGGTCCTGAACGGCACCCGCATCCCTCCCTTTGAACTGTGGGGAGGTTCTCCCGCCTGCAAAATTAAAAATCTCCCGCCCCCACAATGAGATCGGTGCGCACCGAGATCGCCATCCAGGCACCGGTCGATGTGGTTTGGCGCGTTTTAATCGACGTCCCGGGGTACAACCGATGGAACCCGTTTCTCACCTATCTGGGAGGCGCCGTCCAAGAGGGAGCCGATTTGGAGTTTAAGATTTCCCTCCCGGGGGCTTGGTCCACCAAAGCGCGAACCCGCGTTCTCACCATCGACCCCCAACGGGAATTCGCTTGGTTGGGACATTTCCTCAACACCCCCGGCCTTATTGATGGACACCATCGTTTTCGACTCGCGGCGCGGGGCCCATCGGAAACCACGGTGTCCCACGAAGAGGATTTTCGGGGCGCCCTGCTTCCCTTCCTCGGTTGGTTCACGACCACCTACATCCGCCGAGGGATGTTGGCCATGGACCCCCGGCTAAAGCAGGAAGCGGAGCGGCTCGCACGCCCATGACCCCGCCGCCCGAGGAATTGGCCAAAGTCGAATGGGACGCGGTCGTGATCGGCACCGGCGTGGGGGGCGCCACCCTGGGGTACGCCCTGGCCCGCGCGGGAGAGCGCGTGCTGTTCCTGGAGCGCGGGGAAAATTACCTCGGCAACCCCCGGGCCCTCCGGGGCGACTACATGGAAACGCTGGCGGCGTCCGCCCCCGACTCCTCCGAGGAGGACAATTTCCGCAACGGCGGGCGATGGCGGGGCGAAATTTTCGATGCGGCTCAAAACCGCTATTTTCGTCCGTTCCTGGGCGCCGGAGCGGGGGGCGGCTCGGCGCTTTACGGCATGTTGATGGAGCGATTCTTTCCCTCGGATTTCACGCCCCGCCGCTTTCACGCCGCCGACACCGAAAGCGACCTCCCCGACCGTTGGCCCATCCTCTACGAGGACCTGCGACCCCACTACGAAAAAGCCGAAGAGCTCTATCGATTGCAGTCGGAAATCCCCGACCCTTGTCGGCGGGGAGAGGCCCTGCGCCACATTCAAAAGGCCCGGTCACACCATCTCGCCACGCGCCATTTTGAGCGCTTTTTGCGCTGGAAAAAAATCGGCGTCTACACCCCGGCGTTCGCCTGCGAATGGAAAGACGAATGCCGGTTTTGCCAAAGCATGCTTTGCGACAAAGACTGCAAAAACGACGCCGCCCGGGTGTGCTTGCGGCCGGCCCTCGCGAGCCACGGGGCCGCGTTGCTCAGCGGGTTCACCGTGGACCGATTGGAAGCGGACCGGGGTCGGGTCACCGCGGTGAACGGCCGGGGACCGGACGGGCGCGAACACCGGTTCCGTGGGCGACGGGTGGTTTTGGCGGCGGGCGCCCTGGCCACGCCCTTGCTCCTCTTGCGATCCCGCTCCGAACATTGGCCGCGGGGTCTGGCGAACGGGTCCGGAACGGTCGGCCGATATTTGATGCGGCATTTGATCGACATCTATTTTCTTCCCAGCGTTTGGAATTTTCGAAAAGCCCCCCAAAATCTCAAGGAGCTGGCCTGGAACGACTATTACGAGGTGGACGGGGTCAAATACGGCACCTTTCAACCCTTTGGGAAGTTTCCCCCCGGGGGCCTGGCGGTGGACGACCTTCTCTTCGAAATGAAACAAAATATCCCCGGCTGGGCCATGCGCGGTTTGAACCTCCTCCGGCCGGGGCTCTCTTTCGCCCTCGAAAAGTTGTTCGCCCATTCGGGATGCGCGGCCCCCATTATGGAGGACCTTCCCCAGAAGGAGAACCGGGTGGAGGAGATGCCGGCCGGCCCGGACGGGCGGGAACGCGTCGCCGTCCACTATCGGATCAGCGCCTACGACCGGACCCGACTCAAGAAATTCCGACGCATGATCGGGCGAGCCCTCTTCCCCTACCCCACGATCCGCTTTCCCATGGCCGAAACGTGCAAAATGATGGCCCACGCCTGCGGCACGGCCCGCTTCGGGGACGACCCGGCGACCAGCGTGTTGAACAAATGGAACCGGGCGCACGAAGTGGAAAACCTTTACATCGTCGACGCGTCCTTCTTCCCTTCCAGCGGGGGCATTAACCCGTCTTTGACCATCGCCGCCAACGCCCTGCGGGTGGCCGAGCGCCTCATTCAAGAAAAGTGTTGAACGCGCTGTAATCGATGCGCGCCCCCAGGTCCGCCAACACCGCGTGCTGGCCCCAGAACAACCGACTGAACGCCAGGATTTCCGGCGGGTTGACCGCCTTGCCGCCGCCCAATTGCTTATTAAAAATGACGCGGCCCTCCTCCCGAACGAATGCGGGGGTGAAGCGGAACGGCTTTCTGTCAATCAACATTTTTTCCAACGTGGCGCGATAACCGGCCAGCAGTTCACCGTAATTGAAGGTCCCATCGGTGTTTGTCACTCCCATGGCCTTCGTGGCCTCGGCAAAAGCGGGCAAATCGTTCTTTAATACCGCGCGCGTCTGCGCCTTCCAAAAACCGATGAATTCCGGCGTCCACTCTTTACAGAAACCGAAATCCAGGAAGTAAACACGGCCGTTCTTGAACAAATAGTTTCCCGGATGCGGGTCGGCGTTGAACAGGCCGTGCTGAAGGGCCGCCTTGTCGAAAAACCGGACAAGGGCCTGGCCCGCCCTGTCGAAATCCGCGCCGGTTCCGGTGGCCTTAAATTCCGCGTAGGTCTGTCCGTCGACGTAATCCATGGTCAGGACGCTTTCGGAGCAATACCCGTGATAAACGGCCGGAATGGAGATGACCGGGTCCTCGGCAAAGATCGAGCGGAAGCGGTCCATGAACGCGGCCTCCCGCCGAAAATCGCATTCGGCCAAAAGCATTTTCTTGGCCTCCTCAAAATTCTCCCGAACGTTTCGAACCCCCGTCGCCCGAGCGAGCAACGGAAGGAACGCGCGAACCGCCCTCAAGTCGGATTTCACGATTCGGTCGATCCCGGGGTAGCGCACCTTCACGGCCACCCGCGCGCCTTCCTTTAAACGAGCCAAATGAATCTGACTGACGCTCGCCGCGGCCAGGGGGGCGTCGCTCCATTCGGCAAAAAGGTCGCGCGGGTCCTGACCCAACGAACGGCGAACCACCGCGCGGATTTTATCCGCCGCCAACGGGGGGGAGCGATGCTGAAGTTCCGTTAAGAGCCCGCGCGCGGAAGGGGACAAGTCCATGTCCAGGTAACTCAAGGTCTGGGCAATTTTAATCAGCGGCCCCTTTAAAGGCCCCACCGCGTCGCGAAAAGATCGGAACAAAACGCCAAACAACTCCTTGTGGAGTTCGCGGTATTCCCAGGGCCGCCTTAACAAGCGGACCGCGTACCGCCCGTAGGCCGCCCCCGCCTGAAGGAAAAACCTCCCCAAGCCCCACCACCGCGCGGGGGCCCAGGTGCGCAGACGGCGAAGGGGCGTGAAGGATTGCACCGCCCGCGCGCGCACGTCCGCGGCGGACAAGAAGAACAAGGGGGGGCCTTCGGGAGCGTCGACGACCGCCCGGTCGTAAAGGTCATCCAGTGCCGTGCGGTAATGGTCTTCGATGATCCCCCGGCGCAGCTTGAGGTTCGCGGTGATTTCCCCGCGGACCACCGAGAAAGCCCGGTTGAGCGCCAGAATTCCCAACGGGCGGGCGAGGGGAGGTAACCGCGCGGCGTGCGCCCGCAAAACTTCGGCGGCCCTCGCCTCCTGATCCGACGAGAGCTGTGTTCCGGAGGCGCCCAGGGCTTGCGCGTCCAGAGTCACCAGAAGGGCGGGGCCTTTGCGGCCGTTCCCCAAAACCACCGCCTGGTCCACAAAGGGCAACTCCTTGAACCACTGCTCGATGGGCCCCGGGGTCACCCGACGACCCGTGGAGGTTTTTAGAAACTCCGATCGCCGACCGATCAACCGCAGAAAACCCCCGTTTTCCCATCGGCCCTCGTCGCCGGTCCGGTAAAAAGCGCCTTCGAAACGCGGGGGGGGGGTGGCCCCGGCCCAATAACCGGCGAAGAGGGAGGGGCCTTTCACCATCACTTCGTGGTCGGAAGCGATTTCGACTTCGTTGGGGCCCAGGGGCCGGCCCACCGTCCCGAAGCGGAAGGACCAGGGCCGGTTCATGGCCAGGGGGATGGCGTTTTCGCTCGTTCCGTAGGCCTCCAGAACCAGCAACCCCAGGCCCTCGAAAAACTCCATGGTCTTAAGCCCCAGCGGAGCGGCACCGGAAACCAAAAACCGCAGGCGTCCCCCAAAGCGCTCTCTCACCGCGCGCAACACCGCCCAATCCAGAATGACAAAAAGAGGCCAAAGGACAAAACGCGCCTTGTGGCCGGACGAACGGCTCCTTTGATAAATCGTTCCGGTCGCCTGGGCCGCTCGAAACAGCGCCCGAACCCACCGCGGCCTCTCCGCGATCGATTTTTGAACCCCGGCCTCCACCTTTTCAAAAAAACGGGGAACGCCGATCAACAGGGTGGGGCGCACCGCGGGCACCGCCTCCATCAACTGGTGGGGAGAGGGGATAAACGTGAGAAGCGCGGCCCGTTCCACGGCGCACAAATTCACAATCCGTTGGAATAAGTTGGACAACGGCAACCAGCAAAGGGATTCAAACCCGACCGGCAAGACATGGAAAGCCCGCGCGATGGCCCGCACCGCGTGGACCAGTTGCCGGTGGGTGTAGGGAATTCCTTTCGGCTCCCCGGTGGTTCCCGACGTGAAAATCACCGTGGCCAAATCCCCCGGCGCGGGGGGAGCTCCCGCGAAGGTCCGCCCCCGGTACGCGTTGAGAAGAGATACAAAGGCCTCCGCCCCCTGCCCGGGGCCCGCCGGTTCGTCCGCGCGGATCAGGACCACAAACCGGTTCCCCCTCTCGGGGATGAGGTCCCGAAATTCCATCAACGTCTTCGCGTCCTGGACCACCCAGGCGCGGACATCGGCCAGGCGGGCCGCGGCGCGCAAACGATCCGGCGCGTCGTTAATATCCAACCCGACCACCGCGCCGCCGGCCAACAAGACCGCCATGTGCAGGCTCTCCCAGGCCGGATCCACACCGGAAAGGAACCCGACACGTTCTCCTTTTTGTAACCCGCGATCGC
Source organism: Elusimicrobiota bacterium (assembly GCA_016706425.1). Taxonomy (NCBI): domain Bacteria; kingdom Pseudomonadati; phylum Elusimicrobiota; species Elusimicrobiota bacterium. Next base: position 2,022,458 of record JADJJR010000001.1, read on the forward strand.
TCAAGGCCGCGGCGAGCGATTGAACGCGGCCCCAGAGATCGCCGTAGGACAAGGGGGGCTCCCCGTTTTGACGCTGGGGCCAGCCCCAATGCGCGGGGCGGTCGGGCGATCGTTCGGCCTGCCGGCGCAACCGTTCCGTCAATGTTTGAGCGGGCGGAACGCGGGCCCCGGGTGTTGTTTTTGTGGAGACCGCTTCCCGGACAAAGTCCACGAACCGCCGCGGGGCGTCGTGGGCGGCGAAACTTTCGGAAAGACGTTGGGCCCGTTCGCGGTAACGCGGTTCCTCCAATATTTTTTTCACCGCGTCACGAACCGCCGCGGGGGTGACGTGATCGCTCCGAAGGGAGAGGCCCGCCCCGCTTCGCTCGATGGCCGCCATGGCCAAGTGCTGGTCGTTGTTGGACGGGATACCCACCACGGGGGTCCCCGCCGCCAACGCCTGATAGGCCGCGGTGCTCCCGCCGCTGCACACCACCACCGCCGCGCGGCGGGACGCCTCCAGACCGGGCAGAAAATCCGAAACACGCACACGCGCCGAAGCGGGGACGGAAAATCGCCCCGCCGTGGCCACCCAAAGGTCCACCTCCAGACGGGCGAGTTCATCGACGATGCCCCGGCAATCGGGAACGTCGTTGGAAGACCCGAAACTGACATAAAGGACCGGGCGATCGCTGTCCCCCGCGGGAAGGGGAGCGGCGGAGGACGGCGACCAGAGGACGGGCCCCAAAAAACGGTGCGCCGCGGGCGGGTTCTTCAGCGGAATCAACTCCGGGGTATCGGCGTACAGGGTCCAATTCCCAAAAGTGTAAAACGTTCGGAAATCGCCAAAGGGCCGCAATCCCCTCCGGCGCCGAGCGCGGTTGAAGGGGGCCAAGAATCGTTTTTCGTAAAGCGGTTTCATCACGCGGTGCAGGACTTTGACGACCGGGAAGGGGAAAAACAATTCGGCCAACCCCGGCGGGAGCAACCGGTAAAGGGCGGACCGTTTGTAATTGGGGACAGGGTCCTGCTTGTCCGCGCGGTGCGGGCTCCAGTACGCGTTGTTTAAATTCACCAACGGAATCCCCAAGGCCGGGGCGGTCACCGACAAACTCAACCGCGCGTCGCTCACGATCAAATCGGGAATCACATCCCGAATCAAGGCCTCTTCCTCGGCAATATAAGACGCCACTTGCTCGTCGTTGTAAGCCGAGCGTTCCCCGCTGACGGAGGAAATAAAGGCGTCATAGGAAATGCTCTCGATGGGCCAATAACACAAGGACGGCTTGTCCTTGAAGAGGGTTTCAAAACGGTAGGCGCTGGCGAAATGGACTTCGCAGCCGGCGGCCGCCAACGCCTCGGCGAGGGCCAAGGGGCGGACCAGGTGGGCGAGTGTGACGGCCTCGGAAAAAAAGAGGACCCGCGCGAAAATGGTCTCTGGCATTGCGTCGCCATTTTACAACAATGGATTTTTAAATAATCCTCCCCCCCCTTGACTTTTCCCGGCATTATGGTATTCTGTTGCCATTCCGGCACGGTGATGTGCCGGTGTTTCAACGGACAACGAAAGTCCTTTTCGCTTTTGCGGAAAGGGCTTCTTTATTTTCCGGTAACCCTGGGACAGCGACGTCTCCCAAAAAAATAAACGCGCCTTGCGCGATCTCAGGAGGATGTCATGTTGTCACGGATCAAACGTTGTTTGAGGGGCGGGGGCCTCATCGCGTTCCTCGCCTTGAGCGGGGGCTTCGGGCCCTCGTTTATTCACGCGGAGGACGCCACGGTTGCTTCCGCGACGGTTCAGGCGCCCACAGACGTCATCGCTGAAAAGTTGGCGGTCCTTGAAAAAGGCCTCGTCGACCGGAAAGTGGCCGCCGACACCCTGTGGGTGTTGGTCACGGCCTTCCTGGTCTTCTGGATGAACGCGGGGTTCGCCCTGGTGGAGTCCGGCATGTGCCGCGCCAAGAACGCCGTGAACATTCTCTCCAAAAACTTCATCGTCTTCGCCATCAGTTCCCTCGCCTTTTACGTGTTGGGATGGGGCCTGATGTTCGGGGACGGCAACGGCTTCATGGGTCTCAAAGGCTTGTTCATGGTGACCGGGCCCGACAACAGCCCGGCAACAGGAGCGGCCTACTCCGGGGTCTACGGGTCCATCAACTGGACAGGGGTTCCCCTGACGGTGAAATTCCTGTTCCAATTGGTCTTCGCCGGCACCGCGGCCACCATCGTCTCCGGCTGCGTCGCCGAGCGGATCAAATACGTCAGCTTCATCGTCTTCAGCTTCCTCCTGGTGGGATTCGCTTACCCCATCACGGGCCACTGGATCTGGGGCGGCGGCTGGTTGGCGAAAATGGGCTTCTGGGACTTCGCCGGCTCCACCGCGGTGCACACCGTGGGCGGCGTGGCGGGCCTGGCGGGCATCATGCTTCTCGGTCCCCGCATCGGCAAATACCGCGCCGATGGCACCCCCAACGCCATTCCCGGCCACAATATGACTTCGGCCACCCTGGGCACTCTGATCCTCTGGTTGGGCTGGTTCGGGTTTAACCCCGGCTCCACCATGGCGGCGGATCCCGCGGCCATCGGCCACATCGCCAACACCACCAACCTCGCGGGCGCGGCCGGCCTTTTGACCGCCACCATCACCGCTTGGATGCTGATGGGAAAACCCGACTTGGGCATGACCATTAACGGCTGCTTGGCCGGGTTTGTGGCCATCACGGCGCCCTGCGCGTTCGTGACGCTGCCGGCCTCCCTGGTGATCGGCGCCATCGCGGGCGTGCTCGTGGTGTTCGCGGTGATGTTCTTCGACAAGTTGAAATTGGACGACCCCGTGGGCGCCCTGGCCGTGCACTTGTGCAACGGCGTGTTCGGGACCCTGGCGGTGGGTCTGTGGGCCAAGGACGGGATCACCGGCGTCGCCACCGGCAACGGGTTGTTCAATGGCGGCGGATTGAAGCTTCTGGGAATTCAGGCCCTGGGGTCCGCTTCGGTGATTCTCTTCACCCTGGTTGTGTCCTTGCTCTTCTGGGCGGTCATCAAAGCCACCCTAGGCATGCGCGTCACCCGGGACGAAGAAATCCGCGGGTTGGACATCGACGAACACGGCATGGAAGCCTACGCGGGCTTCCAGATCTATATGACCGAATACGGCCTCGCTCCGGTGGGCGGCAAAGACTCCGAACCCGAGCCGGCGAAGGCGGGGAGGTAATTCCATGAAACTGATCATCGCAATGGTTCAACCGCACAAAGTGGCGGAGGTGAAAAAAGCCCTGGACGACGCCAACATCCACCTGATGACCGTCACCAACGTGCTCGGCTCGGGGCGGCAAAAAGGTTACACGGAGAGCTTCCGCGGCGCCAAGATGGAGGTCAACCTTCTGAAGAAGGTTCGCTTCGACATCGCCGTGAACGACGACTTCGTCGAACCCGCCATCGGCGCGATCACGAAGGCCGCCCGCTCGGGCAACATCGGCGACGGCAAGATCTTCGTGGTGCCCTTGGAGCAATGCGTCCGCATCCGCACGGGCGAGAAAGGGTCGGCCGCCATCGGCTAACCCGCGATTCATCGGCAGTTTAAAAACTGACGGGCGTCATGGACGCCCGTCAGTTTTTTTTTGCATCCTATGTCCATGGACATCCTCCTTCTTTCCCGGTTGCAGTTCGCTTTGACGATCATGTTCCATTACCTGTTCCCCCCGCTGACCATCGGGCTCGGCGCGATCCTCGTTTTCATGGAAGGCATGTACATGAAAACCAAGGACCCCCAGTACGAGGCCATGGCCAAGTTCTGGACGAAGATTTTCGCCGTCAATTTCGCGGTGGGGGTGGCCTCCGGAATCGCCATGGAGTTCCAGTTCGGCACGAACTGGGCCAATTACTCCCGGTTCGTGGGCGACGTGTTTGGTTCGGCCCTCGCCGCCGAGGGCATTTTCGCCTTCTTCCTCGAGTCGGGGTTCCTGGCCGTCTTGGTTTTCGGCTGGGACCGCGTGTCGGCCAAAATGCACTTCTTTTCGACCATCATGGTTTTCCTCGGTTCGGTGTTTTCCTCCATCTGGATCACCGTGGCCAACAGCTGGCAGCAGACCCCGGCGGGCTATAAGATCGTCGGCGAAGGGTTGGCCGCCCGGGCCGAGATCACCAGCTTCTGGGCCGTGGTCTTCAACCCGTCCAGCGTCGACCGCTTGGTCCACGTCTGGCTCGGCGCCGGGGCCATGGGGGCCTTTTTCGTCATGAGCGTATCGGCCTACTACATCCTAAAGAAACGCCACGTCGATATCTCCAAAAAGTCCTTCACCGTCGCCCTGGTTTTGGGGTTCCTCTGCAGTTGGGCCCAATTGTTTTCCGGTCACCACCAGGCCCGCGTGGTGGCCAAACACCAGCCGGCCAAAATGGCGGCCCTGGAAGGGCACTTCAAGACGGGGGCCAACGCCCCGTTGTATTTGATCGGCCACCCCGACGCGGCGACCGAAACCACGAAAGGGATCGCGGTGCCCGGCCTTCTAAGTTTCATGATTCACGGGAACAGGGCGACACCCGTTCCGGGGCTCGACCAATTCGCCAAGGAAGACCGCCCCCCCGTCGCCCTCACTTTCCATTCCTATCACATCATGTTGTGGACGGGGTTTTTGATGATGGCATTGACCGGGATCGCGGGTTTCCTCCGTTGGCGGGGGCGCCTCTTCGATAAGCGCGGCCTGTTGTGGGCCTTTGTTTTTGCCGTCCTGTTGCCCGTCGCCGCCAACCAACTGGGGTGGGTGGCCGCGGAGGTCGGCCGCCAACCCTGGATCGTCTACGGAATGTTGCGGACCGCCGACGCCTTGTCCCCGGTCGTCCAAGCCCACCAAGTCATGGCTTCCATCGTCATGTTCGGTCTTATTTACGCCTTGCTCTTCGCGGTGTGGATCATGGTGACGGACCACAAGATCAAAGAAGGCCCTGAAATCGGCACCGAGGGCGGACGATCCGAAGGCGGATTTCTGAAAACGGCGGGCGGTCTGAAGGCCAAGGGGTCAATGACCGAGGCCAAGGAGTAGTTATGGACCTCAATATTTTCTGGTTTGTTCTCTTGGGCGTTTTGATGGCGGGATACGCCATCTTGGACGGTTTTGACCTGGGGGTGGGCATCCTCCACCCCATGGCCAAAACCGACCAAGAACGGCGGATTTTCATGAACGCCATCGGACCCCTGTGGGACGGCAACGAGGTCTGGCTGGTGACCTTCGGCGGGGCCCTGTTCGCCGCTTTCCCCCGCGCCTACGCCACGATGTTTTCCGGCCTCTACACGGCCTTCATGCTCTTGGTGCTCTGTTTGATCCTGCGCGCGGTCTCCATGGAGTTCCGAAGCAAACGCGCGGGCCCCGCGTGGCGGGCTTTTTGGGATTGGTGTTTTTTTGGTTCCAGTTTGACGGCGATATTGCTTTTCGGCGCCGCCGTGGGGAATTGCCTGCGCGGCCTGCCCATCGGGTCGGACGGGGAATTGCGGATCGGCTTTTTGAGCCTGCTCAACCCCTATTCCGTTTTGGTGGGGGTGTTCACCATCGCGACGGCGGCCATGCACGGGTCGCTTTACCTGGGGCTCAAGACGGACGGAGACCTGCAACAGCGGATTCGGCGCTGGACCTGGCGACTCTTCGGTTTTTTCCTGATCACCTATTTGTTGACCACCATTTTCACGCTGGTGGCCTTCCCCCGCGCCGTTGAAAATTTCAAACACCACCCCTGGGCCTGGGGGGTGGTGGTGCTGAACACCCTGGCGGTGGCCAACATCCCCCGGTCCGTTTTCAAGAACCGACCGCTCGAGGCTTTCCTCTCCAGCGCCGGGGCCATCGCCGCCTTTGTCTTCCTCTTCGGGTTGGCGCTTTTCCCGAACCTGGCGGTCTCGAACCTGGACCCGGCGGCGAGCCTCACAATCTACAACGCCGCCTCGTCGGAAAAAACCCTCAAGATCATGCGCCTCATCGCTTTCCTGGGCATGCCCTTCGTCCTGGCCTACACGGCGGTGATTTACTGGGTGTTTCGGGGAAAAGTGGAAATCGGCAAGTTCAGCTACTGATTTTCAAGGGCAACCCGGGCAACAACCGCTTCCCTTCTTCCCATCAATCTTCAGACCGGAAGGTCATCGCCAGGAACCCGTCCGCCCCTGTTAGCCCGGATTCCCCAGTTGATCGCGAGGACCGGCCGGTCGCAGAGCTCCCGGCACCTGGTCACTCGCAGAGCGCGTGACACCTGGGACGCCAGAGGCGCTGACGCGGGGCGGCAGAGCCGCTGAGGCGAGACGGAAAAGACCGCCTTTTTTACGAACAAAAAATTGCCCGCCGTAGGCCGCTCCCTTGCGGCAATTCCGCTCGCGCGGTCGCGGGGACTACGGACAACCTTTTTTGTGAAGGGTGCCGTGTGCCGGTGGCACACGAGGGGAAGGGCCGGATTTTCCGTCGTCCTGTCTGACAATTTAATGAATGGTCAGGACACTCCCGCCGTGACTTTTTGCGGCGGGGACGAATCCCGCGACGCAACGGGGGAATTCGGGCTAGGGAAGTTCGCCCACCGGGACCCGCCGGCCACTGCGCAGAAAGACCACTTCGAACCCGCAGGGTTCCCCCAGGGCGCGGCGCACGGCTTCCCGGTAGTCGTCGCCCTGCGTCGCGTAGGCCGCCGCCCGGGCCTCTTCCTCCCCGGGGGACAAGCGGTCGGTCTTGTAATCGACCACCCAGAGCCGGCCCGCCCGACGGCACAACAAATCGATGACCCCGCGCACCACCGTCCCTTCCCGGGCAAAAACGAAAGGGGCCTCGCGCGCCAGGATTTCCCCTTCGTTCAACAAGGTCGCGGTGTCGCCCCGCAAAAACCCATCCAAAATCCCTTCGGCTTCCCCGGCGATGACCGACCAATAGGCGTCGGGGTATTCCGCCCGCAGACGGCGCACCGCCCCGTCCACCCGGGAGGTCAGCTCCAGGGGCGCCAGAGGCCCCCGTTCCAACACCGCGTGGCACAACCGGCCCAACAGCGCCGCCTCCGCCGGGGTGGGCCCGCCCGGGCGCTCGCCGGAAAAATTCTTTGATGGGTCGTCCGCCGTCCGGCTGGACGGCGTCGCGAACAAAGCGGGCCCCCCGGCCCCGGGAGCGGCGCGGCGCTCCGACCAGGCGCGCCCGTGGGCGGCCGTCGCTTTTCGTCGCCCCGCGGGGGGGCGCGGCGGAACAGGGCGGGCGGCCGCGTCCCCCGGTTCGATCGCGCGCACCGGAATCACCAAACCGTCCTTCAGTTCCCAGCCCTTTTCCACCGGACGGGAAGCGCTCTTCAACATGTCCAGGAACGATCCCCGGGCGGGTTTTTCCTGGCCCACCAACACAACGTGCTCGCGGGCCCGGGTGGCGGCGACGTAAAAAAGGCGAATGGCCTCCCGTTCCTCCCGCTGGATTTCGTCGGCTTCCAAAAACGCCATGGCCGCGTCCGGACATTGCCGCTCGATGAACCGCCGCCCCACCTTGCCTTCGGACCAGTCGCGCCGCAGGGCCACGGGGCGACGGTCTCCGTTTTGGACCGACGCGGCGAGGTTCGGCAGGAGCACCACTTTGTATTCAAGCCCCTTGGCCTTGTGGATCGTGGACAGGCGCACGGCGTCGACCCGCTCCTCGCCCAGAGGGCTCTCCCCCTCCTCGACGCCCCGTCCGACGGCCTCCGACAAACGGCGGGCGAACGCCCCCAGGGTGTCCCCCCGGTCCCGGTGGGCTTCGGCGGCGAGGCGGCCCACCTTTAACAAATTGGCGACGCTCTGCTCGCCGTGATAGAACGCCGCCGCGGACGGCAACAACAACGTCTCCCCCAGGATCCGCGCGGCGGCCTCCGGCAGAGTGTCCCCCCGGGCGGCGGCCCGCAACCGGGCCAGGCGATCGTAAAAAACCCGCAGACGGTTCCGCGCGCCCTCCGGCAACCCGGGGGGAGGATCCCGACGAAAATCCAAGGCCCCCGCCGCCGCGAGCGCCATCAAATCGCGGTCCTCCAGAAGGACCAGGGGCGAACGCAACAAGCCGAGCATCGACACCCGGTCGCCCGGATCATCGATCACGCGCAGCACGTTAAGGAAATCGATCACCTCGGGCGTGCGATAAAAATCCCGATCGCTTTCAACGAGGTAAGGCACGCGCGCCGCTTTGAGGGCCTCCATATAAACGGTCAGCGGAGAGGCCGATCGGAACAGGAGCGCCACGTCCCCCCAGCGCCAGAGCCGGCCTTCCCCCGGGGAACCGCAGTGGTCGGCGATCCATCCGGCGATCCACCGGGCCTCCACCGCGCGCCTTTCCGCGGCGTCCCCCGTCCCACCCCGCACCAAAACCAACTCGACCGCGCCGTCGCCGCCTTCGGGCCGCGGCAACAGGGCGCGGTAGGGCGGCTGCAGGCCCGGGCTCTCCCGCATCAGGTCCTCGAACAACCGGTTCACCGGCTCGACGATTCCCGCGTGGGTTCGGAAACTCCGGCGCAAATCGCAACGCTCGCCCCCCTGCGACAGCACAAGGTCCACGAAAGCCTCGTACGCGCGAATGTCGGCCCCGCGAAAACGATAAATCGATTGTTTGGGATCGCCCACAATAAACAAGCGCCCCGGGGCGAGGACGACGTCGCGCCAGGCCCCCGCCTCGCCCTCGGGGCCCTCGGCCAACAGGAGCAGGGTTTCCCCTTGCAGGGGGTCGGTGTCCTGGAATTCATCAACGAGGAGGACGGCGAACCGCGCCTTGAGCTCCCGGCGCGCTTCCGGGTGGTGAATTAAAAGATCCCGGGCGCCCCGCAGCAAATCGTCGAAGCCCACCCACCCTTCGGCCCGGTACCGGGTCCGGCAGACGGCGACAAAGGGTTCCAAAAGGCGGCGCGCCCGCGCGAGCAGGGCCTCTCCGGCGGGGGAGACGGCGTTCGCGACCGCGCGGGCCTCTTGGTAAACGGCCTCCCCCGCGGGGTCCCATTCGGAAGGCCACTTTTTGTCGTTTTCCGTCCACGGCGCGTCGGGGGGGACCGGACCGAGGGGGTCGCGCGCCGTCCTTTCCAAGGCACCCAACCGGTCCGCCAGACGCCCCAACGATTCAAGGATTTTTCCCCGCGCGGGCTTGGTCTGCCCTTGGGGGAGGCGCTCGACCGCTTCGCGGAGGCGGCTCAACCGGTCGACGGCCCAAGCTCCGTCGGCGGCCGGCGCCTCCCGAACAGCGGACTCCCGGGCCAGGGACTTCAAATCGGCCAGGGAAACGCGGGGCAAGACATCGTCCCAGTCCGCCGAGCCCGGCGCCCCGGACCCCAGTTCGGTCTCCAGCCAGCGGGCCCATTCGGCCTCGAAGACGCCGTCGAAGCCGGCGCCTTCGTCCACCCGCGCGCCGGGGTTCAGATTCGCCTCGACGGGGTACAGTTGCAGGAGCGTTTTGCAAAAGGAATGAATGGTGCCGATGGGGGCCCGGTCGAGATCGCGCAGGGCGTCGCGGGCGACGCGCCGCAGACGATCATCGGTCGCACCGAAATCGTCCCGCGCTTCGCGCCGCCAGGCCTCCATCAGCGCGTGGCGTTCCGGCGGCAACGTCCGGCCATCGAGGGCGGACAAAAGGTCCCCCAGGCGTTCGGCCAAACGCGCCTTGATTTCGCCGGCGGCCTTTTCGGTGAAGGTCAACGCCACCACGCGGGTGATCGAGAGGCCTTCCCGTTCCGGGCCCCCGGCCAGGAGGAGGAACAACAGACGGTCCGTGAGCAGGGTGGTCTTGCCCGTCCCCGCGCCCGCCTCGACGACGATGTTCACGTCGAGCCGTTTGCGCGCGCGCGCGCGCGTGTCGAGATCCGCGGTCACAACGTCACCGCCGCCGGGGCCGGGAGGGTCTCGTCCGCGCGGGCGTCCCGGTCCCCGCGGGCGCGGCTCGCCGGGTGGGCCTTGCGGCACGCCCGCGCGAAATCGCAAAACCGGCAATGACGTTCGTCCCCCGCCCGGACGGGAAACCGCCCCGCGGCGAGCAGCGCCACCTGCCGTCGCCGTTGGGCCCGAACCCGCTCGCTCAGCTCCACCCAAGACTCCCCCGTCATCTCATCCGTTTCGTTTTCCGACAACGCCTCGAGCCGGGCGCCGCCCCCCCGCGCGCCGGGCCCCCAGGGGGCCAGGGCGTCCACCAAATCCATGTACACCGGGATCTGATGGGCCCAGCCCTCCGCCACCGATTTACGCAACGAGGTCGCGCCGATTTTTGTTTTGTAATCGACCACCCGGTACGTCCGTTCGCGGGGGTTCCAGTCCACGCGGTCCAACCGCCCCGCCCAAGGGATCCCTTCCAGGGGGGTCGGGGGCAGGGTCCACTCCAAACGATCGGGGCGGAATCCCTCGGCGGCCAACCGCGCCAGGTCGCGTCGGACAAAAGCCTCCAGTTCCAGCGCGGTGCGCGCGCTCAGGGCGGACCACAGCCGCGGGTGGGGGCCCCCCGGGTCGGCCATAAAAGAGAAGACCCGGGCGGTCTCTTCGCGCATGCGCGCGACGACGGTCTCCGGTTCGGGACGGTCCTGCCCCAGGAACACGCCGTAAACGCGACAAAGGATTTCGTGCCGGGCGCGGCCCAAAAAACGGGGGTCGACGGATTCTCCGTCGAAGGCCGGGCGGGGGACGTTGATCCCCAGGACCTTGGCCAGGAAAAATTTAAAGGGGCAAAGGGCGTAGGTCTCCAGGGCGCTGGGGGAAAGGCCGCGCGCGCGCAAGCGGTCCAAATAGGCGGTCGGGGGTTGGACGTCGCCGTGAAAGGCGGCGGACGCGGCGGTCCCGAGGGCGCGGGCCCCGGCGAGCAAGACCGGCGCCCATTCCCGGGGGGGGCGCCGCTTTTCCAACACGTCGGCCAACCCCGCTTCGAGCGGGGTCAACGCCGACGACGGGACGGCGTTCCATTTCTCAAGGGGAGACCGAGGCAGCCGCTCGACGTCTTCGAATCCCCGTCCCGCGGCGCGAAGGAATTCCCGCAAATAGAGCGAGGGGGACCCCGTCCGTCCGTCCTCGGTCGACCGCGCGTACACCAAATACAGGCGCGAACGGGCGGACGCCAAGGCCGCGGTGAACAACAGCTTTTCCTCATCGTAACCTTCCATTTTGGGGAGGATCCAATACCCCCCGGGGTCCCGGAGGAGCCGCCGGGTTTCATCCCCCAGCAGGGGATCTTCCCGAACGGAGCGGGGAAAGCCGCCCTCGTTCAATCCAATCAAAAACAAAACGTCAAAACTTTCCCCCCGCGCGTCCATGACGCCCCGCACCCGCACGCCGTCGGCGATGGAGGGCCCCGGTCGCCGTTCCCGGGCCAAGGCCCCGGCGAACGCATCGAGGAAATCCCGCAATCCCACCGGCGGAGAGATCCGATCCAGACGAGACAGCCGCTCGCCGATTTCCCGCAACGCGTCGCGCGCCGGCTCCAAGGCGGCGTCCGAGGCGAGATGGGCATCGACGCGTTGCCGGGCCCACCCCGTCCACTCGGACCAAGTCCGAGAATCCGGCCCAACGGCCCAAAGGTCCTCCAGCCGGCGGAGAGCGTCGGGCCGCGGGGCGGGCCCCAGGTCCGCCGGGAAATCGTCGTCCGCGGGCCCGACCCCGGGGGGGGCCAAGACGGGTCGCCCCGCGCGCGGGCTCGAACGTCGTAGATAATCGCGGACGGCGTCCTTTTCGACCGCCGTAAAGAAAGTGGAGGAAAAACACGGGGAGGAAAGGATGTCCAGCAACGCGTCCCGCGGGTCGGGCCGGTCCGGCAACCGCAAAAGGTCCAGCGCGAGACGGATCGCCGGATGGCCCAACCAAGGGCCCCCGTCCGACAGCGAGAAGGGGATGGCGTTGTCGTTGAATATTTCGGAGACAAGCGCGCAGACGGGCTCGGTGGTCCGGGCCACCACCCCGATCCGCCCCCAGGACAAAAAGGGATCGGCGGACCGCAGGGACAGAATTTCCTTGGCGACCCGCCAAACCGCGTCGCGCTCCCCGGAGACGCTGATCACGCGGGCATCGGGGGCGCCTCCCGGCGCGGGCGGTCCCGGATCGAACAGCCGGGGCAAGACGTTCCGCGCCGGGCCCGGCACGTCGGCGGACAAGCGTCGGGCCTCCGCCCCGCCCACCCGCAGCTTCAAATCCAAGAACCGTTCGGCGAAGACCCATCCGGGGTGATCCTTGACGCTCGGGAAAAAAACCGTCACCGCCGCGGTTTTGGCGACGGCGGCAAAAAAGTCCGCCTGGGCCCCGTTCAAATCGTAGAACCCGTAGTAGAGGAATTCGGCGGTGTCCTCCAAAAGAGCCGGCTGTTCCTCCACGCACCGCGCCGCCCGACGGGCCAAATCCGCCGACGTGGCGATGTTCAATTCGGCCAGGCGGTCGCGGTAACGGTCCGCCAAATCCAACAGCCTCTGCAATTTGCCCTCGGCGGGGATTTCCAAATCGGCGAAATGTTCGCGGAAAGCGGCGGTATCGAGGCCGGCCTCCACCAGATCCCTCAAGGTCGCGCGGTGCGCCCCCGCCAGGGCGCGGGCGCGTTCCGGAGGGAAGGCCCCTTCGGCCCGCAGCAAACCTTCCACCAATTTCTCATGGAAAAGCTCGTCGTTGACGATCGTGGGGAGGTCGCCCCCGGCCGCGCGGAGGATGTCCAACGCCAAGCCATGGAACGTCGCAAACCGAATGTTGAGGTAAGCGGCGCCCCGCTCCTGGGCGATCAAACGCTGGAGCCGTTCCGCCATGCGCTGGGAAGCCGTGACGACGGTGACGCGGCGCCCCGGGCCCGGGGGTTGACGGGCGAGGTGCTCGGTGAACGCGTCTTCGAGCGCGGGCTGAAAGGGCCCGCAGAGGAGAGAAAGAGGCATGGTTAAAAAGGAATGGCCGGCGCCGCCCGTTATTAAGATGGCTATCGCGGCCGTTTGAATGACAAAAGAGACTGTTAAAATCCTGCCCGGGGCGGGACTCGAACCCGCACGGGCCTTGCGGCCCTCAGGATTTTAAGTCCTGTGTGTCTGCCAGTTCCACCACCCGGGCCCTCTGGCGAAAGTTATTTCTTCAACGCCTCCCAAGGCGGCGTGGGGTTGTCGTCCGACCAGAGGCCGCGTTTGGCTTTGCGGGCTTTGAATTCCAGCTTTTCCAGCCGCCGATCATCGGGGGCGCCGCGCCGATCCCACCAGGCCAACCCTTCCTTCACAAGACTTTCGCTGAGGGAATGACCCCGCAAGGTCTTCACGCGCCCCACCACGACGCCGTTTTTTCCGACGCTGACGACCTCCACCCGCACCGGTGTGCCGAAGAGCAATTCGTAGGTGTGCCGTTTGGCGAATTTAAAAAAAGGCTGGTGGGGGCGCGGGCACTGCGCGTCCGCCAGACGGACCCGAACGGATCGCCCGTCGACCAGCAGGGTGATGGCGTCCCCGGAACTGATGGACTTCACCTGCCCCTCGAACGGCGGGGGGTTGGCCTCGGCCCGGGCGACGAAGCCGAGCGCCGCCAGCGAAACCCCCGCGACCCAAGGGCGAAGCCTCATGGACGGGCCGCCACGGCCGGCAACCCGGCCAGGGCCAGGGCCAACTCCGATTCGTTCACGTTTTCGTCCTGGAGAAGTCCCGCGTTGTAATCCATGTACGCTTGCATGTCGAAATGGCCGTGGCCGCAGAGGTTGAACAGGATGGCGCGGCTCTGACCTTCGGCCTTGCACCGGAGGGCCTCGTCGATGGCGCCTTTGACGGCGTGGTTGGCCTCCGGCGCGGGCAAAATGCCCTCCGCCCGGGCGAACTGGATTCCCGCCGCAAAACAGGTGTTCTGATGGTACGCGACGGCCTCGATCAACCCCAGTTCTTTGCAGTGGGACACCAAGGGGGCCATGCCGTGGTAGCGCAAACCGCCGGCGTGAAAACCCGGCGGGGTGAAGGCCGCGCCGAGCGTGTGCATTTTCGTCAAGGGCGTCAGCCGCGCCGTGTCGCCGTAATCGTAGGCGTAGGGACCGCGCGTCAGGCTGGGGCAGGCCGCGGGCTCCACCGCCACGACCCGAATTTTTTTTCCGCCGCGCAATTGGGCGCCGATGAACGGGAAGGCGATGCCGCCGAAATTGGATCCGCCGCCGGTGCACCCCACCACCACGTCCGGGTAATCGTTGGCCATCTCCATTTGCGCGATGGCTTCCACGCCGACCACGGTTTGGTGCAGGAGCACGTGGTTTAACACCGAACCGAGGGCGTAATGGGTGTCGTCCCGCTGGGCGGCGATTTCCACCGCTTCGGAAATGGCGATGCCCAGGCTGCCGGGGTGTTTGGGGTCCTTGGCGAGGATCGCCCGCCCCGCCGCGGTTTCGTTGGACGGGGACGCCACGCACCGGGCGCCGTAGGTTTCCATCAAAGCCCGGCGGTAGGGTTTCTGGTTGAACGACACGCGGACCATGAAAACCTGGACATCCAAACCGAAGAGGGCCCCCGCGAAGGCCATGGAGGAACCCCATTGGCCGGCCCCGGTTTCCGTGGTGATTCGTTTTGTGCCCGCCTCCTTGTTGTAAAAGGCCTGGGCGACCGCGGTGTTGGGCTTGTGACTGCCCGCCGGGCTCACGCCTTCGTATTTGTAGTAAAGGCGCGCGGGGGTCCCGAGGGCCTTCTCCAGGCGTCGCGCCCGAAAGAGGGGGCTCGGTCGCCATTGACGGTAGATGGCCCGCACGGGCTCCGGAATTTCGATCTCGCGCTCGGTGGAGACCTCCTGCTGGATCAGCGCCATCGGAAAAAGCGGGGCCAAATCGGCCGGACCGACCGGTTGGTGCGTGCCCGGGTGGAGAACCGGCGGCGGCGGAGTCGGCAGGTCGGCCGCGAGGTTGTACCAAAACTTCGGCAATCGGCTTTCGTCCAAAAGGTATTTGACGGTGTTGGTCATCGAAAAACCCTCCCCGGAGATTAGACGGTTATTCTACTACAGTCGGAGGGGCGTCAAAACTCGTTCAGGGCGTTGATGAGGAGGCGCAAACGGCCGAAATTGAACCGGTTGAAAGGGAACACCATCCGAGGCAGTTCGCTCCACTCGCGCTCTTCCGGAAGGGGCCCCGAAATCGCGAAGGCGGCCCCGGGACGGACGATGTCCTTGAACGTACTGTTCAGTTTGGCGAGACGCGCCGCGTCGGGCGCCCGCTGGAGACGGATCACCATGCGGTCTTTCACATACCGCAAGGAATGGTAATTGCTGTAAAAGTGGGTCACTTCCTCCACCGCTTTGTTCACGGAATCCGTCACGCAGAACAAATTCAAGTCTTCCTCGGAAATCTTTTTCTTCCCGAGCAGGTGTTTTTTCAGGTATTTGACCCAATCCGACCAATACGTTCCGCCGGGGGTGTCGACGAAGACGATCGGCATGGGATCGGCCTTGCCGGTCTGGACCAACGTCAGGACCTCCATGCCTTCGTCGTAGGTGCCGAACCCGCCGGGGAACAACACGACGGCGCTCGTCTCCTTGATGAACATCAACTTGCGCGTGAAAAAGAACCGGCAGTCGATGAACCGCTCGTCGCGGGCGACGAATTCGTTCGTCCCCTGTTCGTAGGGCAATCGAATGTTGATGCCGAAACTGTTTTCCGGCCCGGCGCCCTGGTTGCCCGCCTGCATGATGCCCGGCCCCGCCCCGGTGATGACCATGTAGCCTTTCTGGCTGATTTTCCGGGCGAAGGCGCGCGCCTGTTTGTAATCCATTTCGGAGGGTTTCGTCCGGGCCGAACCGAAGATCGTGACCTTGCGTCGGTTCCGGTAGGGTTGAAAGACGCGAAACCCGTAGCGCAGTTCCCGCACCGCGCGGCTTAAAATCTTTACATCCCCCCGGGCCAGTTGGGAGTGCTGGGTTTTGAGCGCGGTGACGATGATTTCCCGGACCAAATCGCTGATTTCTATTTCGGACGCTTCGTTGGACTTCGCGCGTTCGACGAGCGCGTCGATTTGGCGTGTGATTTCCGGGTCCCAGGCGTCGAAGGACTCCGTGCGGGCGTCGTTCGGATAACGCGTCTCGTTGGCAAAGGGCTGGGAATTCGTGGGTTCCTGTTTCATGGTGTCCGTCCTTAAGTTGACCTTCGGTAATAGGATGCCGGGGAACCCGGTGTTTTTCAAGGGATCATTGATAATGCCGTAAAACATCCTCCAGGGTGGCCGTTGAGACCGGGCGGAAACGGCGAAGCGCCGCGTGCCGAACGAAAGCCGCCGCGAGGTGCGCCAGGGCGTGGGCTTCCCGAACGCGGGGGTGTCGATCCAAAATTCGTTTCAGGCGCGCCGAAGGCGCGGCCCCCCCCTCCCATTCCCCCAGGGGCTGGCCCGCCAAATCGCGCCCCGCGCTGACGGAGCGAAATTCGCCGCGCCCGATGCGGCGGTGAACAACCGCCGCCGTCGCCTCCGCCATCAAGCGGAAATCCGACATTTTCCCCCCGACCACCGAGAAGAATCCTTCGGCCCCCCGGTCGGCGTGGTCGATCACTTGGAACCCGCGGGACAGCCGTTTTTCCGATCCGCGTTGCCCCACAATCGGCCGCGCCGCCACGGTGAGGGCGTCCCACCGGTCGGGAAAAATCGGGAAATAGCGCCGGCAGGAGTCGAGCAAATACGCGCTTTCCTCGGGGGTCGGCGCGAGCGCGTCGGGGTCGTCGCCCCCCGCCAAATCCGTGGGACCGACGAGGGTCCGGTCCGGCCCGGGCAGGACGAACACATACCGTTCCCGGTCGGCGGCTTCGAGCAGAAGGCCCACGGGGCGAGGGCCCGCCAAAGCGGGCACTGAACCGCGGTACACCAAATGCGTCCCTTTTTGCAGGCGAAGATCCACCGCCGCCCCCGCCAAGGCCGCCACCCGCGCCGCCCAGGGGCCGGCCGCGTTGACCAGGACCGGGGCTTGAATAATTTTTCCGCCGATGACCCGGACCCCGGTCACGCGCCCGTTTTCCCGCGTGATCGCCTCGACCCCCGTGTCCTCGAAAGCGTCCGCCCCCGCCCGGCGCGCGTCGGCGACGTTCGCGGCCACCAGATCGGCGGCTTCCACCCAATACTCGTCAAAAAGAAGCCCCCCCCGCAGGTCCACGGGTTTCAGACCGGGCACGAGGCGCAGGGTTTCGGCGGGGTTCAACCGCAAATGGGGACGCCCTCCCTTCAACGGTTGGAAACGGTCGTAGGACTCCAGCAGGGTTTCGACGGTTTCCAACCCCCGGCGGTGGTCGCCGTAGACGGGCCACAGGATCGGCAAGCGGGTCAACAGGGGGCGGGCGATGCGCACGATGTGACCCGAATCCCAACAGGTTTCGTGCGTCGTGAGACGGTCGTAGAGGAGATAGCGAAGGCCGCCGTGGATCAAATGGCTTGATCCCGCCGTGGTCGCCCGGCCGAAGCGGCCCCGTTCGAGGAGAAGGGCCTTCCATCCCCGCAGGGCGAAATCCCGGGCCACGCCCGCGCCCGTGATCCCGCCGCCGATGACGATCGCGTCGTAGGTCACGGTGGCATTCTATAAATTTCGACCCCACCGGGTTTCCATTTGCAGGTGCCAGGCGCGGCGGGGCGGGTCGCCGTCGCCCGCGCGGCCCTCCGCGTCGGCGCTCCGCCGGGTCGTCTCCCACTTCGCCCACAGGCGCAGGCCGCCCCAATCCCGACGGGCGATGACCGTGAGGCGCGTGCCCGGGCGCCCCCGCAACCGGCCCGCGTTGCCCGCGAGGCGGTCGTACACAACGCCGTCCCATATCTCTTCCGGTCCGGTGGTGAGGAACGCCGCGGGCGAGTCGAACACGTACATCCGGGCTTTGATCGACGTTTTGCGGTCGGGCGCGACGACCGTGTCCACCGCCCACAACGAACCGCGGTGTCGCGCGCCCAACGCGGGCGTCTTTTCCCACCGCACGTCGCGACGCAAACCCCAGGTCCAGCGGGGGGAGGCTTTCCATTGAAGACCCATGCGCGCGCGTTGGGTTTTTTCCCGGACGGTTTGAGCGGGACCGCTCCCGTCCTCCCTTTTCTCTTCGTCGCCCTCTTGATAGGAAAGTCGAAGGAGTTTTCCCCCGCCCGCGTCCCACCATTGGTCGCAGAGAAAATAGCGCCCCTGGGACGGAAAAAGAGCGCCGCTGTCGGCCCCGTCCCCCACCGCCGCCGGAAACCGGGCCGTCGTCAGTTGAGCCCGTCCCCGCCAGGGGCCGGCCGTTCCCTCGGCGCCCACGGCCGCCCCGCGCTGATTGCGGGGCAGGTTCTGCGGAGCGCCGGAAACGGAAAAAGCGAGGGCCTTGCCGTGGGGCGAGACAAAGTCCGGGTCGTAATCGAACACGCACGCCCAAAAACGCCGCGCGGCGGGCCCGGTCCACCCCCCGGCGATCCAAGCCGTTCCGTCCAGGCCCCGGTCGGTCTGCGAACGCGCCGCTTCGCCAAAAAAAACCGCGTCCGCGCCTTCCCACCGGGCGTCGATGGAGCCCAGACGGATCCGGTTCCCGCGGAAGGCGCGGGCGTCGGCGTAATCCCGGTCGACGGGGTCGAAGGCCCGGCTGTAATCGATGGACAAACCGTTGACCGCCACGCCGGACCCCGCCGTTCCCCACCGCGCCCGTCCCCCGACGACCCGCTCCCGGACGGAATCGTCGTTCGCCAAGCCGGCGGCGGTTTGGACATCGCCCGTGGTCTCGTGCAAATCGTCCAGATTCCCGTCCACGGAGCCATCGGGGTTTAATGGGAAATCGAGGGGCTTGTCGGACGCCAGCCCATCGAGCGACCAGCGGCCGGTCGTCCATCGCACAGCCGCCCCTTGCAGATGGTCGTTCAGACCCGAGGAATAGTCCGGCCGTGGCCCGCGGTCCCGGACTTCCAGCGGGCGGACAAATTCGCCGAAGCCGTCGTACATCAACAAACCTTGCCCGAAGGCGTGGCGGAAATTCCCGGCCAAGGCGCGGAAGGGATCCCCCTCCCGCCCCACGGCCACGACCGCTTTGAGGACACCCCGGTCGGCCAGGTTTTCCCAGGAAAGGGCCGGTCCCACCGCCGCGCGTTTGGCCAAAAGTCCGATCTCGACGGGTCCGCGCCCCGCCCGCACCCGGCCGAGGAAATAAAGGTTGTGCTGAAGTTCCGGGGGCGCCGCGGCGTGGGTGCTGCCCGGAGGTCGCACCTCCCGCATCCGGAGGCGGGTTTCAAAGAATTCCGGTCGCTCCGGCGGGTCGTCCCCGTCCTCCAACAGCCTTTCCTCAAAGGACAGGCTGTCTTCCTCCACCGCCCCAAGCGGCGCCGTGCCCAGAAGCACGCACAAAAGACCGGCGCGCGCCGTCACCACTTCCACCCGAGATCAATCCGATGCTCGTCGGCCAGGACCGCGTGGGTCACGAGCGCGTAGTCCAGGCGTGCCGCGTCCCAAAGGAATCCCAAACCGAAGGACAGCCGGGCGGGATCCGATTGGAAACCCAGCCGGGGGGCGAGGGGCCCGAACGCCATTTCCTGCCCCCACCGCCAAGTGGAATGCCCGGCGTCGTCCTGTTCCATGGACAAGGCGGTCGTCGCGCCCCGTCCGAATTGGCCCGCCAACCCCGCGGTCAAAATCATCGGCGGCGCTTCGCCGAAATACCGCGACCCGCCGATGTTTCGCAGGCACACCCCCAGACGCACCCGTTCGTTCCACCGCCCGCCCACACCCACATCCCCCTGAACGCCCCGGGCCCCGCCGTAACGCGCGATGTCCAAAGCGCGCCCCTTCAACGCGACGCCGACGGAAAAATTCGACCCCACGACCAGGCCCCCGGCCGCCGTGATTTCCCGCTCCCGGTAGAGGGCGCCGCCGAACTCCGCGAGGCCGA
The DNA here is from genome assembly GCA_016706425.1 of Elusimicrobiota bacterium. NCBI lineage: Bacteria > Pseudomonadati > Elusimicrobiota > Elusimicrobiota bacterium. Next base: position 2,042,200 of record JADJJR010000001.1, read on the forward strand.
CCGCCCAGGAAAGAGGTCGATGCGGAAACACCGCCCCCAAGGTGGTCCGGTCCAATTCTTCCAAACCGACCACGGCGCCCCGCCCCGCCGAAACCCGGCGTTCTTCCAAGAACGGCAACATCGCGGGATTGGCCGGTGTGGCGCCGCCCGGGTCGGGGGCGGCGACCAAGGCGCCGCCCAGGGCCGCGGAGCGGGCCGAGAAGGCCTTGTCCTCAAACAACGCCCCCAGAGGAAGGGGGGAGACCAAAAACACGAACACCCATTTTTTCACCGCGGTCGCCCCACCGCCACAACCGCCCGTCCCCGCCGTTGGGACCCGCCCGGGTCCGCGGCCTCAAAGACGGCCACGTAGAGCCCCACGGGCACCACCGTGCCTTCGTCATCGCGTCCGTCCCAGACCACGGACCCCGACGCCAACCCCGACAGGTCGGTTCCATCGACGACGCGGTCGTGCTCGACCAAACGCCGTACGGAGCGGCCGCTGACGTCGAAAACCCGAAGGGACTTGACGGCCCCGGAAGAGCCGGCGTCGAAGAATAAGGCCGTCGTTTGATAAAACGGATCCCCGTCCAAAGGGGAGAAGGCCCGCCGGCGCGGATCCGCCCGCAAGGCTTCGGAATAGGTCGACGGCGGGGGTTGGTTCGGTTCCCCGGGCGTCGGCCGTGAGAAAGCCCGCCACTCCGCCGTCGTGTCGGTGTCCTGTCCGTCTCGGGCGCGCCCCAGGGCGTAGTTGGACCCCACGTCCTCCAAATCCACGGCCGTCTCGGCCGGCCAGAGACCCCGGGCCGCGGCGGTGGAAGCGTCCAAGGCGCCCCCGTAGGGCGGCTGGGTGACCCAGGCCACGAAATCCACCAACCCCACCGGGATCGGGGCGGTGGTGTTGTACAAACTCAATTCGTCTTCGGTGGCGGCCAGGGCCACCGTCGGCCCGGTCCCCGCGTGGTACACTCCTTTTCCGTCGCTAAAATCCGTGTCGTCGACGCCGACCGCCTCGATATAAACGACCAAGAACGCGCCGGCCGGCAGGGGCGTGGAAACGGACAAGCTCACGTGGTTTCCCGAAGCGGTGTCGCTGTCGTCCAGGGACCAGCCCTCGATGGAACACGGGGCGGTGGAGGCGTTGAAAAGTTCCACCCAGTCGGGACCGGGGGAGGTGTCGAAGGAAACTTCGTTGATGAGGACCCCGGCGGTCAGGGGCGACGCGAGGAGGGCGATCGTCCACAACCCCCTTCGCGCCATATTTTACCGCCGGGCGCGGGCGTAGGCCAAAAGGCCCACGAGGGTTTTGGAATCTTGGATGCGGCCCCGGTCGATCAACGCCAGGGCGCGGCTCAGCCGCAGGCGCACCGGGCGGATGTTTTCGTCCGCGTCGGGGGAGAACGTCCCGGGGGTTAAACCGGCGGCCTCGTAAATATGGATCACTTCGTTGGCGAAGGCCGGGGTCGGCCAATAAGATAAAAGACGGCGCACGCGACGGGCCCAAAACCCGGTTTCCTCTTCCAACTCCCGGTTTACGCAGGAACGGGGGGATTCCCCGGGATCGATTTTCCCGGCGGGCAATTCCAGCGTCACTTCCTTGACGGGGTACCGGTATTGGCGGACGAACAACACCTCCGGGTCGCGGTCGCGGGGGTTTTCCACGGCGATGACGGCCACGGCCCCGGGGTGGCCGAGGTACTCGCGGGTGGCTTCGCCGCCCCCCGGCAGGCGGACGGTGTCCACCCAAAAATCAACGGCGCGCCCCCTGTGGACGCGACGGCGACGCAGGGGGCGCTCGACCCAGCGGTTCATAAATGTTCGCTGACTTGGACATGCTTCTTCATGGGCAACGCGAGCGACGCCGTTTCCAGGAAGCCCGCCAGCAGAGCGCCGGCGTAGTAGACCCACCATTGGTTCGGCAGGCCGTTCACGACGTACAACAGCCCCGTCATCAACATGGAAAAGGCGAACGCGTAGCAGGAGGCGCCGAGCAGGTACAGTTTCACGGGCATGTTGTCGTAAAGCATGCGTTTCTCAACCGGGTAATTGCGCGCGTGCCACAACACCACCGTGCCCGCCAAAAAGACCAGCGACACCGGATTGATGAAACGGATCGCGAACAAAATCCACATGAGGCCCCGGTGTGCCGCGTCGGGGTTCTTGAACCACAGCCCGTCGTGGGCCGTGAGGCGGCCGACCTGGAAAATCGGCTCCGATCCTCCGATGGCGAAAATATTGACGCCGATGAACACAAACCCCAGCACGATCCCCAGGCCAACGACGGCTTGGATCACGCGCCGGGGAATGTTTTCCGCGCCGAAGACCAGGCTCAACATCGCCAAAAACACGGCGGGGCCGAAGACGGCGATCATGCAAAACTCCCGCAGACCGCTCACGATCAACGGCCAGGGGTGCGGAAACAACAACTGGAAGGGTCGGGAGGCGAGATAAATGCCGAAGAAGAGGAAGCCCAAATAGGCCCCTTTGTAAGTCAATTCTCCCGTGATCAAGGTGCGCAGAGGGCCGATTTGGCGGACGTATTTGGCCAGGGCGAAATAAATGAGCCCCGCCAGAAGGGGCATGGCCATGTTGGAGAACAGGGGGATAAACTGCCGGACATCGGCGCTCATGGGGCTTTATTATGACACAAGGCCGCGCGCTTTGTCTTATGCCGCGGGAACGGCACCGGCTCTTGACTTCGAAGAATCGGGGGGGTATCGTTTAATCGCGTGAAACGCCGACTGATTTTTTTTCCTTTCGACCTTTTTTCACATTACCTGCGCTGTTTGCCCTTGGCCGACGCCGTTCGAAACGATTTTGACATTCACTTCACCGCCTCCCGACACGAAGGGGCCAACCAACGCGTGCGCGGCGCCGGTTATTCTTTGGTGGCCTGCCAAAGCATCGATGCGGAACGAATGTCAGTGCTCGAGAGCCGGCTCGACCATTCGTGGATGCGCCAGGAAGAATTGGAGCCAATTTTTCTCGACCAAGTGCGCGTCCTTCGTGAGCTGAAACCGGATCTGGTGATCAGCGATTTTTCCATCACACTCCCCATGGCCGCCGAATTGACGCACACCCCGTGCGTCACGTTGATGGTCGGTCATCTGTCGCAACACTACCGATTCGCACGCCCCGGACCAGCGGCCCATCCCGGAATCAAATGGCTCCGCCGTCTCCATTGCCCCCGACCCCTGGAAACGGCGCTGACAACGCTCGGGGAGAAAGTGGAGTTTCGAATCATGCACCGCGGGGTGCGCGCGATTCGAAAAAAACACCAACTCCGATCCCGGGCGCATTATCTGGACGAGATCGAGGGCGACCACAACCTTATCACCGACGTGGAAGATTTTTCTCCGATGAACAATCTGCCGGGAAATTTCACTTATATTGGTCCGATTTTCCACCGCGACCCCACCCCCGAAAGCGATGTCCTTGAACGGTTGGATCCAGGTAAAAAAACCGTTTTGATCACCCTCGGCACTTTTTGGAAAAGCGACGAACTCTACACGCTCTTCAACGACCCCGCGTTTCGATCGTACAACGTGGTGTTGGCGGGGAAACCCGGCGTTTCTATGGCTCCGCCGGTTGTCGTCAAACCGTTCATCAATCTCGAAGCCCTTTTGCCCCGCACGGACTTGGTGATCTGCCACGGGGGCGACGCCACCGTTTACCAATGCGTGGCTCACGGCACGCCCCTCCTCGGCTTGCCCTTTCAAGGGGAGCAAACCTGGAGTCTCGAGCGCGTCGCCCGCCTCGGCCTGGGGGAAGCCCTCCGCTTTCCTCTGCCGGTCCATCAACTGCTCGGAAAAATCCGTTATTGGATCGATCGAAAACGGATTGAAGGGGAACGATATCAGCGTTTCTCTCAAAAAATCAGCCTCGAGTCCACCCAGCGGCGGTTCCGAGAAACCCTGCTTCACTTGAACGAGAGAACCCACTGCGGTCTTTGCCGCGGGGGCACTTACGAAGGCAGCCGCGAAATCGCCAATGTGCCCAGCGACGTGAGGCGATACGCCAATGAGTTTTTCACCGTTTGGCGGTGTGGCGCCTGCGCGGCGATTCACTCCCTCCGCACGATGGACTTGACGGATTATTACGCCGATTATCCCTACGATCAAATCGGCAGCAACCCCTTTATCCAGCGAGCGGTCGGCAACCTGTCACGTCTCCTCCGCCGTTACGGAATTAAGAAAAACGCGCGCCTTCTTCTAAGCGCCCCTTTCGTTGGCGTGCACGCGGAGATCCTCCGTCGGGAGGGGTTTGAGTCAATCACGGTTTTGCCACGACAAAAACCCGGGGAGCCCCCCCCCGTTCTCCCCTTGGGGGCTTACGACGCCGTGGTGTTCTTGGGAACCCTGGAAGACATCGACCACCCCGGGGCCCTCTTGCGTCAAACGGCAACGTCCTTGGCTCCAGAGGGACGGGTGTTCCTCCAATGCCCGGACGCCGGGCGCATTGATTTAAGCCGGGTGAACGCGCACCGCCACGACCTTCACCAACCCTATCACCTCCACGTGTTTTCAAAAATCATCCTTTTTCGTTTGGCCCGCGAGGCCGGTTTGGAACTCGTGGACCTTCAATGGCGGCATTTCTGGGACACGCTTTTCCCGTTTGTGAACATCCGGACCGTCCATTCTCTCAGCCGAATGACCGATCGATCCTTGGACAGCACCATCGTTCTGTCGGAAATTAAATTCCGCCGCTGGTGGCATTGGCCGGCGCTTCTGTTCAACGGTTTCTTCGGAGGGCTGTTTCGGAAAAACGTGTGGATGTGGGCGGTGTTCGAGCGGCCCAAACCGCCCTAATTCGGAATCGCGGTCCCCGGGTTTTTTCGGAAGAGCACCATGACGTGGTCGGTTTTGGGCGAGGAGGGAAAACCCCCGAAGAAAAAAAGCCATAACAAAACGGGGTGTTTGAAAAAGAGGCCGTACCGGGGGGGTTCATAGGCCGCGTCAATCAAATTGCCCTGCGTTTTCAGCCAACTCTCAAGAAACCGCCGCGAACAGCCCGGCCAAAAGGAATCCATGTACCATCGGTTGTAAACCCGAATGGGGTAAAGACCGTGGTCCCCCCCCAGCGCAACCAAGGAATTGAGGCTGAGGATGTGGCGGTGGTAGGGCACGTGAATTTGATGAAGATGTTCCTCAGGCCGGGAAAGATCGATGCCTTCGGCGTTGGGGGTTTGAACGGCCAGCAGGCCGCCGGGGGACAACAAACCCACCAGTCGCGCAAAATGCCCGCGGGGATCGTCATCGTGCTCCAGGACATCGGAACTGAAAACAACATCGTATTTTTCCTTCAACAACTCCGGCCTTTTAAAGGCGTCGACGTAAGGATCGTACCCAACGGCGGCGTTGAAGCCGCGGCCACGCAAATAATCGACGAACAAACCGGTGTTGCACCCGTAATCCAACAACCGCTCCCCCCGGGTGAAACCGGCGTGGGCGAGTCGCTTCGCCAACCCACGAAAAAACACGCGCAACAAGTAATCCAGGCCTTGCCGGCGAATGGGGTATCCCTCGTAGTATGCCGACAGATCCACGAATTTCTCCGTGTGCAAGGATTGGCAATGAGGACAGCGCCACAACCCGAAGCGTTGATCCCGATAACGCCGCACGTTGCAGCGAACCGTCGCTGTCTCCCGGGGGGGAGCCACCGTCCGACACACAAGACATTCTCGGTCGGCGGGGCCCGGGGTCACTTGAGCAATATCGCCAACCGACGCCGGGCGGCGGCGGAACGGGCCGCGGGGGCCGTGAAGACCGCGTCCCGCAAGGCGTGGCCGCAGCCGCATTCGCGCGGCCCCGTCAATTGGGGCAAAAGCCAGGGCAACAGGGTCCGCACGCGCTCGACGTTGGCGCTCAACGTCGCCACCACCTTCCCGGCGGACACCTCCTCGCCCTCTTTCCAGACGTCGTAATCGGTGACGAGGGACACGCTGGCGTAACACATCCGCGCTTCCCGCGCGAGTTTGTACTCCGGCGCGAGGGTCATGCCGACGACGGAAAACCCCTGGGACTTGTGGAATTTCGACTCGGCTTTTGTGGAAAACCCCGGCCCTTCCATGCACACGTAGGTGCCGCCCGTGTGCGTGACGGCCCCGGTTTTACGCGCCGCCGCGGCGATCTTTTCGGCCAGGGACGGACAGAGCGGTCGGTCGAGCGCCACGTGGGCCACGATGCCCCCGCCGAAAAAGGTGACGGGGCGAAGGTGGGTGCGGTCCACCACTTGGTCGGGCACAAGGAAATCCCCGGGGGCCACGTCCTCCCGCAAACTGCCGACGGCCCCGACGCCGACGATCCGCTCGACGCCCAGGGATTTCAAAGCGTAAATGTTCGCCCGCGACGGGATCTCGGACGGCAGCAGGCGGTGGCCCCGGCCGTGCCGGGGCAAAAAGGCGCACCGCACCCCCGCCAGGGTGCCGAGGACAATCTCATCGGAGGGAAAACCGAAAGGCGTGCGGGGCCGCGCGCAACGCAGACGCTCGACGCCCGGGAGGTCGTAGAGACCGCTGCCGCCGATGACCGCGACGCCGACGCGTTCGCGGCTCATTCGCGGGCCGGCTTGGCCAAGCGAAGCAATTCCCGGATTTTCTCGAGCATTTCCGGCACGCGGAAGGGTTTAAGAAAATACGCCGTGGCGCCCCGTTCCATGGCTTCTTCGGCGGCCTCCCTGTATCCCGAGACGACCAAAATCGGGATGGACCGCGTGCGCGGGTTGGCCCGCAGGCGGGACAACACCTCCAACCCGTTCATGTCGGGCATCATGATGTCGAGAACGATCAAGTGGAAGCCCCGCCGCTCGACTTCTTCCAGAGCTTCGCGGCCCCGCGCGCAGGTGACGAGGTCCACGTCCCCCCCGAGGGAGGAAAACCCGACCTCGACCAATTCCAGCATGTTGGGGTTGTCGTCGACCCACAGCGCCGAACGACGCCCCACGGGCGCGGGAAAAGTCTCGCCCCCCGCGTCGCCGTCGACGCGGGTCAAGGTGACGTTGACGGTGGTGCCCAGATTCGGACCGGGGGACTCCAACCAAATACGGCCCCCGTGGCTTTCGACGACGTGTTGGCAATAGGCCAACCCCAAACCCAGCCCGCCGTAGGACCGGGTGAGGGTCGGGTCCGCGTGAAAAAATTTCTGAAACACGAAAGGCAGGGCCTCTTTGGGAATGCCCTGGCCGGAATCTTGCACGGACAACAACACCGATTTGGAAGGCAGCCCGTGCAGGCCGACCTCCACGTGCCCGCCCGCGGGGGTGAATTTGAGGGCGTTGAGCAACAGGTGCTCGACCACTTTGCCGAGGCCCGACTCATCGCCTTTGACGCGGAAATTTTCCGGCGGGGGCGCCAGGGTCAAACGCACCCCTTTTTTCTCGAAGAGGGCGCGGGCCGCCTCCACCTGGCGGGTCACCGTGTCGGCCAGGGACAGGGGCCGCGCGTCCACGCGGGGGCGGTCCTTCAGCGTGTCCTGCACGTCGAGCAGTTGGTTGATCAATCGCGAGAGGTTTTGCGACTGTTCGATGATTTTTTTCAGGCTGTCGGATTGCTTGTCCGTCACCGGGCCCATGCGGGCGGCGAGCAACAGCTCGCTCATGCCCAAAATGGAGGTCAGCGGCGTGCGCAGCTCGTGGGAGATCGTCGCCAGGAAGTCGTTCTTCATCTGGCTGATTTGGTGGAGCTCGGCGTTTTCACGCTTCAAGCGGAACGTCATCAGGAGCCGCTTGAGCAGGCCCGACAAATCCAGCGCGACGAAATCCTCCTTCATCAAATGGTCGAGGGCGCCGTGCTTCATGGCTTCGACGGCGGCGCGCGCCTCCTCCCGGGCGGAGAGGGCGACCACCGGCAGGGGCAGCGACATCCGGCCCAACCGGGCCAAGAGCTCCACCCCCGGGGTGTCCGGCAGGTTCATGTCCAGGAAAACGAGATCGTAGGGTTGGGCGTAAAGGCGTTGCAGGAAATCCGCCCCGGATTCGCAGGTGTCCACGCGGATGCGCCACCCGGGGAGTGACTCCATGCGGCGCACCTGCGTGCGAAGCTCGGTGGGATCGCCGTCGGCGATCAAAACCCGAAGCGGGGGTTCGGCGGAATCAAAAGGGTCTTCGGCGCTCATGAAGGGTTCAGTATAAAGGGATCGGTGCGCCTTGGCAAGATGGGCGGCGTCACCGCGCGGGGCGCAAGAGAACCACGTCGCCGCCCACCACCGCGATGGTCCGCCCCGCGGCCGACAGGCGCAGGCGTCCCGCCGGGTCCACGCCCAGGGCGCGCCCGCGCACCGGACCGTCGGGCCCCACGCCCGTCACCCAACAGCCGTTCAGCACCGACCGCGTGTTGTAGGCCCGCTGGAAGGGCGCGAACCCCCCCCGCGCGTGTCGGACGTAGGAGCGGGCGAACCGGGCCAACCATTCCGACAACAATTCCCCCCGGGGGGTGGGACCCGCCCAGTCCCGCACGGCCCCGGTGCCCACGCCCGGGATGACCGGAGCGCGGTTGTTCACGTTCACGCCGATGCCCAACACCATCCATTGCACGCGGTCCGGCTCCAGGGCCATTTCCGTAAGGACACCGCCGATTTTTTTCCCGTCCGCCCACACGTCGTTGGGCCATTTGACCCCCGCGGGCACACCGCGGGCGCGCAGGGTGTCGGCCCAGTCGAGGGCGGCGACCAGCGCTAAAGAGGGGGCGTGGGCGGGAGCGGCCGCGGGCCGAAGCAGAATCGAATACCACAATCCCCCGGCGGGGGACGACCAGACCCGACCCCGGCGACCCCGGCCGGCGCGTTGGCGGTCCGCCACCACAATCAGACCTTCGGGCGCGCCCCGGGCGGCTCGGTTTTTGACTTCGTCCTGGGTCGACGGGACCACCGGGCGGTGCAGGAGCGGCCCCGCGAAACCATGAAGCGGCACGGCGTCGAACCCATCGGCCCCCGCCCGCAGGCGATAGCCCATGCGTGGGGTGCCCGTGACCCGGTGACCGACGGCGCGCAGTTTTTCGATGCGTTTGTGAACCGCCGCCCGGGATATTCCAAAGCGGCGGGCCAGGTCCGCCCCCGACAGGGGGCCGGGGGCCTTCCGCAACAACGCCAGCAGCGCGCGCGCGCCGTCGGTCTTCACAACGCCACCACGTCCATGTTGAAATCCAAGGCCGGGGCGGAGTGGGTGAGCCGCCCCACCGACACGCGGTCGACCCCAGCGCGGGCCAGGGCCGGCATCGCCGCCAAGGTCACCCCGCCCGAGACTTCCAAGAAGGGTGCTTTCCGTCCCCGCGCGGCGCACCAGCGACGGATCCAGCGCACCGCGCCGGGCAAACCCGCCCGGGGCATGTTGTCCAAAAGAACGATATCGGCCCCGGCCTCCAAGGCCCACAGGACCTCGGCGCGATCGCGGGCCTCCATTTCGACGAGCCGCCCCGACCCGCGGGCCCGCGCCACGCGGCGGATCAATTCGGCCCGCCCCGGAGCGCTCCGGTAAAAAGACAAATGATTTTCCTTGATCAAAAAGGCGTCGGCCAAATCCCGCCGATGGTTCGTTCCCCCGCCCAGGCGCACCGCGTATTTTTGAAGGTCCCGCAGGCCGGGCAGGGTTTTTCGGGTTTCGAGAACCGCGGGCCCCCGTCGCCCCGCGGCGTCTACGAATTGCCGCGTTTGGGTGGCGACGCCGGACAAATGGGTGAGGAAGTTCAAAGCCGACCGTTCGGCCGACAGGAGGGAGCGCAGAGGCCCCCGCGCCTCCAGCACGCGCTGGCCGGGCCGGACGCGGGCCCCTTCCCGAACCAACGGACGAACGCGCACCCGCCGGTCCATTTCCCGAAAGACAGCCTGGGACAGGGGCAAACCCGCCAACACACCCGGAGCGCGGGCCACCAGAAAGGCCCGCCCCCGGGCCGCGGCGGGCACGAAAGCGGCCCCCGTGATGTCGCGGCGGGCGCGGTCTTCCGCCAGGGCGGCGCGGGCGTATCGTCGGAAATCCATGGTCGCATTGTAGCCTTCCCTCGGGGGCCCTGTCCAGGGGCGAAAAATCCCGTGGAAAAACCGCCTTTCTCGCTCTAGGCTTAAGGCAAACCATGGCCGCGAATCGAAAAAAGAAAGCCCCGCCGCCCGCCCGAGGGGAACTGGCGCGCCTACGGGAATGGCAACGGCGACTGAGCCTATTGCTCAATTATTCCCGGGCCATTTCCACCCACAAAGATCTTCCATCGCTGTTCCGGCTGTTGGTCGACGCCTCCTGCAAAATCCTGAGGGCGGAACGCGCAACCGTCTTTCTGCTCGACTCGGCCGCCAACGAACTGTGGTCCCGGGCCACCTCCACGAACGAGGTGTTCCGCGTGCCCGCCGACCGGGGGATCGTGGGCGAGGCCATCGCCCGGGGCCGGGTGATCAACATCCCCGACGCCTACGCGGACCGCCGGTTCAACCCCGACGTCGACAAGTCCACAGGCTACCGAACCCGCAGCTTGTTAACGGCGCCCCTCACCGACGCACAGGGCCGCCCCCTGGGTGCCCTCCAGATGCTCAACAAACGGGGCGGGCGGTTCACCCGCGAGGACGAGCGCATGCTCGTGCTATTCGCCGAACAGGCGGGCGCCGCCCTCGAGAACGCCCGGCTCTACGATGAACTCCAGGCCGCGATCAAGGACACGATTTTCCGCCTCGCGGCGGCCGCCGAATTTAAAGACGAAGACACCCACAACCATTTGGAGCGCGTGAGCCGCTACAGCGGCGTTTTGGCGGAGGAACTGGGACTTTCGGAGGAATGGCGGCGGCTGATCCGCCTGGCGAGCCCCATGCACGACATCGGCAAACTGGGCGTGCCCGACGCCGTGTTGCGCAAGCCCGGCAAGCTGAACGACGAGGAATGGGTGGAGATGCGCAAGCACCCCCTGTACGGTTCCAAGATTTTGGGGAACGCCTCCAACGACGTGATCCGCATGTCGGAACGCGTGGCGCGCTGCCACCACGAGAAATGGGACGGCAGCGGCTATCCGGCCAAGCTTTCCGGCGAGGACATCCCCCTCGAGGCCCGGGTGGTCGCGCTGGCGGACGTGTTCGACGCCCTCACCACACGCCGCCCCTACAAACCGGCCTTCACACTCGAAGACACCCTGCGCCTCATTGACGAGGGCGCGGGCAAACATTTCGACCCGCGCCTGGTCGAAGCCTTCCACCGTTGTCTGCCGAAAATTTTGTCCATTCAGCGGGAGTTCGCCGATCCCGCCCCGCCCGAAATTTCAAACGCGCTTTGAACGGGCCCGCCCGGTCCGGGCGCCCTCGCGGGTTCCTTTCCCGGGGACCATCATGTCCTGGATTTCTTTGATTTTGTCCCGCAACACGGCCGCCATTTCAAAGTCCAAGGCATCGGCCGCCTCGCGCATCTGCGTCTGAAGGGCTTTGATCAGCCCCGGGAGTTCCTTGCGCGTCAAATAGCGCTCTCCCCCGTCGCGGACGAGGAGCGGCAATCCCGCCTCCTTCGCCTTGACCTGAAACTCCTCCAGGTCGTGCACCGCCTTCACGACCGTCCGTGGGGTGATGCCGTGGGCGCGGTTGTGGGCGGCCTGTTTTTCCCGGCGGCGGTCCATTTCATCGATCGCGCGGCGCATGGAACCCGTCATGGTGTCGGCGTAGAGCACCACCTCGCCGTTGACGTTTCGGGCGGCTCGACCGCAGACTTGAATGAGCGTCGTTTCCGATCGCAAAAAACCCTCTTTGTCCGCGTCGAGCACCGCCACCAGGGACACTTCCGGCAGGTCGAGCCCTTCCCGCAACAGGTTGATGCCCACCAGCACGTCGAAGGTCCCCCGGCGCAGGTCTTTTAAAATTTCCACGCGCTCCAGGGCGTCGATGTCGGAGTGCAGGTACCTCACCTTGAGCTTTTTTCCGCTCAAGTAGGCGGCCAAATCCTCCGCGGTCTTTTTGGTGAGCGTGGTGACGAGGCAGCGTTCCCTGCGCTTCACCCGCTCTTGAATGCGGGCGATCAAGTCGTCCACTTGGCCGCGCGAGGGCCGCAACCGCACCTCCGGGTCCACCAATCCCGTGGGACGGATGACCTGCTCTATCACGGCGCCGCCGGTTTTTTTCAGCTCGTAGGGCCCGGGCGTGGCCGACACGTGGATGATCTGCGGCACCAGCGATTCGAATTCCGGGAATTTGAGCGGGCGGTTGTCCAGGGCCGAGGGCAGGCGGAACCCGTAGTCCACCAGCGTCTGCTTGCGCGCGCGGTCGCCCTCGTACATCCCGCCGATCTGCGGCACCGTCACGTGGGATTCGTCGATCACCACCAGGAAATCCTTGGGAAAATAGTCGAACAGGCAGGCCGGCCGCTCGCCCGGCGGGCGGCCCGACAGGGGACGGGAATAGTTCTCGATGCCGTGGCAAAAACCCATTTCGCGCATCATTTCCATATCGAAGCGCGTGCGTTGTTCGAGCCGCTGGGCTTCCAGCAACTTCCCCCCACTCCGCAAAACAGTCAAGCGGTCGGCCAGTTCCATTTCGATGTCGACGACGGCGCGGTCGATGATGTCGCGGGTGGTGACGAAATGTTTGGCGGGGTAAACGTAGGCGCGCTCTTTTTCCTCCAGCACCGCCCCCGTCAACGGGTGCACGCGCCGCAGGCGCGCCACACGGTCCCCATCGAACTCCACCCGCAGGACGGTTTCCAGATAGGCTGGGAATATTTCCACCACGTCGCCCTTGACGCGGAACCGGCCGCGCGAAAAATCGACTTCGTTGCGTTCGTATTGAATGTCCACCAGCGCGCGCAGGAAGTCCCGCCGGTCCACCGTGGAGCCGCGTTCCACGCCCACGCAGAGGTCCCGGTACTCCCGCGGACTGCCCAACCCGTAAATGCAGGACACCGAGGCCACCACCACCACGTCCCGGCGTTCCAGCAAGGCGGTCGTCGCTTTCAACCGCAAACGGTCGATGTGGTCGTTGATGGAGGCATCCTTTTCTATGTAGGTGTCGCTCTGGGGGACGTAGGCCTCGGGCTGGTAGTAGTCGTAATAGGAGATGAAATATTCGACGGCGTTTTTGGGGAAAAAGGCTTTGAGCTCGGCGTAGAGCTGGGCCGCGAGGATTTTATTGGGTGAGATCAAGAGCGTCGGTCGGTTCACCGCCGCGATGACGTTGGCGACGGTGAAGGTTTTGCCGCTGCCCGTCACCCCGAGCAGCACCTGGTGGCGATCTCCTCGGGCGAGCCCCTCGGTCAGTTGGCGGATGGCCTCCGGCTGGTCCCCCGCCGGTTGGAAATCGGAAACGACTTCAAAGCGGTCCATCCGCTTATTTTACCAAGGCCAGTGGCGAAGGACGGGAAGGAAACTTGTGTCGGTTTCGTAGAGCCGGACCGGCGTGACGGATATTTTTCCGTCCTGGATGGCCTCGATGTCGGAGCCCGGCTCGGGCACGCCCCGGGGCACGGCGCCCGCCATCCAAAAATACGTCTGGCCCCGGGGATCCACCCGGGACGCCAGGGCCCGGCCGTAGATGCGCCGGCCCAGGGTGGTCACGGCCACGCCTTTCAACCGCGTCCAGGGGCGGTTGGGCACATTGATGTTCAAACAGGTGTTGCCGGGCAGGGGTCGCTCCAGAAGCCGCCGGGCCACGGTGCGCGCGAAACGCGCCGCCGTGGCGTAGTGCACGTCCGGGTCTTTGCTCGCCACGGAGATGGCGAAGGCCGGCAGGCCCAGCATGCAGGCTTCCTTGGCCGCGCCCACGGTGCCGGAGTACATGGTGTCGGCCCCCAGGTTGGCCCCGTGATTGATGCCCGACACCACCAGGTCCACCCGCTCCCGCATAACGGAGATGACCCCAAAGCGCGCGCAGTCGGCGGGCGTGCCGTTCATGATCAAGAGATTTTTTTCCAACCGACGCACGCGGATCGGTTTGTGCAGGGTGATCGCGTGGCTCGCGGCGGATCGTTCCCGCTCGGGCACCACCACCGTGACATTGCCGACGGACGCCAGCGCCTTGGCCAGCGGACGCAGGCCGCCGCCGTAGACACCGTCGTCGTTCACGACCAGGATCTGGGGTTTATTTTTGGGCACGGGTTCCCTCGCTTTCCACCACGTCGGCCAACCGCTCCGCCGCGTTCATGAGGAGGGGCGGCGCGGCCTTCGCGCGGGCGGCGTTGTCGGCGCGCAGGGCCGCCAGGGGCGGCAGGGACGCCAAGGCCAAAGACAGGGTGTCGGGCCGCAGGGCCCGTTCGGCCACAACCCGGGCCTGGCCCCGCTCGGCCAAAAAAGCCGCGTTGTGGGTTTGGTGGTCGTCCGTCGCGAAGGGAAAAGGGACCAGGAGGGCGGGCCGACCCACGCGCCACAGTTCCATGACGGTGTTGGCCCCGGCGCGGGCGATCACGTAATCGGCCGCGGAATAGGCCGCCGCCATGCCCGGCCAAAAGCCTTTCACGAACGCCCGCCGACCGGCGCGTTCGTGGGCGGCGCGCATGGGTTCCTCGTCCGTTGGTCCGGTCAAATGGATCACCTGCCACCGCGGTTGCGCGGGCAAGGCGTTCAGGGCCTCCACGGCCCAGCGGTTGAGAGCCCGCGCGCCCTGACTGCCGCCGAACACCAACAACGTCGGCGCCTCCGGGTCCAGCCCCAGAGAGAGGCGCGCCTCCGCCGGGTCCAGGGGCACCAGGTCGGGCCGGAGCGGCAACCCCGTCCATTCGCGGCGGACCGCCCGGGGCGAAAGGCCTTCGGTGGACTCAAAGCTGGTGGCCACGACCCGGGCCCAACGGGAGAGTACGCGGTTGGCCAGACCGGCCCGGGTGTTTTGCTCGTGCAGAACGATGGGCACGCCCGCCCCCCGGGCCGCCAGTCCCGCCGGGGCCGACACATAGCCGCCCATGCCGAGGAACACGTCGGGCCGCTCCCGCCGCACGGTGCGCCGCGCGGCGCCCCAGGCCGTCATCAATTTTAAGGGGTAGGTGAAGAGAGCGGGGTTGAGCCCGCGGGGAAAACCTTCGAAATGGAACGCCGTCGAGGGGAAGCCCTCGCGGGCCAGGTATTCGGGGGAGCGACCGTCCTGCTTGACCAGGAAATGAACCAAGTGACCGCGCGCGCGCAGGGCCTTGGCCGCCGCCACGCCGGGCAACAAATGTCCCCCCGTCCCTCCCGCGGCGATCAGGACGCGCATGGGGTTTTCTTCACGATTTTGGAAAGAATTTGGGTCATTTAATTTTGGGTTCAAACCGTAGCCGCTTGCCGAGCGAGGTGATATGTTTTCATATTATCAAAGTTACAGGCGGCAGAGCAGTGGAACGCCGGCCCGGTCCCCGGAGAGGGAGAATGTGGGTCGGCCAGCCCGTGTTTTCATTAAACTTTGAGAAAGGGGCCGGGGGCGAGAAATTGAATTGCTGTGGCTTCGACGTTCCCCCGCTTTTCATGCCAGAGGCAATAAGGTTTCCGGGGTCTGGAACAGACCCAACGGAGGCTCAAAAATGGCGCCAACGGTAAACCAAAGAGCCGATTGTCCCGATCTTGAAAGAAGCGGTGGCCGGCGGAACGCGGAGGGGAAAACTTATCGTCCCCGGGGAGAGAGGACCGGGGTGCCGCGGTGGCGGGAGACGTTCAAGACGAGCCCGATGGACGTCATGAGCACCAAAAGCGACGACCCGCCGAAAGACAGAAACGGCAATGGGATGCCCTTGGTGGGCAACAAACCCGTCACGACGCCGAGGTTGAGCAACACCTGCCCGCCGATGGTGAGGGCGACGCCCGCCGCCAGCAGGGCGTGGAACCAATGGGTGGCGCGGAAGGCCACGCGGAAACAAAGATAGGTAAGCACGAAATAAGCGGTCGTTAAAAGCGACGTCCCCAGAAAGCCGAATTCCTCCCCGAAGATGGGAAAGATAAAGTCCGTCTGCGACTCCGGCATGTAATACATTTTGATGGTCGACTCGCCGGAACCCTTACCCCAAAACCCGCCGGAACCCAGGGCCATCAGCGACTGCACCAGTTGGTAGCCGACGCCTTGGGATTCCTTCCAGGGATCCAAAAAAGCGAGCAGGCGCTGACGTCGATAGGGCACCGACAGCGCCAGAAACAAACCCGGGATCGTCGCCAGTCCGACCAGGAACAGATGCCGCCACTTGGCCCCGGCCATCGCGATGAGGCTGAAAGCCACGCAGCCGATGAGGAAAGGCGTGCCCAAATCCCGCTCCAACAAGATCAACCCCAGCACAAACCCCGTCACGATCAACGGCGGCAAAAAACCCGACCAACGCGTGAGACGGCTTTGCCGGCGGTCGAGGTAATCGGCCAACACCAGCACCACGGCCAACTTAGCGAACTCGGACGGCTGAACGCCCAGGCCGCCGACCCGCAACCACCGTTTGGCCCCGCCGACTTCGTGCCCGGCCACCAAGACGAGGACCAACAAAACCACCGTCGCGATCAAAACCGGCCGCGCCATCCGTTGCACCCACGACAGGGGTGTCAACGCGGCCACGCCCAGGCCCACCATGCCAAGCGCGGTCCAAATCATTTGCCGCTTGAGGAAGAAATATTGATCGCCGTAACGGCTGTCGCCCAGGAGCGCGCTGGCGGAATACAGAACCAACCAGCCGAACACGGTCAGCCCGGCCGTCCACGACAGCAGGGCCACATCCACGGGGCGTTTGGGCGTTTCGGCGCGCGCGGTCACGGCAGGGCCTCGGCGAGCGCGCGGAACACGCGGCCCCGGTGTTCAAAATTTTCGAACTGATCGAAGGAAGCGCAGGCGGGCGACAAAAGAACGATGTCCCCGGCCGTCGCCGTTTCGGCAGCGCGGCGGACGGCCCCGGCCATGTCGCCGGCGCGGAAAAAGGCCGCGGCACCCGCCAGGTCTTTTTCGATTTTAGGAGCGGCTTCCCCGATCAAAAGAATTTCCTTCACTTTTCGCCGGACGAGCCCGGCGAGGGGCGTGTAGGGCGCCCCCTTGTCCTGTCCGCCCAGGATCAACCGCAATCGTCCGGGAAAAGCCTCCAGGGCCACGCGGGTCGAATCCACGTTGGTGGCCTTGCTGTCATTGATGAAGCGCACCCCACGCCGTTCCCGGATAAATTCCAGACGATGGGCCACGCCCCGGAAAGCGGACAGCGCTTGGCGCACGGCGGCGCCCGGCACGCCGAGGGCGCGCGCGCAGGCCACGGCGGCGGCGGCGTTTTCCCCATTGTGGCGGCCGGGCAGATGCGCGGGCAGGGCCCATCGGCCGCCGAAACCAACCAGCCCCGAGGCCGACCAACGCAGTCCCGGGCCGGGCAGGCGGTCCCCGAACCAGGCGACCCCGGCCGGCGCCAGGCCGCGCAGCGCGCGGCAGAGGGCGTCGCGGGCGTTCAATACGGCGGTCTCGTCCCCGCGTTGCTCCTGGAACAATTTGAATTTGGTGCGGGCGTAATTGTCGAGCGTGCCGTGGCGACTTAGGTGATCCGGCGTGACGTTGAGGAGCGCCCCCACCGTCGGGCGGAACGCCGAGGCCGTTTCCAGCTGGTAGCTGGACACTTCGAGCGCCAGGGCGGTGTCGGCGGTCACGCGATCGACGCAATCCGACAGAGGGGTTCCGATGTTACCGGCGACGACCGTGGGTCGTCCCGCCGCCTCAAAAATCGCGCCCAGGAGAGCCGTGGTGGTGGTTTTTCCGTTGGTGCCGGTGACGGCGGCCGACCAGCGCGGCCAGCGGCCGGCCAGCGACAGTGCGCGGTAAGCCAGTTCCAGTTCGCCCCACACCAACGCGCCCCGCGCGCGGAGGGGCTCCCAAGTCGAGGCGGGCACCCCGGGGCTGGGAACCACGAGGTCCCAACGTTTCCCCAACAGGTGATGACTCCCCGCTTCAACGGTGATCGCGGGGGGCAGACCCCGCAACGCCTCGCCCAGGGATTCCCGGGAGCGGGACTCGGTCACCGACACGCGGGCGCCCAGGCGCTCCAGAAGACGCGCGGCGGCGGCCCCGGACTTGCCCAGGCCGATCACCAGGGCGCGGCGGTCGTCGAACCAGCCGCGCGCGCCGGGCGATGTTTCGATCTTTGGCGTCACACCCTCACCGGATTTTGAGGGAGGTCATGGCGATCAACGCCAACACGATGGCCGCGATCCAAAAACGGATGGTGACTTTGGTCTCGGGAAGACCGCCGACTTCAAAATGGTGGTGAAGCGGCGCCATGCGGAACACCCGCCGTCCCTTGCGCAGGCGCACCGAGCCGATTTGCAGGATGACCGACAGGGCCTCGGCCACGAAAACGCCGCCGACGACGACGAGGATCAATTCCTGTTGCAAGCTCAAGGCCGCGAGCCCCAGCGCGCCACCGAGGGGCAAGGACCCCGTGTCGCCCATAAAAATTTCCGCCGGGTGGGCGTTGAACCACAGAAACCCCAGGCACGCACCGCCGAGCGCCGCCAGGAACACCGTCAATTCCCCCGCCCCGGGCACGGACACCAGGCGCAAATAGGCCGAGAGTTTGGCGTGGCCGGCCAAATAAGCGAACACCGCGAAGGAGAGACCGCTCACCACCAACGTGCCGGGGGCCAGGCCGTCCAATCCGTCGGTAAGATTAACCGCGTTGGAGGCGCCGACCAACACGATCAAGGCGAAGGACAGATAGAAGCCGTGAAGGGGAATCGAGACCCCCTTGGCGTACGGAATGAAGACCCGGTGGGCGAATTCCGCGTTGGGGGGCGCGAAATAGAAATAGCTGCCCACGCCCAGGGCCCATACCACCATGGCGCCCATCTTGAGATTTTCCGATAGGCCGCCGGCCGGGTGCCGCTTGAGCCACTTGCGGTAGTCGTCCAAAAACCCCAGGGCCCCCAGGTACAGGCAGGTCCCGATGGCGAGCAGGATAAAACGGTTGTCGAGCCGCGCCCATAGGAGGGTCGATCCCAACAGGGCGAAAAGGATCAAGAGACCGCCCATGGTGGGCGTGCCGGATTTTTTGAGGTGGGATTCCGGACCGTATTCGCGAATGAACTGCTGCATGCGCGCGCGTTTGAGCGCGGCGATGAAAGGCCCGCCGAACAACAGGCACAGAGCCAACGCCGTGAGGAAGGCCCCCCCCGACCGAAAGGTGATGTATTGAAAAACGTTAAAGGGGGAGAAGACCTCCCGCCATTGAACAAGGGAATAAAGCATCCGTCACTCCTTCATTAAGAACGGCTCATAAATTTCTTCCAGCCGGGCGCCGCGCGACCCCTTGAAAAACACGGACGTGTCCGGCGTGAGGCTTTGGGTCAGGGCCTCGCGGGCGGCCGCGCGGTCTTCGGTGGCCGTCAAGGGGGCCTTCCCGCCCGAACGCTCGTACCCCTCGCGCACCCAGGCGTGCTCGGGGCCGACGAACACGGCGGCGGCCAAGGGCAGGGCCGCGAGCTTTTCACCCAGAGCGCGATGTTCGGCCTCGGCCGATTCGCCGAGTTCCAACATACTGCCCACAACGGCCACGCGCGGCCAATGGGGAAAAGCGGAAACAAAGCTCTCCAAACCCGCCGCCATCGAGTCGGGGTTGGCGTTGTAGGCGTCGATCAAAAAGAGGGATCCGTCGGGGCGGCGCTTCATCTGCATGCGCTGGGCGGGCGGCGCGAAGGACGGGAACGCCGCGGCCACGTCGATCAGATTCATGCGCTCCCAGAGGGCCACGGCCGCCGCGGCCAAGGCGTTCGTCACATTGAACAGACCCGGCACGGGCAGGCGCACCGCCCGGCGCGCGCCCGCCACCACCAAATCGAAGGCCGTGTGGGGATCCTGACGCACATTGATCCCGCGCACATTGGCGGTCTCGTCGCGACCGTAGGTCACGACGGAACAGGCCGCGCTTTTCCGCCGCGCGGCGAGGAGGGGGTCATCGATGTTGAGAAACGCCAAATCCTCCGCGGACAAAGCCTCCACCAGTTCCCATTTCGCGCGGGCCACCCCCTCCAAGGTACCGAAAGTTTGCAGATGGGCCCGACCGATCGACGTCAATACCCCGATCTCCGGCCGGGCCAGGGCCGCGAGCCGCGCGATGTCCCCTTTGGCGGAGGCGCCCATTTCAATCACGGCGTGGGTGTGTTCGGGCCGCAATTCCAAAAGCGAGAGAGGCAGGCCCACCTGGCTGTTGAGGTTGCCCCGCGTGGCGTAAACCGTTTTACCCCCCGCCCGCAGAAGGTGGGCGATCATTTCTTTGGTCGTGGTTTTGCCATTGGAGCCGGTGACGCCGATCACGCGGAGACTGAGTTTTTGCCGATGGGCGCGGGCCCAGGACTGAAGACCCGCCAGGGTGTCGTCCACGCGCACGAGACCGAACCCCTCGGGCAATTCCTCGGTCGGCCGGCCCACCAACGCCCCCACGGCGCCCCGCCCAGCGACTTCTTTCAAGAAATCGTGTCCGTCCCGACGCTCGCCTTTAAGCGCAATGAAAAAATCCCCCGGCGCCACGGACCGCGAGTCGGTCACCACCCGCGCGGGAAGGCCGACGCCCGCGCGGATCAATTGCCCCCCCGCGCGCTCGGCCAAAGCGGGCCAAGAGTCGATCAAGCTCATCCGCGCCTCGCCCGCTCCCCCAGGAGGGACCGAGCCACCGCGCGGTCGTCAAAATCCACCGTGCGGTCACGCAAAATCTGGTAGGTTTCGTGGCCCTTACCGGCAAGGAGAAGAACGTCCCCGGGTCCCGCCAACGACACCGCGCGGGCGATGGCCTCCCGCCGGTCAAGAACAACCTCGACCGAACGTCCCGTCACGCGACGGGCCCCGGCCTCCACCTCCCGGGCGATCGCCTCCGGATCTTCGGAACGCGGGTTGTCCGACGTCACAATGACGCGGTCGCCCAACCGGGCGGCGGCCTCGCCCATTTTCGGACGCTTGGTGCGGTCGCGATCGCCGCCGCAACCAAAAAGAACGATCAGGCGCCCGCGGGTGAGGGGGCGAAGGGTTTGCATCACGTTCACCAGGGCGTCGTCCGTGTGGGCGTAGTCGACAAAAAGGTCGAAGGGAAGGTCCGTGCCCGTGGTTCCGACGGGTCGTTCCGTCACCCGTTCCAACCGGCCGGGCACGCCGTGCATTTGGGCGAGCCCGGCGATGGCGGTGTCCAAAGGCACACCCGCCCCGAGGGCCGCGCCGAGCGCGCCCAACAGGTTGTAAATGTTGTGCCGCCCCACCAGGCTGAACTTTTCCCGGCGTTCCCCAAAAGGCGTGAGGAGACGGAACGCGGAGCCCTCGGCGGAAAGAACGAGGTCGGTGGCGCGGAAATCGGATTCTTTATCGATGCCGTAGGTCCACGCGGGGGAGGCGACCCGGGACAAAAGGCGTTCCGCCCAGGGGTCGTCGCGGTTGATCACGGCGCGTCGACGGGGACGGCCGGAGCGATCCAGCCGGTCGAAGAGTCCGGCCTTGGCTTCGAAATAACGCTCCATGTCCCTGTGAAAATCCAAATGGTCCTGCGTGAGGTTGGTGAAGACGGCGCCCGTGAAATCCACGTCGTCGACGCGCCCGAGCGCCAGGGCGTGGCTCGAGGTTTCCATAGCCACGTGGCTCACGCCGGCGTCGCGCATGGCCGCCAGAAGGCGTTGAACATCGGCGGCGTGGGGCGTGGTGTTGGGCGCTGTTTCGCGGTGACCCGGCCAGCGGTAATCGATGGTCCCGACCACCCCGACGGATTTTCCCGCGGCCTGCAACACGGACTCCAACAGGTACGTGATGGTCGTTTTGCCGTTGGTGCCGGTGACCCCGATGATCTCGAGATGTTGCGACGGGCGGCCGTAAAAACGGGCGGCGAGCGTCGACAAGGCTTTCGCCGTTGAAGGCAGGACCACCACCGGCACCGTGGCGGCCACGGGACGTTCGGCGAGGACGGCCGCGGCCCCGGCCGCGGCCGCGGCGGCGACGTGGGCGTGTCCGTCGGTCCGCGTGCCGGGCAAAGCGATGAACAGGTCCCCCTTTTTTACGGAGCGGGAATCCACCGTCAATCCGGTGAGGGGCACGCACGGAACCCCCGCGTTGGTGGGGGCGATGCCGGCGAGGAGGGCGTCGAGCGTGATCACGTTTGGCCCCGGCCCTTTTCGGGCGCGCGCACGAGGGACGGCGGCGGGTCGGGAGGCACCGCCAGGCGCGTCATCGCCTGCGCGGCGATGTTGCGGAACACCGGCCCCGCGTTGTAGCCGCCCCAGGTGACTCCGGTGGGCTCGTCCAAAACCACCACGATTGTGAGGCGGGGCTGGCGCGCGGGCACGTACCCGCAAAACGAGGCGACATTCTTATCGGGCGAGTAGGCGCGGGTCAAAGGATCGATTTTTTGGGCGGTGCCGGTCTTCCCCGCCACGGTCCAACCGGCCACGGCGGCCTCTTGACCCGTGCCGCGGGTCACGACGCCTTCCAGCACCCGCGTCAAAATCCGGGCGGTTTCCGGGCGGATCACCCGGCGCACGACCGCGGGCAACGACCAACGCTGTTGGCCGCCGTTGGGCCATTGGGCGTCCAGGCAGAGGCGGGGCTCAAGCAGAAGCCCCCCGTTGGCGACGGCGGTGTAAGCCCCCGCCAATTGCAACGCGGTGACGCCGATTTCCTGGCCGAAAGAGAGAATCGGCAAACTGGTTCCGCTCCACCGCGCGGGCGGCCGGAGCAAACCCGGGCTCTCGCCCGGCAGTTCGCAGCCGGTCCGCGTGCCGAAACCGAAAGCGCGGGTGAAATCGTAGAGGCTTTCTTTTCCAAGTCGAAGACCGAGTTTGGCAAAACCGATATTGGAAGAGACCTCCATCACATGGGCAAAGGAAATCACGCGCTCGGGTTCGTGGTCGTTGATTTCCACGCCCGCCACTTTCCAGCTGCCCCCTTCGCAATTGAACAGCTCATCGGTGCGGACACGGCCCTGGTCGATCGCGGCCGCGGCGGTGATCAGCTTGAAGGTGGACCCCGGCTCGAAAACCCACTGGGTGGCGCGCACCTGAAGGTCTTCCAGGTCGACCGTCGGGTCCGAAAAGGAAAAACGGGGTCGACCCGCCAACGCGAGGATTTCCCCCGTGCGCACGTCCTGGATCACCACCGCCCCGCCCTTGGCGCGGGAACGCCGTAGGCCGAGATCCAATTCGCGTTCGGCGATGTATTGAAGGGTGCGGTCGAGGCTCAACCGCAGGCCGCGTCCTCCATCGATTTCGGTATCGAGCGAATCCACGGCGAGACGACGCCCTTTGCCGTCGCGCAAGGCGCGGCGCGCGGGGCGCCGGTCCAAAAGATCCTCGTCGAACGCGTGTTCCAAACCGGAAAGGCCCCGGCCGTCCTCCCCCACGCGGCCGAGCAGAGGGGCGGCCAGATCCCCGTTCGGGTAAATCCGACGGTACTCCCAAACGAGACCGACACCCCTCAAATTCTCTTTTTCCACCGCGCTCGTCTGCTCCGGGGTAAGTTGCCGACGGACCCACAGGAAGGAACCGCGCGCTTCCTGGAAGGCGCGCGCCAATCGGGCCGGATCCAAATCGAGGGCGGCGCCCAAACGCGCGGCGGCGGTGTGGGGGTGCCCCAGCAGGGTCGGGTCGACGTAGCAGGACGCGCTCGCCACCGATTCGACCAGGGGCGCGCCGTGGCGGTCCACGATGGCCGCGCGACGCGGCGCCTCCCGCACCCAACGGTGGGCCTGTTGGGCGGCGCGGGCCGTCAAATCGGCGTGGCACCAAATTTGCAAATAGGCCAGGCGTGTCAGCACCGCCGCGAAGCCCACGGTGAGGAGGCCCAACGCGACGCGAAAACGTCGAATCATGCGGGGGGTTAAACTTCCGAGAGGAGCCGGACTTGTTCCGGGCGGGGCACGCCGAGCCGGCCTTGCGCTCGGCCGCGGTCGTCCAAGCGGTGCAACGCGAGGGCGGTGTCCAGCCGCCTCCGGGCGGCGATTTCGCGCCGGTCGAGGGCGGCGATTTCCTGGCGAAGCGCGTGGGAGCGGTACGACAGGCGCACAGCCTGAACCTGCAGCCAAGCCGACAGGGCCAGCAGGCCGAACAACCCGCCCCCCGCCCAGACCACCCGTTTCCACACCGGCCGCCAAGACCGCACGTCGCGCCCCCTTCATGGACTTCCCAAATTTTCCGGGGAGGAGAGTCGCCTCTCCCCCCCGGGTTTGCCGCTCGTGGTGTCAAAAGAGGCAGGGTGTCCCGCCGAGAGAGACACCCTCCCCCCAATCCGTGCGACGGATCCCGGCCTGTCGCAAAAGGGCGGGTGCCTCCGCCGAGAGAAGACACCCGGACCCCTGAATCGTCGGCGGGCGGAACGGCCCCCGCCCGCGGGGTCAAATTTTTTCGAGCACGCGCAATTTTGCGCTGCGGCTGCGCGGGTTTTCGGCCCGCTCGACCCCGGACGCGGCCAGGGGCTTTTTTGTGACGGCCCGCCACGGGGGGCCGCCGCGGCCCGCTTCTTTCACCCGCCGGTCTTCCTCCGAGTGGAAGGTCAGGACGGCCAACCGCCCCCCCGGCTTCAGGACGCGCGCCGCGCGCGCTAAAAAATCATCCAAACTTTCCATCTCGCGATTGACCGCCATCCGCAAGGCCAGGAAGACCCGCGTGGCCGGGTGGCTTCTGCCCCGCCGGGGCACGCACCGGGCCACCGCTTCCGCCAAATCCGCGGTCGAACCCAGGCCGGGCGCCAGGTCTTTCAACCGGCGTGCCAATTTTCCCGCAAACCGCTCTTCCCCGGCCCTCCGCAACCAACCTTCCAAATCCTCCAATGACGCCGCGCGCAACATTTCCGACGCCGTCGGTCCTTGTGTTGGGTCCATCCGCATGTCCAGGGGACCGGGACGGCGAAAACTGAAACCCCGCTCCGCCCGGTCGAGCTGCAAGGAAGACACCCCCAAATCGGCCAGAACGCCGTCCACCGATCCTTCGACCAGACCCGCGCGCTCGTCGAAGCGGTCAAAATTCCCCTCCACCACCGTCAGACGATCGGCCGCGTGGGCCAATCGCGCGCGGGCCAAAGCCCGCGCTTCGGGGTCTCGGTCGACCGCGACCACGCGCCCGTCGGGAGCGCAGGCCGCGAGCAGGGCCTCCGTGTGACCGCCCAAACCCAAGGTGGCGTCCACGTAGAGGCCCCCGGACCGGGGGTTCAAGGCCCCCACGGTTTCCCGCAACATCACGGGCCGATGAATCGCGTCGCTCAAAGAACCGGTCCCGCGCGGGGCGGGACAACCTTACAAATCGATGTCCGCGGCGATTTTGGCCGCGCTGCGTTCGGCGCGCTTTCTATATTGCGCCCAACGCTCCGAAGACCAGAGTTCGATCCGGGAGTCCATTCCCACCACCGTGACATCCCGGCGAATGCCGGCGTAGCGCCCGAGCGATTCGGGGACCAAGAGGCGCCCCTGTCCATCCACGTCCGACAAGATCGCTCCCGAAATCAAAAGCCTCTTGAAAGCGCGCGCGTGGGTTTTGTCCGCAACGGGCAGGCCTTCCAGTTTCGTTAGAAGTTTCCGCCATTCGACCTCCGTGTAGAGGGCGATGCACCCTTCCAATCCCCGCGCGAGGACAAATTGCCGAACGCCGTGGCGCAGCCGCGCGGGCAAGGCCAGGCGGCGCTTTTCGTCCAACGTGTGTCGGTGCTCACCGCCGAGGAACATTCGCCCGTTTTCTCCACTTTTCCACACACTTCACCACTTGACTCCACTTTCTCCCACCGCGCTCAAGCATAGTGAAGCCCCGGACGTTTGTCAAGAAAAATTTATTGGGATGGTGGTCGGTCGAAAACGGTCGGAAACCGCTACGAAACGCGGCGGGCGGGCACGCCCGCCCAGGTTTCCCCGGGCGGCACACGCGTGCCCCGTTCGACGTGGGAAAGGGGAGCGATGGTGGCGCCCGCGCCGATGACCACCCCCGGGGAAACGACGCTGCGGGGCCCCACGGCGGCCCCGGCGCCGATGTCGACGGTGCCGACCACAATGCCTTCCTCGGTCACGTCGACGGGCAAGGCCAGGCTGTCGAGCCCCAACATGGCCAGGCGCCCGAGCGAGACGCGGTGCGGGTCAAGAACCGTCCCGCCCACGGACAAAACATCGGCCAACGACACCCGGGCCCCGAGGGTCCAGAGAAATACCTTCCGAAAAACCGGGGGCAACAACCCGTTCTGATAATGCAGGAAAAGGACCGTCACACACAGGAAACCGTAGAGGCGCCAGCGGAAAACGGCGACCGCTCCCCCCCGGGAATCGTGAACCCCGATGGGCACCGGCCAAACGGTCCGCATGATTTTCAAAACCCCCAAGGTGAGGACAACAAGCCCTGCGTAAAATACCAAAAGCCCCGCGAAGGGGTCCGGGGCCCATATTCCCCGCACCGCGAACGCGCTCCCCGCCGCCGCGCCCATCAAACCCACCAGAAGACCCGCGGACCACAGGACATCCCGGCCTTCGGTCCGGAACACGCCCGTCGCCGCCCCCGGTCGCGCCTGCCCGCTGGGGCGCGCTGGAATGCCCCGCCAAATTTCGCCCGGGGGAATTTCGGTGCCGGTGGTCACCAACGACAGCGCGCCCACCCGTGCGCCCGCGCCCACCCGCGCGCCCGGCATGACCAACGCCCGCGGTCCGATGACCGCGCCCTCCTCCACCACCACGCGCCGCAGGTGAAGAGTGTCGCTCGTCAAGGCGTGGGGCAGAAGGAGCGCGTCGTGCGCGATGACGCTGCCTGGCCCAAGCGCGGCGAAAAAAGGATCCTGGATCAGGCCGCTCATGGACCGCATCCCGCCCCCCGCGCGCACGCGAGCGCCCAACAAACGGCAGAACCACCGGCGAACCGGCGCCGGCAGAAGACCGTTTTGGTATTGGAGAAAGAGATTCGTGATGCACAAAAAACCGTGCAGGTTCCACCGGTAGCACACCCACGGATGTTCGGAAAAACGAAAGGCCCCTTCCCGGAACGGAAAGAAAGCGCGCAGGCCGGCGAGAAAGGCCAGGGTGGCCGCCACCAATAAAACGTAAAACGAAATCGATGTGATGAAAACACCCGCCCCGAGCCGGGCGACCCCCCAAGCCCCGGTGCCGGCGAGGATCAGCAAGCCCGTTTCAACGAGCGGGGTCAACACCCAATCCCGCCAGCCCGTGAAAAAACAGGACCCTTCGTCTCCCCCCGGCGCCCCCTCCCCCATTTTCTTGGCGGGCACGCCACCCCACACCTCCCCGGGCAGGATTCGGGTTCCTTCCGGGACCCACGACATCGCCTTCACCATCGCGCCGGCCCCGATCTCGACCCCCGGCCCCACCACGCACCGCGCCCCGACCACCGCGCCCCGTTGCACGCGAATCCGGCGAAGGGTGAGGTGCGTGGCCGAGACTTCGTTGGGGATCAGCAGGGCCTCGTGGCCGATCAAGGCGCCTTCTTCGATATCGATTAGATACGGGTCGACCGTCAACCCGCCGATGGAGATCAACCCCTTGCCGACGCGGGCGCCGAGCCAGCGGGAAAAAAACTTTCGCACGGGGGGCGGCAACAAGCTGTTTTGATAGTGAAGGAACAAATTGGTCATGCAAAGGAAATTGTGGAGTTTCCAACGATAAAAAATCCAAGGGCGCTCACGAACAGGAAATCGGCCTTCTTCAAAAGGCCACCCGCGCCGCAACGCGGCCAGGAACGCCGCCGTGGAGGCCATCAGCGTCCCGTAAAACACGACGGCGGAGACAAAAAATTCGGAGGGCCGCCAACGGTGAAGGGCGATCGCCGCGCCCGCCGATAAGGCGAGCAGGGCCAGTTCCACCAAAGGCGTGAGGACGTAATCCCGCCAAGTGAAAAACCCAGGGGAGGACGGGGGCTTCGCCATCGGGCCGGCGCCGGGGTTCAGTCGCCGGCGCGCGCGCCGGGGCGTTCGGGCAAAAGACGCCGCCACCACCGCTCCGCGCCGTGAAGACGGGCTTTCAGCCGTCGATCCGGGGACACGGCGACGACACCGCTCACGGACGGCGTCAAACGGACGTGGAGGACGCGACGACCTTCGTGGGTGAAGGATTCTTCGATCGGCGCCTCAAAAGGCCGCGGGCCGGCGTCGTCCACGGGCCCCAACAAACGGGCCAAATACTGACCGATGTCGCGGGGGTCGACCACGCGGACCCAGAGGGCGTCCCCCGGCCCGAGGGCCTCCGCCGCGGGGCCGTCGCCGTCGTCGACCGCCTCCAGGGCGAGCCGCAAGGGCGCCTCCCGCGGGGCGACGGGCGCCTCCACCGCGGCCTCGCTTTTCAACGGCAGGCGGCGAAACTGATCGACGTCCACGACGTCCACAGCGGTGGCCGTGGTGAGCGCGGCCCGCCCGAAATGGGCGGTGAGCATTTCGTCCAAGAAACCCGACAACGCGCCGGCGCTTTCATCGCGCAAGGCGGTGAACAGGCGTTGGCGTTGGCTTTCCACGCGGCCGACCAGCGCGCGTTCCAGATCCTGGCTGGCCTGTTGCAGCGTGCCTTCGGCAAGCCGCCCGGCGTAGAGGGCCCGCTCGAATTCGTGCCAGGGCTCGGCAAGGGGCGTTTCGTACAGGGCCGGGTTGTAGGAGAGAACGGCGCGCGCCCGGAAAAGGTGTTCGCGCCGGCGATCGGCGATCAAGAGCACGAGACCGTATTCGTGGCGGGCGCCCTGGGCGAACTTTCCTTTCACGACCACGATGTCGCGCAACAGCGTGCCGATGGTCCGGACGGCTTTTTCCAAATCAAACCCCGCGAGGGACATGGCCAATTCCGCCTGGCCGCGCTCGCAGCCGGTTTCATCCATCAGCAATTGAATCTTGTCGTGAAGGACCCGGTCAGGCACGGGGGTGGGCGTCGTCGTAAACCCGCCGAAGGCGTTGGGGGGTGACGTGCGTGTAGATTTGTGTGGTTGACAAATTCTTGTGGCCCAGCATTTCCTGGACCGAGCGCAAATCGCACCCGCGGTCCAAGAGGTGCGTCGCGAAAGAGTGGCGAAGCAAATGGGGGTGGGCCCCCGTCACCCCGCCCCGGCGTCCGGCGCGCTCCACCACGCGGCGCGCGGTGCGAACCTCCAGGCGGCGGCCGGCGCGGCCCACGAAAAGCGCCGCGGCCAAACCGGTGGACGTCCGCGACAACAGGTCCACGCCCCGGCGGGACAAGGTTCGGCGCAGAGCCCCAAGCGCGCGTTCCCCCAAAGGAACCACACGCTCCCGCCGACCCTTGCCGAAGACCCGAAGCGTGCCTTCCCAGGGGTCCACGTCCCCCACGTTGAGAGCGACCAATTCTCCCACCCGAATCCCAGCGGAATAAAACAACTCCAACACGGCCCGGTCGCGGTCGTCGCGCACGGGATCGGGACGCGGCGCCGCCGCGTCGCCCAGAACCCGTTCGACCTCGGCTTCGGACCAAAAGCGGGGCAATCGACGCTCGGGTTTGGGGCGGGGCAGGCCGTCCGTCGGGTTGTCGGACCGAAACCCTTGGCGCTTCAAAAACCGGAAAAAGGCCCAGAGGGCTTCGACTTTGCGCAGCAACGTCGCCCGGCGCCAAGGCCGCCGGCCCCAGGCGGCCAGAAACGCCCGCAAGGCGGCGCGGTCGACTTCCGCCAGGGAGCGGTCGCCGCGCTCGCGCCAATGGGCCGTGAATTCGGCGACGTCCGCCCGGTAGGCGCGGCAGGTGGCCGGCGCGAGGTTCCGCTCGGCCCGGAGGTACATCCCGAACCGCTCGAGGGCCTCGTCGGCCTTCATTCGCTTTTCGGAAAGGGTTTGATGTTCCGGCATTTGGGGAACCCGGAACAGGCCAGGAACGGCCCCCGTTTGCCCACGCGCTTCCACATCATGCGCTCGCACTTCTGGCACTTGAACTCGGTGGGCTCGGGTTTGGGCCGGACGATTTTGTTGCCATCCTTATCGACGGAAAACGTGGTCTTGCAATCGGGGTACCCCGAGCAGGCGAGGTAACGCGTGGGGCGGCGGCCAAAACCACGGCCCGTGCGCATGAGCATGGGCTTGCCGCAATTGGGGCAAATTTCGTTTGTGGGCTGGGGAACGACTTTTTTTCCCTGCCGGTCCACGGGGAACGTCGTTTTGCATTCCGGGTAACGGGAACACGCCATGTAGCGGCCCGCTTTGTTTTCGCGGATTTCCATGGGCGAGGCGCACTTGGGGCATTTCTCGTCCGTGGCGATCGGCTTGATTTCCACCTGGACCATTCGTTTTTCGGCTTTCTTCAAATCCGCTTCAAAGGGGCCGTAAAAATCCCGAATGACGTCGGTCCAGGCCGTTTTCGACTCGGCGATGTCGTCCAGCCGGTCCTCGATTTTCGCGGTGAACCCCACCCCCACGATGTCGGGAAAGTGTTCGACCAACTGCTTGTCCACGGCCCGCCCCAGAAGGGTCGGGTAAAACCGGCGCTCCTCCAGCCGGACGTAGGCCTGCTCGGCGATCCGTTGGAGCGTGGGCGCGTACGTCGAAGGACGGCCGATGCCGTGCTCTTCCAACGTTTTGACCAAACTGGCCTCGTTGTAACGCGGCGGCGGTTCCGTGAAATGCTGTTCGGGTTTCAACTCCTTGAGCAAGACGGTTTCCCCCGCCACCAAGGGTGGAAGGGCCGTGGACGGTTCGGCGTCGTCTTTGGCCGCGTCGTCGTCCGCCACTTCGCCGTAAACGGCGAGGTAACCGGGAAATCGGAGCGTGTGGCCGGTGGCCCGGAAAAGATAACCGTTGGCTTCGATGTCGGCGGTGACGGTGTCGTACACGGCGTCCGCCATCTGACTGGCCATAAACCGCTGCCAGATCAATTCGTAAAGTTTAAACTGGTCGGGCTCGAGGAACGCCCGCACGGAACCCGGGGTGCGCGCGGGTTTGGTCGGACGGATGGCTTCGTGGGCTTCCTGGGCGCTCTTGGCCTTGGTCCGGTATACGCGGGGTTTCGGAGGCAAATGATCGGCGCCGTAGCTTTTGCGGATCACGGCGGCGGCTTCGGTTTGGGCGACCTTGGCGACGTTCACCGAATCCGTGCGCATGTAGGTGATCAAGCCCTCCGGACCGGCGCCCTTCTCGACCTCAATGCCTTCGTAAAGCTGTTGGGCGACCACCATCGTGCGCGCCGCGCCGAAACGGAGCCGACGGGAGGCGTCCTGCTGCAAGGAGGCGGTGGTGAATGGCGCGCCCGGGGAACGCCGGCGTTCCTTGGGGTCGACCGTGGCCACGCGGTAGCTCGCGCCTTTCAGGGCGGCCAGGACTTCGTCCACCGAACCCTTGTGGCGGAAGGAGAATTTGTTGAATTTCGTCTCGCCCCGGGCGGTGAGACCGGCGCTGAAGGGTTGCGCCTTTTTTTCCAACAACGCCGTGAGGGTCCAATACTCTTCGGCTTTGAATTTTTCGATTTCTTCCTCGCGGGCGCAAATCAGCCGCACGGCCACCGATTGCACACGGCCCGCGGACAACCCCCGGCGGATTTTGTCCCACAGCAGGGGCGACAGGCGGTACCCCACCAGCCGGTCCAGGACGCGGCGCGCGACCTGCGCGTGCACCAACGATTCGTCGATGTCGCGGGGATTTTTGACCGCCTCTTCCAAGGCTTCCCGGGTGATCTCGTGGAACGTGATGCGTTTCGCTTTCGACTTGGGGAGTTTCAAAATCTCGCTCAAGTGCCACGCGATGGCCTCCCCCTCGCGGTCGTAGTCCGTCGCGAGGTAAACCCGATCGGCCTTTTCCGCCAGGCTTTTGAGTTCGGCGACGATTTTCTTGGCGCGCGGCAGCGAGACATAGGACGGCTCAAAATTTTTTTTCACGTCGACGCCCAGGGTTTTGGCGGGGAGGTCCCGAATGTGCCCGTAGGAGGCGCGAATGACGAAGTTTTTGCCCAACATCTTACCGATGGTGCGTTCTTTCGTGGGCGACTCAACGATCAACAGGGATTTGGCCATGATGGTTTCCTTTGCGTTTAATGCGCCACCCGCTCGGTGCGCACAAATTGTTTTCCCGGCAATTCCCGGGCCAGCCCGGCCAACTCCAAAGCGAGGCAAGCCGGACCAATTTCGGCGGGCCCGAGGCCCGCCCGCGACGCCAAGGCGTCCAGTCCGGCGGGCGTGTGGTCCAGCGCGTCCCACAACCGCCGCGCGCCCGCCGAGAGGGTTGGTCCCGGTTCTTTTTCAGACAGAGTTCCCGCGGACTCCACCGGTCGGGAAACCGCTTCCCGCAGGACCGCCAATTCGTCCAATATTTCAGTCGCGGACGACACCGGCTTGGCCCCTTTTTGAATCAACCCCAGAGGGCCACGGCTCAACGGCGAAAAAATCGACCCCGGCACAGCGAACACATCCCGACCGTATTCCGCCGCCAAAGCCGCGGTGATCAAGGCCCCGCTTCGCTCTTTGGCTTCCACCACGACCACGCCCAGGGCCAAGGCCGCGATCAGCCGGTTCCGCCGCGGAAAGTTTTCCGGCGACGGACCTTCGTCGCACGGGTGTTCCGAAACCACCGCCCCGCGTTGAATTATTTTTTCCGCCAAGGGACGGTGCTCCCGAGGGTAAAACCGGTCCCACCCGCTGCCCAATATCCCCACGGTCCGGCCGCCGGCTTTCAACGCGGCGCGGTGGGCCTCCCCGTCGACGCCGCGCGCCAAACCACTGACCACCGTGACGCCGGCCTCAGCCAATTCGGTCGAAAGACGGGCGGCCGCGGCCAACCCGTAAGCCGTGGGTTGACGGGACCCCACAATGGCGACCCCGCCTTCGTCGCCCGGCGCCCAACGCCCCCACACAGTCACCCCGATGGGGGGGTCGTACAAAAGACGAAAAGCCGCGGGGTATTCCGAATCGGCCGAGGTGAGCCATCGGCCCCCGGTGGCCGCGATCCGCTCTTTTTCTTCCTCGGCGCGGGATAACGCATCGGACTCGCCCCCACCCGAAGGGCGTTGGGCCGGGCCAAGACCTTCCACCGCGGCCCAGGCCCCGGGGTCGGCTGCCCAGGCCGTTTGCGCCGAACCAAACGCCGACAAAAGACGACCAAAACGAACCGGCCCAAGCCCGGGGCAGAGGCTCAGGAGCAATCGTGCGTCGTTTTCATCAACGGGAAAAGTCACGCGGCCCTCCCGGGAAATCCCGCCCGAGGTTCCCCCTAGAGGCCTTTTAAAAACTCAATGTTCTTTTTTACAGAAACCGCGTAACGGCCCTCGGGGTACTCCTCAATGTACTTCTCGTATTCCTGGCGGGCGCGGGCGAAGTTTTTGAGCCGCTCGAAATTTGACGCCACACCGTACAAGCAAGCCTCCGTGTGCGGGGAGTCGGGGTAAAGAACCACCACGCGTTCGTACATGGATACGGCGCGGTCGGGGCGGTTGAACAACTCGTGGAAACTGCCCAGGGTGTAAAGCAGAGCGTCGCCCTTAAATGTCCTGGGGTGCGCATCGATGTAGCGGGCCAACCCGTCGCGCGAGATCCCCCGGTTCCAACCGTAGAAAACCCCGGCCACAAACAGCGCGAAAAGGAGAAAGCCTCGCCGCAATTGTTACCTCGAGAGAAACTTGACGATGTCGCCGATGCGAATCGGCTCGAGGCTGTTGGTCACCACGGCGGTGCATCCCTCGTCGGAAATGTGCCCGGTGATCACCACCGTGCCCACCCGTTTGACCAAACGGCCCGTCGGCTTTTTCAGATAAGGGTCTTTGACTTTCCGCCCCACGCGAAACACGTGGGCCACCATTTTGGATTTGACGCCCGCCGAAGCCCCCACGTTGAGGTACACGACGTCGCCCTGGGAAATCATCATTTTGAGTTCCCGATCGCGGATGATGTATCCATCGTACTCCCAATTTTCGTCCGCGATGAAGGTGTCGGCGACGCCGCCCATAAACCCGGCGCCCGCCGCCGAAACGGCTTTCTTCTTCGCCGCGGCGACCGCCGAGGTAATCTCCTCCGCCTCATTGACGGCCGGGGGGGCCGGTTCGTCGATCACCGCCGTGTCCTCGGCCGACGGCTCCGCCGCCGGCACCGGCTCCGGGTCGGTCGCGGGCGCCGTTTCCGGACCCGCCGCGAAAGAGGGGTCCTCCACCACCGGGGCGGGGGTTTCCGCGGGCGCGTCCATCGCCGCCGCCGCGTCGCGGCTCGGGATGACGAGCTCCTGGTCGGGGTAGATCAAATCCGGGTTGGTGATCCGCGACCGGTTCGCGTCATAGATCTTGGGCCATTGAAAAGGGTCTTGCAGGTAAGATCCCGCCAGGTCCCAGAGGGTGTCCCCCGTCACGACGCGGTGCGCCGCGGCGTCCACCGAGACGGCGGTCGGGCCGGAGGTTTCCACGCGGGCGGGCGCGATCGTCGTCATGGCCGCCGGCGGTGGAACCACCGCTCCTTCGGTCGGCGTCGGGGCGATGACCGTGGCGTCCGGAAGAGGGGGGGACGAATCGGCCGTGGGGGCTTCGATGGCGGCCGTGTCCACGGGCGGAGGAGGCATTTCAATGTCAGTCCCGTCCTCCATTTCGTCCGCCCAAACCGGGGGCGAGAACGCGAGCAGCAGGGCGAGAATGCGAAGAAGCTTCATGAAGTCCTCCTCCAAAAAAGTCAGGATCGTGCGTCTGGAAACGTTCTCGGCGGGCCAGGTGCGCGGTCAACATTCCCTACATATATACAACGTGCTGAAATCTTTATAATGCAAAATCCTTCAGATGTCAAGGGCGCCGGGATTTTCCGATCTTAGGAACCCCAACAGGCGATCCTTTTCCTCCCGCGTGATCCGACCCGTCCGACACCAGCGTTCCAACGCGCGGGCCACCGCGGGTCCATCGCGTCTGTTTTCGCCCGAGTCGATCACAAACCCCGGCTTTTCCGCCCGCGCGACCCCCGCCCGAAAGGCCACCGCCATACCGACCGCGCCCAGGCACACCAGCAGAACAAAGGCCGTGATCAAGCGGAGGGACCCGGGGTTTCCTGCAACCGGGAAAAATCGGCCAGGGGCGCAAAACACCGGCGGACCAGCGACAACAAGCCCAACCGCGTCCGGCGCCGATCGACGTCGGGGTCCATGACGACCACCCCGGTGAAAAACCGGTCCACGGGTTCCCGCAAGGCCACCAAAGCGGAAAAGGCCCCGGCGAAATCCCCCGCCGCCATCGCCGCGCCCACACGGCCCGACACGGCGGTTAAAACCTCCAGCAGGTTTTTCTCTTCCGGCGACGACAACCGTTCCGCCACCCCTTCGCTTTCGATCGATTCGCCTTTTTTTTCGGCCTGTTTCAACAGGTTGGCCGCCCGCTTGAAGGCGGCCGAGAGGGGTTCAAAATCCGGGTGACGACGCACCGCGCGGAGGGCCTCCAGACGTTTTCCCGCATCGACGACCCGTTCGAATCCGGCGGCCAGGACGGATTCGGTCTCATCGAAACGCGCGCCGCGCGCCTCGGCCAGGGCGGCCCACCGTTGGCGCAGAAAATCCAAGAGGGCACGGCGACCGACCGCCTTGTCCCCCAGGGAATCCGGCAACCGGGCCAAGGCCTCGTCCACCAAAACCGGCAACGACACCGGCCACGCCCGCTCCTCCAGAATGCGCAAAAGCCCGATCGCCGCGCGGCGAAGACCGTACGGGTCCTGGGATCCCGAGGGTATTTTTCCGATCAGAAAATTTCCGGCCAAGGTGTCGAGTTTGTCGGCCACGGACACCAACGCGGCGACGTCCTGCCCGGGCAGCGTTCCTTCGGCGGTCAACGGCCAATAATGACGTTCCACCGCTTCGGCCACGACCGGGTCCTCGCCGTCGGCGGCGGCGTAGATCCGTCCCATGACGCCCTGAAGCTCCGGGAACTCCCCCACCACCCCGGTCGTCAAATCGGCCTTTGCCAAAAACGCCGCGCGACCCGCCCGCTCTTTCACCGCCGGCGGCGCCCCCACGCCCGCCGCCAACACACCGACGAGCGCGACGGTGCGATCGGTTTTGTCTTGAAGACTGAGTTTCGGCGAGAGGAAGGCGATGCCCGCCAAATCCCCCACCCGTTCGGCCAAGGACCGCCGCCGGTCCTGCT
This sequence comes from Elusimicrobiota bacterium, assembly GCA_016706425.1. Lineage (NCBI taxonomy): Bacteria > Pseudomonadati > Elusimicrobiota > Elusimicrobiota bacterium. Next base: position 2,078,035 of record JADJJR010000001.1, read on the forward strand.
CAAAGAAAAACGCCGCGTCGGCCAAGCGGGCGGCCAACACCCGCTCGTACCCCTCGCGGACCACCGATTGGTGGTCCGACAGGCCGTTGCGAATACCCACGAAATGAGCGGTGAGCGCGACGCCCGCGGCGTCGGCGAACACCGGAAAATATTTTTGGTGCTTTTTCATGGAGGTGACCAGGACTTCGGGCGGCAGCGCCAGGTGTTTTTCGTTGAAGCGCCCCAGGATGGCGACGGGGTGTTCGACCAACTGCGTGACCTCGTCCAACAAATCGTGGCACCGCTCCAGGGGCACGTGTCCGTGGACGGCTTTGACCGCCTGGTTGATCTGTTGGACGATGAGCGCCCGCCGTTCGGACGGGTCGACGATCACGCAATGGTTGCGCAGCAAGGACACGTATTTGGCGGGGGCCGGCACGTCGACGGGTTTGGGAGCGTGGAACCGAAGGCCGCGGGTCTTCTTGCCCGATTTCACGCCGGCCACGACCAGAGGAACGACCTTGGTTCCGTGCAAAGCCAACAGCCAACGGATCGGTCGCGCGAAGGCCTGGAGCCCCTCTTCCCACACCATGCTTTTGGGGAAGGTCAGCCGGGCCACCCAAGCGGCCACCAATTCCGGCAATAATTTTTCGGTCGCCACGCCGGGGAACCGCTTGACCGCGACCAAACGCGGGCCCCGGTCGGTGTCCTTGACCCCCACATCATCGAGAGAGACCCCCTGCCCCCGGGCGAAACCGACCGCGGCGGGCGTCCAGGCCCCATCGGCGGCTTTCGCTTGCGCGACCGAAGGCCCGAGGGCTTCGGTCGTTCGGTCTTGGGATTTGTCCGCGAGTCGCTCGACCATCACGGCGAGCCGCCGGGGCGTGCCCCAGGTCCGCGCCTCGGCGAAAGCCAAGCCGGCCTCCGCGAGGGAGGCTCGGACGGCCGATTCCAACGCCCGCAGGGCCTCGGGGATGAAGCGGGCGGGAATTTCCTCCGTCCCGATTTCCAACAAGAGGTCTTTCACGCGGGCGCTCCGGTCTGGGTTTTCACATAGGACTCCGCCGCGCGCCGCGCCAACCCGCGCACCCGGGCGATGTACGTCACTCGTTCCGTGACGGAAAGGACCCGGCGGGCATCCAACAAGTTGAACAAATGGGAGCATTTCATGACCGCGTCGTAGGCCGGCAAAACGAGCTCTTTGTCCAACAAACGACGGGCTTCGGTTTCCCAATCGTCGAAGTGGCGACGGAGTTGGGCCACGTCGGCTTCTTCGAAGTTGTAGCGGGAGAACTGCCGCTCGTCTTCGAGGTGGACTTGACCGTAGGTGGTCGTGGGCGTCCACAACACGTCGTAGACGCTGTTCTTTTTTTGGGAATACATCGCCAGCCGCTCCAACCCGTAGGTGATTTCGACGGAAATAGGCCGTAAATCGATGCCGCCGACCTGTTGAAAATAGGTGAATTGGGTGATTTCCATGCCGTCCAGCCACACCTCCCACCCCAGTCCCCAGGCCCCCAAAGTGGGGGATTCCCAATCGTCCTCCACAAAACGGATGTCGTGGCGCTTGGGATCGATGCCGATGGCTTTGAGGGACGCGAGGTATTGTTCCTGAATGTCGGCGGGGGCCGGCTTCATCAGCACCTGGTATTGATAGTAATGCTGGAGCCGGTTGGGGTTCTCGCCGTAACGACCGTCGGTGGGCCGGCGCGAAGGTTCCACGTAGGCCGCGGCCCAGGGGCGGGGACCCAGGCAACGCAGGAACGTCGCCGGGTTGAAGGTGCCCGCCCCTTTTTCGATGTCGTAGGGCTGCCAGAGCAGGCACCCCCGCTTGGCCCAGAATTTGTGAAGCGCCAGGATAATGTCTTGGAACGTCATGGGACCCGTCGCAGCCCTTTCGTTTTGGCTTGAAACCGCTCCAACGCGCGCCGGTGCCCCCAGGTTTTCAAAGGGCGGCCGAAATACGGAGCGAGCCATTGTACAACTTGTTCCTCCACCCGGGCGAGCTCCGCCGGGCCCCCCTCGCCCGGGGCCGCCGACTCGAAGTCCCAGGCGTCCAGTCGACGGCAGAGTTCGGCGGCCGCCCCCCCCGGCAACCGCGCGTAGCCCGCCAAGCGGGCGGCCTGCACCAAGAACGCGGCCGCCGCCGCGGGGACGCCCCGCCCGATGGCCATTAACGCCCGGCAGAGAAGTTGGTGTTTGTCCGCGTCGGGCTGAAGCAGCGGGGTCAGACGGTCGACGACTTCGCAGACAAAAAGCGCGGTGGTGGCGCGGACCCAATCGCCCCGGCCGGGCACGCCGGCGTCCAAAACGCCGCCGGTCACACGGCCCGACGCGGCGCCCGGCGGCAACCAAAGACGGAACCGCGCCCGGGCCCCCGGTTCGGTGGCGGCCGCGAGGCGGGCGCCGGGGCGGCGCGCGCCGGTCGCGCGCGCGTAGAGACGCCCCAATTCCCGCGTGTACAGCGTGAGGCGCCGGTCCGTTTCGGAGAGGGCTTCCGCGGCCAAGACGACGGCGTCCACGTTGACGTTCACGCCGGATCCGGCTCCCGGGCGATGTCGCCGACAATGGCCTCCAAGGCGTCCTGCAACGTCACCAAACCCAACACCGCCCCGAACCGGTCCACCACCAAAGCCATGTGGTGGTGCCCTTTGCGGAATTCCCGCAGCAACTCGGCCAACGACATTTCGGGCGCGACGCGCGGCAAAGGGCGAATCAAATCGTCCGCCGCGATAAGCGCCGCGCTGCGGCGTTCGGCCAGCAAATCTTTGGCGTAAATCAACCCCTGGAGGGCGTCGAGAGACCCCCGGTGGGCCGGGACCCGTGAATGCCCGGAGGCCAGGACTTTCTCAAAAAGGGCCGTCCGGTCCAGACGGAGATCCACGGCTTGAATGTCGGCCCGGGGAATCATCACCGACGTGACCGGACGATGGCCGAATTCCACCAAATTTTCCAAAACCCGCTTGAACGGCCGGTCCACCGAGGCTTTCTCCAAAAGGTGCCGGAGGATCGCCGAGTCCCATTGCGCCTTCTCGGTGCGGACCGTGCGGGACATAAACGACAACGCGCGGCCCGTTCGCCGGAGGAGCAAATCCATTAAAGGACCAAAGCGTTCGGCAAGGAAACGCGTCATGGGCGCGAGGGCGAGCGCCAGGGGTTCCGGGCGCGCCCGCGCGGCGACCTTGGGGGCGACTTCGGCCAGCAGGATCACCAACAGGGCGGTGAGCGCCGGGAACAACACACGCCCCTGCGCGAAGGGGATCCCCAGGAGCGCCACGGCGTCCAGCGCCAGGGACACCGAAAGCACGCCGAGCCCGGCGTTGGCCACGTTGTTCATGAGCAGGAGGGCCGCCAGGGCGCGGTCGGGGTCGCGGCGCCAAAAATCCAATTTTCCGGGGCGGTGTTTGTCGAGACGGTCCAACTGCAATCGGGACAAACTCATGAAGGCGGTTTCCGCGAGTGAAAACAGCGCACTGACCACCAAGATCGCGGCCGCCGCGAACAGTTTGAAAAAAAACTCGGTCACGCGGGGCCGTCCGTGCGTTCGCGGTCGTATTCATCGAGGATGTCACCGACGATCTGCTCCAACAGGTCCTCGAGGGTCAAAAACCCCCGCTCTTCCCCGGCCGGCGTGCCCACCAGGGCGAAGGGATCGCCGCTCCGGCGGAATTCCTCCAACAGATCCACGACCCGCGTCGCGGGCGACACCCAGCGCAAGGGGCGTATGAGCCCGTCCAACCCGACCCCCGATTCCGCGTCGCCCTCCCGCAGGACGTCGAAAACGTTGACGTACCCGACAGGGCGATCACCGCGGGTGACCGGCACCCGGGTGCGGCCCGTTTCCACCAGCAGGTCCAAAAATCGTTCGCCCCCGCCGGGCCGATCGAGGACTTCGAGGGGCAGGCGATCCAAATTCCCCGCCGGCCGCGCGATGTCGCCGACGGTTTTCTGCGTGAGCGCCAGGGCCCGGTGGAACATTTCCCCCGACTCCCGGGACAAATGCCCGGCGGCCGAGGATTCGGCCGCGGCCTGTTGCAATTCCTCGAGGCTCACCACCTGAAGGGGGTTGACCGGCGCGCGGTGCAAAGACGGCGCCCACCGCGACAAGGCCCAGTCCAGCGGCCGCCAGAGAAAGGACAGGGCCCGGGTCGCCCGCGTCATCAAGGGAAGGGCCCACACCGCCACCCGTTCGCGGTAGGTGCGGCCGACGATTTTGGGCACGATGTCCCCGCCCACGAGAAGGACCGCCGTGACGAGCAACCACACCGTCCAGTGGACGACCACCGACGGAAAAACGCGGTGCAGGGGGATGGCCGCCAGCGCGGCCAAACTGGAAAACGCCACGTTCACCAGGTTGTTGCCGATCATAAGGACCGTCAAAAGCCGGTGCGGTTTTTCGAGCCATTCCTGGAAATGCGGCAGGAGGACGGGATCAATGAAGGCGAGTTTCTTCATGCGCACGGCGGAGAGGGCGGTCACCGCCGCCTCCACCAACGCGAAATAGGCCGAGAGGGCCAGAAAAGCGGCGAGGGCCGCCGCCTCCAGGAGGATCATTTCAACCGGGCGCGGGCCATCACCCGCCGAACCAGGGGCTCCTGGGCGGCCCACATGCGGGCCCGGGGGACCGGCGTGTAGTCGGTGTGGCCGAGCAGGTGGAGCGTCCCGTGAACAGCCAAACGGACGATTTCCTCGTTGTAGGTCACGCCGAACCGGCGGGCGTTCTTGCGGGCCTGGTCAACGGCGATGTAGAGGTCCCCGAACGGGGTGTCCGCCGCCCGGCGGCGGCGTTCGCCGGGCGCGGGTTCGTGGCGGAAAGCAATCACATCGGTGAAGCGGTCCGTCTTGCGGAAACGCACGTTCATTTTTCGAAGATCCCCGCGGGACGTCCACACCACGTTCATCTCTCCGCCCCGGCGACGGCCCAGGGCCGCGCGCACGCCCCGCGCGGCGTGCTTTTCGGCCGCCGGACGACGGGCGCCCCGTGTCCAAAAAGCGATTTTCACCGGGGCGGCGCGGCCGTGCGCTGTTCCAGGTCGGTCTCGTGGCTGGTGGGGTAACGCACGCGCGTGTGGTAAACACCGACCAAGGTGTTCACAAAGCTGTCCTTGACCCTTTGGATTTCGGCCAGGGTCAGGGGCACCTCGTCGAATTGTCCGTCGATGGTTTTCCCGTCGACGATGCGGTTCACGTGGTCCGTGAGGCGTTGATGGGTGGGGTCGTCGAGGGAACGGGAGGAGGCCTCCACCGAGTCCGCCAACATCACGATGGCGGTTTCTTTCGTGCGCGGCCGGGGGCCCGGGTACCGGTAAAGGTCTTCATCGACGTCCTCGGACCCTTCCGTCTGTTCGATGGCCCGACGGTAGAAATATTCCACACGCGAGGTCCCGTGGTGTTGGGCGATGAAATCCGTGATGCTGTGGTCGAGGTTGTAACGCGCCCCGAGGGCCAAGCCGTCTTTGACGTGGGCTTGGATGACGATGCGCGACATGTTGGGCGGCAACAACTCGTGGGGATTTCCCAGAGCGCCTTGGTTTTCGACGAAATATTCCGGCTTGACCAGCTTCCCGATGTCGTGGAAATAGGCGCCCACCCGGCAGAGAAGGCCGTTGGCGCCCAGACGTTCGGCCGCCGCCTGGGCGAGGGAGGCGGTGATCAAGGAATGGTGATACGTCCCGGGGGCTTCCACGCTCATTTCTTTCAGCAGGGGGTGATTGACGTCGGAGAGTTCCAGGAGCCGGATGTCGGAGAGACGGGAGAAAAACAACTCAAGGAACGGCAAAAGACCCAGGGCCAACAGGGCCGAAGCCGCGCTGGCCACCCCCGCCCACTTGACGCCGAACACCCAGGTCCCGGCGGGGAGGCGCCCCAGCAACGACAACATTCCCAAAGCCGCGACCTGGCCGATAAAAATGAACAGGCCGGCGACGAGGATATCGCGGCGCGTGCGAACGCGGACGGACCGGGCGATGCCCGCCATTCCCCCGAAACAGACCACAAGCGCCCCCTCCAAAGAAAACGCGTTGAGCAGGCCGAAGACCAAGGAAAGAACGAGCGTCAACACCACCGCCACGCGGGGGTGGAGCAACACGGCGGTCAGCACGCTGACGCCCGCTAAGGGCAGGCCGTAGGGCGACACCCAGGTTTGTCGCCGGGCCCAATCCAACCACACTTCGGTCCCGAGGACCCCCGCCACCGTGAGAACCCCCAACAGGGCCACGGCGTCGGCGTTTTTAATGATGTCCGGATGGTCCTGACGCAGGTAGAGGGAGAAAAGGAAAACCAGCGCTCCCGTGAGGATCAGCGCGGCGCCCAACGGGCGCGCGCCCCACCCCAGCTCCGAGACAAGCACCAACGTCAAGAACACCCCGACCACAAACGCCACGACGCCCGGGGGGATGTGGATTTCCCGCTCCAGGAACACGCCGGCGCGCGGTCCCGACAGCGGACCGCTGCGCTCCGTCCAGTGCAGCAGTCGGAGGAGGAAAGGACGGAGGAAACGGTTGATCAACGTCTTTAAAAAATTCGGCATCAGGCCTCCTTGCGGCGGTGCTCCCAGGCGTCGTAGGCCGCGATCACCCGCCGCACCAGGGGGTGTCGCACGACGTCGGATTCGGAAAACCGGACGAACTCCACGCCCTCCACCCCGCTCAGGACGTCCTGGACCTGGACAAGCCCCGAGGTCGCCTTTTTTTCCAAATCGATTTGCGTGACGTCCCCCGTGACCACCATGCGCGACCGGTTGCCCAGGCGGGTCAGGAACATTTTCATTTGCTCGGCGGTCGTGTTCTGGGCCTCGTCCAATAGGACGAACGCGTCGTCGAGGGTCCGGCCCCGCATGTAGGCGAGGGGAATGATCTCGATGATCTCTTCCTCGCGCCACAGGCGGAAGCGTTCGGCCCCCACCATGGCGTGGAACGCGTCGTACAACGGTTTGAGGTAAGGGTGGACCTTTTCGTAGAAATCCCCGGGCAAAAAACCCAGCTTTTCCCCCGCCTCGACCACCGGCCGGGTGAGCACGACGCGATTGACGTCGCCGCGTTCGAGGGCGGCCACCGCGGAGGCCACCGCCAAATAGGTTTTGCCCGATCCCGCCGGGCCGATGCCCACCACGAGATCGCGTTGGCGAATGGCCTGGACGTAGGCCTCCTGGGTGGCGGATTGAGGACGCAGGGGTTGTCCCGTCACGGTCACCAAGATCGCCCCCGCGGGAACGGGCCCCCCCGGCACGCCCGCGGCGGGGACTTCGAGCAAGGACAACGGCGCCCCGTGCTGGCGCGAACGCGCGGCGTGGCGCTTCATCTCTTCGAGGGTGGACAACGCCTGCTCGACGGGTTTGGGGCGGCCGCGCACGGCCAGCGTGAGCCCCCCCTCGTCGATCCGGTCCGAGGGGCGGACGAAAATTTGCACGTTGAAACGGCGTTCGATTTCTTTGAGGTTGCGGTCGTGCTGACCGAAGAGGAGGACGGCTTCTTCTTGGTCGGCCAAGGCCAGTCGGCGGGTCACCACGGGCCCGGCCCCCCCGGTGCGGACGCCGGCCGACCCCCGCCAACGTCAAAACGGGGGGGGCGAAACGTCGGGGAGACGCTCTTCCCTGGGACTCTCATGGAGCTGTTTTAAGTGTACCGCGCGTCCGACGGCTTGTCAACGCGCCGGGGGCGGGGCCGGGACCCGGGCGATTTTGAGGGTCAATTCTTTGAGCAACTGAGCCTCGTCCACGGCCGAGGGGGCCCCGCTCATGGGGTCCGCGCCCTTTTGGGTTTTGGGGAAGGCGATGACGTCGCGAATGGAATCCTCGCCGGAAAGCAGCGCCACCAGGCGGTCCAACCCCAAGGCCAAACCGCCGTGGGGCGGCGCGCCGAAATCCAGCGCGTCGAGCAAAAAGCCGAACTTGGCCCGGGCCGACTCCGGCGAAATGCCCAACAATTCAAAAATCTTCGCCTGCAGGACCGTGCGATGGATCCGGATGGAGCCGCCGCCGATTTCCGTGCCGTTCAAAACAATGTCGTAGGCGCGCGAACGCATCGCCGACAGCCGCTCGGCGGCCGGGGGGGTCCCCGCCAGCAACGCGGCTTCGTCCTCCGCGGCGGGGCGGGTGAAGGGGTGGTGGACGGCGTTCCATTTTTTGTCCTCGGCGCTGTATTCCATCAAGGGGAAGTCCATGACCCAAAGGAATTTGAAAACACCGTCCGTCTTGGTCCAGCCCGCGCGGCGGGCCAATTCCACGCGCAAGGGTCCCAGATAGGCCGCGACGTCGAGCGCCGGTCCCGCCCCGAAGAAAAGGATGTCGCCCGTGTTCGCGCCGACGGCCTTCGGCAGGGCGGCGAGTTCCCCTTCGCTCAGGAATTTTGCGATCGACGACTCGGGACCCTGGGGCGTCATTTTCAGCCAGGCCAGCCCCTTGGCGCCGAAAGTCTTCACCCAATCGGTCAGCTTGTCGATCTCCGTCCGCGACAGAGCGGCCCCGCCGGGAAAACACAGGGCGCGCACGACGCCGCCGGCGGCCAGGGCCTTGGCGAACACTTGAAACCCGGTTTTGGAAAACACCGATGAAACGTCCTGGATCTCCATGCCGAAGCGGAGATCCGGCTTGTCGGAGCCGAAGCGCCGCATGGCCTCGTCGTAAGAGAGCCGGGGGAAGGGGACGACCACCTCCCGGCCGGCCGCGCGGAACGCCGCCTGGATCAACCCCTCGACCAACGCCACGACGTCGTCGACATCGACAAAAGACATTTCGAGATCGATTTGGGTGAACTCCGGCTGACGATCGGCCCGCAGGTCCTCGTCGCGGAAACAGCGCGCGATTTGGTAATAGCGATCGAACCCCGCGACCATAAACAATTGCTTGAAAAGCTGCGGCGACTGGGGCAGGGCGTAAAACGACCCCGGCGCGAGCCGCGAGGGCACGAGAAAATCGCGGGCCCCCTCGGGGGTGGACTTGGTGAGGAACGGCGTCTCCAATTCCAGGAAACCGGCGGCCGTCAGAAAATCCCGGGCGGCCTGGGTGACGCGGTGGCGCAAAATGAGGTTTTTCTGCAGGGGGGGCCGGCGCAGGTCCAGGTAGCGGTACTGAAGGCGCACGTCTTCCGAGGCGTTGCAATGCTCCGAAATCTCGAAAGGGGGCACCCGGCTTGTGTTCAAGACTTCGAGCGATTCCACCCAGACTTCGACGCCTCCCGTCGGCATGTGGGGGTTTTCCGTCCCCGCCGGGCGGGGTTTGACGACGCCGGTCACTTCAATGACGGCTTCGCCGCGCAACCCCTCGCCCTGGGCAAAAACATCTTTGCGCTCCGGGTGGAACACCAGCTGGACCAACCCTTCGCGGTCCCGCAGGTCGATGAAGAGCACCCCGCCGTGGTCCCGCCGGTTGTGGACCCAACCCGCGAGGGTGATCGTTTTTTCGATGTGCTCCGGCCGCACTTGGCCGCAATAAAGGGTTCGTTTCACGATGGTTTCTCCGCCGCGATCGTCTCCAAAACCGCGGTCGCGGCCCGCGCGAGGGGCACTTCGCGCTGGGCTCCGGCCCGGAGGTCTTTGAGGATCACCGTTTGTTTTTTTAATTCGTCTTCGCCGACCAACACCACCCACGCCGCGCCCCAACCGTCGGCCGCGCGAAATTGGGACTTGAGACTTTTGCCCGGGGCGCCGACCTCGACGGCCAGGGACGCGGCTTCCCACAGGCCCCCCCCGCGCAGTTCATCGGCCAAGCGGAACGCCGCGTCGGCCGTGCCCGCGCCCATCTGGGCGATGAAGACCCGGCGCGGCCCCGCCACGAGCACGTTTTGCGCCGCGAGGGCGCGGGCCACGCGATCCACGCCGAAGGCGAACCCCACGGCCGGGGTGTCCGGGCCGCCCAAGGACTTGACCAAACCGTCGTAGCGGCCGCCGGCCCCGAGGGCGTCCTGCGCCCCCAAACCGGGGGCCGTCACCTCAAAAACCGTTCGGGTGTAGTAATCCAACCCGCGCACCAGCCGGGGGGCCGGCGCGAAGGCCAATTCGGCCGCCCGCAACAATTCGAGAACGCGCCCGTGATGGGACCGGCAATCGGCGCACAAATGGTCGGTCGTGACCGGGGCGTCGGCCAGGGCCGGTCCGTCCCCTTTGCAGTCCAGAACGCGCAGCGGGTTGACCGCCAGCCGGCGCTGGCAATTTTCGCAAAAGCCGGCTTTCTTGGGCTCCAAATAGGCGCGCAGGGCGTCTCGAAAAGCCGGACGGCACACGGCGCACCCCAGGGAGTTGACCCCAAAGGTGGCCGCGCCCTTGGGCAGGCCGGCGGCCGCCAAAATGTCCCGCATGAGGAGCAGGGTTTCGGCGTCGGCCTCGGGAGAAGCGTTGCCGAAAAACTCGCCGCCCGTTTGACGGAATTCCCGGTACCGGCCGGCCTGGGGCCGCTCCGCCCGAAACATGGGGCCGCTGTAGAAAAGTTTTTTCACCGGCGCGCTCTGGTCCCAGGCGTGCTCCAAATAGGCGCGCACCACGCCGGCGGTGCCCTCGGGGCGCAACGCCAGGGGGCGCCCGCCCCGGTCCTCGAAAACGTACATCTCCTTTTCAACGATGTCGGTGGTGTCGCCCACCGCCCGGCGAAAGAGATCGACGTTTTCAAAAACGGGCGTGCGCAGTTCTTCGTACCCGTAAAGGCGGAAGCAGTCGGCGGCCCGCTCTTCGATGCGCCGGAACAACCGGACTTCGTCGCCGAACAGGTCCCGGGTGCCCCGGGGCGCCGAGGGACGGCTCAAAAAATATTCCCGATGGTGAAGTAAAATTCGCTCTTCGGCTCGTCGGCGGGACGATTGAGGCCCCACCCCCAGTCCAAACGAATGGGAAAGACCGGCGTTTTGAAGCGAATGCCGAACCCCACGCCGGCCCGCATCTGGTTCGGCTGGGAACCGATGGCCCAGGTGATGTCTTCGCGGTTCGTCCAAGCCCCGCCCAAATCGGCGAAGACGGCCCCCTGCAGCACCGTCCGTTTGTTCTCTTGAACCAGGGGGAATTTGTACTCGGCGTTGAGAACGGTGTAGATTTTTCCCCCGTCCACCCCGACCTCCCCGATGTCGTAGCCCCGCACCGTGTCGACGCCGCCGATCCGGAAGAGCTCGGAGATCGGCAGTTCCTTCGTGGGCGGGAATTCGCTCACGTAGGACCCCCGCGCGGACAGGGTGAGGACGAATTTCCAAAACGTCGGGAAGTAGTGCGCGGCGGAGATCTCGGGCTTGTAGAAATTCAAATCGCCGCCGAAAGGCCCGCCGGCCGTCTGGACGGTGGCGAAGTAACGGCCGCCCCGGGACGCGTCGAAATAATTGTCGCGGTTGTCGTAGACGATGCCCGTGGTGAAGGCCGACTTGATGTCGTCGGAGGGTTTGATCACCAGGTCGGGGTTGGTGTTGGTCTGGAATTCCGCGTCGATGTCGAACACCCGGACCCGCTCGTAGTTGTAGTTTTCAATGAGGGACAACCGATCCGTCAGCCGGGGCCCGAGGCGCAACCCGAAACCGCGGTTGCCTTTTTTGTAGGCGAAACTGTTCCCGTTGAAGGGCAGGGTGCGCACGGTGTCGAAAAGATCGGCGCCCAGACTCATGCGCCGGCCCAGGAACCACGGGTCCGTCCAACCGAGCTCGTAATTCTGCCGCTTGCGGCCGAATTCCCACATCACGTTGATCCGCTGCGCCCGTCCCAGGAAATTGATGTGCTGCACCTGCACCGTCCCCACCATGCCGTCCAAGCTGGAGTATCCCGCCCCCGCGGAAAGGATGCCGGGCTTCCCTTCTTTCACGCTGAAGACCACGTCGGCCAAATCGGGCGAGCGGGGCTGTTGGAGGTCCACCTGGACGTCGTCCAAAAAGCCCAGGTTGTAAATCGCCTCCACGGACCTTCGCATCTTTCCGGCGGAAAACACATCCCCGGGTTTCAGCAAGACCTCGCGGCGGACCACGTTCTCCTTCGTGTAGGTGTTGCCGTCCACGTAGATCCGGTCGACCCGCACGACCGAGCTCTCGGCGATGTCGAAACGCAGATTCACGGTGCCCGTGACGCCGTCCAACGGGCGGGGGTCCGTGGTGGGGACCACCTCCGCGCGCAAATAGCCTTTGTCGGCGTAGAGATCCTGCAGATTGCGCTGGGTTTCGTCCATCAAGGTTTGTTCGTAAAGCGCGCCGTTTTTTAGAGTGACGGCCCGGCGAAGCTCGTTTTCGCTAAAAAGGGTCGCCCCCGCAAAAGTCACGTCCCCCACCGTGTAGCGTCGCCCTTCGGTGACCGCGAGCGTGAGGGCGACCCCCGCGCGGTCTTCGGTGAAGTCGCGCCGGCTCGCGTCGACTTTGACCTCCAAATACCCGGCGTTGCGGTAGGCGTTCACCAAAGCCCGCAAATCATCGTCCAGGACGTCTTCTTTAAAAACTTTTTTTTGCCGCGTCTTCTTCAGTTTTCGGCGCACCTGGCGAGCCGAGAAATGGGACACCCCCTCCACCCGCACTTCGCGGACGATCACGCGGCGCCCTTCGTCGATAAAAAACGTCAGGATAACCTTGTTGGTCCGGGGGTCGAGGGAGGTGTAGGATTCCGCCTTGGCGTCCAGATGGCCTTCGTCCCGGTATTGCGAGAGAATTTTGGAAACGTCCTGGGCCGCTTTGAACCGGTCGTAGGCCTCGTCCACCTTGGAGGCGAGCGTTTCCGACAATTTGGTGGTGGAAAGGGCCTTGTTGCCCTTGAAGTCGACGCGGCGGATGACCGGCCGTTCCTGAACGCGGAACACCACGCGCACCACCGGACCGCCTTCGGCGCTTTTTTGGCCCGGCAATTCCTCCACGGCGACTTGCACGTCCTCGTAGAGCCCGGTTTCCAGGAGTCGGTCCACATCCGCCCGGAAGGCGGGGTCGGTCACGGGGTCGCCCTTGCGCGCCTTGATCTTGGAGAGAACCGCGCGCGGTTTCGCGAACCGCGTGCCCTCGGCCACGACTTCGCCGATGGTGGCGGGGGTTTCGGCCCGCGGCGCGACGGCCAGGGCGATCCACAGCGCGGCCGCCAGGGCGACGACGCGTCCCAATGAGATTTTCATTTTTTATCCTCGGAGGTTTGTTTTTTTCGTCGCGGAAAACCGAACCGCCACTGGTTTTCCAAGGCCACCCGCCGTTCGGGGGGTTGACCCAACAGCCGTTCGGAATCCAACTCCGTGCCGGCGCGCGCGTACAAGCTGCCCATCACGCGGTACACCAGCTCGATTTCGTCCCGAAAGAAAAATTGGTTTTGCGCCTCGTCCCACTTGACCTTGTAGACGCCGAACAAACGATCGGTCACCCGGATGCGCGCGGCCGCGCCGGCCCCCCGCAAATAATCCACCAATTCACCGGTCCGCGCCGTCTTGTCCTCCGCGGTCGAGGGGGTGGCGCCGCCGGGGGTTTCCAGCGTTTCGGGAGGCTCGTAAATCGTGGTAATCATATCAATTCCAAAATTCTTGGCCAAACGAAGGGCCAGGGGGGAGGCGCTGGCCCCCAGCAATTGGACCAACCCCGCGCGCAACAACTGGTCGCGTTCTTCCGAAGTGATTTGTTGGTCCCCGGACAACCCCAGGGCCCGCATGGCGACCCGCTCGGTCTTCATGTCCGGATTGTTGCGGGAAACGAACCGGGGTTGAATCTCCCCCAGGGGCGCCCGGTCCACCACCATGGTCACGGTGTCGTTGACCGCGAACCCCCGGGTGTCGAGACTCGTCACGGTTTTTTCCGCCTGCCCGGAAACGTAGGGGATGGAAGGACCGAACCCCACGCCCGGGCGGGTGTCGGTGATCATTTCAAAAACCCCGCGTGTGACGTTGAAACTTTGCCCCAAATAACGGATGGACCCCTCCTCGGTTTCAATTTTTCCCGACGCGCGCCAAGCTTTGCGGTGCCCCGCCAAACGGAGATCGCCGGACAGAGCCGCGTCGATGTATTCGTTGCCGTACCAGGTGTTTTTCCCCGCGTGAAAAACGACGTTCCACTCGGCGACGCGCCACAGCTCCCGCCACCAGCGCGGCCCCCGCAGCGCCCGGGGCTTTTCCGATGGCGGAAACGTGAATTGGGTGCGCTCCAGAAAAACGTCGCCCGTCAGGCGGTGCGCGCCGTGGGGACCGTCGAGACGAAGGTCGAAACGGGGTTCCCCTTGGGAAACCCCCTTGAGCTTTTCGGCCACGGAGGCCCAGCGGCTCAAAAGCGGGCCGGGCCGCACCGACAATTGCGGCACTTCGACGCGCGCCCCGCGGTCCCCCACGGTGCGCAAGCGCAAATCGTAATCCGCGGGGCCGAACCCAGCCAATCCGACGGAACCGGTCAATTCCACGCCCCCCCGGCCCACCCGGGCGCGGGCGCCCTCCACCCAAACTCGGCCGTCCTTCAATACGAACCGGGCGTTCAAATCGTTCACGCGCGGGGTGTAGGCGCGCGCGGCCAGACGTCCGTCGCGAAGGTCAAGGGCTCCCATCGCCCGGGGAAGGCCGTCGGGGCCCACACCCAGGTCGAGGGCGCCCGCGAAGGACCCCTTGGCCCAAAGGCACGGCGCCCAGACGTCGGGCAGCATTTGGAGGCGCCCGTTGGTCAAAGACAACCGCAAGGTCGGCGGAACCGCGGCGTCGTCGCCCGTCCGGATCGGCAACCGGCCTTCGCCCGTCAACACATATCCGTTGCGTCGGGAAAGGCGCAATCGCCGCAAGTCCACGGCGTCCCCCCGCCACTGGGCCGCGGCCTCCAAACGGTCGTAGGGCCACGCCCCCACCCGCCCGTCCCGGCCCTGAATTTCGGCCGCCACGTCCGGCGCGGCGGCGCTGCCCTGGCCGCGCAAGCGCACGTTCCAAAAACCCGTCACCGGCCAATCGGCGTTCGCGAGGGACAAAAGGGTTTCCGCGCCGACGTCGACGGCGTCCAACCGGAAATCCCATTCCGTCGGCGACCAAACGCCGGAAACCCCCAGGCGGCGCGCGCCCCGGTCCCGCAAAACGATGTTGTCCATCACCACCCGGGGCCAGGCGGACAGATTCACGGACCCTTCCAGGGTCGTGGGGTCTCCCGGAACGGCCGAAAAACGTATTTCCCCGGGTCGCCAGGAGACGCGCGTGAGCGACTGCTCGTAGCGCCGCTGATTCACCCACAGGGGTTGCGCGACGAGTCGCGCCGACGCGCCCGCGGCGTCCCACCGGCCCGCCACGCGCAAATCGCCAAAAAACCGCAGCGGCCCCAACCGAATGTTTCGCATTTGGTTGATGAGATCGACGTCCCACCCCGCGTCCCGCCGCACCGCCCGGGCGCCGTTGGCCAAGCCCCAACGCCCTTCGCTGGTGTGAACGAGCACATCCTCCAACGTGAACGTGCGCGAGGCGAAGCGGACCCGCGCGCCCCCTGTCCAGGCTTCGCCCGCGGCGGTCGCCCCCGCGGCGGCGAAACGCCCGTCGGCGCGGAAATCCAAACCGGTGCCCGCCCCTTCCAGGGCGCCCGTCAGGGCGGTGCGCCACCCCCGGGGCAAAGAAAGGCTTCGAAACAAACCCTCCAACCGCACGCTTTCCACCCGCGCTTTCAAAGACACGGGTCGGTGGGACCACCCCACGCCGGGGGCCGGACTCGCCCCGACGGTTCCGGAAGCCACCACCACGCCCCCGTCCTCGAACGACGCCGTCAGAGCGTCCACGGCGAGCGAATCGTTCTCCCAGGCGAAGCGGCCCTCGGCGCGGACCGAAACGTCCCGCCAGTCCGCCCGGCCGACAACGCGCCCGGCGGCGCGCGGCCGGTCCCACGTTCCGCCCAAGGTTCCCTCGCTGCCCACTTCCCCCCGCCGCCAATCCGCGGGGAATGGCACCTTCGGCCACAAAGCCCTCGGATCGACGCCGGCGGCCCGCCATTGGCCGAGGAGCGTTCGGCTGGCGCCTTGGACGGCGAAGAATCCCACCGCGCCGCGCGAAGATCGCGCGTCGTCCACCCCCCAGGCGGTGGGCGTCCAGCGCCCTTGGACCGCCAAGGCCCCCAGGTCCACATCGCCGCACCTCGCCCCCGGCGACACCACGGTCCAGGAGGTCCGGGCGGTGCGCCATTCGTGGCGGGCCTGGGCGGTCCAACGGGAGGTCCATGCGCGGCGGCCGGCGCCGAAGTTGAGCGCCTCGCCGGAAGCGGTTCCCCGCCAGGCGGTCGGCCTTCCGCCGCCGATTTCCCTTTCGCGAACGGCGACGGCCTGGGCCGTCAAACGCCCGCCCCCGCGCTGCCGCGCGTCGAAGGACTCCAAGGTTACCGTGTCCCCGGCAAAAACCAAACGCGCCGTCGCGCTCTCCGCGGACCACGGGCCCACGCCGCCGTCCCTCCAATCGAGGCGCGCCGCCCCTTCCCAACCGGGACGCCGCCCCGTTTCCAATTCAATCTCCCCGGAAACGATGCCCCGGAGGGATCCGGTGTCCTTTTGAAAATCCAGCAAACGCTCCACGGGGGTGGGGGTCAATCGCGCGCGCCATCGGCTCCGCCCCGCGGACCATTCGCCCGCGGCGGTCAACACGTCGTCCACCTCCAGGCGTTCGATGCGGAACGCTTTGGATTCCCCGTGGACTTCCGCGCGGATATTGTGGACCAGGCCGCCCGGACGCCAGCGAAGCGCGTCCAACCGAACCGTCCCGTCAAAAACCGGGGACGTCCATCGCCCGGTCCAACGGCCGTCGGCGGAAAAAGCCCCTTGCGCGTCGGGGAAACGGCTCCCGATGGGCGGGAAATCCGTGGCGGCCAAACCTTCGACGCCGCCGCGCAACCCCAGTCGCCCTTCGGCGTCGCTCAGGAACCCCGCGCCCCACAGGTGGAGGGCCCCCGCGCGGTAATCCAGCGATTCGATCCGCCAATCGTCGCCCGCCCGCTCGACGTTGAGGCGCAACCCGCCGCCCGCGCCCGTCACGCGCAGGCCGCGATCGTCCAAGATTAGACGCCCCTCCACCGGCGCTGTTTCCCGGTGGAGCCCCCATTCAAACCCTTCGATGCGAAGCCGTCCTTCGGCGCGGGGGCGGTCCGTCCCTCCCGAACCGGGGCGCAGCAAAGACAAGGCCCCGTCCACCCGGCCCCGCACCCGCGACCAACCGTTGACCGCCGCCACGTCGTCCAGGGAAAGACCGCTCGCTTTGACCGCCCACAAAAGGGGCCCGCCCGAGGCGGGAACGGAGGAGACGGCGAGGGTGCCGTCCACATCCACCGTCCCGGAAAGACCGTTCACACGCGTTGAAAACCAATCGTTGCGCCAGGTCCCGGTGGCTTCCAACGGCGGCAGGACCGCCCCCGGCACCCCCAAACCTTTCAGGCTGGCTCGCCAAGCGAGTTCGGGTTTCTCCAGGGTTCCGGAAATGACAACCTCGCCGTCCACGCGTCCCGCCGGGGGGAGAGGGCGAAACGCCGTGAACCCGGATCGACGAAGATTCTCCACCCCCCAATCCCGGGCCGAAAGGGCCAGATCGAGCCGAGCCGTTTTCGTCAACCCCTCGACCGACCCCGACAGGCGCAAGCCGTCCAACACCCCCGTGTCGTGGAAGCGAAGCCGGGACCCTTCCAAAGTGACGCGGCCGCTCAAGGGGACCCCCCAATCCCGGGGGGTGGACTCGCGTGGTCGCCAGCGGGCGTCCTTAAATCGTATTTCTCCCTTCGGGGTCATCCGGGCCCAGCGGGGCCGTCCCACGGAAGGCCCCGGAGAATAGTCTTGGATCGCGATGGACACATCCACCCCCGCGCGCCCCACCACAGCGCCCCAATCGTTCGGCCAGAAAGGAGCGATCACACCCAGATCAACATCTTCCAAAACCAAACGGCCGCGCCCCGAAAACAAAGGCGTGACGCGCAGGGAATCGGCCACGCCGACGTCCATCCACCAGCGCCCCGGGTCCCCCGTCCCACGCACGCGCAGGACCCCCCCGCCGGGGGAGAGGCCGAGTTCCCCGTCGACACCGGCCAGACGCAGCGGCGGGCGCCCGGGCCCCGTGGGAATCTCGAAATCCCCCCCGGTCCAGGAAACACGGTGATAGGGAAGGGACCGCCAGTTCAACGGGGGACCGCTCCCCACCGCGGACCCACCGCCCCGCCAGACGGGAGCCTCCACCCGGGATCGGCCGGGACCAAAAAACAAAACCGAAAAAGGCATGGGTTCGGAGGAGAAAACGGTGCGGATCGTCCAGCGGCGACAGGTGAAAATGGGCGCCTCGGGCGCGCCGACGCGCACGCGGTCAACGGAAGCCGAGAGGAGGAGGGGATGAATTCGGACAACGCCGACGGAAACGGGGCGGCCGGTGAGCCGCGACAAAGTCGCCTCCACCCAGGGTCCCGCGCGGTCTTCGACCCGCGGGCGGGCCCAGGTGGCCCAACCGACCAGAAGGGCCAGCAGGAAGAGGATCAGTCCGAGGGGCGCGCGCCAACGCATGGGCAGAGGGGTGAAACGTCCGCCGGCGCGGCGTCGCGCGAGGGCGAAAGCCGCGGGCGACGCGACGCCAAGGGGTTACCCGCTTTTGACGGTCGGTTGCGGCGGGGTGGTCGAAAAGACGAGTTTTTGTCCGTCGCCGGCCACGTCCACAAAGACCGAAGTCCCGGGCGCCACTTTCTTGGACAAAATGTCTTCGGCCAGCGGGTCCTCCAGGAGCCTTTGAATGGACCGTTGCAGGGGTCGGGCGCCGTAGTTGGGGTCGAAGCCTTTTTCCACGAGGAACCCCTTGGCCTCCTCGGTCAACGAAACGGCGAGGGCCTGGGCGGCGAGCTTTTTCGACACCCGGGCCAGCATGAGGTCGAGGATTTGGCGGCTGTCCTCTCGGGTCAACGGGTGGAAGACGATGATGTCGTCCAACCGGTTGAGGAACTCGGGATTGAAGGCTTTCTTGACCTCTTCCATCACCGTGTCCTTCATGGCCGCGTAGTCCTTCGCGGCGTCTTCCTGCACGAGGAACCCGAGGGACTTGCCCTTCGAAATCAGCCGCGCCCCGACGTTGGAGGTCATGATGATGACGGTGTTCTTGAAACTCACCCGGTGCCCCAGGTTATCGGAGAGGGCGCCGTCGTCCATCATCTGAAGAAGGATGTTGAAGGTGTCCGGGTGCGCCTTTTCAATTTCGTCGAGGAGGACGACGGAATAGGGCTTCCGACGGACGGCCTCGGTGAGCTGACCGCCCTCCTCGTAGCCCACGTAGCCCGGGGGCGCGCCGATGAGCCGCGACACGGAGAACTTCTCCATGTACTCGGACATGTCGATGCGCACGAGGGCTTCCTCGTTGCCGAAAAGGAATTCCGCCAAACCCCGGGCCAACTCGGTTTTGCCGACGCCCGTGGGGCCCAGGAAAATGAAACTGCCG
This sequence comes from Elusimicrobiota bacterium, assembly GCA_016706425.1. Lineage (NCBI taxonomy): Bacteria > Pseudomonadati > Elusimicrobiota > Elusimicrobiota bacterium. The sequence goes on from JADJJR010000001.1 coordinate 2,097,317, forward strand.
ATGGGCTTCTTGGGGTCCTTGAGTCCCGTTCGGCTGCGCCGGATGGCCTGGGCGATCGCCTGGATCGCTTCTTTCTGGCCGATCACGCGCTTGTGCAATTCGTCTTCCATGTGAACGAGTTTCTGCTGTTCGGACTCGGTCAACTTCATGGTCGGGATGCCGGTCCATTTGGAGACGACGGCGGCGATGTCCTCCCCGTTGACAACGGGAACGGTGGCGTCCCGCTGTTCGCGCCACGATTTGCGCGCCTCGTCCAATTGGCGCCGCATGTCTTTTTCCTTGTCGCGCAACCGCGCCGCCTTCTCGTATTCCTGGGCGGCGATGGCGGCCTCTTTGTCGTGGGTGACTTTGTCGATTTCGACTTCGCGTTCCTTGAGGGCCTGGGGCCGCTGGGTGACCTGCAACCGCGCGCGGCTGCCGGCTTCGTCGATCAGGTCGATGGCCTTGTCCGGCAGGAAGCGGTCGGTGATGTAACGGTCCGACAGCTCCGCCGCGGCCTTCAAGGCTTCGTCATCGAACTTCACCTTGTGGTGGGTTTCGTAGCGGTCTCGGAGGCCCTTGAGAATTTTGATGGTGTCTTCGACCGACGGCGGGTCGACCAAAATCGGCTGGAAGCGGCGTTCGAGGGCGGCGTCGTGTTCGATGTACTTGCGGTACTCGTCCATGGTCGTGGCGCCGATGCACTGGAGTTCGCCGCGGGCCAAGGAGGGTTTGAGCATGTTGGAGGCGTCGATGGCGCCTTCGGCCGCGCCGGCGCCGATGACGGTGTGGAGCTCGTCGATAAACAAAATGATCTGGTTTTTGGCCCGCCGAATCTCCTCCATGATGTTCTTGAGGCGCTGCTCGAACTCGCCGCGGTACTTGGTGCCGGCCACCACGGCGGCCAGGTCGAGGGTCATGACGCGCTTGCCTTGAAGCAGTTCCGGCGCGTCGTCGGAGGCCAAACGCTGGGCCAACCCTTCGACAATGGCGGTCTTCCCCACGCCGGGATCGCCGATCAGCACGGGGTTGTTCTTGGTGCGGCGCAACAAAATTTGAATGACCCGCTCGATCTCGTTCTCGCGGCCGATGACCGGATCAAGCTTGCCGTCTTTGGCCATCAGGGTCAGATCCCGGCCGAATTCGTCCAGGGTGGGTGTCTTGGATTTGGATTTTCCCCCCGAGGTCGGGTGGGCGGGCGCGGGCTGGCCCGGGGCGGGGCTTTGCTGGCCTTCGCCCAACAGGGAAATGACTTCCTCCCGAACGACGTCGAGACGAACGCCGATGTTTTCCAACACCCGCGCCGCCACGCCTTCTTCCTCCCGGATCAGGCCCAGGAGCAGGTGCTCGGTGCCGACGTAGTTGTGGCCCATGTTCTGGGCCTCTTCCACCGCCAGCTCGAGCACTTTTTTGGCGCGGGGCGTGAAGGGAATCTCGCCCAACAACATGACGTTGTCGCCGGTGCCGACGATCTTTTCGATCTCGGCGCGAACGCGGCGCTGGTCGACGCCCAAATTGGTCATCACTTGGGCGGCCACGCCCTCGCCCAGGGCGATGAGCCCCAGAAGCAGGTGCTCCGTCCCCACGTAATCGTGGTTAAGGCGTTTCGCCTCTTCCTGCGCAATCAGAATGACGCGCTGGGCGCGTTCCGTAAATCGGTTGGACATGGGCTCCTCCATGAAATAGAACGTCCGTCGCTCGAAAAAGTTCCCGGGCGACCCCGCCGAATCGACTTCAGCCGATCGCCACCCCGTCCCGCTGGGTTAAATCGCGGAACGCCGCGATGAGGCGGCGGGTCCGCTCGCCGGGTCGGCCGTCGCCGATGGTGCGGGCGTCGATTTTGACGACGGGCACCACTTCGGCGGCGGTCCCCGTGAGAAAAACCTCGTCCGCGGTGTGCAGATCAAAGGGCGTGAAGAAGCGCTCCTCGACGGCGATGCCCGCCGCGGCCGCCAAATCCATGACGACCGCGCGGGTGATGCCCTCCAGGGCGCCGGCGGCCGTCGGCGGGGTGATCAAACGGCCGTTTTTAAAATAGAAAAGGTTGTCGCCCGTGCATTCCGCGACATAGCCCTCGGTCGAGAGCATAATGGCTTCGCGCACCCCCGACAGGCCCGCCTCGATTTTGGCCATGATGTTGTTGAGGTAATTGAGCGATTTGATATTCGGGCTGAGCGCCTGGCTGGGGGTCCGCCGGGTTGACACCGTGTTCACCTCGAGCCCGTGGGTGTAGCACTCCTCGGGGTACAAGGCGATTTTGTCGGCGATCACGAACACCGTCGCGTGGGGGCATTTTTTGGGGTCGAGACCCAAATCCCCCACGCCGCGGGTGACCACGAGACGGATGTAAGCGTCTTTCAGTTTGTTCGCCCGCAGGGTTTGCAGGACGGCCTCCTGCATCTCGGGCAAGGTCATGCCGACCTCGAGCACGATGGCCCGGGCGGACCGGAAGAGGCGTTCCAGATGTTCCTTGAGTCGAAACACCCGGCCGTTGTAGGCGCGGATGCCCTCAAACACACCGTCCCCGTAAAGGAGCCCGTGGTCGAACACCGACACCACGGCCTGTTCTTTGGGGACCAACCGCCCGTTAAGGTAAATGTGCAAGGACCCGGAACCGGGCAGGGGGCCGCTCACCGACGGTAAAGGAGAAAGGGTCACGCCAACGCCTCCAAAAGAATTTTGCCGATCAACCGCCCGCGCTTTCCTCAACCAGAAGACCGTCCACCAAGACCAGTCGGCGGTCCGCCTGCGCCGCCAAGCCTTCATCGTGGGTGACGACAACCAGGGCCGCGCCCCGGGCTTTCACTTCCTCGCGCAACATCGCTTCCACTTCGCGCCCGACGCCCCGGTCCAGATTCCCCGTGGGCTCGTCCGCCAGAACCAACCCCGGTTCGCCCGCCAGGGCGCGGGCCAGGGCGGCCCGCTGTTGTTCGCCGCCGGACGCTTCCGCGGGGCGGTGGTGCGCCCGCGCGGAGAGGCCCAATCGCACCAAGAGCGCGCGGGCCCGCGCCTCGGCTTCGGGGCGGGACCGACGACGAATCAAGAGGGGCATCATAACATTTTCGAGAAGCGAGAGGTCGGGCAGCAGGTGGTGGAACTGGAACAGGAAACCGATCCGCTCGTTGCGGAGGCGGGCCCGGGCGTCGTCGTCCAAGGTCGACACCGCGTCCCCAAACAAAGTCAACGTTCCGGCGGTGGGCGCGGCCATCAGCCCGGCCAGATGCAACAGGGTCGACTTTCCCGCGCCGGAAGGTCCCCAGACGCAAACGCTTTCCCCCGCGCGGATTTCGAAGGAAACGCCCCGCAGGGCCTCGAGCGGGCCAAACCGTTTCACCAAGCCTTCGGCCTTCAAGACGAGGTTCATCCGATCCGCCGAATCGCGTCCAGGGCATCGAGCCGCGACGCCGCCCGCGACGGGTAGAGCGTCGCCAAAAGGACGATGGCCAAGGCCGCCAGGGCCACCAGGCCCACATCCAGAGGGACGATCCGGGCCGGCAGTTTTTCGATATAGTAAATGTCCGCGGGAAGCTTGATGAATTGGTAACGCTTCAGGAGCAACGCGATGCCCAACCCCAAGCTCAACCCCAGGCCCGTGCCCAGGCCGCCCATGATGAGCCCTTTGCGGAGGAAAATTCGACGGATCGACGCCCGGGTCGCCCCCATGGCGCGCAAAATGCCGATTTCCCGGGTGCGCTGGGCCGTCACCAACAGCAAGTTCGAAAGAATCGTGAACGCCGCGACGAGGGTGATGAGGGTGAGGATCAGGAACATGACGATTTTTTCCAGCCGAAGAGCGGCGAACAGCGGCTTGTTGAGCCCCAACCAGGAACGGACCAAACCCATCGACGCGAACCGCTCCTGGAGGACCGCCGCCGGCGCCGCGAATTCGTCGGCGTCGCGCAACCGAATCCCCAGGCCCGAGACGCGGTCGCCCAAACGGAACAGGCGCTGCGCGGCCGCCAGGGACACCACGGCGAGCGAATTGTCGTAATCGTAAAGACCGGTTTCAACCACGCCCGCGACCACGAACGCGTGGAAAGCGGGAACCCCCCCGAAGGCTCCGGTGTCCGCCAGGGACACCGCCATCACGAGCCGGTCCCCCTGGAGAACCCCGAGGTTTTGCGCCAGTTCCTTGCCGAGAAAAACGGCGGGGTCTTTGTCGGCGCGACGCAAATCGTCCCACCGGCCGGCGCGCAAGCGACCGTCCAAGCCGGTGACGCCGGGCTCCCGATCGGGGTCGACGCCTTTGACCACCACGCCCTGGGCGCCCCGACCGCTCCGGGCCAAAGCCTGCCCCAGAACGTAGGGGGCCCAGGCCTTCACGTCCTTAACCCCCGCGAAACGGTCGCTGTAATCCACGGCGGGCAGTCCCGCTTCCCCGATGGGTTGGACCAAAAGATGGGGTTGGGCGCCGAGGATTTTGGCGCGGATGTCCTCCCGCGCGCCGGTCATCACGGCGAGCGTCACGACGAGGGCCGCCACGCCCACGGCCACGCTGGCCACGGCGATCACCGACGTGAGGGAGCCGCCCAGGTCCCGCCGGGCCCCTTTGAGATACCGCAACGCCAAAAACGTTTCGAATGTCACACGTTCCCCTCCGGTCCCCCGCCCGCGGCGGGGTCGACCTTTTTTTCAAAGACGGCCATGAGATTGGACCGGTCCCGCCAGAAACCACCGGCGATCCCCAACCACAAAAAGCGAGGCCAGCGCCACCATTTCTTTAGTACGTCCCGGGGGCGAAAGTCAAACGCCGAATCCAAGGACCCGTCACGAAAGAAAGCCAAATCGCTGAAGGCGCGAAAGTTGACGAAGGGAACCCGGGTGTCCAGGTAATGACGCCGTTCCACCGACCGGACCCGAAATCCGAGCGCTTCGCCGAGGGCCCGCAGGGCCGTCCACGAAGGAATGTGCAATCGGAAAGGTTGGTGCAGGGCGTGCGCCGGGACGGTCCCCAGGCGCAGGCGGTCCGCGTCCTGGGTGTGCACCACCAACAGTCCCCCGGCGCGCAAACGCCGCCGGGCGAACTCAAAAATTCGACGCGGCTCTTCCAGCCGCTCCAACTCGTCCAAAACGATCAGGCAATCCAGGAGGTCCCCGTCGGCCCCCGGGAGGGGCTCCCCCCGCGTCCCGTCGGCCGCGGCGAAATGGAGAAACCCTTTTTCCCCGAAAAAAGAGCGGAACAGGTCCGCGTTCACTCCGTAAAACAGGATTCGGCTCCAGGGGCCGACGCCGCGCCCGGCCAACCATCGGCGAAATCCTTCGAACGCTTTTCGGTTCCAGCGGTTCAGTCGGCGTCGGGGAAACGGGGAGGCTTTGTAAAACTCGTCCAGGGAAATTTTGGGGAGGGAGTGGATCGACCGACAGACGGCGCACTTCCAAACGGCGAAAAACTCCTCGCTGAACCGGCGAAAATCCGAGGACGCCGCCGCGCGGTCCCCCGCCCGGTCCACCGTCCCGATCTGGCAATAGGCGCAACGCCGGCGCGTGTCGAGCCGCGGGGCCGTCTCCCGAAAAGTGGGCGCCGCGGGGTCGTCGGCGAAACGGGCGTACACCCCTTCCAACGCCGCCGCCACGGCCGCCGCCGTGTGCGGGGCCGATTTCTCATACCCGCCCGCGCCCAACCGCTCCCGGAGCGCGGGATCCCCGCGCAGCCGGGCCAACCGCTCGGCGAGGCCGCCGGGGTCGTCGGCCGGAACGATGTACCCGGTTTTCGCGTCGTCGACCAGGTCCCGCGCCGAGATGATGCGGTCGGTCACGATCACGGGCTTTTTAAAGCGCATCGCTTCCAGGGCCACCAGGCCCTGGGTTTCCACCAGGGAGGGCAGGACAAACACATCGCACGCGGCGTAGAGATCGGCCAGGCGCTCGTGCGGCACGTGGCCGAGAAATTTCACCCGCGGGGCCACGCCGAGGGACCGCGCCAGGGCCCGCCACTCTTTTTCCATCGACCCCTGGCCCGCGATCCACAACCGGTCCGACGGCCCGCCCCCGGGCAACGCCGCAAACGCCCGAAGCAGAAGGCCCACGTTCTTTTCGGGATTCAACCGCCCGGCGTAAAAAACCGTGAAACCCGCCTCGCGCGGGGGCGCGGCCTCGTCCCCGCGAAAAGCCACGGGATTGGAAATAAAATGCACCCGGGCGTTCGTGGCGAAACGGCGCACCTGTTCCGCGTGCTCCGAGGAAACACAGATCACGTCGTCGAACCGGTCGTGGGTGCGCACGATGCGCTGAAGCAGCCAGGAACGGAAGGGCCGCAGGGGCGCGGGCTGGGTCAAATGATCCACCGACATGTGGGCGGTGTAAACGGTGGGAAGGCCCATGCCCCGGGCGAGGGCCAGACCGCGCAGCATCATCTGGCCGAGGTAATGGAAATGGACAAGACCGACGCTGTGCTTGAGGAAAATGCGGCGCAGGGTCGACGCGGCCGGGAGGGCCTGGTAAAAACCGAAAAGGGGAAGGGAAAAAACCCGCTCGACCGCCACGCCGTTCCAGTCCTCTTGAAAAGGCTGATTTCTTCGACGGCTGGTGATCACCACCACGCGGTGACCGCGGGCGGCGAGTTCCCGCGCCACTTTTTGAACGTGAACGCCGACCCCGGTGCCGGCCGGGAGAAAATCGTCCGCGACCATGGCCACCGAGAACCGGGGCAAAGGGTCAACCTTCCGGGGTGGCGCGCAAAAGGGGAAAGAGGATGACGTCGCGGATGGAGTCCGTGCCGGTGAGGATCATCGTAAGCCGGTCCACCCCGATGCCGAGCCCCCCCGCCGGCGGCATGCCGTGCTCGAGGGCGATCACAAATTCCTCGTCGGCGGGCATGGCCTCTTCGTCGCCGGACAGGCGTTGCTTGGCCTGGGCTTCGAAATGCCGCCGCTGGACGTCGGGGTCGTTCTGCTCGGAATAGGCGTTGGCCACCTCCTCGCCGCACAGGAACAGCTCAAACCGCTCGGCGACGTCCGGGGTGTCGGGCGACGCCTTCGCCAGGGGTGAGAAGAGGGCCGGGTACCCGAACAGGAACGCCGCCGAAGGCAGATGGGGCAGAACCCGTTCGTCCAGGATCGCGTCGAAACATTTGGCGTCGGGCAGGCCCTCCACGTCCAATCCCAGATTCCGGGCCGCTTCGCGGAACCCGTTGCGGCGGCAGAGGTCGCCGTAGTCCAGTCCCAACGCTTTAAATTGATCGGGCAGGGACACCCGGGCGAAGGGCGCGGCGAGGTCGACGGAACGCCCCCGGTAGGAAAACGACAACGGCTCGCCGTCCTTTTTCACGGAACGGCCGGCGTTGCGCAGGAGGACCTCGGCCAAGTCCATCATGCCCCCCATGTCCGTGTAGGCCTGATAGGCCTCGAGGATCGTGAATTCCGGGTTGTGGCGGGTGTCGATCCCTTCGTTGCGGAAGGCCCGGCCGATTTCAAAGACCCGTTCGAGGCCGCCGACCAGGAGCCGCTTCAAGAAAAGTTCGGGGGCGATGCGCATGTAAAGCCGGGCGTCGAGGGCGTTGTGGTGCGTCGTGAAAGGCCGCGCCGCCGCCCCGCCGGGAACGGCTTGAAGGATCGGCGTTTCCACCTCAAGGAATCGCCGGTCCGTCAGCGTGGCCCGCAAAGAGGCGACGATTTTTTGACGCGCCAAAAACCGGGCGCGGGACTCCTCGTTGGAGAACAAATCCACCTCGCGGCGCCGGTAGCGAATCTCGACATCCGTGACGCCGTGGAATTTTTCGGGCGGGGGCCGCAGCGCTTTGGACAGAAGGCGCCACGACTTCACGTGCAAGGTGATTTCCCCCGTGCGGGTGCGGAAGGCGAACCCCGTCGCCCCCACGTGGTCGCCCAGATCCACGGTGTCCTGAAAAGCGGCGAAAGCGTCCCCCAGTTCGTCTTTTTTCAAATAAATTTGGAGGCGCCCCGACAGATCCTGCAAGTGGGCGAAAATGGTTTTGCCCATGTCCCGGCGGGTCATGAGCCGCCCCGCGAAAGCGACGCTCTCCGTGCCGTGGCCGGCGGCGGGCAGATCGGCGTGGCGGGCCAGGACATCGGCCGCGCGTTGCCCGTCGTCGAAACGCGTGGGAAAGGGGTTTTCGCCGCGCGCGCGCGCCGCCGCCAGCTTGGCGCGGCGTTGGGCCATCAAATCGTCCAGGGCGATGTGCGGCGTTTCGGGGGCGGTCACGGAAACGGGTTAACGCGGGGGGCGCTGGACCAGCGCCGATTGCACGCGGGTGCGGAGTTCCTTCGCGTCGAAGGGTTTGGAAATGAAATCAAGCACATTGGTGAAAAGCTGAAACGTCTCCTTCATGCCGTCGCGGCCGGTGAGCATCACGACGGGAATGTCCCGCGTCCCCTCTTCGGCCTGCAATTGGGAAACGAAGGTGTAACCGTCCATGTCGGGCATGGTGACGTCGCTGAGGATGAGATCCGGCGTCAGGGCACGGTGCAGGACGTCCAGGGCCTCGGGGCCGCTGTGCGCCTGCACCACCTGGTGGCCCTCTTTTTCGAGGATGATGGCCACCAGCTGAGCGGTCTCCCGCTCGTCGTCCACAACCAAAATCTTCGCCATGGTTTCGCGGCGGCCTCCCGGCCGGTGCGCCCGGGTTCGGGCGCCTACTTGCGCTGTTGGTTCAACCGCTCGAACATCTTGTTGATCAACTCCGCCAAGCCCTGCAGTTCGTCGCCGTCCCGAAGTTGGATCGGCCGCAGGGGCCCCGAGGAGTCCAGCGCCTCGCGCAGGGTTTTTTCGAAGCGGTAGAGGGGGCCGGCGATCTTGTGCGAAATGAAGATCGACAGGATCGGGATGACGATCATGTAGATCAAACCGCTGGCCAGCATCCACATCTGCAAAGATCTCAACGGCTCGATCAAGGCCGGGTTGGCGAATTCCGCCTCCGCCGAACGAAGGATCAAAAAGGTGTGGGCTTCCATGAGGACCAAAACGAGCGCCAAAACGGCGCCGATCATGACGGCGTATTTGATCTGCAAACGGCGGTTGATGAGGTAATTCCGGCGCATCGCCTTGTAGTTCGGCGTCGGGCTGGTCATGTCGTCCTCCTCCGGGGGGCGGATGTCGCCCGCGGTCCCCCCATTATAGGGGCTGTTTCACGAATTATCAATAGCGGAACGCCGAGGGGGGGCCCCCGACAATTTCCACTCCAAATAGGCGTGGATGAAGGGGTTCAAATCCCCGTCCATCACCGACTGGATCTGGCTGGTTTCGTGGCCGCTGCGCAAATCTTTGACCATTTGGTAGGGCATGAAAACGTACGAACGGATCTGGTTGCCCCAGGCGATGTCGCCCTTGTCGTCGTGGTGCCGTTCGGCGGCGGCCCGCTGTTTTTCCATTTCCAAATCGTAAAGTTTGGCTTTCAACAGCTTGAGCGCCATGGCCCGGTTCTTGTGTTGGCTGCGCTCGTTTTGCGAAGCGACCACCACACCCGTGGGCATGTGGGTGATGCGCACGGCCGACTCGGTTTTGTTGACGTGCTGCCCCCCCGCGCCGCCGGACCGGTAGGTGTCGACTTTAAGGTCGACCTCCTTGATGTCGATCGGCACATCGTCGTCGATCTCCGGGATGACGTCGCACGCCGCGAAGGAGGTGTGCCGCCGGGCGTTGGCGTCGAAGGGGGAGACCCGCACCAACCGGTGGACCCCCGTCTCGGATTTTAAATGGCCGAAGGCGAATTCCCCCTCCACCAAAAATTCCGCCCGTTTGAGCCCGGCCCCGTCCCCCGGCGCCAGGCTGGCGACGGTGACCGTGAACCCGTTCTTTTCCGCCCAACGGGTGTACATGCGGAACAGCATCTCCGCCCAATCGCAGGATTCCGTGCCCCCCGCGCCGGCGTGCAGCGTGACGAAGGCGTTTTTTCCGTCCATGCGGTCGGACAATTTGGCGCGAAAAAGGCGCTCTTCAATGCCGCCGTCCAAACGGGCCAGGGACTGGGCGAGCTCGGCCCACTCGGCCTCCCCGCCGCCTTCCCGGCACAACTCCAACAGGGCCTCGGCGTCGCCGCACTGGCGGTTCAACTCGTCGTATTTTTGAAGGGTGGTTTTGAGGGCGGCCGTGTCTTTCAGGACACGCTGGGCGCGCTGGTTGTCGTTCCAAAACTCCGCCCCCCCCGATTGCCCCTCCAGCCCCGCCAATTGAACGCGCTTTCCGGGGACGTCAAAGAAACCTCCCCAGCCGCTCCAAAGCGGCTTGGGCGCGGGCCAATCGGTCGGCGAGATCGGTGGGACTGACGGTGTCCATCGGGTGGGATGATAACAAAAACGAAGGCCGCGCCGGGGTCGCCGGCGCGGCCTTCGCGGTACGTTCGAATCAGAAGTTGAACAACATCTCGGCGTAGGTCGGCACCGGCCACAGGTCGCGGGGGAGAATGGCCTCCAACGCGTCGATGTCCTTGCGCAATTCCACCTGGGCCGAGAAGACGCTGTCGCGGAAAGCCGCGGCCTTGGTCTCCAGGTCCTCGGCGCCGTTGGCGCGGTCCAGGGCGGACTCGAGCGCCGCCAGCTTCTTGGAAGCCGAGGCCAACAAGCCGCTTACGTCGCCCAGCAGGGCGCTTTGCACCTTGGCTTCCCCGCCCGCGGTTTTCACCTGGTTGATGGTTTCCGCCAGGAACCGGGTGAACTCGATGACCGCCGGGATGTATTCGTTCTTGGTCATGGCGATGGCGCAACGCGCTTCGATGTTGATGTGCTTGGCGTATTGTTCCAGGCCGATTTCGTAGCGGGAGTGGAGTTCCCGGCCGGAGAGCACCTTGTATTTTTCAAACAACGCGACCGCGTTGTCGTTGGCGAGCGCCTTCAGGGCTTCGATCGTGGACTTGATGTTGGGCAATCCGCGCTTGGCGGCCTCGGTGACCCAGTCCTCGGAGTACCCGTTCCCGTTGAAGATCACCCGGCTGTGCTTCTGGGCGGCTTCGCGGACGACGGCGTTGACTTCCTTGTCCAGGTCCTTGGCTTTTTCCAAGCGGTCGGCGATTTCGTCCAGGGCCTCGGCCACGATGGTGTTGATGATCGTGTTCGCGTCCGCGATGGACATCGACGAGGGCACCATGCGGAACTCGAACTTGTTGCCCGTGAAGGCGAAGGGCGAGGTCCGGTTGCGGTCGGTGTTGTCGAGCGGCAGTTTGGGCAGGGCGTCCGCGCCGATGGTCAGGAATTGCTGGCCTTTCGATTCGGATTTCTTGCCTTTGGCGATATTGTCGAGGATCACCGTGAGCTGCTCGCCCATGAAGATCGAGATGATCGCCGGCGGCGCTTCGTTGGCGCCGAGGCGCAGGTCGTTGCCGGGGTTGGCGGCGCCGGCCCGGAGCTTGTCCGCGTGGCGGTCCACCGCCGTCAAGACGGCGGCCAGGAACGTCATGAATTGTTCGTTGTCGTGGGGCGTGTGGCCGGGCTCCAACAGGTTCTGGCCGTCGTCGGTGGCCATCGACCAGTTGTTGTGCTTGCCCGAGCCGTTGACGCCGGCGAAGGGCTTTTCGTAGAGCAGGCACACGAGGCCGTTGCGCAGGGCCACTTTTTGCATGGTTTCCATCACCAACTGGTTGTGGTCGGCGGCGATGTTGGAGAGGGTGAAGATGGGCGCCATCTCGTATTGGGCCGGGGCCACTTCGTTGTGCTTGGTTTTGGAGCTGATCCCCATTTTCCACAACTCAATGTCCAATTCTTTCATGAACTTGGAGATGCGGTCCTTGATCGCGCCGAAGTATTGATCCTCCAGCTCCTGCCCCTTGGGGGCGGCGGCGCCGAAGAGCGTGCGTCCGGCGAGCTGCAGGTCGGTGCGGCGGTCGAAGTAGGATTTGTCGATCAGGAAGTATTCCTGCTCGGGGCCCACCGTGGAGACCACGCGCTTCGACTTTTTATTGCCCAGGGCGCGCAGGACGCGGATGGCCTGGCGGGACAGGGCTTCCATGGAACGCAGGAGCGGGGTCTTCTTGTCCAGGGCCTCGCCGGTGTAGCTGACGAAGGCCGTGGGGATCGTGAGGGTCACGTTGCCGGCGGCGTCTTCCTTCAAGAAGGCCGGCGAGGTGGTGTCCCAAGCGGTGTAACCGCGCGCTTCAAAGGTCGCGCGGATGCCGCCGGACGGGAAGCTCGACGCGTCCGGCTCGCCTTTGATGAGCTGCTTGCCGGAGAACTCCGCGATGGCGGACCCGTCGGGCTGGGGCTCGAGGAAACTGTCGTGCTTTTCGGCGGTCTTGCCGGTCAACGGTTGGAACCAATGGGTGTAGTGGGTGGCGCCGTGCTCCAGGGCCCAATCTTTCATGGTCTGGGCGACCACGTTGGCGGTGGCCAACGTCAGCTCGGCCTCCCCCGCCATGACCTTTTGAAGGGCGGCGTACACCGGTTTGGGCAAAACCTTCTTCATCACACGGTCGGAAAAAACGTTCGCCCCGAAAACTTCCGCCAAATTGACGTCCGTGGCGCACGCCTCGCCGCAGCAGGAAACAGAGGATTTCTTGGACATATATATGACCTCGCACTTGCGATAGAATTTGGAAGGGCGGCTCGCGCCGCCGTTGGTACGGCCTCCCGCGTCATCGGCGGGTTTTTCGGCGGACGTCGTTGTCGGCCGAGGAAGGAGCAACGCGTGGATTATACAAAAAAAAAGCCCGGCCGCTTCATACCGAAAAAAACCCGTTGACACCCCTGCCGCCGGTTTTGTACCATGCCCGCAACACAACGTTGTGCAGCGGCTCCGGCCGCGCTCTGTTTTTGGACATCGACGTCCTCCCTCTCACGACGAGCGGGAGGATTTTTTCTTTGACGAACGAAGGCGTTCGCGCGCGAGGGATCGCGGCGAACGCCTTTTTTAATTTCCGCCAAGGCGGACAACACGGGGGAAGTTTTGAACGGCCCCGAACGACAGGAGGAAGTCACATGAAACGCAACAACCGCATCAACCGGACCGCGCTGTCCCTCGCGATCGCGGCTTTGGGTCTGGGCGCCGCCCGGGCCGAAGGCCCCACGATCTCCGGCAGCGTGGACCTGGGGTACAGCTACAACTTCAACGGCCTCGACGCGAGCGCGTACCGGGCCTTTGACGCCAACGCCAACAGCATCAACCTGCAGTACGCCGAAATGGTGGTGACCGGCAAGACCGCCTCGGACGTGGGCTACCGGGTCGACGTCGGTTACGGCAACGACGCCGGCGTGGTCAGCTTCTTCGACGGCTCGGGAAACGACCAGATCAACCTGCAACAGGCGTTCCTCACCTTCACCTGCCCGATCACCAAGGGCACGATCACCGCGGGCAAATTCGTCACGCCGTTCGGCGCCGAAGTCATCGAGGCCAAGGACAACTACAACATCTCCCGGGGCCTGCTCTTCACCAACGCCATCCCCCTCGTGCACACGGGGGCCAAGCTCGACAAGGGCTTTATGGACGGCAAGTACAACGTGACCGCCGGCGTGGTGAACGGCTGGGACGTGAGCGCGGACAACAACAAGGGCAAAACCTTCTTGGCCCAGGCCGCCATCAACACCCTGCCGAAAATCAGCGTCATCGTGGGCGGCGCCTACGGACCCGAAGTCGCTTCGCCGGAGTTCACGACCCCGGGCACGGGCAGCACGGAGAAATTCAGCCGCGGCCTCGTGGACGCCATCGTGAAATACACCCCGACCGACAAGTTGACGTTGTTGGCCAACGCCGATTGGGGCGTCGAAGAAGGCGCGGCCTTTGAACCCACGGCCTCGGACGACACCACGGCCAACTGGGCCGGCGTGGCGCTCTACGCCAACTACCTGTTCTCGGACACCCTGTCGGGCACGCTCCGCTACGAGAACTTCGACGACGAGGGCTCCCGCCTCCTCACCCCCGGAACGCCCCACCAGTCGTTGAATTCGTACACGGCGACCCTGCAGTACAAAATGAAGGACGTCACCTACCGTTTGGAATTCCGTCAAGACCAATCCTCCGACAAGGTCTTCACGGACGCCGACGGCGCGGCCGACGACGTGCAGAGCACCCTGGGCGCCCAGGTCCTCTTCGCGTTCTAAACGCGATACCCCTCGGTTTTATCGGGCGGCCGCCCCGTCCGATGAACCCAGCGCCCCGGGTGTCCCCCGACCCCGGGGCGCTTTATTGGGGGGCTCGCGTTTGGCACAATGACCCCATGAATCTCGATACGTTCATTCAGGAACGCGGTCTCCGCGTTGTCCTTAAGCCCCTGGTGTCCATCAAACAGAAGGCCTCGGTGGGGCACGAGGCCCGACTGCGGGGTCCCGAGGGTTTCCGCGCCGACGCCGTCCGTCTGGAGATCGCCCGCGCCGGGGAAACCGTCGGCTTCGACCGCTGGTTCCGCCGGGAGTCCCTGAACGCCTTCAAGGCGGCGGGCGCGCCGGGTTTGTTGTTGTTGGGCTTTGAAACCTCGGTGCTGGACCAGGGGGTGGCGGGGTCCGGCCACGTCGGCCAGCTCGTTGCCGAGATGTCCCTCGACCCGTCCCACATCGTCCTCGCCATTCGGGAATCAAAAGTGGAGGACGCGGCCGCATTGAAGGATTTCGTGGCGCGCTACCGGGCCCAGGGATTTTTAATCGCCCTGCGGGAGCTGGGCGAAGGCCATTCCAATTTGAAGCGTCTGACCCTCACGCGCCCCGACATGATCAAGGTGAGCGCGGGCTTGGGCGCCGACCTCGACAAAACCTTCGTCGCCCGGGAAATCGTCAAGTCCCTGGCCGCCCTGTCCCGAAAAATCGGGGCTCTGATCGTGGCCGAAGGGGTTGTGACCGAGGACCAAGCCCTCGCCGCTCTGGACATCGGCGTGGACATGCTGCAGGGGCCGTTTTTTGGGGAGGAGCCCGGGGAAATCGCCGGACGCATCGAGGCCCTGGCGGCCCGCCACAAAACGACGTCCGTGGATAAATCCAAAACCGCGCAACGGCGCGCGCGCGAAACCGAGGGCCTGCTCTCGGCCGGTTTGCGGGCCCTGGGCGGCGCGCGGCCGGAGGAATTCGACGCGATTTTGGAACGGGTGATCCGGGAAAGTCCGGCGGTGGAATGCTTGTTCGCGGTCAACCCCGCCGGCGCCCAGGTTTCGGAGACCCATGTCCGGCCCGGGGTCGCGTTCAAACGGAGCGCCCTGTTCCACCCGGCCCGGCCGGGGGCGGATCACTCCATGAAGGAATACGTTTATTTGCTGATGGACGGTTTCATGAACCGCTTTCGGACGGACCCCTATGTCTCACTGGCCTCGGGAAACCCCTGTGTCACCCTCTCCGGGGTTTTCCGCGACGCGGGGAACAACAACCACATTCTCTGCATGGACGTCCCCTGGGATTAGAAGGTCCGTTAATCTCTTAAACCCCTCCAAATCCACGGTCTCGGGGCGCTGGGTCGGCGACAACCCCGCCGCCGCGAGGACCGCGGCGATGGCCGGCTTGTCGGCCCCCAACCCGTGGGACAAACTGTTCAACAAATTTTTTCGCCGCTGCCCGAAGGCCGCCCGCGCCACCCGAAAAAAGGGCTCCCTCCGCGCCACCGGGGCCGGAACGGACCGGGTCAACTCGACCACCGTCGAAACGACGCGGGGCGCGGGCCGAAAGGCCCCCGCCGGGACATGGAACAACACGCGCCCCCGCGCCCGGGACTGCACCGACAGAGCCAACAGGCCCCAGTTTTTTCCGCCCGGGGCGGCGATCATGCGCTCGGCCACCTCTTTTTGCACCATAAACACGGCCCGGTCCCAGCCGTCCCAGGTCAACACTTTTTGGACGATGGCGGCCGCCGCCGAATAGGGCAGGTTCCCGATGAATTGGACCGGCCCGATGGAATTCGACGGGAAATCCCATTCCAAAAAATCCCGGTTCGCCACATGGAAATGGGCGTGGTAGCCCCAGCGGGCTTTCAAGGTGTCCGCCAGGTGGGTGTCCAATTCGACGACCGTCAGGTCCCCGACCCGCGGCAACAGGTGCTCCGTCAAGGCGCCCTTTCCCGGGCCGACTTCGAACACGCGGGCGGCGGGATCGGGGTTCAACGCGTCCACGATGCGTCGGCAGACGCCCGGACTCACCAAAAAATTTTGGCCCCATTTCGATCTCATACTTTTGTATACTATATTTATAGTCTTACCATGACGACGATCAACGTAAAAAAAGAAATGGGCGCGCGCATCCGCGCCCTGCGCAAACGCAAAGGGTTGACCCAGGAAGACATGGCGAGCCGCTGCGGGTTGCATTGGACCTACATCGGCGGGCTCGAGCGCGGCGAACGCAACCCCACCCTCACCACCCTGCACCGCGTGGCGGGAGGCCTGGGCGTGCCCATCGGCGACCTGATCAACACCCCCTCTTTCAAGAAAGCCCCGACGACCGACGACGCGAAAGAAGGCAAATTGCTCCGCCTTCTGCGCCGCAAGGACCCCCAATCCGTCGACCTGGCCGCCGGCCTGGTTCGGGAAGTCCTGCGCTGGCGCGCGCGCTACGCCGTCCGCCCTAAATAAGCCCCCGCCGCAGGGCGTCCAACACCCACCGCGCGGCCCGCTCCCGGATTTCCGTTCGAGTCCCGATAAACTTTTTTTTCCAATGGCGCACGTGGTCCCGGGTGGCCCAGGCCGCGTGCACGAGTCCCACGGGTTTTCGCTTGGTGCCCCCCGACGGCCCCGCCAGCCCCGTGACGGAGAGCGCGTGGTCGACGGCCGCCCGTCGGCGCAATCCGTCGGCCATGGCGCGCGCGACCGCCGCGGACACGGCGCCGGATCGCTTTAAAAGCGTCGCCGGGACCCCCAAAATTTTCATCTTGGCCCTGTTGTCGTAGGCCACCACGCCCCCCCAAAACACGCGGGAACTGCCCGGCACGTCCGTCAATTGTTTCGCCGCGAGCCCGCCGGTGCAGGATTCCGCCAGGGCCAGGGTCTCCCCGCGCTCGGCCAGGAGAGACACCAACGCCCCGGCCAAACTTTGGGCGCCTTCGCTGAACAGGTCCGGTCCGAACTCCCGCCGCAAAACCCCGTCCCAAAACGCGAGCGACTTTTCCACCCCCGTCGCGGTCGCCCCGACCGCTGTGATTTTCACGTCCACCACGCCGTCGTGGGCCAGGATGCCCCAGGTCGTGCCGGCGACCCCCGGCCCTTCGAACAGAGCCCGCAGGCGTTGGTCGACGGCGCTCTCCGGGCGGCCGATCAGGCGCCACACCCGGGTGCGACGCGCGGGCGCGCCGCGCCCCGACAGGAAAGGCGCAAGATCCCGCGCCACCATGGGTTTCAATTCGGACCCCGGGCCCGGAAAAAGGAAGAGCGTTTTTTCCCCGGCGTCGAGTCGTTGCCCGGGGGCGGTGCCGACCTCGTTGGCGAGCGGCCGCGCGCCGGACAACAGGTAAGCCTGCCGGCGGTTTGCCGGGGGCATGGGGATCCCCCGTCGGCGAAAGCGCGCGCGGATGGTTTTTAGGAGTTCGGGGCGGAACCGCAGCCGCCGCCGCAGCACCCGCGCCCAGACGTCGCGGGTCACGTCATCGAAGGTGGGGCCCAGCCCGCCCGCGCACAACACCACGTCCGACCGCCGCCAGGCGGCGGCAAAAACTTCGGCCATATCGGCCGGGTCGTCGGCCACGGTGGTTTCTCGGGCCAGCGGCGTTCCCGCTTCCTCCAACACGGTCGACAGATAGGCCCCGTGCGTGTTGAGTTTGCCCATGAGGAGTTCCGACCCCACGCAGATCAATTCGATCCGGGGACCGCCGCCCCGGGAAAGCACGTTCGTCCCCTTTGTCCCCTTCGCGCCGGTTTTGATTTTTCCCCACCTTCCCCCCGCCGGGGGCGACGCCGGTGTTCCCCTCACGCCACCCCCAAATAGGCGTTTCTTACCGTTGGGTCCCGCCGAAGATCGGCGGCCGCCCCCGCGTGGGTCAGCCGCCCGGTTTCAATCACATACCCCCGGTGGGCCAACCGCAGGGCCTCGTTGGCGTTTTGTTCCACGAGAAGGAGGGGGGTGCCCTCCCGGTGGATGTCCCGCAGGATGGAAAATATTTTGTCCACGACCAGCGGCGCCAGGCCCATGGAGGGCTCGTCCAGCATCAAGAGGCGCGGCCGCGCCATGAGGGCGCGCCCGATGGCGAGCATTTGTTGTTCGCCGCCCGAGAGGGTGCCGCCCGCCTGGCCGAGGCGTTGGCCCAACACCGGGAACAACGCCGTGACCCGCTCGAGGGATGTCCGTCGCTCGGCGGGGTCCCGGCGGAGGAAGGCGCCCATTTCCAAATTTTCCAAAACCGTCAGGCGCGGAAAAATGCGGCGCCCTTCGGGCACCTGAACCAGCCCGCGGGCCGCGATGAGGTGCCCGGCTCGGCCGTCCAACCGTTCGCCCGCGAAGGTCACCGTCCCGGCGTCGGGCCGCAACAGCCCCGAGAGAGTTTTGAGCAGGGTGCTTTTGCCGGCGCCGTTGGCGCCGATCAGGCAAACGATCTCCCCGGGTCCCACGGTAAAATCGACGCCGTGCAGCGCTTCGGCTTTGCGGCCGTAGGAGACCCGCAGCCCGGACACGCTAAGCATCGGACCGCCCCGCCCCCAAATAGGCCTCGATGACGCGGGGGTCGGCCCGCACCTCGGCCGGTTTGCCCTCGGCGATTTTCTTCCCGTAATCCAAGACGGCCACCCGGTCCGACACGCCCATGACGACCCGCATGGCGTGCTCGATGAGGAGGATCGTCACGCCCTCCCGACGCAGTCCGCGAATGGTCTCCATGAGGGTGAGGCTTTCGCGGGGGTTCATGCCGGCGTTGGGCTCATCCAGAAGAAGCAAGCGGGGTTCCGTGGCCAAAGCGCGGGCGATTTCGAGACGGCGCTGATCGCCGTAGGACAGGTGCTGGGCGGGGGTGTGGGCCTGGCCCTCGAGGCCCACGGCGCGCAACCGCTCTTCGGCGGTGCGTCGGATCTCCCGTTCCTCGCGGTAAAACGCCCGGGTGCGGAAGAGCGCCGGCCATAGCTCCGAGCGGGTCCGGCAGTGGCGGCCGACCATCACATTTTCCAAGGCCGTCATGCGCGGGAAAAGGCGGATGTTTTGGAAGGTGCGGGCCAAGCCGCGCTTGACGATGCGGTGGGCGGGCAGGTCGTCGATGCGCTCGCCGGAAAACTCCACGCGACCGCCGTCGGGCTTGTAAAAACCGGTCAACAGGTTGAAAAAGGTCGTCTTGCCAGCGCCGTTGGGCCCGATGACGCTCACGATCTCCCCGGCGTCCACCGTGAGATCGACGTTCTCCAGGGCGGTCAATCCGCCGAACCGTTTCGTGAGCCCCCGCACGGCCAAGAGGCGCATGTTATTTTCCGCGCGGAACGCGATCGGCGGGGCGGGGCCACAACCCCTGGGGCCGAAAAATCGCCGCCACGATGAGAATCGCGCCGAAGATCAAATAGCGGGCGTTCACGGCTTGGATGCCCCCGGCCCAACGGAAAAGGTCCGAGCGCAGGATTTCGGGCAGCCCCACGATCAAGACCACGCCGAGGGAAACGCCCAGCAGCGATCCCCGCCCGCCCAGGACCACCGTGGCGACCAGGAGGGCCGATTCCCAAAAGGTGAAGGACTCCGGCGTGATGAAATTTTCCCACCGCGCGAATATGGCCCCGGCCACGCCCGCGTAGGCCGCCGACAGCGTGAACGCGAGGTTTTTTAATTTGGGGCCGTTGATCCCCATGGCCTGGGCGGCGAGCTCGTCCTCCCGCAGGGCGATCCAGGCGCGGCCGATGCGGGAGCGGTCCAACCGCCAGGAAACCAGAAGCCCCAGGGCGAAAAAGGCGAGGATCAAATAGTAAAAGTGGGTGTTGGAAAAAAGCGTCATCCCGAAAAAACGAAGGGGAGGCACGAGTGCCGAAGACATAAGACTCAGCCCCTTGGGGCCGTTGGTCAACCCGTCCCAATTGTTCAAGGTGATGCGGGCGATTTCCCCGAAACCCAGGGTGACGATGGCCAAATAATCATCGCGCAGGCGCAGCACGGGCCAACCCAAGAGGGCCCGCACCCCCATGGCCAGGGCGACGCTCACGGGCAGACAGACCCAAAAGCTCCACCCGCGCAGGGTCAGGAGCGCCGTCGTGTAGGCCCCGATGGCGTAAAACGCCATGAACCCCAAATCCAAAAGGCCCACGTACCCCAGAACCATGTTGACCCCCAGGGCCAGCAGCCCGGTGAGCCCCATGACGCCCAGGATGCGGATCACAAACCCCCAGGACGTGTTTTGAATCAAGAGAGGCAGCGCCGTCAAGACGGCGAGGCCGACGCCGAGGGCGAGGAGTTTAGACTTTCTCTGTGACATGTTCCCCCAGGAGCCCGGACGGGCGGAAGATCAAGACCCCGATCAACAACCCAAAGGCAAAAACGTCCTTCCAGGCGGGTTCGGGCAGGAAGGCCACGCCGAGAGCCTCAAAGAGGCCCAACAAAAATCCCCCCAACATCGCCCCCGGCACGTTGCCGATGCCGCCGAGCACCGCCGCGGTGAAGGCTTTGACGCCGGGCACGAAACCCATGTTGTATTTGACCGAACCGTAATAGAGACCGTTGAGCACCCCGGCCGCCGCGCCGAGGGCCCCTCCGATGAAAAACGTGAGCGCGATCAGCCGATCGACGGGAATGCCCATGAGCTCCGCCGTGGGCGCGTCCTGGGAAACGGCCCGCAGGGCCTTGCCAAGACGGGTTTTTTGGATGAACAGGGTCAACAACCCCATGAGGGCGACGCTCGTGGCGATGATGAAAACCTGGAGCCCCGTGACCGACACCGGCCCGAGGGCGTGGGGCCGGACGGAGACCAACGCCGGGAAGGGCAGTTGGTTGTCGCGCCAGAGGAAAACGGCGTTTTGCAGAACCAGGGACGCCCCGATGGCGGAAATGAGCGGCATGAGGCGCGGCGCCCGGCGCAGAGGCGCGTAGGCCACCCGGTCCAGGAGCACCGCGAAGAGCCCCACCGCCGCCATGGCGACGGCGAACGTGAGGACCACCGCGATCCAACCGTGCCCGGGAAACACGCTCAACACCGCCCACCCGACGACCGCGCCCCCCATGAACAATTCCGAATGGGCGAAATTGATCATGCGCAGCACCCCGTAAACCAGGGTGTAGCCCAAGGCCAGCAGGGCGTAAATGCCCCCCAGGGTGAGGCCGTTCAGGAGTTGTTCCAGAAGCAACGCGAGAGTCATGGGGCGACGGGAATTTTAACTTTTTGGCGGGGCGGACGTCGCCGGGAAGAGCCGGGGCTTGGGATCGACGGTTTTGCGGTTGGGTTTCAAGATTTCAAAATGGAGATGGGCCGTGGTGGCCCGACCCGTGCGGCCGACCCATCCGAGGACGTCACCGCGGGCGACCCGCTGGCCTTCGCGCACATTTAATTTTCGCCCGTGGGCGTACCGCGTGAACCAACCGTCCGGGTGCCGGAGCAACACTGTTTTTCCGTAGCCGCGCCGAACCCGGGCCTCCTCCACCACGCCGTCCCGGGAGGCCAAAATGGGGTCGCCGCCGCCCCGGGTCTGAATCAAATCAAGGCCCACGTGGAAACGGCGACCCCGGGGTCCGTAGGGCGAAAGAATTCGGGGTTTGAATAAGGGCCAACCGTACAGGGCGGGGGCGGGCGGGGGCGCCGCGGACGGACGCCGGGGGGGGGCGGGCGCCAGGCACCCCGACCAAAGGAAGGCGGCGAGGAGCCGCCCGGAGCGACTAAAAATCCGCCGGGACAAACTGCCCTTTTCGGACCACGAACACGCTGATGGTTTTGTTCAGCGTGTCGCCTTTTTCATCGAAGGTCGTGGTGCCCAACACCCCCTCGTACGTCAGGCCCTGAAGCGCCCCGATGATTTTTCCCCGATCGGGACCGACTTTCTCCAGGGCGGCGATCAAAATGTTCGCGATCTCGTAACCGTAATGGTCGTAGGCCCGGATCGGTTCCCCGGGGTAGCGCGCCTGGAATTTTTCAACAAAAATCTTGGCGCTGGGCAGGAGATCGGCGGGACGGCCCAAGTAAGTCACGTAGGCCCCTTCGCCGCCGGGGCCCGCGATGGCGATGAAATCGGGGTCGTAACTGTTTTCCCCGGTCACGAAGGGGCAGGCGAAACCGAGTTCCCGGGCCTGGCGCAGGAGCAGGGCCCCCTCGGTGAAGGTGCCGCCGTAAAAGATCGCTTCCGGTTTCAAGCCTTTGAGACGCGTCAACAGGGCCTTGAAATCCTTGTCCCCGGGCTGGATCCCGTCGAAGGCGAGCGCCCGTCCGCCCAGCGCCGTGTAGGATTTTTGGAATTCCTCGGCGATGCCCTGTCCGTAGGCGGTCTTGTCGTGGACGACCAGGGCGGTTTTCTTCTTCAGCTTTCCAAACACCAATTCCCCGGCGAAAGTGCCCTGGGCGTCATCGGTGGTGTTCGCGCGGAACACCACCCGCGGCCAGCGCCATTGGGGCGACAATTGCTGGCGGGTGAGTTCGGGGTTCGAGGAGCCCGCGTTCATCATGGGCAGGCCGGCCTGGGCGTACACCCGGGAGGCCGGGATGGAGCAACCCGAATTGAAGTGGCCGATGATCGCCACCACCGACGGGTCGGACACGATGCGGTTGGCGACGTTGACCGCCTCCTTGGGGTCCGACCGGTCGTCGAACTCAAGCACCTCGACGCCGACCGCCGGCAGTCGGCCGGCGGTCCGGGCCTCTTCGATGGCGAGCAGCGCGGCCCGTCGAATGCCTTGGCCGAGGGTGGCCACGTCCCCCGTCAGGGGCAAGGCCATGGCGATTTTCACGGCGCGGGGCCCCTTTTCGCAGGCGGCCAACAGGAACGGCAAAGCGCACAGAGCGGCAATTTTTTTCATAGCGGTTTCTCCTGGGGGGGCGCGACGCGCAGTTGCATCGCCGCCGCGACGGACAAACAGAGGTACAAGAGGGTCGCGGCGCCGGCGTTGAGGAGGGACCCCCCGAGGGCCGTGCGGTGGGCGAGGGCCCAGGCGCCGAAAACGATCATGGCCAGGGCGAGGGACAGCGCAAACATCGCCCAGGCCAGCGCCCGCGAGCGCAGCCGGTGGTTGAACCAGGCCAGGACGAGCAAACCGGTCGGCAAAAACACGGCGGAGGTCGTCCACGCCGCGGGCAGGCCCCGCGCCGCCCGGGCGACGGCCCCGGCCCCCCACAGCAGGGTCGAGGCCGCCAACGCGACGGTTTCGGCGGAACGGTTCAGAGGGCAAGCTCCCGCATCAGGGCGTCCACGGACGCGTCGATGGTCTTGGGCCGTGGGGTCACGGCCAGGGCCCGGTCCGGGTCCTTGAGGCCGTGGCCCGTGAGCACGCACACGACGGTGGCGGTCGATCGGGCGAAATCGGGGTTGGCCCGGGCCCAGGCGCGAACCCCCGCCAGGGACGCCGCGCTGGCCGGCTCGCAAAACACGCCGTCGCGGGCGAGCGCCTGGTAGGCCTCCACAATCTCTTCGTCGGTCACGGCCCCGATGTGCCCGCCCGATTCGTCCCGCGCGGCCAGCGCCCCTTTCCAGGAAGCGGGGTTGCCGATCTTGATGGCCGTGGCGAGGGTCTTCGGGTCCTTGACCGGCGCGCCGTTCACGATCGGGGCGGCTCCCGCGGCCTGCCACCCCATCATTTTTGGCCGACGGCGGCTTGGGTCCCGGCCGTGGTGTTCGACGTAACCCTTCCAGTAGGCGGTGATGTTGCCGGCGTTGCCCACCGGAATGAAATGGTATTCGGGGGCGTCGCCCAGTTCGTCGATGATCTCAAAGGCGCCGGTCTTTTGCCCCTCGATCCGGTACGGGTTGATGGAATTGACGATGGTGAGGGGCTGGGTTTCGCCCACCCGGCGGACCACCGCGAGCGCGTCGTCGAAATTCCCCCGCACGGCGAACACCCCGGCCCCGTGCATGACGGCCTGGGACAGTTTGCCGAGGGCGATGCCGCCGTCGGGAATGAGCACCACGCAGCGCAACCCCGCGCGGGCGGCGTAGGCGGCGGCCGCCGCCGAGGTGTTTCCGGTGGACGCCGTGATGACGGCCCGGGACCCTTCCTCGAGCGCCTTCGAGATCGCCAGCGTCATCCCGCGGTCCTTGAAGGACCCGGTGGGGTTCATGCCTTCGCACTTCAAAAAGAGCCGCAGGCCCGGCGCGCCGGCCCACTCGGCGGCGCGGCAGGAGGCGATCAGCGGCGTGCTGCCTTCCCCCAGGGACACGATGGGGGTTTTGTCCGTGACCGGCAAATAGGCGCGGTACCGCTCAATGAGACCGGCCCGCTTCATTTGAGGGAATCGATGCGGAGGTGCACGGGGCGGCGGGCCAAGCCCCGCACCCGTCGCGACTCTTTGAGCGCGCCGGCCACGGCCCCTTCGGGGGCGGCGTGGGTCACGATGACGATGGGCACGGCTTTCTTGATGACGTCGGAGTCGGCCACGACGCCGTTTTCCTGGTGGACGGACGCGATGGAGATGTCGTGGCGACTCAAAAGTTGCGTGAGACTGGCCAAAACCCCGGGGCGGTCCTGGGCGCTGAAGCGCAGGTAGTGGCGGGAGGAACGGCCCGCCGGGTCGGCCATTTCCAATTTTTTCTGGGCGTCGTAGGTCACGTAGGGCATGCGCCCGGCCATGCCCCCGGCCACCTGCCGCGCCAAATACATTATGTCGGACACCACGGCGCTCGCCGTCGGCCAGGCCCCCGCGCCTTTGCCGTAAAACATGACGTCCCCCACCGCGTCGCCGTGGACGAAAAAGGCGTTGTACTCGTGGCGGACGTTCGCGAAGGGGTGGGTTTCCGGGATCAGGGTGGGGTGGACCCGGGCGAACACCGTGTCCCCTTCGATGTCGGCGATGCCGAGGAACTTGGGCACCAAGCCCAGGCGCCGCCGCGCGAAATTCATGTCCCATTGGTCGAGGCCCGCCAAACCCTCGCGGCGCACGTCGGCCACCCGCACCCAACCGGTGGTCGCCAGAGACGCCAGAATGGCGAGTTTTTGGGCGGCGTCGATGCCGTCGATGTCGGCCGACGGGTCGGCTTCGGCGAACCCCGCCGCCTGGGCGGCTTTGAGGGCGGCGGCGAATTTCAGGCCTTCCTCGGCCATGCGGGTCAGGATGTAGTTGGTGGTGCCGTTCAAAATGCCGTAGATCCGCTCGATGCGGTTGGCGGCCAGCCCCTCGTTGACGCCCTGGATGACGGGAATGCCGCCACCGACGGCGGCTTCGAAATAAACGAGGCCGCGCGCGGCCTGGGCGGCGGTGAAGATCTCCTCCCAATGGGTGGCCAAAACCGCTTTGTTGGCGGTGGTGACGTGCTTGCCGGACTTGAGCGCCGACAGGATGAGCGTGCGCGCGGGCTCCTCGCCGCCGATGAGTTCGACGACGATGTCGACCGCGGGGTCGCCCACGACGTCGCGCCAATTCGTTGTGAAACGGGGCCGTTCCCCCCCGATGAGGGGCAGGCTCCGCCGGTGGCGGCTGGCGACCCAGGCCACGCGCAAACGCGTGCCGGCCTTGGCCTCCAGCACGGGCAGGTTCTTCTCGAAAACGTCCAGCACGCCGGAGCCGACCACGCCCCGGCCGACCAGGCCGATGTTGACGCCGCCGCGCCTCACGCCGTTTTCCGAAGGAATTTCTTGATGCGCAGGACCGCGTCGTAAAAGCGGTCGTCGTGGGTGACCAAAGCCATGCGGACGTAGCCTTCGGCTTCCGGACCGAACCCGACCCCCGGGGTCACCACCACGCCGGTTTCCTTGATCATCGCCTCGGCGAACGCCAAGGACCCCCGGGCCTTCCAGGGCTCGGGCAGGGGCGCCCAGACGTACATGGTCGCCTTGGGCAGCGGCACGGCCCAGCCCATCTTGTTCAATTCCCCCACGAAATAATCCCGCCGTCGGCGGTAGGTCTCCACAACGTGCTTCACGCAGTCCTGGGGACCCTCCAGCGCGGCGGCGGCCGCCAATTGCATGAAAGAGGGCACGCCGTAGTCGACGAAGGCTTTGTATTTTTCCAGGGGCCCCAGCAGGGATTTCGAACCGCAGGCCCAACCGACGCGCCACCCCGCCATGTTGTAGGTTTTGGAAAAACTGTGGAACTCCAGCGCCACCTCGGACGCCCCCGGCACGGAGAGGAAACTCGGGGCCACGTAGCCGTCGAAGGTGATTTCGCAATAGGGGTTGTCGTAGGCCACCAGGATGCCGTGCTTTTGGGCGAAGGCCACGGTTTCGTGGTAAAAGGCCGGGTCCTCGACCACCGCCGCCGTCGGGTTGTTCGGGTAATTCAAGAACATCAATTTGGCCTTTTTCAAAACCTCGGCCGGAATACGGCTGTAGTCCGGCAGGAATTTGTTCTCCGGGGTGAGGGGCATGTAGTGGATCTGCCCCCCCGCCAAAATAACGCCGTTCGAGTGAACCGGGTAGCTGGGCACCGGCACCAAGGCGTAGTCGCCCGGGTCCATGTAGGCCTGGCACAGATGGGCAATGCCCTCCTTGGAGCCGATGAGCGCCAAAACGTTTTCGTCGGGGTTCAAGTCGACCCCAAACCGGGATTTCATGTACCCGGTCACGGCCTTGCGGTACCGGGGCATGCCTTTCGCCTGGGGGTACCGGTGGGTGCGGGGGTGGTTTTTGACGGAATCGATCAAACGGTCGACCACGTGGGGCGGCGTCGGAAGGTCGGGATTGCCCATGCCCAAATCAATGACGTCCAACCGTTGGGCGTGCGCCTCGGCCGCCAAGGCCTTGATGCGCGTGAAAATGTACGGCGGCAACTGGTCCAGCTTTTGTGAGCATTTGATCATGGATTTCCTCGAACAGCGCGATGGTCCGGCACGTCCCGATAAATCGGCAATCGGCGGGCGTACACCCGGCACGCCGCTCCCAGCGCCAGGCAAGCCAACCCGAAAGTTAGTTCCAACCCGGTGAAGCGAAACCATTGTTCCCGCGTCACGAAATCCCAGGGCTTCGCTGAAAAAAACCGCGCCTCCGGCGCGCCGAAAAAAGCGTCCCACAACCCTTTGAGCGAGGCCGCCCCGCCCCCGGCCCAAAAAACGGCGGCGGCCAAATGGGCCAATCCCCGGACGGCGACCCGGCGACCGGGGACGGTCATCCCTTCACCAGCGTCCGCAGGGACAAGCTGGCACGAAAAGAGATCTTCCGGCCGGCGGGAATGGCCAACCGCGCGCCCGTCACGGGGTTCCGGCCCCAGCGGGCTTTGCGCGCCTTAACCTTGAAGGTGCCCAACCCCGAAAGGGAAATTTTTCCGCCGTCGCGGAGGGTGTCGCGGATCGCGATCACCAAGGTTTTCAAGGCCCGCGCGGTTTGCGACCGCGTCACCCCGGCGCCGCGGGACACGCGTTGAACCAATTCCATTTTGTTCATCGTTCCAGTCTTTCTCGTCCGGGAAGAAGAGGCGGTCGATTTTCGCTTATTTTTCGATATGAAAAGCCCTCTGTCAAGACGGGCCGACGGTCTGGATTTCCCGGGGTAATTTTTTGTAAGGTGGGAACCATCCTGTTATCATTTTTTCCGGAGGTGTTTCCATGAAGCGTTTAACCACCCTTTTGACCATCGCGACCTTGGCCTTGATCGCCGGGACCGTGGCGGCGGAGTGGGAAGATTCGGCCGAATACCCTTACCCCGTGCCGTTGGGACTGCAAAAACCCCGGGTCCCCGCCGACAACCCCGTGTCCGACGCCAAAGTCGACCTGGGCAAGAAGTTGTATTTTGACAAACGGCTTTCCGCCGACGGCACGGTCAGTTGCGCCACCTGCCACGACCCGAAAAAAGGCTGGACGGACCAGGGCAAGGTTTCCACCGGCATCCACGGCCAGAAGGGCGGGGTGAGCGCCCCCACCGTCCTGAACAGCGCGTTCATGGACATCCAATTTTGGGACGGCCGCGCCGCGAGCCTCGAGGAACAGGCCAAGGGCCCCATTGAAAACCCCGTCGAAATGGGTTTCACCCACGCCGCCGCGACGACAACCCTCGCGGGCATCGCGGGTTACCCGTCTCTGTTCGAAAAGGCCTTCGGCACATCGGAAATCAGCATCGACCGGGTGGCCCAGGCCATCGCCTCTTTTGAGCGCACGGTCTTGACGGGCAACGCCCCCTACGACCGCTTCGAAGCCGGGGACAAGAAAGCCCTTTCGGCCTCGGCCCAGCGGGGCCTGAAATTGTTTTTTGGGAAAGCCAATTGCAGCGTCTGCCACAGCGGCTTCAACTTTTCCGATTCCGATTTCCACAACCTGGGGGTGGGCATGACGGCGAAGGAAACCAACCTCGGCCGCCACGCGCAAACCAAAGAAGATCGTCACCGGGGGGCTTTCAAGACGCCGACCTTGCGCAACCTGTCCGACACGGCGCCCTACATGCACGACGGGTCGGAAGCCACCTTGGACGACGTGATGGCGTTCTACAACCGGGGCGGGGTTAAAAACCCTTGGCTGGACAAGGAAATGAAACCCCTGAACCTCACGGCCCGGGAAATCAAAGACGTCGTGAACTTCATGAAAGCCCTGAACGGAGAAAAGGCGATCATCGAAGAGCCCGCGCTTCCCTAATCGTTATCCGCGCGAATCAAAACAGGGGCCGCCGCCCGATGGGCGGCGGCCCCTGTGATTGTTTCGGGAAACTCAGCGGACGAGAGCGAACCGCCCGGTTTTAGGGGGCAACGCCGCGGGGCCCCCCTGGGCCGTCAAACGATAAACGTAAACCCCGCTCGCGGCGTCCGTCCCGGACCACCGGTGTTCGAACACCGTCCGGCCCCCGACCGTTCCCGCGGGGGTCATAATGGCCTCGGCGACCACCCGCCCGGTCACGCTCAAGATCATCAAACGGACCGCATCGACGCCCGCGCATTCGACGCGAAACGTCGGTTCCACCCCCACGGCGGGATTGGGAAAGACGCTCACACGACCCCACCCCTCCGTTGCGGGCGGCGCCGACTCCGTTGAAGCAGGGGCGACCACGCGCAGGGCGCCGGCGCTCGCCCCCGGGGCGACCACATTGACCCGCAGGGACCCGGATCGCCCCGTTCCTTCCACAATGAAATAAATCAACCGGGTGAATCGACGATCCATGCCTTGGACGCGGTTCGACAGGGGCACGGTCCAAACTTTTTCCTCGCCGGGGGATATCCCGTCGAGAAACGTCGTGTGTTTGCGGTCGACGTTATCGACCAATTCCAACTTCACCCGTTCCACATCCCCCTGCACACCGAAACGCAATGCGTCCACGGCGCTCAAATCCCGAATCTCAATAAAAGGCGTTCCAAAATCATCAAAGGAAAAGCCGCCCCCCGCCCACCCTTCGATTCCCGTCCTGTACTGAAGAAGAATGCCCCGCGTGGTTTTTGTGACGGACGTGGCGTTCCCCTCGGGCGCGACCCGCGTGATAAAAGCCGCCCCCGGAAAGCCCCCCAACTGCGCCGGGGCGAGGAGGGGGTTGGGAAACTCCTCGCGCCCGGGAACCAAATTGGCCCGCAACAGCCCGTTTCGGTTTGGAGAACCTTCGACGACCAGGGTGATGAAACGCACCGCGCTCGTGTTGATCGCCGCCCCCAACACCCCCATGGGCAGGGACCACACCCTTTCCCGATCCGCCGTCACCCCCGTGAGTTGGGTGATGAATTTTCGGAATTGGGCGTCTTCGACCTCCAGTTTTACCCGGCCCAAATCGGCCCAAGACCCCGTGCCCTCCCGAGCGAACCCGCGAAGTCCGACTGACAAAGCCGCGTGGGTGGACAGGTTGATGGTTTCCAAAGAGGGCGTGCTGAAATCGTCAAAATTAAAGGTCCCCGTCACCCACCCGCCCCCCGTTCGAAAATCCAAGAGAAGCCCCCGCGGCGTGGCGGTTTCCCGCGAGGCGTCCCCGTTCGGGGCAAAGCGAACGACCCCCGGGGTTCGTCCCGGGGCCTGAATCTGGTCCGGGGACAGTAAGGTGGGGGCCCATTCGTCCGGGACCGTGGGCTCCCGACGAAGGGTCAGTCGGCCCACAGCGGCCGGCGTTTCCACGATAAGGAACACGAACCGCAAACGGGCCAAATTGACCACCCGCCGGGCCGTCTCCAGGGGAAGCACCCAGACCTTTTCCTCCGCGGCCGAGAGGCCGCGCGGATAAAAAAAGTGTTTGCGGTCCTGGTCGTCCACCATTTCCAGCTTGACCCGGGGCACCGCCCCTTTCAATCCGACGACCAATTGGTTCCAGCTCGATAGATCCACGGTTTCGAGGGCCGGGGTCCCGTAATCGTCGCTGTCCAGGCCCATGCCGGCCCAGCCGCCCCAATTCGTGTTGAAATCAAAAACCACCGGGTTCCCGTCGCTCACCCGCGCCGCGGAGGGGTCGGGCGCCACGGTCAACACCGGCAATCGACGGGGCCAAGAAGAAACATTCAAGGTGGACAGGGTCACGGCGGGGTCCACGGCGAGGGCGTCCTCGGCGGCGGGGGCGGAGCGGAATCGGCGCTGGGCCGTGTCGTAGTAATACGTCGTCCCGTTGCGTGTCGTGAGGTGCAGCAGTGTGGGGGAGACAAAAAGGACCCGCGCCAACGACGCGTCGCTCCCCGTCGTCCCAGAGGGCACGGGCAGATCGATCAGCGCGTTCAGCGACGCGTCCGCCAATCCCGTCACATGGAACCGGTTGACGGAGGTGGCGGTCACAGCCACGTCGTTGGAATAAGCGACCACCCGATCCGCCATGGGGACGCTGTTCTGCGTTAAAGCGTTGGTGGGAAGGTAAACGATGAGGAGGTTTTTGTTCCCCCGGGAATCGTAAATCCAAAATTGACGCAATCCGTCCACGGTACTGTAAACGGGACCGATCGGGGGCGGCGTGTTCGCCCGAACCGCCATCGCGCCGAGCGCCCCCCCCAGCACGACCAACACCCCGGCCCACCTTTTTGCGAAGATCATGGACAATCCCTTTTGTTCCAATATGCCCGCGCGGGCATATTGGAACAAAAAAGACTCTTTATGTCAATCGGCGTTGCGGGGGATTCGATCGAACCGCTAGATGATGGCCGTGAAGGAACGGTCTTTGGACTTCTGGGACCGCTTGCCCACCTGAATGCGGGCGACCAGGGTGTGGGCGCCGGCGCCGAAGTTGGCCCAGTCGTACCACCAGAAGCCGACGGATTCACGCATCGGTTGGAAGTCGCGCCCATCGATGGAAATCTGGACGTTCTCCACCGCGCTCGTGCTGACGCGCAGCGTGTAGCGGGGGCTGGTGAGGATCTCCCCTTCCTGCGGGAAATCGACCACCACGTAGTTTTTTCCAACGGCCTCGACCGGTTGCTTCTCGGCGGGGGCCTTGAGGACGGGGGCTTTCTCAGCGGGGGCGGGCTTCGCCGCCGCCGAGCGTTTCTTGCGGATGCCGGACTTCTTGTTGTGTGTTTGTGCGCTCATCGATTCCTCCCTGGGACCGGACGGGGGCGCCCCGAGCGCCCGCCGACGAAAACCAAACTATTTAACAACATCCGCCCGCAGTCCGATGGACTGCAGGACGGCCGCCACCGCTTCGCAGCGTTCCCGGTGGCCCTGGTAAACCGTGGCGCTCCCGGTGTGGTGCACAACGTTGGCGAGGGCCAAACCCCTCTGAAAATCGCACCGGATGGCCTTCATCAATTGCGCGGCGACCTCTTGGAACGTGTGGCAATCGCAATTGTGCAAGACGGTCCGACAACCCATCCCGCGACCGGAGCGGTCGGTGGCTTCAGGCCGGCCGGACGAACGGGAAGGAAACGCCGCCATACTCACGGAAGTATTTTAGCATTTTTCCTTCGTACGGGATCAGTAGTGGTATTGACTTCCCCCGATAAACTCGCGGAGAAGTGAGTTCGGCGGAACGTCGGCGTCGCCGGGGAGGACCGGCAGGGCGTCCAGGAGCCGCGTCAACCGTTCGGCCCGCAACAAGGCGTCGGCCTTTTTCGGGTCCCCCCGGAAACGGCGCACGATCTCGGGCAAAAGCGCGTGCAGGCGCTGGCGGTGGTAGGGCAATTCGTAGGGCAACGAGCCGTTGAAGATGTAGTCCACCGAGTGGATGTAGGGGACGATGTAACGCAACTCGCTTTTGCGGACGTAATGCCAGTGCCCCACGGTCATGCCCGGGTCGTAGCTCCGGTGCCAGCTGTCGCGCACCATGCGCCTCAAGAGGCGCAGGTCGGTCCACTTCACAAATTCCTCATCCGCGTCTTTGATCTGGCAAAGGGCTTCGATGTAAAAGCGGAACTTGCTTTCCGGGGCGATGTTCTTCGTCATCCCCTCGTACAACCCGTGCAAACTGTCGATGAGAAGGATTTCCCCCGCCTTCAACCGGAACTCCCGGGTCTCTTTATCCCGAACCCCCGTCTTGAAATTGTAAATCGGCATGCGGATCGGCCGGCCCTCCATCAAAAGCCCGAGGTGCTCGTTGATGAGGTCCAAATCGAGGGCGGCCGGCATTTCAAAATCGTAATCCCCGTATTCGTCCTTGGGCTGTTCCGCGAGAGGCCGAAAGTAGTTGTCCAGGTTCAGCAACACAAAACTGTGTCCTTTCGAGGCCAGTCGTTCGCTGATCTTGAGCGTGGTGGTGGTTTTTCCGGAACTGGAGGGTCCGGCCACGATCACGAGCCGCACTTCCGGCAGCCGCTTCAAGATCAACCCCGCGACGTGGTGGATTTCCTCGTGATAGGCCTTTTCGGCGTCGCGGATCAGCTTTTTCCACCCACCTTTTTCCCAAACCTGGCGGAGCCCCGCGAGGGTGTGGCAACCGTGGTCCGCGTTCCAAGACAAAACCCGCCAAAGAACCTTGTAGGGGATGTTGTCCGACACGCCGACCACCTCGGGACGGGCTTCGCGGGACCGGGCTTTTTCCGCCCGATAGAGGATGAACGCTTTGGCGGTTTTCGCGTGACCGTGGTCGATCAAGACGCGCTCCACCACATCTTGAATTTCCTCGACCGAGGGCGTGGCGCCCGCCGGGTAGCCGCCGTTCAAGCGGGCCAGGACCTGGCCCGCCAGGGTTTCGGAGAGGGCGCGGTCCTTCCCGCCGACGGCCGAAGCCGCCCGGAAAATGGCGTTGACGATTTTGAGACGGTTGAACGCCACCAAGCGACCGTCGCGCTTGATGATGCGGGTGATTTTGTTCTGCTCCGGCTGGGGGAAGAGATGAAGTTGTTCGCTCACGCCTTGGCCTTGAAAGATCAATCCCGGACGCGCCGGGACACCGCGGGGATCCACCCCTCCCGGGGGGGGGCGCAAACCGCCGTGGCGAAGGGCGGCAATAACCGCCCGGCCAACGCCACCCGCTCGCGGGGATCCACCGGGGAGGTCGTCTTGGTCTTCACCGGTTGTTTTGCTGCTGTTGACGGGCCTGGTTGGCCGCGTCCAGGGATTGCCGCGTTTGCTGTTGCGCTTGGAGGGTGTTCTGCAACGCTTGTTGCTGCTGACGCATCATCTGCATCTGTTGGAGCATCATTTGATTTTGCATCTGGATCATTTCCATCTGCTTTTTGGATTGGTCCTCGATTTGCCGCATCAACTCCTGGTTTTTCTTTTGGGTTTCGGTGACGTCCTTTTTGGTTTGAGCTTGTTGCTCCGGGGTTGCCACGGGGGGACGAATCCACCCCCCGGTCATCACGCTCAAGCGTCGGCGCACGGCGGTCGCGAAGCGATCGAACCAACCGGACTTTGCGGGGGCGGGCGCGGCGGCGGGCGCCGGGGGCGTTTTAGCTTCCGCGGCGGTGGGCGTCGATGCGCCTTTCGTGTCCCGGTCCGCGTCGGAGGCCGGAGCCCCGTCGGTGGCCGTTTCGGTCCCGTTCGTTGGTCCCTCGCCGCTCGGCGCGGCGGCGGGGGCCGCGGTGTCCTTCGAAGGCCGGTCGCAACCGGTCACGACCAAGGCGGCCAACACCGCCCACGCAAAAATCGCTGTTTTCATGATAATCCTCCCATGCGCATTTCCAACCGGCCCCGCGTATCCGGGGGTGTCCGATGGGGGGCCACGCTTTCATACGCCCCCAACATTTTATCGAAGTCGGCCGCGTAGCCCCAGAATTCCGAAACCGGCCGATCGTCGTCCAAAGGCAATCCCACGATTTCCCGTTCGATCGTCGCCGCGTTGGGCATCGGCCGGCGGGGCCCGAACACCGGGTGGATGTCCGGGTAGGCGATCCGACGAAAAGTATACCCCTGTTCGGCCGCAAAATCCAGGAGGTCCTCGGCGGTCCAGCCCTTCAGCCGCACCGGATAGGCGAAGAGCGCCGACCCGCCGCGATCGAGGGGCACCGCCCCGGGGTGGTGCAGCGCCGTCTCATAAACTTCGGCGCGGGCGCGGCGGGCGCGCAGCACGTCGTCCAATTTCTCGATTTCCGCGACGACGGTGCGCGCGTCCCAATCGGCGTCGGCCGTGCGGGCCAGAAACAAACGCCGAAACTCCCCCTCGAACCCATCGAGCAGTTCCCGGCGACGCCAGTCGCCGGCGGCCACGAAACCGGTCAACGCGTGAAAGGCGCGGAGCGCGGCCGCGGTTTCGGCCCCTTCGCCGGGGCGCAGGGGAGGCAGCGATTCGATGAAATCGCGGGCGCGGCGGGCGAGTTCGGGATCGTCGGTCATCACCGCGCCGCCCATTTCGAGCGGGATCATTTTGCGCACAAAGCTCAAACAGGCCATCGTCCCGACCGACCCCGCCGGACGGCCGTCGCGCTCCGCCCCGAGGGAAAGCGCGAGGTCTTCGATCACAGCCGCCCCCGCCGCCGCGGCCATTTTTTCGAGCCGCTCCACGTCGTCCATTCTGCCGAACATGTGCACGGGAACCACCGCCCCCACGCGGCCGTTGCATTCCCTCAAAACGCGCGCCACGTCCGTCGGGTCAAAGTTCGCGTCCGTCAGGTTCACGTCGGCGAAGACCGGGGTCCACCCCGCGAAGCGGGCCGCAAAAACAGGAATCGAGCACAGGACGGCGGGGAACAGGGCGGCGGCACCCGTCGGGCGGTCCAGCGCGCGCAGCGCCGCCGTCAAGGCGGTGGTGCCGCGGTTCGTTAAGACGCAAAAACGGCGGCCGAAGCGCCGTTGAAGATAATCCGCGACCTCCGCCCGGGCGCCGCTCATCGGCCCGGGAAAAGGGCGTCCACGTGGAAACCGGCTTCGGTCAACGCCGTCCTCTCCCGACGGGAAAACCCGTAACCCTGGCGGATTTTTTGCCGCAGGCGGGCGATGTCGTCCGGATCCAAAAGGGCCCGGCCGTGCACCACCCAGGGGGCGTGATCGTCGAAAAGTTTTTGAAGGCGGGAAAGCAGTTCGTCCCGTTGGTAGGCGTAGAGGTCGGCGTCGGGCTCGGTCACGCCGGGATTTTAGCGTTTATGGAAGGACGCCGGGGGCGGTCGCGAAAAGCGCCCGGACCAGCCAGGCCGAGGCGGTCAAGGCGGCGATAAAGCCCAACGCCGCCCCGAAAGCCGACCAGCGGTAACGACGCACCAGGGCGGCCGCCGGCAACGCCGAGACGACGAAAGGGTGGCCCGAATCCGGCGGAAAAGTGACGGTGTGCACCACGGGCCCGGCGGGCGCGCGCAGGGCGGCGTCCCGGGCCTCGGCCTCCACCACGGCGCGGGCGGCGTCCCATTCCTCAAGGCTGATTTGCCCGTCCCGGTCCGTGTCGAACCGGGCCAAAAGAGCGGCCGGATCGGCTTTCAATTGCCGCAGCCGGTCGTTCACCGAAGGCCCCCGCACCGTGCCGTCGAGGGACTGAAACCAGCCCAGAACCCGCAACGTTTCCTCCGGGACAATCAATTCCTCGGTGTAGCGGTAAGTGGGGGCAAACAGCGCCCCCAAAAAACCCGCGGGTTCGGCGAGCGGCGAGGGGGAATGCCCCCGCCACACGCGCCGGCGGGCGGGGATCACCTCCGCCCGAGCCGGATGCACGACGGCGAAGCCGGTTTCATCCTCCAACCCGAACAAATCCAAACTCCGCCCCTGGGAGACGATGACCCAACGGGAATTTTTTCCCGAGCGCTGGTAGCGCTCCACGCGGTAGGCGTACCAGAGGCACGGGGTGCCGGTGAGAGGGCAGACGGCGGTTTTGTTGCTGAGGGGGCGGGCGCGGCCTTCCAGATGGACGTCCCCCTGGGCCACGCTGGCGATTTTTGCCAGGGGGGTGTCTTCCACCGAACGGGCGCGCCGCCACCCCCGCCACGCCCAAAGACCGCCGGTGACCGTGAAGCCCCCGGTGAGCAGGGCGCCCAACACCAACCCGATGGCATCGTTGGACATCGGGCCGGGCGGCTATCTATTAAAGAGGGCCCCGACGCTGACGTCGGCGGTTTCGGTCGCGTCGAACTTCAACACCTCGAACTTTTCAAAGGAACCCAAACCCGCGATGAGGTTGTCGGGGAACTGCTCCAGACGCGTGTTGTTGATCGTCACGGCTTGGTTGTAGAGTTCCCGACGGTCGGAAATCGTGTTTTCCAATTGGGAAATGCGCGCGTGCAGGCTTTGGAAGGAGGCGTTGGCTTTGAGATCGGGGTAATTCTCCGCGACCGCGAACAACCCGCCCAGCACCCCGCGGAGTTGCCCTTCGGCGGTCCCGAGGGCTCCGACGTTGCCCGTGGACTGGGCCTGGGACACCGCCGCCCGGGCCCGCATCACCTTCTCCAACGTCTCCGCTTCGTACTTCATGTACTGCTTGCAGGTTTCGATCAGCTTGGGCAACTCGTCGTGGCGTTGCTTGAGGATCACGTCGATGTTGGACCAGGCCTGCCGAACGTTGTTTTTCACCCGGACCAGGGCGTTGTAAATCCCCACACCGTAAAAGAACACGATCAGCGCCGCGCCCGCCACGAATGAAAAAACCAACAATGTCATGGAATCCTCCTGGGAATCGGTTTTATTATGGGGTCAAATCGGAAACCCCGCAAGGCCCTTCACTCCGAAGGGGCCGCCGCGGGGGCGGAGGCGGCGCGTTCGCCCCTCAAATAGGAGGCGTGGATTTGGGCCCGATCGCCGCGCGCTTCGGGCCGTGTCGTGCGGACGGCGGCAAACACACGGTCGCCCCGAACCGTCGACCGATCGGTGGGTTTCCAGGTGAGCCGAACCGTGGCCGTGGGCGTCGCCGAAGAGAGGACCACCTCGACGGGCGAGGCCGTCAAGTCGGCGGACGTGTAAATGTCCGCCCGGACCGGGCCGGTCCCGCGAACGAGCGAAACGGTCGCCGTGCCGAGCACCCCCGGTTTCAGGGATTCGGGGCAAACCCAATTCACCCGGTAGGGAAGAACATCGTGGATTTCCCTTAAGCGGGTGATGGCCGACCCGCCGGCCAACATCCATTCCTTGGGCGGGTAGGGACCAATCGACCCGCGCAGGGCGCGCGGCAGGTCGTGCAGGAAAATGCCCCGCACGGGCCGTTGGTCTTGAAACCGTTCCACGGCGGCCAAGACGCGCTGAACCATGGCCTCGGGACCCGCCGGATCGAGGGTTTTTTGATGGAGGCGCCAGTCGAAGGTGTTGCCGACCACGAGGTTGAATGGAGCGCCCCGGGTGTAGGCGTTCCATTGTCGAACCAAGCCGCGGTATTGGGCCGCGTCGGCTTCGTACAACATGATGGCGTTGATGTCGATGCCCGCGTCGCGCATCATGGCCGGGTCCTGGCCGTGTTCCCACCCTTTTTGCCAGGACAAGGTGAACGCCCAAATGGGCTTTTTGCCGGCAAATCCCGCGGTGATTTGACGCACCACCGCCGCCGTCCGATGGGCCCGGTACCAGAACCATTGGTCGGAGGTCCGGTAGCGGGGCTCCGTCCGTTGATCGGCCCGCGGCGCCAGCATGCGACCCCGCCCGATCCAGACCATGCGTTGTTGCGGCGTCCAATCGTCGTACCCCGCCGGCTTTTCCACGCCCGGCATTTCGCGGACAAAATCGTCGACCAACTCCTGACTGCCAAAAACGGGGCGGATGTAGTCCAAACCGAGGAAATCGACGCCCTCGACCGCGGCCCAATGGTTCAGAATTTTCACGATGTCCCCGGGCCGCTTTTCCTCCCGGATGGAAACGCCGCGGCGCTTGGGCAAGTCCAAACCCGCGATGGCCTGGCCTTTTTGGTAGTGGACGCCGTATTGGTAATCGGGCGAATATTCCGGCGGGCCGCCCACCATGAAGGACAGGATGTAAACGCCCAGACGAATTCCCCGACGGTGGCACTCTTTGGCCAGGTCGGTCACCGGGCCGCGGGGGCGGGAATGCCAGGGAAAATCCGAAGGCAATTTCGCGGTGAACCCGCTCGATTCCGCCCCCTGGATCAACACCGTGTCCGCGCCGATGTAATCGGCCCATTCCGCCAAAGCGGAGAGGCGCGGTTCGCCGCCGTCGGGCCCGGCGAAGCGGGCCAGGGACCCCTGCCCCTCGAGCGTCAGCACGCCGAGCCCCGCCGGCACCGGGTCAAAAGTCCGCGACGCCAAACGGAAGCCGCTTTGGCGGACGGCGGTGATCCCCGACGGCAGAGCGGACGTGTCCAACCGCAAATTGTAATCGCCGTCGGGGGCGTTCCAGGGCACCGGCCAGCGCGCGCGCCAAATTCCGGACGTCGCGTCGTAACGCAGACGCACTTGGGTCAACACGCCGACGGTCTCCACCGGACGCCCCCCGCGTTCGACCCACCCGTGGAACGGCGCGGTCGACGCCCGCAGAGCGGCCGTGATTTTCGGGGAAGCCGGTTCAAGAAGGAACTCCACCAACGCGTCGTGGGCGTAAATTTCGCGGTCCGGCCGAAGCACCAAATCGAACTCGGGCGCCGCCGCCGGTCCGGCGATCAGCGCGGCCCCGTGGTTTTTCCAATAGGCGAACCCCGCAAGGGTCCCCGCGCAAAGGAGGAACCCCAGAATCGCCCCGCCGGAACGGAGCGCGCGCGGGATCCGCGCGAAAACGGTTTGAGGGTGGAAATTCCCTGGTTTCATGGAAGTCGGCGCATTATACTAACAACAGAATGAGCGTAAAAGAGGAACACATCCCCGGGCTCCTGGACGAACGCGCCCGCTTGTCCCCCGACGTCGTCGCTTTTCGGCACAAACCCCGGGCCGACGGCCCTTGGCGGAATGTCTCGTGGAAGGAATTCCGCGAACGGTCGGACGCCCTGGCGGGGGCTCTGTTGGCCCGGGGGTTGTCCCCCGGGGACCGGGTGGCCTTGATGGCGGCCAACGACCTTCGATGGGAACTGGTCCACCACGCCGTCGCCCGCGCCGGCGGCGTCCTCGTGGCGATCGACGCCCACGACCCGCACGACCGGGTGCGCCAAATCCTCGACAACGCGAAACCCCGGTTTTTTTTCGTCGAGCGGGTCGATCTCCTCGCCTTCCTTTCTTTCGAAGAAATCCGCCCTTTCGCTTGGATCGTGTCTTTCGAGGGGGAGACCAAGCGGTTTTCCCCGGCCGGGCCCGACCCCTGGACCGAAGACCTGTTCTCCCCCACCGCCCCCGTGGAGTTGCCCCCGGCGGACGGGGCGCGAACGGCGACGCTCCTCTACACCTCCGGCACCACGGGCGACGCGAAGGGCGTCGCTTACTCGCACCGGCAAATCGTCCAGGCCGTCCGGGCCATCGCCGACAATTACGCGGCCTTGGGGGCCGAGAGTCGGCTCCTCTGTTGGCTGCCCCTTTCGAACCTCTTTCAACGAATGACAAACCTGGCCGCGGTCCAACGGGGCTGCGAGACCTGGATCTGGGAAGATCCCCGGCGCGTCCTGGAGGGGGTGAAGGAGGTTCACCCGGACGTGTTCATCAGCGTGCCCCGCTTTTATGAAAAGGTGTACGCCGGCATCGAGGCCGCGATCGGCTCCCTGTCTTTCCCCCTGCGCGCGGTCGCCCGCCTGGCCATCGCCATCGGGGGCCGCTGGGCGGTGGCCGTGCGCGAGGGTCGATCCCCGGGGTGGGGGTTGCGGCTCGCCCGGGGGTTGGCCGATCGCCTGATTCTCAGGCGTCTTCGCCGCGTGATGGGCGACCGTGTGCGGTTCCTTGTCTCCGGGTCCGCGCCCATGCCGGCCTGGCTGTTGGAGTATTACCACGCCCTCGGTCTTCTCGTCTTGGAAGCCTATGGCCTATCGGAAAACGTGATCCCCGTCGCCATGAACCGTCCGGAACTCTACCGTTTCGGCACCGTGGGCCTCCCGTTGCCGCCAAACGAGATTCGACTGGGCTCCGCCGGCGAGATTTTCATAAAGGGCCCGGGGGTGTTCCACGGCTATCACGGGGACGCCTTGGTCCTCCCTTTCACGCCCGACGGGTTTTTCGACACCGGCGACAACGGGTCCCTGGACGCGGAGGGGTTTCTGACTCTTACGGGCCGGCGATCGGCGTTGATCAAGACCTCCACGGGACGGCGAATCGCCCCCAGCAAAGTGGAGGAGGCGTTCCAACGATCCGTGCTGATCGACCAGGCGGTGGTGTTCGGCGCCAACCACAAACGCCTGGCCGCCCTGGTCACCCTCGACTGGACGAAACTGCCGACCGAGGCCCGTCCCGGAACGGACGGCGTCATCCCCCCGCCCACGTGGGAAAGGATCAAAGAAGACCTCGCCCGCTGCGCGGCCGATCTGCCCGCCCACGAAAGGCCCGGGGGTTACCTGATCTTGGCGAACCGTTTTTCCATCGACGCCGGCGAGTTGACGTCCAACCTCAAATTGCGCCGCGGCAAAATCGAGGACCGTTACAAACCCTGGCTGGAGGACCTCTTCTCCATCGTGGACCGAACCGAAGGCGAGGGACCGATTTATTTGCCGTTGACGGAAAGCGCCGTCCGGGAAAAGCGCCTGGGCGCCCTGACCCCCGCGCCCCCCCCGCCGCGGGGCAGCGGGACCCGTTTCCGCCGGTTGCTGGCCATGGGCCTTCGGTTCGCCTGGAGCCGCCTGGCCGACCGTTTGCATTGGGGCGATCTGGGCGTGGCCTGGCGCGCGCGCCGTCGGCACGAGTCGTTGGTGCGGGCCGGCAACCTGCTCGCGAAGGAACTGGGCGCCCTCAAGGGCCCGGCGGTCAAACTCGGCCAAATGATCAGCTACGTGGCGCCCCAGGCGCCGGAGGCCCTGCGACGCTCCATGGCGACCCTGCAGGCGGCGGCCACCCCCCTGGCCGGACACCGCATTCGCGACATCGTGGAGGACAGCCTCCAGCGCCCCATCGACCGGGCCTTCGCCGAGTGGTCCGCGACCCCGATGGCGGTGGGCAGCATGAGCCAGATTCACCGGGCGCGCCTGCGCACCGGCGAGGAGGTGGTGGTCAAGGTTCTCTTCCCCGACATCACGCGCGTGATCGCGGCCGACCTGCACGTGCTCCGCTGGATCCTGCCCCTCCTCGGCCGGTTCGTCGGCATCACCAACGCGGGGGATTTGGTGGTGGAGTTGGGCCGGTTGTTCGCGGGGGAATGCGACCTGGAAGCCGAAGCCAAGGTCCAGGAAATTTTCCGGGCCATGTTTCGCGACGACCCCCGCGTTTTGATCCCCCGGGTGCACACGAGTCACAGCGGGCCGCGCTTGTTGACGATGGATTTTGTGAACGGCGTGTCCTACGATCGGTTCAAGGAGGCGGCGTCGCAAGCGGAAAAGAATCAGGCGGGGGCCGCGATTTTCGAGCTGGCGGCCCTTTCGGCCAACCGCTTCGGGATCTTCAACGCCGATCCGCACCCGGGCAATTACCTTTTCCTGGATGGGCGGGTGTGTTTCATCGATTTCGGGTTTGTCAAACGGTGGCCGGCGTCGTTCATCGAATTGTGGAAACAACAAAGCATCGCGGGCATGACCAACAACTTGACCGATTTTGAAAAGGCGACCCGCGCCCTGGGTTTCACCGCGAAACGCGGCCGGGTCAATTACAAAGCCCTGATGGAGCAATACCAGGCCTGCGCGTACAGGCCCTGGCGCCGGGACGGACTTTTCCGCTTCGACGCCGCTTTTCTCGGAACCATGGACAACCTGGTGGTCTACAGCGACCGGGTGGGTCGACTGCGGGTGCCGCCCGAATTCGTCGCCGTTTCGCGCCTCTTCTTCGGCCAATACGCGCTCCTTTGCGATATGGAGGCGGAGGCCAATTGGCACCGCCTCATTGTGCCCTATTTGAAATCCCCGATCGAACCCATGGACCACCTCGGCCCGCAACCGGACTGGGACCAGGCCGGTCGAAAGCTTTACGGACTGCGCCGCGAATAAAACGGAGGGAACATGATTGATCAGGACGCCTTAAAAAAAATTCTCGGCCCCGACCGCGTGGTGTCCGACCCCGCGGAGGTGGAGCGCCGCGCGCGTTGCCTCATTCCCGAAGTCCAACCCCCCGAAGTTTTCGTCTACCCCGGGTCCATCGAAGACATTCGGGCCGTCCTTCGTCTGGCCAACGAAAAAGGGTTCTCCGTTTGGCCCTGCGGCAAAGGGAAAAACTGGGGTTACGGTTCCGCCACGCCCGCCCGGGCCGGGGGCGCGGTGATGGTGCTGGAACGCATGAACCGGATTTTGGAGGTGAACGAAAAACTGGCCTACGCGGTGATCGAACCGGGAGTAACCTACCGCCAATTGCACGCGCATCTGGAGTCCCGCGGCGTCCGCCTCTGGACCGATTGCACCGACGGACCGGCCGACGGCAGCGTCGTCGGAAACGCCCTGGAGCGGGGCATCGGGGAGACCCCCTACGGCGATCATTTTGAGAACATCTGCGGCATCGAAGCCGTGTTGGCCGACGGAACCCTCGTGCGCACCGGCGGGGGGTCCCTGGAGGGCAACAAAACCTGGAACGTCCACAAATGGGGGGTCGGCCCGTACCTGGAGGGGCTCTTCAGTCAATCCAACTTCGGCGTCGTCACAAAAATCGGGCTCTGGCTCATGCCCACGCCGGAGCGGTTCGCCTCGTGCCTTTTCGAATTGCGTCGGGAGGAGGATTTCCCCCACTTGATCGACGCGCTCCGCCGCCTGGCCTTCGCGGGGGCGTTGCGCAGCAAAATCCACCTCATCAACGACGT
The DNA here is from genome assembly GCA_016706425.1 of Elusimicrobiota bacterium. Lineage (NCBI taxonomy): Bacteria > Pseudomonadati > Elusimicrobiota > Elusimicrobiota bacterium. Next base: position 2,140,110 of record JADJJR010000001.1, read on the forward strand.
GACCACCTTCGGGGTGGTGGCCAAAAACCCCCGCGACCTCCTGGACGGCGCCCCCTGCTTGACGGAGGAACGGCGGGCGGCCCTTCGGAAACAATTCAACATCGCCCCCTGGACCTTCGCCGCCGGGCTTTACGGTTCGGCGGGCCAGGTGCGGGCGGCCAAGGCGCTGATCCGACGGGAACTCGCGCCCCTGGGGCGACTGTGGTTCATCGGCGACACGCTCAACCGCTGGATCCGACGCGCCGTGGCGTTTCTCAAGAAACGACCCCCGGCAACGGCCCATCGGCTGTCCATGCTCCTCTTTCGAAAGCCGTTGGCCTGCGCGGCCGCCCTTCCCGAAATGCACGCCATCGAGCAGGGCCGGCCCAGCGATTATTTCGTGAAACACGCCTACATGAAACGCCACGGAACGAAACCCCCGGACACCGACATCGACCCCGCCCGCGACGGGTGCGGGGGCATCTGGGCCGGGCCCGTCGTGCCCCTGGAGGGGCGGGCGGTTGCGGGGCTGGTGGACCATTGCCGCGCGTTGGCGCGGCGACGGCAATTGGACATCAATTTCGCCCTGATGGTCTCGAACCCCCGCTCGGTCATCCTGCTGACGTCGCTGTTCTACGACAAGCGCGACGCCGAGGAAACCCGCCGGGTGCTCGCGCTTTACAACGAAATCGCGGAAACGACCCAGGCCTTGGGGTATCAACAGTACCGCACCAGCACCGCTTTCATGGGCCGGATTTACCGTACCGCGCCGGAGTTCCAGGCGCTGGCCGAGCGCCTCAAAACCGCGCTCGATCCCCGCAATATTCTGGCCCCCGGGAAATACGGCATCGACCCGAAATAAAAATGCATCTTCCCCGCCTCGCCCTCCTGCCGCCTTTCCTTCGGGAACTGCTCGCCCGCCGGACGTTGCGCCGCGAGCCGGAAACGGCCCTGGTCATGGACGATCCCACCGAAGTCGACGCCTACGTGGCGGGCGGCCACACCCCGACCATGGCCGGCACCTACCTCTTCATGAACGCGCACACCACGCAGACCGTGCCGGGTTGCCGCGCGGTCTTGGATCTGGGGTGCGGCCCGGCCACCCTGCTCTGCCAAATCGCCGCCATGAACCCGTCCATTCATTTCACGGGCGTGGACCTATCGGCGCCGATGCTCGCGGAGGCGCGGAAGACGGTCCAACGCCATCGGCTGGACAACGTGCGCCTGGTGCAGGGCGACATCACGCGCTTGACCGATTTCGGCACGGCTTCTTTCGACGGGGTCATCTCGTCTTTCGCGCTCCACCATTTGCCCCGCCGCGAGGATTTGGACCGGTGCTTCGGGGAAATCAAGCGGGTGCTGCGGCCCGAGGGGGCCCTGTTCATCAACGATTTTGGCCGGCTGAAATCCGTCAAGTCGGTGGTCCACATGGCGTACCTGACTTCGCGCGACGAACCCTACCTGTTCACGCTGGACAAGGAACGGTCGATGCGCGCCGCCTTCACCTTGGACGACTTCCGCGCCCTGGCCAAACGGCACTGGGGCGACCGCATCGAGGTGCGCGGCACGTTCAAGGTGCCGCTCGTTGTCCTGCTTCGAACGCCCCCGCGGCCCTTGCCCGAAAGCGTGGCCGAAGAATTTCGCGCCCGGCGGGAAGCCCGGCCCGCGCGCGAACGGAGCGACCTCGACGATCTCCGGTTCTTTTTCCGGCTCAGCGGCGTGACCGAGGACCCCTTCGGCCCCTTTTCCCCTTTGGCGGGGCAGATCGCGAAACTGCGCATGCTCGATTTTGCCACCCTGCCCGTCATCGGGACCGTGCACACCGCGCGGGTCACGCGCACCGTCCGGATCCTCCGCTTGGCCGCGCGCGTCCTCGGGCTTTGGGCGCTCTGGCGGGGCGGGGGGTTTCGGCGGTCCGCGGCGGCGCGGCGGCGCCGGTTTATCGTGCGCCTCGCCGCTGTCCTGCGGGAGGACCTGGGCGCTTTGAAAGGGCCGGTGATGAAATTCGGTCAAATGGCCAGCTATTTGACCGAGGACCTGCCGCGCCCGCTTCAGCGCGCGCTCCGCCCCCTGCAACGTCGTTCCCCCCCTTTGGACCCGGCGGTGATTCGGCGGACCGTCGAGGAATCCCTGCGTCGGCCGTTGGGGGAGATTTTCGCCGAATGGCACGACACGCCCATCGCGGCGGCCAGCGTCAGTCAATTGCATTTGGCCCGTCTGCCGAACGGCCGCTGGGTCGTCGTCAAAGTGCGCTACCCGGGCCTTCTCCGGGCGGTGAAATCGGATTTTTTCCTCCTCCGTTGTTTTGCCCCGCTGCTGCGCGGGCTGTGGGGGTTGCCCAACGCGCGGGAGCTTTTGGGCGAATTGGAGGAACTGATCACCACGGAATGCGATTTTCAAAAAGCGGGGGCGTATCAGGAGGAGTTCCGCCGGGCCTTCGCGGACGACCCGGACATGATCGTCCCGCGGGTGTACACGGATCTCACCACCCCGGATGTGCTGACCATGGATTGTGTGGAAGGAAAAACCTACGAGGAATTCAAGGCGTCGGCCACGCCGGAACAGAAAAACAAGGCGGCCGAGATCGTGTGGCGCATGGCGGCCGTTTCCATCAACCGGCACGGCCTTTACAACGCCGACCCGCACCCCGGGAATTATCTCTTCGTGGACGGGAAGGTCGCGTTCCTCGATTTCGGATTCACCAAACGGTTTTTACCGGCCTTTTTGGCCCTTTGGAAGGAACAGTCCCTGGCCGGATGCGCGGCGGATTTCGAACGTTTCCGCGATGTCAACCGCCGGTTGGGGTACGAGCGACCGGGGCGATCCATGGATCACCGCGCCATGTACGACACCTACCGCCGTGTCGTCTACCGGGCGTGGATGGACGACCGGTCCTTTCGATTCACGCGCGATTTCGTGCGTCAGGAGATTCGTTCCCTCCTGGCCTTGCAACGGGGCGCGAAGGGGGCCCTCCGCATGCCGGTGGAATTCGTCGCGATTCTCCGCCTGCTCTGGGGCCAGCACGCGCTCCTGGCCGACCTCGGCGCCGAATCCAACTGGCACCGCATCGTGTTTCCCCTGTTGAAAGAACCTTACACCCCGGTCTGAGCCCCGGGGCGGATTTTCCACCGCGCGAGGTAATAACGCACGATCGCGGGCAACACCGTGTCCATGGGCGGCAAAGGCACCCCCGCCGCTTCCAGGGTTTGTCGCGACCGCGTGTTGTCGAACACCAGCCGGGAACCCAAGTAACTCAAAAAATGTGGGAGGTTCTTGAATTGCGTTCGTTGTTTTTGGGGGCCCACCCGGGCCAACAGGGGCACCATCGCCTGGAAGAAGGCCCACGGAATGCGTCGGGGGTCGCGCACGGCGACCCCGTTCTCCCGGTAAAGCGCGGGCAGGCGCTCCACATAGGTTTCGAGGGGCCAGGCCCCGTCGGGGCCGGCGCTCAAATTCAAGACGCGGCCGATCCACCCCGGCCGGCCCAGCGACGCCGTCACGGCCCGCGCCACGTAATCGGCGGGAACCACATCCAGCCGGAACCCCGGCAAGCGGGGCACCCATCCCCCGCCCGCGCGGCCGCTCAACATTTCCATCAAGTGGTAGAAAATTTGGAAGCTCCGCACCCGGCCCGTTCGGGAATCCCCGACCACCATGCTGGGCCGGTGGACGGTGACCGGGAGACCGCCTTCGGCGGCCATCATCACTTGATCCTCCGCTTCCGCCTTGGAGGATTCGTAGGTGTTGTGGAAATCGCGGGACCCCAAGATCCAATCTTCGGGTAAAGGGCCCTTGAGCTTTCCACCAACGCCAACGGTGCTGATGTATTCAAATTTTTGAAGGGGGGCGACGGCCGCGAATTCCAAGGCGCGGAGGGTGGTGGCCACCGAGGACCGATGGGCCTCTTCGCGGGACATGTTGACCTTGACGTTGGCCGCCCCGTGGAGCATGTGGGTCGTCGTTTGGAGCAACGCGGTGTGATCCCGGGGCGAAAGGCCCAAATTCTCGGCGGTCACATCCCCCGCCACAGCGGTCACGCGCGCCAGTTGCTCTTCGGTCGCCCCGTCCTCTCGCCAGTAATCGCGCAGGTCGTCCAGCCGCTGGGGAACGGTTTGATTCGGGGCGGGCCGGAGAAGGAGCACGATCTCCCATTGAGGGTCTTTCAGCAACTCCGCGGCCACCGCGGAACCGATCACGCCGGCGCCGCCGGTGATGAGGATTTTTTTCATGGGAGAAAAGGAGAGGAAGGGTCCGCGAAGGATGGCACGCGCGGGGCGCGCCTCGCTTTAGCGAGGCAGGGTCTCCCCAGGCACTCCCGAATTGAAAATAAAATGCGTGCCGGGGGGGACTTGTCCTCCCCCGCGCCTTCGGCGCTCCGCCAGACCCGGCCGGTCCGCCTGCCGCCCGGCTTTCGCCGGGCTTTTCTGCCTTCCGTGGCAGCGGCGGACTCGGCTTCAAGTCCCCCAGTCATTCCGGTGGGGAAGATGCGTTCCAATATGCGTGCCTGGGGGGACTTGAACCCTCAGCCTTTGGCTCCGGAGGCCAACGCTCTATCCAATTGAGCTACAGGCACAAAATCAAGGTACATCTGGTTTCCGCGCTATCGCGCTCCAACCATTCCCTCCGCTCCCCCGCGTCGGTCACAGGCACAAAATGAAAGGTTGCTTCGGTTGTTCCCGCCACGAACATCATTCCGGTTCCGGGGAACTTTTGGATTTTACTATTTCCTTAGGATTTCGGGCAGCTGCTTGAGCAGGTCGTCGACGGAGACCGTCGCCTTGCCGCCGCCCTGGGCGAAGTCGGGGCGCCCGCCGCCGCGGCCGCTGATCTTCCCCGCCAAGGCTTGGGCGATTTTTCCGGCGTGCCACCCGGCCTGGGTGTGTCCGGCGGGCAAGGCCACCACGAAAGCGATTTTCTCCGCGCCCCCGCTGACGACGATGACGCCCGCGTCGGGGGACTTTTCCTTGAGTCGGTCCGATAAAGACCGCAGGGATTTCTCATCCAGATCCGCCGCCGCCTGAACCACCCAACGGGCACCGCCGATGTCCTTGGCCTCGGACGAACCGGACGCGCCGCCCTGGGCGGATTTCAATTTGGCCTCTTCCAGTTCCTTCGCCAATTGCCGGTTCCTGTCCAGGGCTTGGTCGAGGCGCTTGATCATATCGGTCCGGGACACCTTGAACCGCCCCGCCACCTCGTTGACGTCCCGTTCCAAACCGTAAACATACTCCAAGGCTTTCAGCCCGGCCACCGCCTCCAACCGCCGGACGCCGGCCCCGATGGAGGATTCCGCGACGATTTTGATCAAACCGATCTCGCCGGTGCGCAGAACGTGAATCCCGCCGCACACTTCCGTGGTCGCCTCGCCGAACTTCACCACGCGGACCTTGTCGCCGTATTTGTCGCCGAAAAACGCCATGGCCCCGGCGGACTGGGCCTCGGGCAGGGACATTTCGGGCACCCGTTCGGGGCGCGCGATGTCGCGCAGGACGTTCGCGTTGGCGTCGGCTTCAATCTTTTGAATCTCCTCCGCCGTGGGCGTGCCCGTGTGGGTATAGTCGAAACGCAATTTCTCCGGCGTGACCGTGGAGCCGGCCTGGGTGACGTGGGCGCCCAACACCCGCCGCAGGGCCGCGTGCAACAAGTGGGTCGCGGTGTGGTGGCGCATAATCGACTCACGCCTCGAACCCGCCACCGTGGCCGTTACGGTGGGTTCTCCTGTTTCGGGACCCGCCCTTTTTGTAAACCGACCGCTGGTGACTCGAACGCGATGAACAATCAATCCTTCGACGGGCTTTTGAGTATCGAGAACATCGGCCTTCCCGTGGGCGTTGGCAATTGTCCCGGTATCGCCCACCGGCCCGCCGCCTTCGGGATAAAAGGGGGTTTCGCTTAAAACAATCTCCCCCTCCTCGCCTTGAGCCAGGTCATCAATTTCTTTGCCGTCTTTAAGGATCGCGAGGACACGGGTTTTGGGAATCAGGGAAGTGTCGTATCCTTTAAACGCCGTGTCACCGACGCGCCGATGAAGTCCGGCGTAAAATCCGGTGTCCTCCTGGCCCGAACCCTTCCAGGCCCCGCGCGCGGTTTCCTGGGCGTCCCGGCGGGCGGTCTCCAATTCCTTTTCGTCAAACGACAGGCCGCGCTCCGCCAACATGTCGCGCGTCATGTCGGGCGGAAACCCGTGCGTGTCGTAGAGGCGGAAGACCTCCGCGCCCGAAACGGTTTTGCGGCCCGCGGCCCGGGCCTCTTTCGCCAAATCCTCCAGGCGGGCGGTGCCGCTCTCGAGGGTTTCGAAGAAGCGCTCCTCTTCCTGGCGGACCAGGGCCACGATGTTGGGTCGCTTGGCCGTCAAGTCGGGATAGGCCCCGCTCATTTGCGTCACAACCGCGTCGGCCAAAAGATGCAGAAAGGGGGTCGCGCGGCCGTTCTGGCGGCCGTGGCGGACCGCGCGGCGAATAAGCCGGCGAAGGACGTACCCGCGGCCCTCGTTGGAAGGAATGATGCCGTCGGCGATCATGAAGGTCGAGGCCCGGGCGTGGTCGGGGATCAGACGAAAGGGCGCCAGGGCGTTGCCCGCGAGGCCCTCCGAGGACTTGCCCAAAATCTGTTCCGTTTGGCGGATCAAGGGCTGGAACAGGTCCGTTTCAAAATTGGTGAACACCCCCTGGACCACCGCCGTGAGGCGCTCAAGGCCCATGCCGGTGTCGATGTTCTTTTTCGGCAGGGGTTTGAGCGAGCCGTCCTCCTGGCGGTCAAACTGCGTGAACACGTTGTTCCACACTTCCATCCAGCGGTCGCAATCGTTTTCCGGGCGGCAGGCGGCGCCGGCGCCGCAGGTGCAGAGCGCGGGGCCCTTGTCGTAAAGGATCTCCGAGCACGGGCCGCAGGGACCCGTGGGACCCATGTTCCAAAAATTGGTGTCGGCCCCCATGCGCACGATTTTCGATTCGGGTTGGAATTTCTTCCACAGGTCGAAGGCCTCGTCGTCCTCGTTGTAAACCGTGGAATACAACCGTTTCCCGTCCAACCCCATCTCCCGGGTCAGGAAATCCCACGCCCAGGCGACGGCCTCGGTCTTGAAATAATCGCCGAAGGAAAAATTGCCGAGCATTTCAAAAAAAGTCAAATGGCGCGCGGTGAAGCCCACCCGTTCGATGTCGGTTGTGCGCAGGCATTTCTGCGAGGACACCGCCCGGCCGCCCTTCAGCACCTTTTGCCCGAGGAAGTAGGGTTTGAACTGCACCATGCCGGCCGAGGTGAAGAGGAGCGTCGGGTCCGACGACGGGATGAGGCTGTCCGAGGGGACGCGGGTGTGGCGCCGGGGCGCCGCCTCGAAAAAGGAAAGGAATTTTTCGCGGATGACGTTGCCGTTCATGGGCGGCTCAATGGCGGAAGTGCCGGACGTTGGTGATCACCATGGCCAGCCCGTGCTCGTTGGCGGCGGCCACGGAATCCTCATCGCGCACGCTGCCGCCGGGTTGAATGATGGCCGAAACGCCCATTTTCGCCGCCTCGTCCACCGTGTCCCGGAAGGGGAAGAACCCGTCCGAGGCCAGGACCAGCGGCGGCGGCGTTTTGCCCACGGCGGGCACCTGCAACTTCATGTGCGCCACCTTGAGGGAATCGATCCGCGACATTTGCCCCGCGCCGATGCCCGCCGTGACGCGGCCCCGGGCGAGCACGATGGCGTTGGATTTGACCTGTTTGGCCACCTGCCAGGCGAAGGCCAGGGAGAGCTGCTCCTCGGGCGACGGCGCCCGGCGGGAGACGACCTTCATTTCCAGGGGGCGCGGCGCGTCCTGCTCCTGCACCAGGAACCCGCCCGAGATGCGGCGGATGTCCCATTCGTAGGGGTCGGCCAAAAGGGTCGGCTGTTCCAGCAAACGCAAATTGGCTTTCTTGCCGAGAATGTCCCGGGCGTCGGCGTGGAAGCCCGGGGCGATCACGCACTCCAAAAAGAGCTTCGCGAGCTCCTGGGCGGTCTCGCCGTCCACGGAGCGGTTGAACCCCACGATGCCGCCGAACGCCGAGAGGGAATCGGCGCCGTGAGCCTGGCGGAAGGCGTCGGCCAACCCGTCGGCCTCGGCGACCCCGCAGGGGTTGTTGTGTTTGATGACCACGGCCGCCGGGTTCGCGAACGAGGAAACCAGCCGCCAGGCGGCGTCGCAGTCCATGTAGTTGTTGAAAGACACCTGCTTGCCCTGCAGGACTTTCGCCCCCACCACGCCCCAGGCGCGGGTGCCCGACTCCTGGTACAACGCGGCTTTCTGATGGGGGTTTTCGCCGTAGCGAAGCTCCTGCTTTTTGCGCAGGGCCGGCGCCAGCTCCGCGGGGAACTCCTTCACCTGGGCCTTTTGACGGAAGACCCCGGCGATCACCGCGTCGTAATGGGCCGTGTGCCCGAAAGCCTTGGCCGCCAGCCGGCGGCGGGTCTCCTGGGACAGCTTGCCGCGCTCGTTGAGCTCCTCGAGAACCCCCGGGTAATCCTCGGGGTCGCAGAGGGTCGCCACGTGGGTGTGGTTTTTGGCCGAGGCGCGGATCAGGGCCGAGCCGCCGATGTCGATGTACTCCAGCATTTCGTCTTCGGGCAGGGTCGAGTCGCCGCAGACGCTTTCAAAGGGGTAAAGGTTGACGACGACCAGGTCGATGGGCGGAATGCCGTGTTTTTCCATGTCCCGGCTGTGGGTTTCCTTGTTGCGCAGGGCCAGCAGACCGCCAAAGACTTTGGGGTGGAGCGTTTTGACGCGACCATCGAGGATTTCGGGGAAACCGGTGAGGTCCGAGACCTCGGTGACCTTGATTTCGGCCTGGCGCAGGGATTTCGCGGTGCCGCCGGTGGAGAGGATCTCCACCCCGAGGTTGGACAGCCCGTGGGCCAACTCGACCACGCCGTCCTTGCTGGACACCGAAATCAACGCCCGTCGTATTTCACAGGTCTTCGCCATTGTCGTCCCCTTTGAGAAAAGTCCGCAACACCCGCCGAATGTCGTCCGCGTCGAACCCCTGTCGCGCCAAGGCACCAAAAGCCCGCCGTTCCGCGGTGCGCGCGTCCAGGCGCGCGAATGATTTTTTTTTCTTGTCCAGGACCCGGCGGATTCGGTCTTCCACGGATTCCGTTCCCGGCGAGGCCAGAGCGGCCTCCACGTCGTCTTTCGGCAACCCCCGCCGCAGCAACTCGCGGCGCACGCGGGGATCCCCGCGACCGGACCGCCGGTGGCTCTCCGTCAGTCCCCGGGCCAACGCCGCGTCGTCCAAAAGCCGAAGCTCTTTAAGGCGCGCGACGGTCCGGTCCACCACCGGAACCGGGAATCCTTTTTCCGCCAACCGCGCGGCCATTTCCTTCGCGGCGCGCGCGCGGAACTTGAGCCAATACAGGGCCCGGTCCATGGCCGAACGATAAAGAGCGTCTTCAGTGGGTTCCGTCACCGGTAAGTCGGCCATTGTAACAAATCACAGCCGGAGGCGTTTTTCGAATTCCTCTTCGGTGAGGATCGGCACGCCGAGCTTTTCGGCCCTCGCGCGTTTGGACCCCGCGTCGGCCCCGGCGACCACGAAATCCGTGGCCTTGGAGACGCTGGGGGCCGCGTTCCCCCCCCGTTCGCGGACAAGGCGCTCGGCCTCGGCCCGGGAGAAGCGGGACAGGGTCCCGGTGAAAACAACGGTTTTTCCGGTCAGGGGCCCGGTGGGCCGGGGCGCCTCCCGGGGGTCGATCCCGAGGCCCTTGAACTTGGCGAGGAGAGCGCGCACGGCGGGCTGACGGAAATAACCGTGGACAGACTCCGCCACCACCGGACCCACCTCGTGGATCGATTCGAGTTCCCCTTTTTCCGCGGCCGCCAAGGCGTCCAAAGACCCGAACCGCTCGGCCAGGAGCCGCGCGCCTTTCTCCCCCACGTCCCGAACGCCCAGCCCGTGCAAAAACCGGGCCAGGGACCGTCCCCGGGCGTCGGCCAGGGCGGCCAAGAGATTGTCGGCCTTTTTGCCTTTAAAGCCTTCCAGGGTCAAAAGTTGGTCCCGGGTCAACGTGAAAACGTCCGCCAAATCGCGGACCCAGTTTTTCGCCAGCGTCCCTTGAACCACCGCTTCGCCGAGGCCCCGAATGTCCATGGCGTCCCGGGAAGCGAAGTGCAGCAGGCTTTTCTCCAATTGGGCGGGGCAGGCGGGGTTTTGGCAGCGGTAGACAACTTCCCCTTCCTTGGATTTGGCGGTGGAGCCGCCGCACGCCGGACAAGCGACCGGAAGGGTCACGGGGGTTTCCGCGCCGGTGCGTTTGGACTCCACCACCTCGACCACCCGGGGGATCACCTCCCCGGCGCGTTCGATCCACACCCAGTCCCCCACGCGCACGTCCAGCCGGCGCACCTCGTCGAAATTGAAGAGGGACGCGCTGGCGATCGTCACCCCCCCGCAGGCGACGGGGTCGAGTTTGGCCACGGGCGTCACAGCGCCGGTGCGTCCCACCGACATGTCCACGGCCCGCACGCGGGTCAGCGCGCGGGCGCCCGGGAATTTGTAGGCGACGGCCCACCGCGGGGACCGGAAGGTGAACCCCAGCCGCCGCTGCAGGGGAATCTGGTCGATTTTCACGACCGCCCCATCGGCGTCAAAGGGCCAGGCGTCGCGTTTTTTCTCGAAGGTCCGGCAGGTCCGCAAAACCTCGTCGAAAGCGCGGCACAGGCGGGTCTCCGGGTCCACCGGCAGCCCCCAGGCGCGGCAGTCCTCCAAAAACTGATGGTGGGATTCGTAGACCCGGCCCTCCACCGCGCCGTAGGAATGGACGTAATACCGGAGGGGGCGCCGGGCGGTGACCGTTGGGTCTTTCTGACGCAGACTGCCCGCCGCGAAATTGCGCGGGTTGGCCGGGGGGGCGTCCTCCCCCCTTTCGGCGAGCGTTTTTACGTAGCGGTCGAAATCCCGCCGGGACACGTAGACCTCGCCGCGGACTTCCAGTCGACGGGGGGGCGTGCCCTCCAGGCGCAGGGGGATGGCGCGGATGGTGCGGGCGTTGGCGGTCACGTCCTCGCCCGTTTCGCCGTCCCCCCGGGTCGCCGCGCGCGTCAAGACCCCGTCTTCGTAAAGGAGGGCCAATCCGAGTCCGTCGATTTTGAGTTCCACGACGAAATGGGGCGCGTCGCCAGCGGCGAGGCCTTTTTGGGCGCGGTCGCGCCAAGCCACCAGGTCCTCGGCGTCGTAGGTGTTGTCGAGGGACAACATGGGCACCGCGTGCCGGACGGAGGCGAAATCGTTGGACACGCCGCCCCCCACGCGCCGCGTGGGGGAGTCCGGCGATTGCAGGTCGGGGTGCTCCTCCTCCAGCGCTTTTAAGCGCGCGAAGAGCGCGTCGTACGCGCGGTCGGAAATTTCAGGGGCGTCGTCGTTGTGGTAGAGGCGGTCGTGGCGGCGAATGGCCCGTCGAAGCTCTTCGATTTCCGCCCGGGGGGAAGGCGCGGCGGACATGCCGGTCAGCCGAACAGTTCGCGCTGGCCTTCGCGGGGCGGCGCGGGCGGCGCGACGGGACGCTCGGACTTGATTTTGTCCAAAATGCCGTTCACAAACTTGCCGGAGTCCTGGGTGGAATAGGTTTTGGCGATTTCCACGGCCTCGTCGATGACCACCGACACGGGGGTGTCCAGTTCGTTCAAGAGTTCGAAGGCCGCCAAACGCAGAACGTTGCGGTCGATGGCCGCCATGCGGCCGATCTCCCAGTTTTCGGCGTATTTGGCGATCAACTGGTCCAGGAGCGGCCGGTGCGTCAAGGTGCCCTTGGCCAGGGTGTCACCGAAGGCCTTGGTGCGCGGCGGGGCTTCGGAGCCCTCCCAAATGATCCGCGCGGCGACCTCGCCGGGCAGGCGGGCGATGTCCGCCAAGTAAAGGATTTGAAGCGCGGCTTCCCGCGCCTGGCGCCGCAGGCCCATTAGAAATCCCCCGACGCCATTTCGAGCGCCGCCCGCGCCGATTCGACGCCCTTGTTGGCGTCGCCCGCGCCGGACCGCGCCCTGGCCTGGCGGGCGTTGAGGGGCGTCAGCACGCCGAACACGACGGGCACGCCGGTCTCCAACCCGACGGCCATGATCCCCTGGGCCACCGCCTGGGCGATGTAACGGTCGTGGGGCGTCTGACCGCGGACAATGCAACCGAGAGCCACCACGGCGTGGTAACGCCGCGAAGTCGCCAAGCGACGGCAGAGAAACGGGAGTTCGAACGCACCGGGGGCGTGGATCACCCGGACATCGCGGTCGGCCACCCCGGCCGCGCGAAAGGTGGCCCGGCACCCCGCCAACAAGCGGTCGGTGACGTCGCTGTTGAAGCGCGACACAACGACGGCGAACCGTTTGCCGCGGCCGACGGGGAGGGCGGTGGAGGGCGAGGACAGTTTCATTTTATCGACCATCCAAAAGATGGCCCAGCTTCCGGCGTTTGGCCGACAGGTAGCGCTGATTGTGCCGGTTGGGCGTTATCTGAAGCGGCACGCGCTCGCTCACGCGCAGTCCGTACCCATCCAATCCGACGATTTTCTTGGGGTTGTTGGTCAAAAGCCGAACGCTGGTGAGGCCCAGGTCGGCCAGGATTTGGGCGCCGATCCCGTATTCCCGGAGGTCCGGGGCAAACCCCAGTTTCTGATTGGCTTCAACGGTGTCGAGCCCCTGCTCCTGCAGCGCGTAGGCGTGCAGCTTGTTCACCAAGCCGATGCCGCGCCCCTCTTGGTGCATGTAGAGCAAAACGCCGGTGCCGTCGTCGTTGATCCGCTTCATCGCCTGTTCCAACTGTTCGCCGCAATCGCAGCGGAGGGAATGAAGGACGTCGCCCGTGAAGCAGGAGGAGTGCACCCGAACCAAGACGTTTTTTCGTCCCACCACTTCGCCGCGCACCAGGGCGACGTGCTTGTCCCCCGTGGGGACGTCCTCGTAGAGATGGATTTGAAACAGTCCCGCCCGGGTCGGCAGGTTGGCCGTGGCCAGACGCCGCACGAGCTTCTCGTGACGCCGACGGTGGGAAATCAAGTCCTCGATGGTCACCATCTTGAGCTTGTGCTTGCGCGCGAAACGCTTCAAGGTCGGCAACCGGCTCATGGAACCGTCCTCGTTCATGATCTCGCATATCACGGCGGCGGGAGTGAGCCCCGCGAGCCGCGCGAGATCGACGGCGGCCTCGGTGTGGCCGGAACGAACCAACACCCCGCCCTCGCGGTAACGCAACGGGAAAATGTGGCCGGGCCGCGAGAGGTCCGCGGGCCGCGTTTTGGGGTCGATGAGAGCCCGCACGGTTCGCGCGCGGTCGTGGGCGGAAATCCCCGTCGTCACCCCGCGTTTGGCGTCCACGGACACCGTGAACGCCGCCTCGCGCGGCTCGCCGCGCTCGACCATGGGGTTGATGCGCAACGAATCCAACCGGTCGCCCAACATGGGCACGCAAATCAGGCCGCGCCCCTCTTTGGCCATGAAGTTGATGGCCGCGGGCGTCACCTTTTCGGCGGCGATCACCACGTCGCCCTCGTTCTCGCGGCCGGGATCGTCCACGACGACCAACGCGCGGCCCGCGCGGAATTCTTTCAACGCTTCGGGAATGGAAACAAACGTCATTTTTTTCTCCAGGCGGCCAGCAGGCCCGCCACGTGTTTGGCCAGGGGGTCGGCTTCAATGTTCACGGCGTCCCCCACCCGGGCCGTCCCCAGGGTGGTGTGGGCGTCGGTGTGCGGAATGATGGCCGCGTCGAAGCGCGCGCCCCGCGGACGGACCACCGTGAGGCTGATGCCGTCGACGGCGATCGACCCCTTGGACACCAGGAAATCCTTCAAGGCCGGCGGGAAGGAAAACGTGAGGAGGCGGCCGCCTTTTTCCGGCCGAACGGCTTCGACGCGCCCGATCCCGTCGACGTGCCCCTGCACGATGTGGCCCCCCAGGGCGTCGCCGATTTTCAGCGCGGCCTCCAGGTTGACCGGCCGGCCGGGAACGCAGGTTCCCAAGGTGGTGAGGCGCGCCGTCTCCTCCGATAAATCAAAGCGCCACACCGTACGGCGTCCGGCGGCCGCGGCCCCCGTCACCGTCAGGCACACCCCGTTGACCGCCACCGAATCGCCCCGGCGCAAACGGCAAAGCGACCCTTCCACCCAGAGGCGAAGGCCCTCCCGGCGCGCCACACGACCGACGTCTTGAATCAGTCCGGTGAACATCAAAATTCCCCGTGAAGCAGGAGATCCGTCCCCACGCGGGAAACGTTAACCCGGGACAGGCGGCGCAGAGCCGCGGGGGTCGGGACGCCCCGCCCCTCGACCGAAGTCGGCGCGTCGACGCCGCCCAGAAACCCCGGCGCCACAAAACAATAGACTTCGTCGACAAGCCCCGCCTCCAGGAACGCGGCGGCCGTCGTCCCCCCGCCCTCCACCATCAAACGGCCGACCCCGCGCCGGGCCAGGGCCGCCAGGGCACGCCGAAGATCCAGCCGTCCGGGCGCGCCGCCCGGCGCGTCGATCAAGGTCACGCCGCGCGCTTGCAAAACCAAACGCCGGGATCGGGGCGCGTCGGGCCGGGTCAACACCCAAGTCAACCCCGCGGGGCGGAACACCCGGGCGGCGGGGGGCAAGTCCAGCGAGGCCGACAAAACCGTTCGGATCGGATCGGGCCCCTCGCCGTGGGCGTCGAGAGCGGGGTTGTCCCGCCGCACGGTGCCCGCCCCCACCAACAGGGCGTCGCACTGGGCGCGCAACCGGTGACCGAGGCGCCGGGCGGCGGGGCCGGTGATCCACCGGGAACGGCCGTGGGCGGTGGCGATTTTGCCGTCGATAGTTTGGGCGATTTTTAACAGAACGTGGGGGCGTTTTTTTTCGAGGCGGGAATGAAAACCGGGGTTAAGATCGCGGGCGGGGCCTTCCAACAGGCCGGTGTCAACGCGGAGTCCGCGCGCCCGCAGACGGGACACACCGCCCCCGCGGACGCTCGCGTCCGACGCCGCCACGACCACACGGCGCACGCCGGAACGCAGAATGGCGTCGCAACAGGGCGGGGTTTTGCCGAAACGGTGGCAGGGTTCCAGCGTCACGTAGAGGGTGGCGCCGCGCGCGCGGTCGCCCGCCCGATGGAGGGCGATCACTTCCGCGTGGGGACCGCCGAAGCGCTCGTGCGCGCCTTCCCCGACGCACCGGTTTTCCCGGGCCACCACCGCGCCCACGATCGGGTTGGGGTGGGCGTGCGGACGTCCGCGCTCGGCCAAAGCCAGGGCGCGGGCCATCCAACGGATGTCGTCGGGCCGGGGCGCATCGGCGCCCCGGCGTAAGGAGAAGGAGCGGGGTTTCATAGACAGCGGCCTTCGTCGGCCGATATCTCTTTATTTTAGCTTTTTGAGGGCGGGTTGTTCAACGCCGCGGCAAGGATTTTTCGCACGGCGTTCTGGAAAGTCGACAAATCGATGGGTTTGCGCAAAAGCGGCAACCCTTTTTTTTCAATATCGAGGACCGCCGCGCCGTTCAAAACGTCCCCCGTCATGAACAGGAAAGGCGGCCGGGGATGCGTCGACCACAGACCCCAATTTTCATAAAGGGACAGGCCCGTGCCCTCGCCCAACCGGACATCGGTGATCACCAAGTCGTAGGGCCGCGACGACGCCCGCGCGATGGCGTCCCGCAGACCGCCCGCCACGTCCAGCGTGTTGCCCTCGGCCTGAATCGCTTTGCTCAAAAACCCCAACACATCGGGCTCGTCATCGACCAACAGAATCGTGCGGCCCCGCACCGGGGGCAGGGTCGGGGCGGCGGAGGGGGCGAGGGCCAGCTCGTCCTTGGCCACGGGCAATTCAAACCAAAACGTGGTGCCGCGGTTCACTTCGGTCACGAAATCCAAACGCCCGCCGTGCTCTTCCACGATTTGCCGGCAGACGGGCAAACCCAGCCCCGTGCCGCGCCCTTCCGGTTTGGTGGTGAAAAACGGCTCGAAAACATGATCGCGGGCTTCGGGCGGGATGCCCGGCCCGGTGTCGGCGATTTCCACGCGCAGCACCCCCGCGACGGTCTCGCGCGCCGCGATGCGGATGGCCTTGGGCCGGTCGCCCCCGGCCGCCATCATGGCGTCGCAGGCGTTGTTCATCAAATTCACGAACACCTGCTGAATTTGTTGGAAGTTGCCGCGGACGCGCGGGCAGGGTTCGGGGAAATCCACGTCCACCTGGATGTGGGCGGCTTTTTTCAATTTGTATTGAAGCAGCTCCCGGGAGGACTGCACGACCTTGGCCAAATCGACGGGCTTTTTTTCAATTTCGCCCTGGCGCACGAAGAGCAAAAGGTTTTCGATGATTTTTTGGCACCGCATGGCGTTTTCGGTGATGATCCGCAAATCGTTCAAGACGTCCTTCGCGTCGACGGCGATGGTGCCCCCCGCCTGCCGGTCGGCTTTTTGGCGGACGTCGTCACCCAGGATGTCGGAGTAGCCGACCACGGCCTGCAGGGGGTTGTTCAACTCGTGCGCGATGCCCGAGATCAATTGCCCCACGGCGGACAACTTTTCCGAACGGATCAGCTGTTGCTGCATCCGACGGGCCTCCGTGATGTCGCGGATCACGAGGGTCCATTCCTTGTTCATCCAGAAATCGGCGTGCTGGCCGCCCCAGGACACCGAAAGATCCAAGGGGCGTCCCTCCTTGGCCTGGGCCGCCATGGTGAAATCGCGGACGGACCCCTTCTCCATCACCCGCGCCAGGAGCTTCTTAAACTCCCCGGCGGTGGACTTCGGGAACAATATGGTAAGGGGTTTCCCAATAACCTCGGGGGCCGTGAACCCGAAGATTTTTTCCGCCCCGCGGTTCCACGTTCCGATCCAATGCTCCCGCGACAAACCGATGATGGCTTCGGGGGAGTTTTCCAGCACCGTCCGCAGTCGCGATTCGTTCTCCGCCACGACCTGGAAGAGCCCCGCGTTCTCGAGGGCGAGTCCGACCGCGTGGGCGTAGAGCATCAACCCCTCGCGGTCGGACTCCGACAAGGGCCGGCCGCTGTGGAGGTTATCGGCGGTGAGGACGCCGAGGGCTTTGTCTTTGCCGCAAATGGGGGCCATCACGAACTCGCGGGTGCGGGCTTCGTCGACGAACAACCGGTTGACCCGGGGGTCCTCGTCGGCGGAACGCAGCCACACCGCCGTTCGGGACCGCAACACTTCGTTCAAAATATCGACGCCCCCCACGGGCACCCGCCGCTTGCGGAACGCCGCCTCGGAAAAACCGCCGAGATCCGAGCCGTAAAGGAAGCGCCCGACGATCTCCTTGTGGGATTGGTCCACCCAATACAAACCGACGCGATCGAAAGTGAACCCCCGCGCCACGGCTTCAATGCACAACCGCAAGACGGTGTCCTCCTCCTGACGCTGGATGACCGCCTCCTCCATGTCCTTCAAGGCGGTCAACTGGCGGAGGCGCTGCTCCAATTCTTTGCCGCGGCCCTCCAGGGTCTCGGCCATCCTGTTGAAGGACGCCCCGAGGGTGTTGAGTTCGATGCTGGGAAACCGGGCGAACCGGAACGACATGTCCCCGGCGGCGAACCGACGCGTCCCTTCCACCAGACTTTTGACGGGGCTCATGAGATCGGAAACACGGACGGCCACGAGGAAAGTGATGAGGAGGGTGGCGATGACCGACAGGGCCACCGTGGCGCCCAGGCTTTGCCAAAGGGCCTTCACCAGAAACCCTTTTTCGGGGACCTCCACCACCACGCGCCAATTCCACCGGGTCTGGGTTTCTTTGAGCGGCGCTTCCGCACGCACGGTGCGTTGCCCGGCGTGATGGGGCAGGTCGAGGATATTCTTCCCGTCCGCGTCCGCCAAAAAAGCCGCGCCGTCCCCGCTCACGCGCACGCCCCGCAACAAATCCACCACGGGGGTCAAGTCGCAATCCATCAACAGGACGCCCAAGAAATTACCGGCGTCATCGAAGGCGGGCTTGGCCAGCCGTTTGGTGGGAACCCCCCCGGCACCGCCTTCGACAGGAAAATCCAGGGGTTGCCCCCGTTTGACGTGGGCGAAAAAACCCGGCGGCAACGGCGCGTTCGCGAGGGCGCCGTCCTTGCGGGCGAAATGCAGGGGAACCCCCGCGGCGTCGAAGTAGGCGGCGTCCCGATAAACCCGCGCGCCCTCGTACCGCGTCCGCTCCGCAATTCCGGTCAGCACGCGTTCGAGGACGCGGCGGCGGGCCGCCGTTTCCCGGGCGTCGCCGGCGGCGCGCGCGCGGTGGAACTCCGAAAACAAGGGGCCTTGGACGAGGGACTCCATGTCCTCAAGCCGCTCGTTGAAATAGGCGGTGATTGTCGCGGCCAGGTGGGCGGCTTCCCCCCCCGCCAATTGGCGCACGCTCGCGACGATGGGTTTTCGGACCAACCGGTAGGTGGTGAAACCCGAAAAGACGGTGACGAACATTACGACGGGGATCACCGTCATGAGGACCTGGCGGCCCAGGGTCCGTCCCTGGAACACGTTCGTGAAACGTCCCGAGACGGAGCGGGCGAACCGCCGCGCCGCGTCCCCTATTGCCTTCAGCACCGATCGTCCTTCCCGCGCCGCGAGCGGCGGCTGACCGCCGCCGGTGCCCGGGCGGCGAGTCATCGTTTGATTCGTCCGTTCCCAAACCCCGGAACGCTTAATAACTATAGAGGAGGTCCCACCGGATTTCAACCTGAACTTTGCAATAGGCGCGGGCACCGAGACGAGGGGGGCCGCGGCTTTTTCAACGAAAAAAGTGAGGTCGATGCGGGGACATCGGACGAACTTTTTGAGGGAGAAAAAGTCCGGCCGCCTTCGTCGAATGCCGCGTCCTCTTGCAAAATTCAGGTTTAACCGGGACTTTGGGGCGCCCGCTTATTGGGGCGCGCTGAAAAACTTTTCCAAAGTCGCCAAACGCATGCCTGTCGGCGGGACGGCCGCGGGGTCCACGCGCGCGTCGATGACGGCGGGGCGTTTGGCGGCGAGGGCCGCCGCCAGGGCGCGCTCCGTGTCCCCCGGCTTCTCCACGACGAACGACAAAGCGCCCACCGCGTCGGCGATCTGGGCGACGTTCAATTTCCGTCGAAAGAGGGAGGTATTGAACCGGCCCTGGAACTGCTGGGTTTCGCCCAGGTGCACCATGCCGTGACCGCCGTTGTTGAGCACCACCCAGACGACCGGCACGTCGTTTTCGACCGCGGTGTGGACCTCCAGGCCGTTCATGGCGAAGGCGGCGTCCCCGGTGAGGGCCACGACGGGGCGGTCCGGCGCGGCCAGTTTGCCGCCGATGGCCGCGGCCACCCCGTGCCCCATGGAACCGAACCCCATGTTGATGAAAAAGCCCCCGGGTTCCCGGACCGTGTAGTAGTGGAGGGCCCACGCCATGACGTTTCCTATGTCGACGAAGAGGATGGTGTCCGCCGGGAGGGCTTTCCGCATTTCCGCCACCACGCGCTGGGGCAGAAGCGGCACGGCCGTGGATTGGCCGCTCGCTTCGTCGATAAACCGGGGGGTGATGGCCTTGAGGGCGCGCAGGGCCGCCAACCGCGGACCCAGGTCCTGGGTTTGCTCCAACCAACGGGCGTCGCGTTCCAACTGGAAATTGATTTCGCGCAGCACGTGGCGCGCGTCGCCCACGAGCCCCGCGTCCACCGAATAATTCTTACCGATCTCGTTGGGGTCCACGTCAATATGGAGGATACGGCGCCCGGCCCCGACCCGCGGGTCCCAGGCGTGGGTGGACAATTCGCCGAAACTCGTGCCGACGCCCAGGAGCAGGTCCGTCTCCGCGGAGAGAATCACCGCGTCCGCCTGGGGGGAACCCGCGAAACCGAACACGCCCAGGGAGAGGGCGTGGTCTTCGGGGAACACCCCTTTCCCTTTTTGGGTCGTGGCCACCGGGATTTTCAGTCGTTCGGCCAGGCCGCGAAGTTCGTCGTAGGCCCGGGAAAGATGGACGCCGTAGCCCGCCAAAAGCACCGGTCGGCGGGCTTGGAGCAACAATTTGGCCGCCTCTTTGACCGAGCGGCGGTCGAACAATTCCGACGGGGGGCGGTATTGCTGGGGTTTGCGCAGGTCGTCGGGAACGGGGCGTCCCATCATGTCCGCGGGCAAACTCAAATGAATCGGCCCCGACCGGCCCGAGAGGCTGGTGCGCAAAAGATGCCGCGTCACCTCGGCGATTTTTTCGGGGGCCATCAGCATCACGCTGGCCTTGGTGACGTCCTTGTACATGTCGACGATGTCGATGCCGAGGGGCGAGCTTTCCTGGGCGGCCCCTTTGCCGAAGGCGGACAGGGCGATCTGGGCGGTGAGCAACAGCACGGGGACCGAATCGCGGTAGGCGCAAGCGATGCCGGTCAGCGCGTTGGTGGCGCCGGGGCCCGTGGTGGCGCAGCAGACGCCGAGCCGTCCGGACACCCGGGCGTAACCGTCGGCCATGAACGCGGCGCCTTCCTCGTGCTTGGTGATCACGGGACGGATTTTCCCGCCGGCGAACATCGCTTCGTAAAAGGGCATCAAGGGCCCGCCCGGGATGCCGAAAACGGTGTCGACCCCCTCCTGTTCCAGATAGGCGAGCAGCAATTGGACGGCGGTGCGGGCGGCGGGCCGCGGAAGGGCCCCGGCGTTCCCGGCGCGCGTGGATTTGGGCTTCGAGGATCGGCTCATCGCACACTCCCGAAAGCGTCGCCCCGGCCAAACTCGCCGGCGCGCGCCGACTCACAAAACCGAACGGCGGCGGGGATCAGCGGCCCGACCGGCCCACCGCGTGAACGTGAAACCCCGCCGCGCTCAGGGCCGCGGGGGACAGGGCGTTGCGCCCGTCCACAAAGACCGGAGTCCGCACCAACGCTTTCAGACGGGCCAGGTCCGCATCGCGGAATTCCTTCCACTCCGTGGCCAGCACCACCGCGTCCACCCCCCGGGCGGCGTCGTAGGGGTTGCGGCAAAAACGCACGTCCTTCAAGAGGGCCCGCGCCTTGGTCATGGCCACCGGGTCGTAGGCGTTGACGCGCCCTCCCTCGGCTTGGATCCGCGCGATGATGTCGAGCGCGGGGGCGTTCCGCAGGTCGTCCGTGTCGGGTTTAAAAGCCAAACCCCAGACGGCGATCGTCTTGTCCCGCAGGGTCCACAGGGATTTTTTGAGGGCGTCGACCGCCCAGGCCCGGGCGGCGTCGTTGATCTCCCGCACCGCCTTTAAAATCTTGAAGTCCAATCCGACGCCGTCGGCCATGTGGATGAAGGCGGCGACGTCTTTGGGGAAGCAGGACCCCCCGTAGCCCAGGCCGGCGCGCAGGAAGGACGGGCCGATCCGGGGGTCCAGCCCCATGCCCTTGGTGACGAGCTGAACGTCGGCGCCGACGCGGTCGCAGAGCGTCGCCAAGGCGTTGGCGTAGGAGATTTTCAAGGCCAGAAAGGAGTTCGACGCGTGCTTGATCAACTCGGCGCTTTTAATGTCGGTCACGAGCAGGGGCGCTTTCAACGGGGCGTAGAGCTCCCGCATCACCGCCTCGGCCCGGGCCGATTCGACGCCGATCACGACCCGGTCGGGTTTCATGAAATCGGAGACCGCCGTGCCTTCACGCAGGAATTCCGGGTTCGACACCACATCGAAGGGAACGTTCTTTTTCCCGTGCAGGAGGAGCGTCTGGCGGACGCGGTCGCCCGTGTTCACGGGGACGGTCGATTTTTCGACGATGACGGTGTAGCGGTGGAGCAATTGCCCCACCCGGCGCGCCACGGCCTCCACGTAGGAGAGGTCGGCGCCGCCGTCGGGGGACGGGGGCGTGTTGACGGCGATGAAAACGACGTCGGCCGTCCGCAGGGCGTCCTCGATGCGGCCCGTGAACGTCAACCGGCGGGCTTTGCGGTGGACCGCGACCAGCTCCGGCAGGCCCGGTTCGTAAATCGGCACCCCGCCCTTGCGCAGGGTTTGCACCTTCTTTTTGTCCGAATCGACGCACACGACGCGGTGCCCCAATTCGGCCAGGCAAGCGCCCGTCACCAACCCCACGTACCCCGCCCCGATGACCGCCACGTTTTTCGGCTTCATGTTGTCTTCACCGCTTTCCGTATTGTTTTTTGTAATACCGGCGGAAGGCCGCGCCGCGAACGGGCCGCCACCAGGATTCGTTCGTTCGGTACCATTCGATCAACCGCGGCAACTCCGAAGAAAAAGGACGCCGCGGCCGCCAGCCCAATTGCCGCCGAATTTTGGAGGCGTCCGGCGCGTAGCGGGCGTCGTGGCCGGTGCGGTCCGTCACGAACGTCAACAACGACGACGGGCGGCCCGTCCAGCGCAGGATGGCCCGCGCCACGTCGATGTTGCGGTGTTCCCGGTCCGCCGCGATGTTGTAAATTTCGCCGGGCCGGCCGCGCTCCAACACCCGGCCGATGGCTTCGCAGTGGTCCAGCACGTGGATCCAGTTGCGCACGTTGTCCCCCCGACCGTAGAGCGGCAGCGGGAGCCCCGCCAACGCGTTCGTGATGAAGAGGGGCAAGAATTTTTCCGGGTGCTGGCGGGGGCCGAAATTGTTGGTGCAGCGGGTGACGATCGCGGGGGCGCCGAAGGTCCGCCACAGGCTGAGGACCATTTGGTCGGAGGCGGCTTTGGAAGCGGCGTAGGGACTGGTGGGAGCCAAAACGTCGGTTTCGCGGGACCGGCCCCGGGGCACCGACCCGTAGACTTCGTCCGTGGACACGTGCACAAACCGGCGCACCCCGGCGGCCCGGGCGGCGTGGGCCAAGGTGTAGGTGCCTTGCACGTTGGTTTGGAGGAACACGTCGGCGTCGAGGAGCGACCGGTCGACGTGGGTTTCGGCCGCGAAGTGGACCACCGCGTCCACCCCCGCGAGGGCCCGCCGGACCGTCGCGGCGTGGCCGATGTCCCCGCGAACAAAACGGTGGCGTGGGGAACGGCGCGCCTCGCCCAGATTGGCCAAATTGCCCGCGTAGGTCAGCTTGTCGAGCGTGACCACCCGGTCCCGCGGGTGGGTGGCCAGTCGATGAAGGACGAAATGGGAACCGATGAACCCGGCGCCGCCCGTCACGAGCAATCGCATCAGTAATCCCCCCGGTTGTCGCGGGCGGGGTAATACTGCTCTTCGCCCGCCGACGGCCGCGCCGCGCGCGCTTGCGCGTTGGTTTTCAAATCCAATCGAAAATACAATTCGTTCACGCCCGGGCGCTCCCGGTAGGTCACGCGCACCACCCAACAGTGCAGGTCGCGGCGGACGACGAAATTCTTTTCTTTGAACGCCACGTGGTTGTAGCGCAACCGGCCGCCGCCCTCGGCCGTGTAATGAATGTCCCCGCTGAGCCACCAGCCCCGGGTGAGCGAGAAAGCGGCCCCGTGGTTCAAATCCAACTGCCCGGCTCGGCCCACATTATAGCTGAAACCCGAGGAAAGGTAGGCCCGGTCGGTCGCCCCGGCGCGGAGCGCCATTTGACGGCTTTGGGTTTTTCGCGTGGGGTAAAGCTGCAGGGTTTCCCGCCACGTGGCGCTCCAAGCGCGTGACGGGCGAACCGTCACATCGAGGCTCGGCGGGGTCACCCGCTGGCGGGGCGATTGAAACCCCAACCCCGGGGCATCGCGAAAATCGTAGGCGGTGGTCAATCGCGCCCAGGCCGCCGACGAGGGCCGCCACGAACCGAAAAAAGACACTTCGTTCCGTTCCAGCCCCGCGTCGACCGCCGCGTGGTCGCGTGTCCAGGTGTCGGGCCGCCAACGCACCTGATATCGGTGGGTGAGGTCGTAATCCAGCGCGGGGGTCAGGCGGTGCCGCCAGTTGAGCCCGGTGAACCCGCGCCCTTGCAACAGATCCTTGGGATTCAGCGCGGTCGCCTCCTCCCGGTGGGACTGCCATTGCTCCGTCAAACCCGCGGACGGCTCGATCGAAATCGTTTTGCCCAGGGGCCATCGCCACCGGAGGGACGCGGTCGTGTCCGCCGTTTGGCGGACGGCGTCCTTGCCCGGCAGGATGGGGTTGGGCGTGCCCGCGACCGCCTCCGGGCGGTCGTAAAAACTTTCAAAATTGGCCGATCCTTGGAAATAGAGACTGCTGCGCCCCACCCGCAGTGCCGACGTTTGGGCCGTCAACCGGGGCAAGACCGTGCGCGCGGTGACGAAGCGGTCCCGGGCGTCGTCCAGCGCCCGGTCGTGCTCGGCGACGATCCGCGCCGTGAACCAGGGGGCCGTGTGGGTGAAGGCGATATCGGACTCGCCCAACTGGCGGCGGCGCTGGTAATCGTCCCGGACGAAGGTGTTGTTCACCTCCTCATCCGACTGGAACGCGACGTTGGATTGCACCTGCCAGCGGGGCGACCACCGCTGCCAGTGGGCGAACCGCACATTCCACCGCTGTTCGTCCACGATGCGATCGCGGATCATGTAGGCGCTGAGGGAGCCGCGGGCGGCGGGATCGGCGTAGGTCAATTCGCCCCCCAGCCCCTGACCGGCCCGCGAAAAGTAGTCCCAGAGGACGCCGGCGCGCGCGCTCTTGCCGAGGGGGTAGGAAAAAAGGGTTTTGGTGGTCAGGCCGTTCCGCGCGCTGTTGCCCGGATCGATGGTCAAAGTCCACCGGTTGTCCTGAAGCGAACGGGAATAGAAAGGGATGTAAAGCAGCGGGGTTTTCTCCAGGGCGAACCGGACGTTGGACACCGACATCCGCTTGTCGACGCGGTAGACGGCGCTCCCCCCCCGGAAATGGTAGTGGGGCGGATCGCGGTCGCAACTCGTGAAAGCGGCGCGGCGCAAACGGAAGAGATCCGGCCCCAGGCGCTCGACCTCGCGCCCCCAAACGCGCCAGGATCCCTGACGGATAAAGACCTCCCGCAGCGATCCGGTGCTTTGGGCCCAATCGTAGGAAACGCGGTCCGCGAACAGCGTCAATACATCGTCCTTCAAAACCACCCGACCCGACGCCTCCGCCGTCCGGGCGGCGGGGACCAGGGTCAAGGCGTCGGCCCGAAGGCGGGTGCCGCTCGAGGTCAGAACGGCGTTTCCGCGCGCCTCGAGCCGGTTGGCCTCGGTGAAATAATCGAGCTCGTCGCAGGTGAGGGTGGCCGTGGACAGGGCCGTCCCCGTTGACAGATCGACGGAAGCGGCGCCCCGCGCGCCCACGCCGGCCAGGACCAATACCGAAAGGAGCCAAAATGTTTTCATTCGACCAGGAGCGCCGCGCCCACCAGGCCCAGGGACTCCGGGTCCCGACTGACGCGAAAGCGCGCCGCCCGGGCCGGCGCGGGGAAAGCCGTCGCGCGCAGAATCCGTCGCGCGGTGGGCAGGAACAACGGGGCCGCCCGCGCCACCCCGCCCGTGAACAGGATCACTTCCGGATTGAGCGTGTTGACGAGATTGGCGAGGGCCGCGCCCAGGGCCCGTCCGGCCCGGTCCCAGACGGCGCGGGCCACCGGATCGCCCCGCCGGGCGCGGCGGGCCAAGTCGAGCGGGGTCACGTCGGTGTTTTTGCGGCCGCGCGCGGCGTCGCGCCGCGCGGCCTCGGCGGACAGCCCCACCGCCCCCAAATAGGTTTCCAGGCAACCCCGTCCGCCGCACCCGCAGCGCGGCCCTTTCGGATCGACCACCAGGTGGCCGATTTCGCCCGCCGAGCCGGTGGCCCCGCGGTACAGAGCCCCGTTAAAAACCAACCCGCCCCCCACCCCCGTCCCCAGGGCGATCAACACCAGCGACCCCACGCGGCAATGCAATTCCATATGGTAGGCGCCCCAGGCCGCGGCCGTGGCGTCGTTCTCGAAACAAAGGGGACCCGTCCACCCCGCCGCCCGGAAATGGCGGGCCACCGACACCCCGCGCCATCCCAGATTGGGCGCCAACCGGACCACACCCCGGGCGGCGTCCACGTCGCCCGCCACGCCCACCCCCGTCCCCCGAACCCCCCGCTCCATCCAGGGCCGGGCGGCGATCCACACCGCCCGCGCGAGGGCCCGGGGATCCGCCACCGTGTCCACGGCGCGGCGATCCAGAACGCGCCCGCGTTCGTCGACCAACCCCAATTTGACGCGCGTGCCGCCCAGATCGACGCCCAACCGCAAGCCCTTCCTCATGGACACCTCCCGAAATGTTTCAACGCCGCCCCGGCCAGGTACAACGAGCCCGCGATCAAGACGGGCTCGCCTTTCACCCGCTCCCAGGCCGCGGCGAACGAGGGCGCGGTTTCCGCCGGGACGCGGCGGGACCACAGCGCCGCCAGGTCCCGGGCCGACCGCCCCCGGGGCGTCGGCAAATCCATCGTCACCGCGCGCGCCACCACGCCGGACAACGCCCGCGCGATCGCCGGGGCGTCCTTGTCGTTCAGGCAGGCGAACACCAAGGCCGCGCGGCGGGGACCGAAGGCGGTCTTCCAGGCGCGGGCCAGGGCCGTCGCGGCCTCGGCGTTGTGCGCGCCGTCCACCACGACGGGGGGACGCCGACGGATGACCTGGAACCGTCCCGGCCAACGGGCCGCGGCGAAACCCCGCCGCATCGCCCGGTCCGGCACGAACCACCCCCGGCGACGCAGGGCGCCGATGACCCGCGCGGCGATCGCCGCGTTGTCCCGCTGGTGCGGCCCTCGAAAAGGCACACGCAGGGGCCGCCGGCCGGGGTCCAGCGCGAACGCTTCTCCCGCCGGGGTCGAACGACCCGCCGACCAGCGAAAATCCAACCCCAGGGTTTCGGTCGGCACCCCGGTCGCCGCGGCCCACCGGCGCGCTTCGGGCCACAAAAAACGGGGCAAATTTTGAATCAAGGCCGTCCCCGGCCGGGCGATTTCCCGTTTCTCGCGGTAGATGTGCCGCAAGGTGGGCCCCAACCAATCGCGGTGATCGTGGCCGATGGAGGTGATCACCGCAACCTCGGGGGCGGGGAAGGCGTTGGTGGCGTCCCATCGGCCGCCCAGGCCGGCCTCTAAAACGGCGATGTCAACCCCGGTTTCAGCGAACCAAAGAAAAGCGACGAGGGTTTGGACCTCGAATTCCGTGAGTCCGCGGGCGGCGGCGCGGGCCCTCCGCGCGAGACGGGCCGCGTCGGAGGGAGGGATGGTCCGGTCGTCCACCCGGATCCGCTCTTGCGGCGCGACCAAATGGGGCGAGGTGTAGAGTCCCGCGCGGTGTCCGGCGGCGCGGAGCGCGGACGCCGTGAGGGCCGCCACGGAACCCTTTCCGTTGGTGCCCGCCACCAAAACGGCGGCGAAAGAATCTTCGGGGTGGCCCAGCCGGTCCAGGGCGGCCCGCACGCGGGAAAGGCCGGGCCGGATGACGGGGGCCGGGGCGGCCACCTACTTGGCGAGGTTTTTTCGGGCGTCCATGAAAAAGGCCAACAAACGACCGAGACGTTCTTTCAAGTGGGCCCGGTCGACCACCATGTCGACCATGCCGTGTTTCAGAAGGAACTCGGATTGCTGGAAACCCTGGGGCAAGGTTTGCCGAATGGTCTGTTCGATCACCCGGGGCCCCGCGAAGGCCACCAGGGCCTTGGGCTCCGCGAGGATGACGTCGCCCAGCATGGCGAAACTGGCGGTCACCCCCCCGGTGGTGGGGTCGGTCACGAGAGAAATGAACGGCAAGCGGGCCTTCTCCAACCGCCCCAGGGCCGCGCTGGTTTTGGCCATTTGGAACAACGACAAGATGCCTTCCTGCATGCGGGCGCCGCCCGAGGCGGAGACCACCAGGGCGGGGATTTTGTCGGCGATGGCGCGTTCGATGGTTTCGGTCACTTTCTCCCCCACCACGCTGCCCATGCTGCCGCCCATGAACCCGAAATCCAACACCGCGAGGGCCACCCGCTGGCCGGCGACGGCGCCGACCCCGGCCAGGATGGCGTCGCGCTCCCCGGTTTTTTTACGGCTTTCCTTGATGCGGTCCGCGTAGGCCGCCGTGTCGACGAACCCCAACGGGTCCGCGGCCGCCAGGGAAGCGCCGATCTCTTCGAAGGTGCCCTCGTCCACCAGTTGCGCCAGCCGTTCCCGAGCGCTGGTGCGCAGGGGGTAATGGCACTTCGGGCACACTTTCAGGTTTTTGGCGAGCTCTTTGTTGTAAATGATTTGCTCGCACTTGGGGCATTTCGTCCAAAGTCCGTGGGGCACACGTTTCTTTTGTCCCGATTCATCAACGGCCATGGGGGCCTCCTCGATAGAAAGAAGATGGAGCGCCGTCCAACGCGCGGCGCAAGGAACGCACAAAAGGGAGCAGCGGCCGCCGGTCCCGCAGGCGCTGGACGAGGGCGGAACCGACGATGACGCCGTCGGCAACCCGGGCCACGCGCGCCGCGGCCGCCGGGGTCGAAATGCCGAAGCCCACGGCCACCGGCGCCGGGGACCGGCGCTTCACGTCCCGAACGAACGCCTCCAGATCCCGGGGCAGGGCGGCCCGGGCGCCCGTGACTCCGGTGAGGGAAACCGCGTAGAGGAACCCCCGGGTCCGGGCGGCGATCCGCGCGCGGCGCGCCGGGGGCGTCGTGGGGGCCACCAGATGGATCAGCGCCAGACCGGCCGCGGCGAGCGGCTTTTCAAGGACGGCGGCCTCCTCCAGGGGCAAATCGGGGACAATGACCCCGTCGACGCCCGCCCGGCGGGCGGCCGCCGCGAACCGGGCGACACCGAACCGATGGACGGGGTTCATGTACGTCATGAACACCAAGGGGATCGACGACCGACGGCGAAATCGCCCCGCCCATTCCAACAGGCGCGCCAGGGTCGTTCCGTTCTCCAGCGCTTTGTGAGCGGAATATTGGAGCGTCGGCCCGTCGGCGATGGGGTCCGAAAACGGCACGCCGATTTCCAGCAAATCCACCCCGGCGGCGGCCAAGTTTCGCGCCGCGCGGTCCGTGGCCGCCAGGGTCGGGAAACCCCCGGTGAGATAGGCGATGAGCGCCTTGCGCTTTTGGCGGCGCAGGGCGTCAAAGGCGCGGTCGATGCGGTTCGAAAGGGTTCTCATGTCGACGGGAGCGTATTCTAGTAAGAATCCGCCGCCGGAACAACGTCACTTCGTCGTGAGATCGGTGAAAAGGCTGTCGACCGAATGCCGCAGGGACCGGGCCGTGGGCGCCGGGGCGTGGCCCACCCGGAAGAAGACGGCCGGGCACCGGGTGTCAAAAAACGGGAAGACGCGGCCCAGGTCGGCCATCATGCGGTGGGCCAGGCGTTGTTGCCGGGCCGTGAGCCCCGCCCCGCCGGAAAACCGCATGCGCGACATCAATAGCAGCGGACCCGCCAAGGGTTGGAACGCCAGCCCCCGTTGGGTGGCTTTGAGCCAGAGGATCTCCAGGGCTCGGCCGGCCGTGACCAGGCTCTCGACATCGTTCAGCGGGATGCTGAGCATGCCGAAGGCCGCGGAGCGGCGGGACCGGGCGGCGGACCCTTTTTGAAACAGGGAGAACAGGCCTGTCCACGCCAACAAAGGCGCCCGCCAGGTCGAGGCGGCCAGGGTGAACAGCGCCCCGCCCAAACGCCCCAACTCCAGACTTTCCAAAGAAAGACCGTCTCGGGTGGCCTCGGCCTCGGCCGGCGTCCGGCGCAACCAGGTGAGAAAGGACGTCAACAAACCGTCGTTTTCAAACAACACCCGGTTGTAGACCGCCATGGCGTTGGCCACGACATCGCGGGACGCCGGGGTGTCCACCCACTCCATGCGCACGTCCGGTTCAAACGGCGCCACCGCTGAAAAAAGCGCGTCGCGGTGGGCCGCGGACAAAGGCCGCGCGTCGTAAGCCAACCGGTTGGTCACCCGCGCCGACAACACGGCCTCCAACGACGGGTCCGTGCGCGATCCGGGCACGGGTCGCACCCGCGCGACCAGAGCGCCCCGGGCGTCCTCGGGCATCTCCACCTCCGTGCGGTACCCGCGGGCCGCCGCGGCCACCTCCATGTTGGCCAAAGCACACCCCAGGCCGACCCAGGTGTCGGGGTTCGTGTAGTTGAGAAAAGGGTTGGCGCGGTCGGGTTGAACGTGGACGCCGACGGAGGTCCCGTCCCAGGAGAACCGCCAGGGCTGGCTGTTGCCCACGGAGGGGGCCCGCACGGCCGCTTCCACGAGAGCGCGCCCCAAAGCGGGGGGAAGCGGGGGGACGGCGGGGGACGCGGCGGGCGCCGGGCGAGGAACGGGACTGTCCATGGCGGGACGCCCCGCCAAGACCCCCTCCAACGCCTCGGCCAGAACCCGGTCGGCGTCCATGGGAGTGCCGCGGGCGGCGAAAAGCCGCGCGCGCTCGAACAAGCCGGTGTCCTCGAACATTTGGTCCAAAACGGCCGCGATCCGCGCCGGGGTTGCCCATTCCGGACGGAGCAGGCGCCCCAACCCCGCGGCTTCGATAAAATGCATGTTAAGGAACTGGTCCAAATTGGACGGCAAACCCAAAACGGGTTTTCCGGCCAACAACGCCTGCTGTCCCCCCGCGGATCCGCCGTTGAAAACCACCAGATCCGCGCCCGCGCAGGCCTTGTCGCCCGGGACGAAAGGAAGGACGTGCAATTCCAACCGGGACGGATCGGGATTGGCCGGCGGCTCCGCCCCCGCGGTGGCGAGAACCACCCGGGTCGGCCGGCGCGCGAGGGCCGCAAGCACCGCCGGCAAGACGGTCGCGTTCCCCGAGGTTCCCAAATTCACGTAGACGGTTCTTTTCCCGGCCGCCGGCCGCGACAATTCCTCGGGAAAAGGCAAATTCGGTGACCAGACCACAGGCCCCATGTAACGGTGGGACACCGGCAACCATTCGACGGGCACCACGCTCGGGAAGTCCGGGTACAGGGTGATGTCCCCGTGACAATATATTTCTTGCAAACTGTGGCCAAACTCCGGACGTCCGAATTTCGCGTTCAGCCGATTGAAGTCGTGGGCGTAGCGCAGGAAAAAAATCGGCCGCAACGCGTCGAAAACAAGTTGGGCCGGCCACACACCGAACCGATGGGTCACGGGGCCTTCGGGAACGCGAAAGCGCGGCCGCGCGTAAGGGCTCCAATGGGCGTTGATAATATTAACGTAAGGGATGCCGGCGAATTGGGCGCTCGTGCCCAGGGACAGGCGGTAATCCCCGACCACGACATCGGGGCGGCTCTCGCGAAAAATCTCCAAATCCCAACTGACGTACCGCTCCAGCAGGGCGAAGTCGTAAACGGGCGCCCCGCGGTAGAGGCGTTGGCGGAAGTCGGTGGTCGACACGGTCCGGAGAGGATAAAATTCATTGGTGAAATTCCCCAGCCATGTGTTGTAACGGGGGTCCCAGGCAAAGAGCGGCGTGAAGCGCGAGCGATCGAGACCGGCCGCCAATTTAAAAAGACGCCCGACGTGAGTGACCGTCACGGCCTCGGCCATGAAGAGCACCCGGCGCGGCCGCTGCCGCGGCGCCGGCCCGGGCAAGGCGGGGGTCACCCGCCGCGCCGGGGAGGCCGCCGGCAGGAAAGTCCCCCATTTCCCCCGTTTGTCGAGGAAGACGGACTCGAGGGGCAGGCGCATCGCCCGCGCGGACGGCGGGTCGGCGTAGCCCACGCGGAAAAACATCACCGGGACCCGTTGGGCGAACGCCGGTGTCCCGCGCGTCAGGGCCGCCGCGGCCTCTTCGACGACCGCGCGTTGGCGGTCGCTGAACCCCCCTCCGTCGGCGAACCGTCGCCGGTAATCGAGCAACAAAACGCCCGCCAGCGGTTGAATCGACAGACCCCGCGCCGTGGCGGCGAGCCACAGCCGCTGAAACGCGCGCCCCCCATCCAAGAAGGGACCGGGGGCCATGGCCTCGGCCGTGATCAACCCGTAAAGGCCCCCCGCCTCCCCCACCCGTCGGGCCCCGGCCTCGGCCCAGCGCGCCGCCCCCAGCCAGCGAGCCAACAAGCCCCCCCCGGGGCCCAGGAGACGACGAAAAATCCACCGAACCACCGGGCCCAGTTCCAGGGAGCGCAGCCCCATGCCGTCCCTTCGGGAGTACTCTTCGTCCTCGGTGCGGCGGATCCAGGGGGCGATGCTGAGCCAAATGCCGGGGTTGTCGAACAGAAGCCGGTGGAACAACCCGTGGGCGCGGGCGGCTTCCGAGATGCCCGCGGGGGTGTCGATCCAATCCAAACGGAGCCCCGGGGCCGCCGCCCAACGCTCCAACTCGGCCCGCGCGTCCGGTGGCACCGGGGTCCGACGATAGGGCCGCCGGTTCGTCGCGCGCGCCGGGATCATGTCCGCGAGAGGGCCCGACTCCGACGGACGGTTGGTGGCCCGGACCCGGGCCCACAATCCGTTGCGGGCGTCCTCGGGAAACGTCTCCACCCACAAACCCAAACCGCGGCGGGCGGCGACGGCCTCCATGTTCGCCAACACCCCCCCCAAGGCGATCCAAGTGTCGACGTTGACAAAATCAAAAAACGGGTTCGATCGCATGGGATCGATGAAAATCTCCAGGGCATCCCCGTCCCAGGCGAACCGCCAGGGTTGGCAGTTGGCCGAGGACGGAGCCAGGATCGCCGCCCGGACCAATTCCTGGACGATTTCCGGCGCTTCCAACGGCAAAGCCTCCTCGGGGGAGGGCGCGGCCGGGGGCGTCGGCGAAACCGACGAACGCGCGCCGCCCCGTCGCGCGAGCTCGTCGACGGTCTCGTTCAGTATTTCCCCGGGCCGGTATCGCCCGGCCACGGCCGCCAAGGCGCGGGCGCGGTCCCGCCGCGACCCGTTGGCGAGGGCCTCCCGCACGGCGTGGGTCACGGCGGCGGGTGTCAGTCGATCGGATCGCAACAGCACCCCGGTCCCGGATTTCTCCACAAACTCCATATAAAGGAATTGGTCCATGTTGGAGGCGATGCCCACGACCGGAATCCCCGCGACCAACGCTTGCTGCGCGCTGGCCACCCCGCCGTTGCAAACAAGGAGATCGGCCGCGGCGCAGGCCGCGTCGCCCGGAAGGAAATCGACGAGGTGCTGGTCCGGTCCCGCCGGCTCGGTTCGAATTTTCCCCCCCGTCGCCGCCAACACGCGGACCGGAAGACCGGCCAGCGCCTTCAGGATCAACGGCAGCAGCCTCTCGTTACCGGAAGAACCCAACGCCACGTAGACCACCGGTTTGTCCCGGGGGAGCCCCCGCAGGATCGGCGGCGTCGCCACCGCGGGGGACCAGACCACCGGACCGAGGTAACGGTGGGAGGACGGCAAGTCGCGCGTCGGGGTGATTTCCGGTATGTCCGGATAAAGGGTCCGGTCGCCGGCGCAATAAATGGCCCTGAGGTCCCCTCCGCAATGGGGTCCTCCGAATTTGCGGCTCAACCGGTTGAAGTCCCGCGCGTGGGCGCGAAAGGCCCAGGGACGGACAAGATCGAAAGCGGTTTGCGCCAGCGGCAGCGGAACCCGACGCGCCAAGGACGTCTCGGGCACCCGGAACCGCGGCGCGGCGTGGGGGCTCCAATGGGCGTTGACGACGTTCACGTACGGCAACCGCGTCACGGCCGCGCTGGTCAATAGGGACAGCCGAAAATCCCCGACCACCACGTCCGGCCGCGCTTCACGAAAAATTTCCAGTTCCCAGGCGGCGTAAATTTCGATGGTGCGGGCGTCGTACAGGGGGCGCCCGGCCCGGAGACGATCGAGAAAGAATTCGGCCGAGACGCTGTGGATGGGGTAGTATTCGCCCGGCAGCGGCCCCAAAAGACGGTTGAACCGGGGGTGCCACGCGAAGAGCGGCTCAAACCGGGACCGGTCCAACAGGCGCGCCAAGGCGAGGGCGCGCCCCACGTGGGCCAGGGTGACGGCTTCCGCGACGAACAGAATTCGGGCGACGCTCACCGTTCAAGCCTAACACGGGCTCCGACGATCCGCAAGGGCGGGTCGGCGCGCCCCTTGCCGGGCGATCGACCCCGCTTTACTAACCCGTCCCTGATTTAGGTTACATTCTGGCCGGGCGATTTTGTGTGGCGACAAGGAGCGAGGAAGGCGCATACCGGGAGTATGTAACTGACGAGCGACGCCGCTCGCCGCGCAAAAGCGCCCGGCCCCGAAGGGGGAGCCCCCTTTTGCCCTGCTTCTGCGTTGCTCCTCGGTTACGATGGCCCGCATCGCGCCCTCGTCGCGCCTTGAACCCGGGCAAAAGGGGGCTCCCAGAATATAGCCGAAATCAGGGACGGGTTAGTATACTGGGGTCGCATGGCCCGCGTTTTGATCACCGGAGGCGCCGGTTTCATCGGCGCGCGCACGGCCGGCCGCCTCGACGCGGCCGGCCACCGCGTCCGCGTTTTGGACGTCCTCGACCCGCAGATACACGGCCCGCGCGCGGGTTTTCCCCGGGACCTGCCGCGGGGGGTCGAGACCGTCCGCGGCGATGTGCGCGACGCCCGAACGGTGAACCGGGCGCTGGGGGACATCGACGCGGTGTTTCATTTCGCGGCCCGCACCGGCACGGGCCAAGGCCAATACCAAATCGCCGAATACGTCGACACGAACGTCGGGGGAACCGCCGCCCTCCTGAACGGGATCGTGCGCCGGGCCCGCCCCCCCCGGTTGATCCTCGCTTCTTCGCGGGCGGTTTACGGGGAAGGCCCTGTCCGTTGCCCGCGACACGGCCCGATCCGCCCCGCGGAACGAAACCCCGGGGACCTCGCCCGCGGCGATTTTGATTTGAAATGCCCGCGGTGCGGATCCCGCGTCGATTCGGCCCTCTGCGACGAAAACCAGCCCACCGACCCCCGCTCCCTTTACGCGGTGACGAAAAAACACCAAGAAGACCTCTGCCGGGAAGCGGCCCGGAGCCACGGTGTTCCGGTGGTGATCCTCCGGTATTTCAACGTTTACGGGGCCGGCCAGTCGCTCCACAACCCCTACACCGGTGTGGCGACCGTTTTTTTTAATCGTCTCATGGCGGGCGCGCCCGTCGATCTTTACGAGCGCGGCCGACCGACCCGGGATTTCGTTCACGTGAACGACGTGGTCCGGGCCAACCACGCCGCCTTGTCGCGGCGCGCCGCCACCGACGGTCCGATCAACATCGGCGGCGGGCGGGCGGTCTCCGTGCGAACCCTGGCCGCGGCGCTCGGGCGGGCCATCGGCCGCCCGGCGGTCTTCCGCGACGAAGGTCTCTATCGGGTGGGCGACATCCTCGCCTGCACGGCGGACCTCCGGCGGGCGCGACGGATGTTGGGGTTCCGTCCCCGGGTATCGTTGGAACGCGGCCTCAAAGAATTTGCGGAATGGGCGATGCGGCAAGTCCCGCGCGGAGGGCTCCCCTACGCGCGGACACTGCGGGAGCTCGCGCGTTTCGGTTTGCTGGGAAAGGCCCGGGATTCCTAACCGAGGGGAGCGATCTCGATGGACCGTGAACCGTAGACGTCTTCCAAAGGACGGCGGTAGGAGCGTCCCGTCGGCGCCGACGAATACCCCAATCGAAAGACAACCAAGGGGACGCGATCGGCGAATTCCGGGGCGTGCCGCACGATCGTGGCCCGCGCCGCCTCCAGCCACTCTTTTTCTCGGGGCGACACGCCGGCTTCGGCCGCGAGCCGTCGGCGCATTTCAAAAAGCACCATACCCACCAACGGGTGGACCGAAAGACCCGCGCGCGCGGCGGCGAGCCACAACCGCTGAAACGCCCGCCCGCCTTCCACCATCGCGCCGGCGTCCCAATTCCCGACGGTCAGGACCCCGAGGGCGCCGCTGGCGGAGCAACGATCCCGGGAGTTCGCCGCCACCCGCCCCGCCACCCAACGCCCGACCCACGCGCCCCCACGGGACTGAACAAACCCCATGACGGCACGCTCCAAGGGGCCGAGCTCCAGGGAATCGTAACTCAACCCGTCCCCCCGTCCTTCTTCGGTGGGCGTGCGCACCCACCGCAAAATCGTTCTTCCCACCAGACGGTTGTGCAGCGTCATGCGGTCGAAGACCGACAACGCCCCCGCCGTGTCGTCGACCGCGGCGCGGTCGGTGATCCACGCCAATCGCACGTCCGAGGAAATGGCCCAGACCCCCAGAGCCGACAAGAGATCCTTGGGCAAGGGGTCCGGGGCGTAGGGACGGCGGTTGGTCACCCTTCGCTCAATCCACGGGGCCAGCGCGCCGGCGTCTCCCCCGAGGTCGGTGCGGTCGACGTGGGCCAAGAGGCCACCGCGGGCGTCCCGGGGGAACAGCCGCGTCACCACTCCCTCCCCCCTCTGATTCGCCACCGCTTCCATGTTGGCGATGGCGGCGCCGAGCGCGATCCACAAATCGCTGTTGGCCGTGTCCATAAACCGGTTGTTGCGCAACGGGTCGACGCGTACCTCCAGGCCGCCGTCCACCTCCCGGAACAAGAGAGGTTGGCTGTTGCCGGCGCTGGGAGCCCAAAGCGCCGCGTTGGCGAGCTCGTGGGCCTCCTTGTCGGACAGCGGCCGGACGGGCGCCGGCGTTCCCAAAACCCGTTCCAAACAAGGGGGCGCGCGATGGCCGCGGTTTTCCAAGCATCGGTCAAGCGTTTCCGCCAGGATATTCCGGTCCCGCCGGGTTTTCATGGCGGCCGAGACCTTCTTCGCGCGATCGCGAAACGCCGGTTTGTCCAGAAGGGTCCGCAGGGCGGCGACAACGCCGTCCTCCGTGACCCGCGCGGCGGGCAGATGCAATCCCAACCCTTTCGAAACGACATGCTGCATGTAAATGCCTTGATCAATGTTGCCGCTCAACCCCAAAAGCGGAATTCCCGCCAGCAGGGCGGGGATCGCCGTGCCGATGCCCCCGCCGCAAACAACGACGTCCACCCCGGGCACGACGTCCGGACCCGGCAACGGAAACTGAAAATGGGCCCGGCGGTGACCCCCAAAAAGGGATCGGTCCGGTGAAGCGACCAGGGCCCGCGCCCCCAAACGGTCCAAGGCGCGCAGGACTTTTTCCATCAAGGCGTCCGTCCCCGCGGGAGATAAATCGACATAGACCAACGGTCCCTCCCCGGCGGGGACGGGAGGCGAGCCGCCCGCGACGGGGGGGCGCCAGACCACGGGCCCCATGTACCGATGGTTCGCGGGGGCGCCGCGGGTCGGCACGACTTCGGGAACATCGGGGTAGAGGACCCAATCCCCCCGGGAAAGCAAACGGGATATTTCCTGCTCTTTGGGCTCGTAGCCGAATTGGGCTCCGACGCGAATGAGCCCCCGCGATGCCCGATGGGAGATGAAGGGCTGCAACAAACTCAGCACGATTTGGCGGGACAACGTCCGCAGGCGGTGCTCCACCCGTCGGTTCAGCCAAGACCAAAAATCACGGGCGTAGGGGCTCCAGTGGGCGCCGACGATATTGACGTAAGGCAGACGCGCCACCGCCGTGCTTGTGACCAAGGAAGGCCGAACCCCCCCGACCACCACATCGGGCGCGGCTTCCCGGAACACCTCGAGGTCCCAGGCGACGTAATGCTCGATGTTCGCGTCCCCGAAATAGAAATGGAACTGGGACAGGCCGCCGAAAAACTGCCGCGGCAAAATGGTGGGCAAGGGGAAGAAAGGGAACTCCAGCGGTCCCAATTGGGCGTTGTAGCGGGGGTGCCAAGCCAGCACCGGTGAAAACCGGGCCGGGTCCAGTGAGCGGGCCAGCGTCAGCATCCATCCGGGGTGGATGGGACTGACCGCTTCGGCCACAAAGAGGACGCGTGCGGGGGGCATCCTTTACTTTTACCTTGGGCGAAGGGCCCCCGCAAGGGAAATTATTGGGCGGGTGGGTTGGCGAGGTCCTTAAGGTTTTGGCCGATCTGTTCCATGTCTTTGTCGCCGCGACCGGAGAGACAAAGGACGACCGTCTGCCGAGCGCCCATCCGACG
The DNA here is from genome assembly GCA_016706425.1 of Elusimicrobiota bacterium. Classification (NCBI taxonomy): domain Bacteria; kingdom Pseudomonadati; phylum Elusimicrobiota; species Elusimicrobiota bacterium. The sequence continues at coordinate 2,177,775 of JADJJR010000001.1, forward strand.
GGCCAACCGGGGAAGGAACCCCAGGGCGTGGGCGGATTCCAGGGCGGGGGCGATGCCCTCGGCTTCGCTAAGGAGGCGAAAACCCGCCAGAGCCTCCCTGTCCGTCGCGGCGACATAGGTGGCGCGACCGGAATCCTTGTAAAAGGCGTGCTCCGGCCCCACCGCGGGGTAGTCCAACCCGGCCGAAATCGAATGCGTCTCCAGAACCTGGCCGTCGGCGTCCTGCATCAAATACGTGCGCGCGCCGTGCAACACCCCGGGCGAACCCGTGCACAAGGTCGCGGAATGGCGACCGGTGGACAGCCCGTCGCCCCCGGCCTCGACCCCGAAAAACTTAACCTTCGGCAAGTTGTAAAACGGGGCGAAAAGGCCGATGGCGTTCGACCCCCCCCCCACGCAGGCCACGAGGGCGTCGGGGTCGCGGCCTTCGGCGGCCCGGTGTTGGCGCAACGCCTCGCGGCCGATCACGCTTTGAAATTCGCGCACCATCCACGGGTACGGGTGGGGCCCGACGACGGAGCCCAGGCAGTAAAACGTCGTGCGCACGTTGGTCACCCAATCGCGCATGGCCTCGTTCACCGCGTCTTTCAAAGTGCGGGACCCCGACAGAACGGGGATGACTTTGGCGCCCATGCTGCGCATGCGTAACACGTTGAGGGCCTGGCGCTTCATGTCCTCGGCGCCCATGTACACCTCGCAGTCCATCCCCAAAAGCGCACAGGCCGTTGCCGTTCCGACACCGTGCTGCCCCGCGCCGGTCTCGGCGATCACGCGCCGCTTGCCCAGTCGCTTGGCGAGCAGGGTTTGCCCCAGGGTGTTGTTGACCTTGTGGGCCCCGGTGTGGCAGAGATCCTCGCGCTTCAAATAAATCCGGGGACCGCGCAAACGGGTCGTCAGGTTTTTTGCGAGCAGCAACGGCGTGGGCCGGCCGGCGAAGCGCCGCAACAACCCATCCAATTCCGCTCGGAACGCGGGGTCCCGCCGAAAACGACGGAAGGCCGCTTCCAACTCGGCCAGGGGCGCCATCAAGGTTTCGGGGACCCACCGGCCCCCGTAGGCGCCGAAATACCCGCGGCGATCGGGAAGGTCTTTGAGCTTCATGCGTTCTTCGCCTCGTCGATAAATTTTTTCATGCGATCGAAATCCTTCCGCTTGGGGGATTTCTCCACCCCGCTGGCCACGTCCACGGCGAACGGTTGGGCCGCCTCGACCGCCTGGGCCACATTGTCCGGCGTGAGGCCGCCGGCCAGAAAGAGGGGTTTCCCGAAGGCCCGAGCCCGGACGGCCAAATCCCAGGGAAAGGTCTGCCCGGTTCCCCCCGCGACCCCCTCCACGCGCGCGTCCAACAGGAAATACCCGACGACGTCTTTGTACGCCGCCAGTTGTTCGAGGTCGGCCTCCCCGCCCACGCGGAAGGCCTTGATCAGAAGAACCTCCAGTTTTTCGGAGAGGGCCCGCGCGTCCTCGGGGGTCTGGTCGCCGTGCAGTTGAACGCCCGTCAACCCCACCTTTTGCGCGATCTTGAGTATTTCGGGCACGGTGTGCTCGACAAATACGCCGACCGTGGGCACAAAGGAAGGCACCTTCCGCGCGATTTTGGCCGCCTGTTCGGGGGACACCTTGCGGGGGCTCTCCTTGCAAAAATTGAGGCCGATGTAATGGGCCCCCAGGTTGACGGCCCAGGTCGCGTCCTCTTCGTTGGTCACGCCGCATATTTTTATTTTTGTCATGGGTCAACTCTTTCCGGCGTCCACCAAAACGCGGGCCGCCTTTTCCAAATCGGGCTGCCGAAGCAACGATTCGCCGACGAGAACCGCGTGGATCCCCAACGGCTTTAACGCGCGGACGTCGTCCGGGGTTTTGATGCCGCTTTCGGCCACGAGGGTGCGGTCCGCGGGGACACCCACCGCCAAACGGGCGAAAGCTCCCGGATCCATGCGCAGCGTGTCGAGGTCGCGGCTGTTGAGGCCGATGATCCGGGCCCCCGTCCGGAGGGCCCTCTCCACCTCCGGCGCGGTGTGCGCCTCCACCAGGGCTTCCATGCCCCACCGATGGGTTTCGGCCAGAAGGACCGTCAACATCGCGTCATCCAGAAGCCGAACGATCAACAACACCGCGTCGGCTCCGTGAGCGCGGGCTTCGACCACCTGGTAGGAATCGATCACAAAATCCTTCCGCAACAACGGCCGATCGCACGCGCGCCGGGCCTCCGCGAGGTGTTCCGGACGACCCCCGAAAAAATGCGGCTCCGTTAAAATCGACAACGCCCGCGCTCCCGCCCGGGCGTACGCCGCCGCGCCGGCGGCCACGTCGTAATCCGGCCGCAAATGGCCGGCGGAGGGGCTTTGGGCCTTTAACTCGGCGATCACACCGATGCCCCCGCCGCGCCGCACCGCTTCCGAGAACGAACGGGGCGGAGGCGCCGTCGCGGCCGCTTTTTCCACAATCGCCGCGGGCCGCCCCGCTCGCCGCCCGGCCAAATCCGCGCGGGTTCGCTGAAGGATGTCGTTCAGGATCGCGTTCATGGACGACGGTTCCCCCTCACCGGGGGGCATTGCTCAGAGCGGCCAATTTCTTCAATTTTCCCCGGGCCTCTCCGCTGTCGATGGAGGCTTCCGCCACCCGGCGGGCCTCCTTGAGGGTTTTGAGGTCGGCGCGCCCGCCCGCCCGGGCCGCCACCCACAGGGCGGCCGCCGCGTTCGCGACGACCGCGTCCCGCTCCGGGCCCGGCGCGCCGGACAACACACGGCGGAGGATCTCGGCGTTGTCTTCTTTGTCCCCCCCGGCCAGCAGGCCGGGGGCGTGGCGCTTAAAACCGAAATCGGCGGGCGCAAGCTTTCTTTTGCGGACCCGCCCGTCCATAATTTCGACGCAATCGGTCGTGCCGGAGAGCACGATTTCGTCGTGCCCGGACCCGTGCACCACCAGGGAATACCGTGTGCCCAACCGCACCAACACCCGGGCGATGGTTTCGGCCATGGCCGCCGAGAACACCCCGATCACCTGGGCCGTGGCGCCCGCCGGGTTCGTGAGAGGACCCAGGAGGTTGAACACCGTCCGGACCCCCAATTCCCGGCGAACGGGCATCGCGTGTTTCATGGCCGGATGGAACGCCGGAGCGAACAGGAAGGCGATCCCGATGTCCCGCAGGCACTTTTCCACGACGGCCGGACCGGGGTCGATGTTCACGCCCAGGGCTTCCAACACATCGGCGCTGCCGCATTTGGACGAGATGGAGCGGTTGCCGTGCTTGGCCACGGGCACCCCCGCGCCGGCCACCACGAACGCCGCCGCGGTGGAGATATTGAAACTCCCCTGCCGGTCCCCGCCCGTCCCGCAGGTGTCCACCACCACCGGCCGGCCGGCGGGGTGAATGCGCGTGGCCGCGTGTCGCATGGCGTCCGCCGCGCCGGCGATTTCATCCACGGTCTCGCCTTTGGCGCGCAGGGCGATTAAAAACCCCGCGATCACCGAGGGCGGTGTGGCGCCGGAAAAAATATCCAGCACCGACGCGCGGGCCTCATCGAAGGTCAAATCGGACCTCTCGATCAATTTCGATAACGCCGCCTGGATCATGGACCTCTCCGAAGGGATTAAAACCATATCATACCAACTTCCCCCCGGCGCCGGAACCCGCGCCCGGGGGTGGACGCGCGGCGGGATTCGACTTAGAATGAAGGACCGTGAATCTGCCGCGCCTGTCCCTTCTGCCGACGTTCCTGCGGGAAATCTTTTCCACCCGCGTCCACCCCCGGGAGCCCGAACCGGACCTCGTCATGGACGATCCGGAGGCGGTCCGCGCGTTCACCCACGCGGGTCGGCGGGGGGGCCCGGCCGAGGCCTACTACCTCTTTTATTGCGGCCGCGCTTGCGTCGCGCTGCACGGCGCACGGCGGGTCCTTGACCTGGGGTGCGGCCCGGGCACCCAGTTGGTTCAATTGGCGGAGCTCTGCCCCGACGTCGCCTTCACGGGGGTCGACCTCTCGGAAAGCATGCTGGCGGAGGCCCGCCGGTACGCCGCCGAGCGGGGTGTGCGCAACGTGAACTTCGTTCGGGGCGACGCCACGCGGCTGGAATTCCCCGATCACAGCTTCGACGGGGTCATGAGCGTCATGGCGCTGCACCACATGCCCACGGACAAAGAGCTGCGCGCCGTGTTCCGCGAAATCGCCCGGGTGCGGACCCCCGGGGGCGCCGTGTTCCTTGTGGATTTTGGGCGTTTAAAGTCCCCCTTCTCCATGCTGACCTTCGCCTTCGACAAAGCGGACGCGCAATCGCCGCTTTTGACCTTGGATTACGAACGGTCCCTGCGGGCCGCTTTTCGTTTGGAGGATTACCGCGCCATCGCCGGCGAATGCCTGCCGGAAACGACCGTTCACAGCACGTTCAAGGTCCCCATGCTGGTGGTCATCCAGACGCCGGATCGGCCCTTGCCCGGACCCCTTCGGGAGCGCCTGCGGGACAAGGTCGAAAACCTGCCCCGGGACCAACGGCGGGACATGGACGACCTGCGCGTTTTCCTGCAATTGGGCGGCCTGGACCACGATCCGTTCGGAGGCGCCCCGGCCTGGCCCCTTGAGGTCTACCGCCAATGGGCGCGCCAGCGATCGACCGGGCCCGCCACGCGGGGCCCGCGCACCGGGCTTGGGCGTTGGGGAGTGGCCGCCGAGGTGGCGCTCCGGATCGCCGCGCACGGCCTGAGGGCCAAATTCTGGTCGTGGGCGTCGGCGCGCGTCGCCGAACACCGCGCCGAGGCCGAGCGAAAGGACACGGCGGCTCTGAGCCGGTTCCTTCAAAAACGATTGGGGGCGCTGAAGGGGCCGCTCATGAAATTCGGCCAGATGGCGAGTTACCTCAACGACCGTTGGCCGCCCGAGGCGCGGGCGTTCTTGGCGTCGTTGCAGGACCACGCTCCCGCGATGAACGCCCGGGCGATCCGGGCCCACGCCGAACTCTCGCTCGGGAATTCCCTCGAAGCGCTTTTCACGGATTGGGAGGACGCTCCCTTGGCCGCCGCGAGCATCGCCCAGATCCACATCGCCCGGCGAAAAACGGGCGAGCGGGTGGTCGTTAAAGTGAAGTACCCCGGCATCGAGTCGGCGGTGCGGTCGGACCTGCGCCTCCTCCGGGTCTTGTCGCCGTGGGTCGACCGCCGCCTGCGCGTCGTGTCCAACACGCGATCGTTGCTGAAGGAAACCAGCGCCCTGCTCGCGGCGGAATGCGATTTCGCCAAGGAGGCCGAGAATCAAACTTTGTTTCGGGAGGCGTTCCGGGACGACCCGGCGCTCGTGATTCCGCGGGTGCACGCCGACGCTTCGTCCCGGGACGTGTTGACCATGGATTACATCGAAGGGCGCTCGTTCGTCGACTTCCGCGACGCCGCGTCCGCCGAGGAGAAAAACCGCGCCGCGCTGGCGATCGCGCGGTTCGCCGTCACCGCCATCCACCGCCACGCGATCTACAACGGCGACCCGCACCCGGGCAATTATCTTTTTCTGGCCGACGGCCGCGTCGCCTGCCTGGATTTCGGATTCAGCCGCCGGTGGCCGGCGGCGTTCATCAACGCGTCCAAACGGCAGGCGCTCGCGGCCCACGATCGGGATTTGGAGACGTTCACCGCCATGGCGCGCCTGATGGGCTACGAGTTCGACCGAACGGAGGATTACCGGGAATTCCTGGAGCTCTTGCGGAGCGGGCCCTACGCCCCATGGATCGAAGACCGGGACTTCCATTACACCCGGTCTTTCCTTCACAACGAAATGGGAAAGGTGGCCGAATTTTCACGACGGGCCGGCCGCCTGCGCCTCTCGCCGGAACATCTCATCGTTCAACGCGTGATGTGGGGTCACCACGCCCTGTTCGCGGACCTGGACGCCCGCTTCAACCTGCACCGCGTCCTCCTGCCGCTCCTGAGGGCGACGCTGCCCGACGATCCGAAGAATTCCTAAACCCGGAACCCCAGAAAGTTTTTCAGCAAATCCCGGCCGCCCTCGGTGAGGATGCTTTCCGGGTGGAACTGCACGCCCTCGAGCGCGGGCAAGGTCCGGTGCCGGACCCCCATGATTTCCCCGTCCTCGCTGGAGGCCGTGACGATCAAATCCCGGGGGCAGGTTTTCCGCTCGATCACCAAGGAATGATAGCGCGTGGCCGTGAAGGGGTTTTTGAGGCCCCGGAACACGCCCTTGCCGTCGTGGCGGATGCGGGAAGTTTTGCCATGCATCAGCTTTTTCGCGCGGACAATGTTCCCCCCGAAAGCGTGTCCCAGGGATTGATGGCCCAGGCACACCCCGAGGATCGGGATGCGCCCGCCGTAAGCACGAATGACGTCGACGGAGACCCCCGCTTCTTTGGGCGTGCAGGGACCGGGGGACACCAGGATGCGATCGGGCGACCAGCGCTCCACGTCCGCCACCGTCAGCGCGTCGTTCCGGACCACTTTGACTTTTTGCTTGAGCTCGCCCAGGTATTGAACCAGGTTGAACGTGAACGAATCGTAATTGTCGATGACCAAAATCACGCGCGGCCCTCCGCCAAGCGGAGCGCCGCCACCAGCGCCGCCATTTTGTTTTGGGTTTCCTCGAATTCCTTTCCCGGCACCGAATCGGCCACCACGCCGGCGCCGGCCTGGAAATGGACGCGGCCTTTTTCCAAAAGCAAAGTGCGGATCGCGATGGCCACGTCCATATTCCCGGTGTAGGAAAAATACCCCACGGCGCCGCCGTAAAGGCCACGCCGGAACGGTTCCAGCTCCTCAATGATCTCCATCGCGCGGATCTTGGGCGCGCCGGACAGCGTTCCCGCGGGGAACGTCGCCCGGAAAAGGTCGAAAGCGTCCAACCCCGGCCGCAAGGCGCCGGTCACTTTCGAGACGATGTGCATGACGTGGCTGTAGCGTTCGATGTCCATGAATTGATCGACGCGAACGCTGCCGGGCCGCGACACCCGCCCCAAATCGTTGCGCGCGAGATCCACCAGCATCACGTGCTCGGCGCGTTCTTTGGGGTCCGCCAACAGTTCGCGGGCCAGCCGTTCGTCCGCGGCGGGGGTCGCGCCCCGCGGCCGGGTCCCGGCGATGGGCCGGGTCTCGGCCCGGCCGTCCTCCAATCGCACGAGCATCTCGGGGCTGGAACCGACGATGTGGCGATCGCCGTCACGGAAAAAATACATGTAGGGCGACGGGTTGACGCGCCGCAGCGCCCGGTAAAGTTCCAAGGGGTGCGCTTTCGTTTCCACGCTCACCCGGCGGGAGGGCACCACTTGAATGATGTCCCCGGCCGCGATGTAGCCCTTGGCTTTCTTGACCGCCTCGATGTACCGCCGCCGTTCGGCGGAGTCCGCGGGCAACGGGCGCCGGTCCGGGTCCAGGGTCGGCGTCAAGGGCGGCGCCGCCGGGCGCAGTCGCGCCAGGCGGGCCGTGAGGTCGCGAACCGTCTCGCGATGGATCTTTTCGGCGGACGCCCCCCGCGGCACGCGCACCGTCCGCACGAGGCGCAGGGTGTGGGCCACATGGTCAAAAATAAAGAGGTCCCCGGTCAGGAAAAAAACGAAATCCGGAAGGCCGAGGTCGTCTTTGGCGCGAACGGGCAATCGTTCAAAATGGCGAACGATGTCGTAAGCGATGAACCCCACCGCGCCGCCGTAGAACCGGGGCAAACCCGGGATCTCCGGCCCGCGCCGGTGGGCGAGAGCCTCGCGCAGGGGGGCCAGCGGACCGACCCCGGTCGCGTCCACCGCGGGGGACGCCGAACGGGATCGCAAAACCAGCCGGGGTTCAAACGCGGCGAAAGAATAGCGTCCCAGGTGTTCGCCGCCCTCCACGCTTTCCAACAGGAAACACTGGGGGCTGCGCCGGTAAAGCGCGTGAAAGAGGCCCAGGGGGGTGACTTCGTCGGCCGGGCATTCGACGGCGATGGGCACGACGGGGAACCGCCGGCTCAAGCGCTTGAATTCCGGCAACGCGGGGGTGATCATCGCACCAACCGTCCTTTCACGCGGACCAACGGAAGGAACGGCGTCCGCTGTCCTTTCGCGTCCTTCCAATCGCGGCTGTCCCCGGATTCGTCGCGGTTGTCGCCGAGCACCACCACGTGGCCGGGCGGCACGACACCCAAATCGAGATTGTCCCCCACCAGGATTTCCCCGGCCCGGGTGTACCGCACGTAGGACTCCAATTGACGCACGCCGTTCAAATACAACTCCTTGTCCTTGAACCGCACCGCGTCGCCGGCGACGGCGACGGCCCGCTTGACCATCCCTTTTTGCCCGTCCGGTCCCTGGAACACGATCAACTCGCCCCGGCGGGGGGCGCCCCAGCGGTAAACGGACTTGTTGACCCAATAGGTCCGCCCCACCGGCAAGGTGGGTTCCATGGACGCCGAAGCGATCACGACGTTTTCGAACAAGAACACCCGAAAAACCGCCGCGCCGACCGCGCCCAGCGCCAATAAAAAAAGGATTCGTCGCACGTCGGCTTACTTCTTGTACACCTTCGCCGGGTCAAAAAGGATTTCGCCGCGGATGTCCAGGGCGTTTTCCTTCCCCACGTGGTGGAAAAAACACGACTTGCGCCCGGTGTGGCAGGCCGCCCCGCCGATCTGGTTGACGCGGATCAGCACGCAGTCCTTGTCGCAATCCAGGGCGATGGATTTGACTTCCTGGTGGTTGCCGCTTTCCTCGCCTTTGCGCCACATTTTGTTGCGCGACCGGCTGAAGAAAACCCCCCGACGCCGCTCCACCGTTTCCAGCAGCGCCTCTTTGTTCATGTAGGCCACCATCAGGACGGTGCCGTCGGCGTCGTCCTGGACCACCGCCGGGACGAGTCCCTGGGCGTCGTATTTCACGCTGTCGATCCAATCGGGTTTGTTCATCTCACAACCTCACGGGTATGTTTTTTTGGGCCAAGCGGGCCTTGAGGCGCCCGATGGCGAGTTCACGAAAATGGAAAAGCGACGCCGCCAAAGCGGCGTCCGCGCCCGCGCGGAAGGCGTCGACGAAATGGTCCACCGCGCCCGCCCCGCCCGAGGCGATCACGGGCACGCGCACCGCCCGCGCCACCGCCGCCAGGAGGGCCGTGTCGTAACCGGCCTTGGTCCCGTCGGCGTCCATGCTGGTCAACAAAATCTCCCCCGCGCCCCGGCGCACGGTTTCGCGCGCCCAGGCGACGGCGTCCTTCCCCGTCGGGGTGCGACCGCCGTGGATGAAGACCTCCCAACGGCCTGGGCGGGTGCGTTTGGCGTCGATGGCGGCAACGACGCACTGGGCGCCGAACCGGCGCGCGGCCTCCGTGAAAAAGGCCGGCCGCTTCACCCCGGCGGTGTTGATGGACACCTTGTCGGCCCCCGCGCTCAGCAGGACGCGGATGTCTTCGACGGTGCGTACGCCGCCGCCCACGGTCAAGGGGATGAACACCTGCTCGGCGGTGCGCCGGACGACGTCCAGGAGGATCGGCCGTTTGTCCGAGGACGCCGTGATGTCCAAAAACACCAGCTCGTCGGCCCCCTCGGCGTTGTAGCGGCGGGCCACCGCCACCGGGTCGCCGGCGTCCCGCAGGTTCAAAAAGCGCGTGCCCTTCACCACCCGCCCGGCGTTGACGTCGAGGCAGGGGATGACGCGCCGCGTGAGATTAGGCGGGCGCCTGGGCAACGGCGAGGGCCTCCGGCAGTTGGATTTTTCCGGCGTAGAGGGACTTGCCGAGGATGCAACCGCGCAACCCTTTGGGGGCGAGCGCCTTGAGCGCCTTGACGTCGGCGATGGAGGACAGCCCCCCCGAAGCGTAGACGCCCATGTGGGTCATGCCGAGGACTTTTTCAATCGATTCGAAGTTCGGGCCTTTGAGTGTGCCGTCCTGCTTGATGTCCGTGTAGACGATCTCCCGTATGCCCAGACGGTCGATGGTCTTGATGACGTCGGCCAATTGGTGGCCCGAATCGGCCTGCCACCCTTCGATCATGACCTCGCCGTTCACCGCGTCGACGGCGGCCATGACGCGGCTGGGGTAATCCCGAACGATGTCCTGGATCCACGCGGGGCTTTTCAAAATCGCGGTGCCGACGATCACCCGGCCGATCCCCTTGTCCAACAGCGCGCGCACGGTGTCCGGGTCGCGGAGACCGCCGCCGAATTGGACGACGATGTTGACCGCGTCCTTGATCCGATGGACCAAGTCGAGGTTGGCGGCGTGACCGGTGAAAGCGCCGTCCAAATCGACGACGTGCAATCGCTGGGCCCCGAGCGAAACCCAGTGCTTGGCCATTTCCACCGGGTCGGTGGAATAAACCGTTTGTTGCTTGGGATCGCCGTGGATCAAGCGCACCACGGACCCCGCCTTGATGTCGATCGCCGGTATCACGAGCATGTCATCCTCCCCGAGTCGAACGTTGTGAAGCGAGCAGCCCCCGAAGAAACGCGAGGCCCGCGGCCCCGCTTTTTTCCGGGTGGAATTGGGTCGCCGACACCCGGTCGCGGGCGACGGCCGAACAAAACGGTTTTTCATGCACCGTGCGCGTCCAGACGTCCCGCCGATCCGCGGGCACCGGATAATACGAATGGACGAAATAGTAATGGGCCGGACGGAACCAGTCGCGCCCGATCCCCCCGGGGCGCGCCACGGCGCGGTTCCACCCCATGTGCGGCACTTTGGTGCTTTTCCGCGCGGGGCGGAATTTGACCACCCGGCCCGGCAGGACGCCAAGCCCCTTCACGCCGGGGGCCTCCTCGCTCGATTCGAACAGCAACTGCAGGCCGAGGCAAATGCCGAAGTAGGGACGGCCGCCGCCGATCCACTCCTTTAGGAACCGGTCCACGCCCCGCCGCCGCAACACGCGGGCGGCGGCGTCAAAGGCCCCGACCCCGGGCACGACCAGCAAATCGGCCTTTTCAAGACGGCGCGGCTCCTCGGACACGAAGGCCCGCGCCCCGGCGGCGTCGAAGGCCTTCTCGACCGACCGCAGGTTGCCCATGGCGTAATCGAGGACGCCGACGGTCGTTTTCAATCGACGAGCGTTCCTTTGGTGGAGGGCACGGTCGCCGCGCGGCGCGGATCCACGGCGACGGCCTGCGCCAGGGCGCGACCGAAACCCTTGAAAAGCGATTCGGCGATGTGATGGTTGTTCCGTCCCTGAAGCAGTTTCATGTGCAAGTTCATCCGCGCGCTCATGGCGATGGCCTGAAAAAAGTCGTCGAACAATTCGAACGCGAAGGGCGGCTTGTTTTGAACCGTGAACTTCACTTTAAAATCGAAATAGGGCCGGCCCGAGAGGTCGAGGGCGATGTAGGAAAGCGTTTCGTCCATGGGCGTCAGGGCGCGGCCGACCCCGCGGCCGTCCGGGCGCAGGGCCTGGCCGTAGCGGACGATTCCCCGTTTATCGCCCAAGGCGGCCGCCAACACCTCGCCGAAGGTCAAGCCGATGTCCTCGACCAAATGGTGGTCGTCGATGTGTGTGTCGCCTTTGGCTTTGAGGGTCAGGTCAAAGTTGCCGTGTTTGGCGAACAGCTCCAGCATGTGGTCCAAAAAGGGCAGCGTGGTCGACACGCGGTAACGCCCCCGACCGTCCAGCCCCAAGGCCAGGTCGACGGTGGTTTCCTTTGTCGCGCGTTTTTTCCGGGCGGTGCGATTCATGACGAAAACCTCACTTCCAAGGACCGGGCGTGGTGCGCCAACCCCTCCGCCTCCGCGAAGAGCGCCGCGTCCGTCGCGGCGCGCCGCAACGCGGGGCGGGAGAAAGCGATGACGCTCGTCCGTTTTAAAAAGGTCTGCACCGAGAGCCCCGAGGCGAACCGGGCCGAACGGCCCGTGGGCAAGACGTGCGAGGGTCCCGCCCAATAATCCCCGACGGCCACCGGCGACCACGGCCCCAGGAACGCCGCGCCGGCGTTGGGAATTTTCTCCAAAAGGGCGGCGGGGTTTCGCACCGCCAGCGACAAATGCTCGGGGGCCCGCCGCGAGGCCGCCCGAGCGGCCGCCGCGAGGGTGGGGACTTTCACAAAATCGCACTGGGCGCGGAACCCCGGCGCCACGGCGGCACGGATGGCCGCCAGGGCGCGCCCGTCGGTGGAAATCAACACCGCCCGCGCCAGGGGGTCGTGTTCGGCCTGGGCCATCAAATCCGCTGCGACATACGCCGCCGGCACGGACCCGTCGGCCACCACCGCGATTTCGCTGGGGCCCGCCAGCATGTCGATGCCCACGGCGCCGAACACCTGGCGCTTGGCCTCGGTCACCCAGGCCCCGCCCGGACCGGCGATCAAATCCACCGCGGGGACCGTGGCCGTGCCGAAGGCCAGGGCCCCGATGGCGGCGACGCCCCCGATGCGGTAAATCTCGTGCACCCCGGCCAGGGCGCAGGCCGCTAGCACCTCGGGCGTCAAGTGGCGCGGCGGCGTGGCGACGACTATCCGGGGCACGCCGGCGACGGCGGCCGGAATGGCCGTCATCAACACCGTCGATGGGTAAGCGAAGCGCCCCCCCGGCACGTAGAGACCGGCGGAGGCCACCGGGCGGACGTCCTGGCCCAGGGTGCGACCCCCGGCCGTGACGCGCCAGGAGCGGGCTCCGTGACGTTTTTCGGCCTCGTGAAAAAATCGAATGTTTCCGGCCGCCCCTTCAAGGGCGCGCCGCCGGTCGCGGGGCAAGCCCCGCAGGGCCCGGCGCGGGGCGTCGGCGGTCACGCGCCACGCCCGGGGCCCCAGGGCGAGCCCGTCAAAACGGCGCAACAACACCGCCACGGCGCGGTCCCCCCGCCGACGGATGTCTTCCAAGTAACGGGCCACGGTGTTTTTCACGGGAAAATTATATCAAATGGGAAAATACGTCCGTCGGAAGTCAGACGTCGGCCCGCGACAAGTGGCGGTGCCCCCACACCAAGGGCAGGAAGAAGGCCAGAAGGTTCAAAAGGGCCATAACCGCGAGGACCGCCGCCACGACCGGCCCGGACCACAGGGACCGCCCCACCACGGCTGAAAAATAATGCATGCGCATCAAAACCGCCTCCAGGGCCAGCGTCAAGGCCACGTACAGGAGCCCCGTGACCATAAACAGCACGCCCCCGGCGGAGGTTTGAATTTGCGCCACGTTTTCCACACCGAACCGGGGAAACAAGGCGCCGAAACCCACGCCCATGCCCGCGAGCGTCACCGCCATGACGAGCACCGTGAGGTTGGACAGCCGGGTCACGAAGGGATCCACGCCGAGAAAATGGTTCGACACACCCACCAGCACCACGCCCAAAACCGCGATGGGCGCCACCCCACCCAAAAATTTGCTCCAGAGTATTTCCCAGAGGCTCAGCGGCGCCGACCGCAGGGCCCACCAGGATCGGCCCTCCAGGCTGACGGCGGGAAACACGAACCGCAGGGCCACCGAGGCCAAAACGAATCCCGTCATCCCGATGTTCAGGAAGGACACCAGCCCTTTCAGGAACCGGGAATCCAAAGGAAGCTTGTGGATGCTCAGGAGATAAACGGCGGCCACCGAGGCCAGCATCAAGAGCTGGGACCATTGGTTGGGGTCCCGAAAAAAAACGGCCAGATCCTTGCCCAGGATCGCCCGAAACCGCGTTCCAAAAAAACCGGGCACCCCCCGCCACTCCGCGCCGAGGGGGCGGCGCTTTTTCCGTCGGTCGCATTCCTGGGCCGCGACCCATCCGGCGTAGTACGACCGCTCCCCCGCCGCGACGAGAAGCGCGAAGGCCAGCGCGGCCGCGAACACCAGCGCGGCGCCGTAAAACACCGCCTCCCGAGCCGAACCGTTCAGAAACGCCGCCACCGCCTGGGCGTACCAGGTCGAAGGCAACCAGGGGGACGACGGCGCCTCAAGCAGGGCGATGTATTCCAGGGTCGCGGACATGGTGTCCGCCCGTAAAAACTTCGCCGGGGCCAACCACCGGACCCACAGAAAGAGCCCCGTGCAGATCCCCATCGCGACGGCCAGCATGATGTCGCGGACCCGCCGGGCGGGAAACACCCGCATGAGGCCCAGGGACAGGCCGATCCCGCCCGCGCTCGCCAACCACGCAAAGGGCATTCCCAAAACCGCGAGCAATAAATAAAAACCGGCCCCCTGCCCCGTCACCCGGCCGTAGGCCGCCAGGAAGGGGAGCAGAGCCAAAACCATCATCCAGGAAGAGAAAACGGCGGTTTCGAGGGATTTGAAGGCGAACAGCGTGCGGTGGGGCAGAGGCGTGTGGACCAGGAGCGCCAGATCCCGTGCGAAAAAAAGCGTCGTGAAAGACGTGATGGTGGCGGAAAAGAGGATCATGAAAAACGCGGTCAGAAGGGCCATCGACAGGATCTTGACCAAAAGAAGCGGCCCCGCCAATTCCACCCCGTGGACCGCCCGCAGGAATCGCAACGCGCCCCAATGGAGGAAAACAAAAAACAAAATGCCCAGGGCGGCAAAGGCCGCCGCCTTCCATCGTTCCGGGCCCGTGCTGCGAACGATCCGGTTTTTCAGTTTCAGAAATTGGATTTTGAGAAGGAGGATCAATCGAGGGCGCGCAAAAGGTCTTTGTCACGGTCGCCGCCGGTCAACGACAGGAACACATCCTCCAAACTGCCCCCACTCGAAGACTGGGCGCGCAGTTCCGCCAGCGTGCCCGCGCGCGTCACCCGCCCCCGTTCCACGATGCCCACCCGGTGGCAAAGCCGCTCGGCGATTTCCAGCACGTGCGTGCACATGAACAGCGTCACGCCCCGGCGGGCGAGCGTCTGAAAAATATCCTTCACCAACCGCGCGCTTTTGGGATCCAGTCCCACCATGGGCTCGTCCAAGAACAGGACCTTGGGTTGATGGAGGAGAACCCCGGCCAGCACCAACTTTTGCCGCATGCCGTGGGAAAACGTTTCCACCAACTCGTCGCCGCGATCGGCGATCTCGAACATCTCGAGCAATTCGGGGATTTTCTTCTTTTGATACCCCCCATCCACCTCGTAGAGGTCGCCCACGAAACGGAGGAATTCGTGGCCGGTGAGGTGGGGGTACACGTAGGGCTGGTCCGGCACGAGTCCGAGGATTTTTTTGGCGGCGCGCGGGTCGGCCTGCACGTCGTGGCCGCCGATAAAAACCCGACCCGCGGTCGGCCGCAGAAGGCCGGTGAGCAGCTTGACGGTCGTGGTTTTGCCGGCCCCGTTGGGGCCGAGATAACCGAAGATCTCGCCGGGGGCGATGTCGAGGTCGAGGGCGTCGACCGCGGTGACGTCGCCGAACCGTTTGGTGAGGCCCTCGGCGCGGATCATACCCAAAGACGAAGCGCCGTCAGCACCGCGCCGCCGGCCAGCGGCACGGTGACGTTGTCGTTCCAGCGGGTCGAAAACGCTTCCACCACGGCCACCGCCAGGGCGGCCAAAAGGGGCTCGGCCCCGCCGGCCCCCGCCGTCAGGCCCCAGACGCCCACCGCCCAAGCGCTTAAAAAAACGGCCAACGTGCCTTCGGCGCTTTTCGCGCCGATCCGCAAATGGCCGACGGTCCGTCCCACCCATTCCCCCACGGGATCGGCCACCGCCGAGAACAAAAACGCCGCGCGCGCGATGTCGGGCGCGGGGAAACACACCGCCGCGCCCAGGCACCCCGCCCACGTCCACCAGGCCCCCGACGGGCCCGGCCGGGTTTCGGAGCGGCGCCGGATTTCAAAAACGGTTTGAACCCCCCAGCCCGCCGCCAAAAAGCCGATCGCTCCCCAGCGCCCCGCCGTCCCGAGAACGACGGCCGCGATCAAGCCGATGCCGTGAAATCCTTTGGCGCGTAAATAATTCACGGCCCCCGCCGTCCGGCCAGGACCGCCGCGACCCACCGGCCGATCCCGGACAGCGCGTCCCCGGCGCGATCGATCAACAAAAACGTGTTCAGCGCCCAGGCGTCACGGAAAGCCGCGAGGGACACCGCCCGGGGAAAAAGCGCCTTGGCCACCAGCGCGAGGACGAGCGCGTTCGCCAGGGCAATCAAAACGAGGGAGAAGAAGCGTCCCGCCTGACGGAGATCCGGCTGGTCCTGCCGCAGGGCGTGGACCGTCAGGGCCGCGTGAAAGGCCAGCGTAAAGCCGAGGCCGGCGCCGACCCACAGGGGCGGCGCCGCCAAATCCGCGTACCGCCGGACCAGGGCGTAGAGACCCAGCACCCCCACGGCGTAAATCGGAACGCAATAGGGCGCCAGGGCCACGGCGACGTTGGAACCCGACAAACGGACTTCGCCGCCTTTGTCCGAAACGAACAGGGATTTCACTTTGTAACCGGAAAACGCCGCGGCCACGGCGTGGGTCAGTTCATGGCCGAAGACATAGAGCGTCATGGGACGGCGAAACACCCACTGCAAAAGGAGGTAAAGACCGGCGCCCGCCAGGAAGGGCAAAGCGTCCATCCAGAGGGGCGCCACCGCGCGAACTTGGCGGGCGAGGGCGACCCAGGCCCCCACGGTTGGCACCGCGAGAAGCAGGCCGAGCGCGGGATAAACGACCGCGCGCGCGGAAAGGAATCGGGGAAGGGGGCTTTTCTTGCGAAACCGTTGCCGACGGGCCACGGGGGGGTGTTAGCCGGCGGCGGCGCCCGGTTTTTCGCGGAGGAATTTGAGGAACCGGTTTTTTTTATCAACCAGAACCACCCGCGCCCGGGGGGGACGGGGCGCGACCGCGAAGGTCATCAAAATCACCTCGTGCCCTTTTTTGATCAGGCGGCTGGCCGCGCCGTTGGCGCAGATGTCTCCGCCGCCGGGGCGCCCGCGAATCAGGTAGGTCTCGAGGCGGGCGCCGTTCGTGTTGTCCACGACCAAGACCTTTTCGTGTTCCAACATGCCCGCCTTGTCCAACAAATCGCCATCGACCGTCATGGAGCCAACGTAATGCAGGTTGGCGTCGGTGACGGTGGCGTTGTGGATTTTCGCGTTGAGAAAAATTCGCATCAACGGGATTGTACCAAAGCGGAAGCCCCGTCGGGGTCGATCCACGCCCGCAGGCGTTCGTGGGCGGGCCAAAAAGACGCCGCGGGCACCGTGATCCACCAATCGCCGGGACGATCCCCGTACCGGACCGGTCCGCCGACGACGGCGACGTCGAACCCGGCGGCTTTAAGGAGGGCGACCGCGCCGTTCGCGGTGCGGCGGCCCCGGGTGGAAAACACCACGCGCCGATCGTCGGTATCGCCCGGATCCGGATCGAGCATCCAAGGTTCCACGGGCAGGCGCCGCTGAGCCAAATCCCGCCGCCACAATTCCCGGGCCGCCGGCGCCCGCAGGCGCGCCCGGCGCGACCAGGGGGATTCCGGCGGCGCGGCGTGCCGGTAAACGGCGCGGTAATTGTAGAACGCAAGCTTTGCCGGGGATTCGGCCGATCGAATCTCGTGCCGGGCCTGCAGGATGTCCGTTTCCAAGCGGAGGATGTCGCGGGAACCAGGCGCGCGGGCGCGGCCGGCGGCCCATCGGTCCGCTTCCCGGGCGAAGGCCCGCTCCAGAGCCTCGCGCCGTCGGGCCGGGTCGAGGGCCTCGGCCCAGGCCGTGTCGGCCCGGTGGCAGAGGCGGCGGGCCCGGGCCAAGGTCTCCAAAGCCAAGACCGCGTAGAGCCCGAGAAGGGAAAGGAGAAACGGCCCCGTCCAACGGAAGGACAAGCGGCGCACCGCCGGCCGGACCGCGCCGGACCGCCGCGGGGTCACCGGCCGGCGACGATCGCCCGCACTTGCTTCAAGAGGTCCTCGGTGCGGACGGGTTTGGTGAACACTTTGCGAACGTTGCGGCTGTGGTCCAAAACAGTTCGGGTGTCGTCGGCGTCGGCGTAGGCGCTCACCACCACCACGGGGATGGTGGCGGTTTCGGGCGCATCGCCCAACTTGCGCAGGACCGTGAGGCCGTCCATTTCGGGCAGGGCGAGGTCGAGCAGAACGGCCGCGGGCTGTTCCGTTTGGATCATCTTCAAGCCTTCCAGCCCGTTCCGGGCGACGTGCACCTCAAACCCTTCGGCTTCAAGGGTTTGCACGAAAAAATCGGAGATGGCCTCGTCGTCTTCCACCACAATCGCGATGGTCTTTTTGAGTGCGTCCATTATTCCCTCCGGAAGAGCAACGCCCGTTTGACGTCGGCGATGGCGCCCGTGATGTCGATGTCCCGGGGACAGGCCTCGACGCAGTTGAAAACCGTCCGGCATTTCCAAACGCCGTCCGGCCCGTCCATGAGCGCCAGTCGCTCGGCGCCCGCGCGGTCGCGGTCGTCGAAAACGAACCGGTGCGCGTTGACGAAGGCGGCCGGGCCCAGGTAATTCCCATCGGCCCAATACGACGGGCAACTCGTGGTGCAGGCGCCGCACAAAATACACTTCGTCGTGTCGTCGTAACGGGCGCGGGCCTCCGGGGACTGCCGCCGTTCCTCTGTCGAAACGGGCTCGTCGTTGATCAAAAAAGGCTTCAGGGATTTGAACTTGGCGAAAAAGGGCTCCATATCCACGACCAAGTCCTTGATCACCCGAAAACCTTTCATGGGCTCGATGGTGATGCGGCCGCCTTCCACGACGTCCTTCACCAACACTTTGCAGGCCAGGCGGTTGCGCCCGTTGATCCGCAAGGCGTCGGAGCCGCAGATGCCGTGGGCGCAGGAGCGCCGGTAGGTGAGGCTTCCGTCACACCGCCATTTGGCCTCGTTCAAGGCGTCCAAAACCCGGTCGGTGGGGGCCACCTCCACGTCGAACTCCTCCCAACGGGAGGCCGTGTCCTTGGCGGGATCAAAGCGCGTCACCCGGAGCGTTATTTTCATCAGTATTTCCGTTCCTGCGGCTGGAATTTGGTGATGACCACCGGCTTGTAGGTGAGGGCCACCCCGCGGTCCTTCTTCGCCGCGAAGGTGTGGCTCAGGTAACGGGCGTCGTCGCGTTTGGGGAAATCCTCCCGGGCGTGGGCGCCCCGGGACTCTTGGCGCGCCAGGGCGCTCGCGACGGTGCATTCCGCCAAATCCAGAAGGTTCTCCAACTCCAGGGCCTCGAGCAACTCGGTGTTGAATTCTTGGCCCTTGTCGGCCACGGCCACGCCCTCGAAACGGCGGCGGAATTCGTCGGCCACGCGGGTCCGGGCGTGCTCCAAACCGGACGCGTTCCGGTACACCCCGCAGTTGTCCATCATCTCGGCCTGCAAATCGGCCCGCAGGGTCGCGGCCGATTCCCGTCCGGGGCGCGTCAAGAGAGATTCAATCCGCCGCCGAATGTCCCCGGCGGGGTCGGCGGGCAACGGGGCGAAAGAGGCCCGCGCCGCGAATTCGGCCATGGCCAACCCCGCCCGCCGGCCGAAAACCAAAATATCCACGAGCGAGTTCGTGCCCAGCCGGTTCGCGCCGTGGACGGACACGCAGGCCACCTCGCCGGCGGCGTAAAACCCAGGCAAAACGGTGTTTTGGGTGTCCCCCACCACGGCGCCGTCTTTGTTGGTGGGGATCCCGCCCATGGCGTAGTGGGCCGTGGGCTGGATGGGGATCAAGTCGGTCACGGGATCCAGCCCCATATACGTGCGGACGAAATCCGTGATGTCGGGCAGTTTTTCCTCAATCTTTTTCTTGCCGAGATGGCGGAGGTCCAAATGAACGTAATCTTTTCCGTCGACGCCGCGGCCCTCCCGCACTTCCTGATGGATGAACCGGGAAATCATGTCCCGGGGCGCCAAATCGAGCATCGTCGGCGCGTAACGCTCCATGAAACGCTCGCCCTTTCCATTCAACAATTTCCCCCCTTCGCCGCGGCAGGCCTCCGAAAGGAGGATGCCCATCTTGTAGATGCCCGTGGGGTGGAACTGGAAAAACTCCATGTCCTCGAGCGGAACCCCCCGCCGGTAGGCGATGGCCATGCCGTCGCCCGTGAGCGCGTGGGCGTTGGAGGTGATCTTGAACATCCGTCCCGAACCACCGGTGGCGAAGAGGACCGCCTTGGCGTGGAACACGTGCAGTTCGCCCGTTCGAATTCGGTAAGCCACGACCCCGGCGCAACGCCCCTCCGACAGGATCAAGTCGACCACATGGAACTCGTCGAAAAAGGTGACGTCGTTTTTGATGCACTGTTGGTAAAGGGTCTGGAGAATCATGTGGCCGGTGCGGTCGGCCGCGTAGCAGGCCCGGCGCACGGGGCCCTTGCCGTGGTCCTTCGTGTGGCCGCCGAAAAAGCGCTGGTCGATGCGCCCGTCGGGCGTGCGGTTGAACGGCAGACCCAGATGCTCCAGCTCGATCACCGTGTCCACGGCTTCGCGGCAGAGGATTTCCGCGGCGTCCTGGTCGACGAGGTAGTCGCCGCCCTTGACCGTGTCGAACATGTGCCATTCGGGGTTGTCGGGCTCGGTGTTGCCGAGGGCCGCCGACACCCCGCCCTGGGCGGCGCCGGTGTGGGACCGCGTGGGATACAGCTTGGTCAAAACGGCCACGTTGACTTTTTTCTGCGCCAGGGCCAAGGCCGCGTAGAGTCCCGCGCCCCCCGCGCCAACGATGAGGCAGTCGTAGCGGTGGACCGTCATGGCGCGATCCCCGGGTCGCCGGCGGACATCACGGCCGCGGTTTCCGGTTGAAAGGTGAAAACGATGTAAAGGCCCGCCATCATGAGCGCCAGGCACAAAAACCCGGCCGCCCACTGAAGCGCGAGGCGTTTCCCGCCGGCGAGGTAATCCTGGGCGATCACCCGCAGGCCGTTGAATCCGTGCAGGAGCGCCAGGACCAACAGCAAACCATCGTACGTCCGCCAAAAGGGCGTGGCGTAACGCGCGGCGACGAAAGCGTAGTCCACCGTGTCGATGCTGTTCACCAAGTGCATGACCGTGAGGTGCCCGAGGGCGAGGAACAGCAGGGCCAGCCCGCTGATCCGCATGAAAAACCAGGCGAAACGGTCGAAACCGCCGGGCGGCAGAGGGCGGGAAGACAGGCTCACGGACGGGCCTCCCGCCAGTGGTGCCACATGATAAGAACAACCGGAATCATGCCGGCCACGAAGACCCCCCAGGTGAGGTGCGCCCAGAGACGGTGTCGACGCGTGGCGCCGGGCCAGAGGTCCACCAAGGTGATCCGCACCCCGTTCAGGGAATGGTAAAGGACCGCCCCGAAAAGGAAGATCTCGCTGACACGAAAAAAGGGATGGCGGTAAACCGAAATGACTTTGTTGAAGAGCTCCGGGCCCCAACCGATGAGGACCGTGTCAATGATATGGACACAGAGGAACAGCAGAACGCCGAGGCCCGTGAGGCGGTGCAACAAATAGGACCAATGGCCGGAACCGCCGCGGTACCGAACGATGTCGTAGGTTTCGTTAAGGAGTCGTTTCATCGGAGAAGGAGAAGTCTATCAACCCCCGGAGGCAGCGTCAATCCCGACCCCGCCCCTACGCGTTGACCGAAAGGAAACGGATTTGACGAAGGGCGTTTTCCAATTCGTCGCCGAGCGGTTTTACGAACGGCACCAGCCGCGCGCCCAGGGCCGCCACGGTCTCCATGCTTTCCGCCAGGGTGTCGGGGGTAAACCCGACGAGGGCCAAGGACCCCGGCCGGCCGCGTTTCTCCGTGTAGATCGCCACCGAGAACCGCCCGCCAATCAAATGGGACGCGCCTTCTTTTTCGGACGCCAAGAGAAGGGTCGCGCGCGGCGCGGCGGCCCCGCCGGGCACCAAAGCCGCGAGCGATTTCTCCACCGTCCCTCGGTCCACCGGCGTCCGCACGACGAAGGTCGCGCGGGCCTCCGGCGTCGACCGCAACCGGCTCAACAAAATCGCCACCATCGGCCCGATGACGGCGCGGGCCTCTTCGGCCCCCGGTTCGAAGAGGGGCGTCAGGTCGACCACCGCGTCGCGCCCCAGAACCGCCGCGCCGACCGCCCGCGCCCGCAGGACCTCGCGGCGGAGGGCGTTGTAGCCCTTTTCAAAGGCCGCCAACATTCGCGTTCGGTCCGCGGCGGGCCGCTCCTTGACCGCCGCCGCCCAGGCGGCCACCGACCAGCGCAGCCGGGCCGCCGCCCTTTCGGGACGAAGCCCATCCCGCGCGCCCAGAGCGGCGCCGGCGATCCAGGCCGATCGGTCGCCTTCGGCGGCGCGCGCGAGAGCGGCTTGGGACACCTCGGTCAATCTCTCCTCGAGGTCCGGCCCCGTCCACCCGCTCAACACCCGCGCGTCCCCCCGGGCCAGGGCGTCCAGTTCCTCGACCCGATCGCTGGGGAGGGGCGCCGGGTCCTCGCGCCGGGCCGCGGTCGGCACCCGCCGCCAATCGATCGACACTTCCAACGGGGCCATGTCGCGGGGGCCGGGGGACATATCGGCCAACAACGCGGCCACGGTTTGGTTGTCCAGCGGGACGGTGCGTTCCGCCAGGGGGGGCGGCGGGACCACCGCCCCCTTCAAAGCGCCCATCACCCGACGACCGACCGACACCGCGGCCCAAACCAAGAGGGCCGCCCCGGCCGACACCAAAATCCCCAACGGTTCCGGGGAAACGGCGAGGGCGGTCTCGGCGCCGAGGGCGTTGCTTCCCATCAAAATCATCGTCCCCGCCGCAAGGACTTTACCGGCGATGGCGGAGAGGGGCTTTTGGCTCCGGACCTTGGCGAGCAAGCGTTTTTCGTATTCCGCCTTGTCGCTATCGGTCAAGACGGTTTTTATTCGGGCGAGGATGGCCCGCAACTTCTTTTCCGAAGAAAGGAAAGCGTCGCTGTTCACGTAGGACCAGGCCTTGAAGCGGTAGTTGAGCTCGCCCGCCTCCGGCCGCTCGAATTGGGCGGACAGGGGCCCCAGGCGATTGAAATATTGGCGGACCAGCCACGCGCGCTCGATCATGCGGAGGATGCGAACGCCGGAGTCCCCGTTCGCGTCGGCGTTCAACTGAAATTGGGCTTGGAGTTTCAACCGCTCGTCCCAATTGATTTGCAACAGTTCTTCGGACCATTCGACCAGGGCGTCCAACAACCGCCCGGGGCTCAAACGGATGTGGGCCAAGAAAGTTGATCGTGTTTGTCCGCCGTGGTAAATCACGTGGAGATCCCGGCCCCCGTTGAGGGAGCGCACTTCGGCGAATTCGCCGAGGCGCTGGGACAGAAACTCGGAAAAACCGGCCACCCCATTGCGGTTCAGTGAGACAAGGAAACGGCCGGAGGAACGCCCCCGGCCCCGCGTCGCCCGGGGCCCTTCCAACGGGAACACCATCGCTCCGGCCCCGCGAAGCTCCGCCGGGGGGGTGTACGCCATCACCAGCCGCTCCAGAGCGCGCTGCATTTTTTCGGGACTGTCGGGAACACCCTCCCAGGCGGCGGGGTCGGCCGCCGCCGGTTTCATTCCCCCGATCGCGCGAGCGACCTCGTCGGGATGGAAATAGACTCCCTTGTGGGGGAATATTTGAACTTCGCGGGCCCCGTTCCGCCGCGCGGCGGGGGTGAAACGGGAATAGATTTTGAATCGGGATTTAACGTTCTCGGAACCCTCGTATTCAAACACCGACACGGCCCCGATCCCATCCACAACGTGAATTCGAACGCGGTGCTCCCGGCCCCGCTCGCCCACGCCGTGGAAATGCCAGCGCACGTCCTCAAAGGGGTCGTCCCACAAATATTTCCCGCCGCGGGTGTTGGTGAGGACCCACCCCCCTTTAGGCAAAATCGAAATCAGCGCGGGATCGGCGATCCTCTGCCGTCCCGCCAGATCCGCCCGGCGAAGAAGAAGAGAGGGAAGGGCGTGGACCGCGGCGCGCATTTCGGTTCGGTTGGGGTAAATCCCCAACAGCGTCGCGGAGACCGACCGACGATCGTCCCTGGCGAAAACCGCCCTCCGGAACCGCCCCAGGGCGAAGGCGTGGACGCCGTCCTTGCCTTCCAAGCTCAGGACATACCCCCCGGCCCGGAACCATTCCACCTTGACGGTGTAAAGGGCATCGGGAACCAACACGGCGGGGATGTCGATCTGACCCAGCTGTCCCAAACGCGTCGGCAAGGTGATCGGAACCCGCCCCCGGTTGTCCGTCCGGACGGTCCACGCCGCCCGATTGAAAACCTCCCGGAGCTCCGCCGCCTTGGGCGGCTCATCCCAATAATTCAAGAACGCGGGCGCCCCGAGCGCGGCGAGCAGGGGCTCCAGCGCCTCGCTGAAAAGACTTTTTTGGGCCCGGGAGGTGTGCCCCGCCGTCGTTCCCACAACCGCCTCGAATTGATGGGCCCGGTGGAAACGCCCCAGGGCGAACACCCATTTCTCCCCCCGCGCCGACAAAACCAACTCCAAACCGGACTTGGGGAGGGCAAAACGCAGGCCGTATTCCCCGGCGGCGCGCAGGACCAACGTCGTGACCCGGCTTCCGTCCGACCGGAACAGGGGGAACGACGTTGTTTCGGCGAAAACTGTCGCCCCATTCAAAGCGTCCAACCGCCCGCGGACGTCCTCCGGCGCGGGGACCGCCAAGGCGGCGTCGATCCCGGCCGCCAGATCAAAATAACGCGGCACGCGCTGGCGCGCCTCGTCCATCGTCGCGAACTCCCACAGCGGGGGGGCGCCGATCTCCCGGTTCTTATCGGTGGATTCAAAATACCGCTCCACGGCGAACACCAATGTCCGGCCGTCCCCCCGGGTGACCAGCGCCACGGGATGGTGACCCCGGGGCCACAACAAGCGCACACGGACGGACTCGTCCGTCAGGAATTGGTTTTGAAAATTAAGCCGTCGGTTGTCGCCCCGCACCAGCGTCAGGAGGCGCTCGCTTTCCCGGGCCCCCTTGCGGCGGGCTCCCACGGGAAGGGGTGGCGCCGAGGCGTTGAACGCGTCCATGTCTTTTTCGATTTCATCCCGGGCCACCGCTTCCCGGCCCTCCCGAACGGCGCGTACGGCGCGCTCCAAAATACGCAAGGCCTCGACGCGGGCGTTTTGCAAACGGGTTTCTTCCGCGACCGCGCCCAAATCCGGCGCCGCCTGGGGCGAGAGGACCACCGTCGGCTTGGCGGCCATGGCCCCCGTGTAATTGTTCACCAGAAAAATCCGTGTTTCCTTCCCGTCCGTCATGCTCAACAACAGCCCCCAGCCGGGACGCCATTCGAGGGCCAAGGTCCAATAGGGCGCGCCCGCCAATTTCACGAAACGGAAGTACCGCCGAAAGCCCCGGTAAAACAAATCCCACCGCCCCGAACCCGAGGGGTTCGCCACGAAACCTTCCTGGGAAAAAGCGGCCAGGGCGTCCCGAAATTCCGCCGGCAATTCCGCGGTGGGAAGATTTTTGTCCAAGCGGCTTCCTTCCATCAGCAAATCCAAGAAACCGCGCACCGCGTCGGGGTTTTCCCGCAGCAGCGGCCCGGCCGGCCGCGGGGTGGGCGGGGCGCCGGTGCCCGGCAACCGTCGGTCCCGTGCCTCCTCCAAAACCGCCTTCGCGCGGTCGAGTCCCAGCGACGCCACCGCCGCGCGGGGATTGCGCCATTTGTCCATCGCGGCGCGGAAGGCGGGGTCGGCGTCAAAGACCTCGCCCGCGCGGTTCAACTTCTTCTGCTCATGAAAAGTTTTCAACCAGCGCGCGTGGTCGGCGGGGTTACCGAACAGCCACTCGGCCCGCAGGACGCGGCGGATCCGGTCCCAAAAATCCCGGGGCTGAAACTCCAAGTCGGACACCGCCGCCGCCAGGGGGTCCCCCGCCACGACCCGCACGTGAACCGGGATGGACCAGACCCGCTTGCCCCCTTGGCTGGGGAACACCAGTCGGAAATAGGTGCGGGGACCCACCACCGTGTCGGCGGATTCGACGACATCGGTTGTTTTCAATTCCGCCAACCAATCCTTGAGGAAGATCATGATCTTCTGGTCCGTTTCCGCGCTGTTGGCTTTTTCCCCCAGGTCCAGGATCAGCCGCACCTCCGCCGGCGGCCCCATGGTCGCGTCCCAATCGCCCCCCATCACCACCAGCTTGGCCGGAACGGAACGCCCCTCGGCGTCGGTCCCCCTCGGGGCGGATCGCCGGGCCACGGCCACGAAGCGCTCCAAATCGAATTGGCTTTTCTTCATCTCGGCGATGGGCGCGGGTTTGGCCTCGGGGGGTGTTCCCATCAGGATCGACATCAGCGGCCAGGGACGGCTTGGCGTCCGGCCTTCGGCCACTTCCCGGTGCTGGGACATCACCCAAAGGTTCACCAGCGTGTGGGCGAGAATATTCGCGATTCCCTCGGGGTTCATGAAATACAGGACGGTAAACAGGCCCCCGAAATACGTCCGCCAAACGGTGTCGATCAAACCTTCGGGGGGAACCACCCTCCGGCCGGGTGGGTTGAACAGAGCGGAGGCAACGCCCCGGAGGATCGGATGGAGGAACACGAAAGCCAAAAGGACGACCCCCGTGTAGACGAACCCTTCGCCCAAAAATCCAAGCCAAAGCGGCGCCGCGCCGGCGACGGCGTCCCCCAAAAGGAGTTGGCGGAAAAACCATTCCTCGGCCGCGCTGAAAATCAGAACCGCGCCCGCGTACAACGCGCTCCCCGACCGGCCCAGGCCACGCAGAGGCGACAGAAAGGGCTCCAGAATCAACATCGGCTTGGGATCGACCCACCGCGCTGGCAAAAGCAGCACGCTCGCTGGGCGGTTCAATCTCTTTTCTATTTGTTCGCGCGTGATGGCGGGGGTGTCGCCCGGATCCTCGGGCAACGCCGCGGCCCGCTTTCGCAAGGGTTCGAAAATCCCCGGGACCGACGGCGCGCTGTCAAAAATCCGGGATTTGGACACCCAATTTTCGCCCAAGTAATATTCCCGTTCGAGATCCAAAGCTTCCGGGTCCCGGCCGCTGGACAAAGCGAGCGTTCTTAAGGCCGTCGTCACCCCGTCGGTGGAGGACCCCGGGTGGGGGTGGATATTCAACTCGAACCGGACAAACCGCTCCTCGGAGACCCGCAACGTGACGATGGCGCCGTAACGATCCGTCTCCACGCGGGACCCCGCGGGCAGCGATTCCGAGAGTTCCCGGAGAAACACGTTATAGACCGTGCGGGGCTGAATCCAATTGGCCACGACCGGATCGTCCGGTTGGTAACTCAACAGGACATCCACGTCCGGCCGATGCTCGGAGAACCGGTAACGGCTTCCACCAATGATGTCGGCACGGACGGGGAAACCCAGGGCGTCGTATTCCGACGTCCGCTCGGCGGCTTCCCACAGCGCGGCTTCCAGCGGGGCCAAATCCGGCAACCGAACCAAAACGGCCCTTTCGGTGGTGGGAACGCCGCCCCAAACCCGCAACGTTTCCAGGGCGCGTTGTCCCTCCTCGGATAACGGGTCCCTCATCACATGACGCCAAAGACGCCGCTCCTCGCGGCGTTGGGTCGGCCGGGACAACCGCCCCCCCGCCACCGGAAGGGCCGACAGCACCGTTCGAACCTGCCGTCGTATCAAGGGCGATGGGTCGGATAATTTCCCCTGCAACCGTTCGTAAAGCCCGTTGAAATAGCGGGACGCTTGATCCAACCCCACGGCGATGGACAGCTCGTCCCAAGCGGGGCGGATCCCCAACCGATCGATGGCGGCGTCCAATTCGTGGGGCGGGTTGACTTCCAACGCCGGCGACACGAAGACCGAACGGGGCTTCACTTCGCGCAAAGGGGCCGCCTTGGCGAAGACAAAAGCACGGATTTTCTCCACCCCCGTGATGCGTTCCCACCGCGCGAGGGCCTCGTTGTAAACCGAGAGGGCGCGCACCGTTTCCAAGGGCACCCCGCCGGCCAAGGATTGCGCGGGCAAGTGGTCGTCCGTCAAGGACGGCAAATTCACGCCCCAAGCGGCGAGGGCGTCGTGGCCGACCTCGATGACGACGGCCGGATCTTCCCCCGATCGGCGATTGAAAGCGTACCCGCGCGCTTCCTCCCACTTGTAGGAAAAGAACGGCGCGTCGTGGAAGGCGGCTCGACCGCCCACCAAACGAACGCCCCCGCCCGGCCGCTCGGCCAGATTTTTTCGCAAATGGGAAACCGTGGTGCCCCGGTACAGGATTCCCTCCAACGGCGCCCGCAAGTGAACCGATTGACCCGGGGAAACGGCGGGATCGGCGCTGGTGGCCAGGCCCTCAAGTACGGGGCGGAAGTCTTCCCGGTCCAATCGCCGCCAGTGGGAGTCCGCGGTGGAACGGACCGACATTTGACCCGGCCCGAATTGTCCCTCCATCAATTTGAATTGGGCGGGACGTTGAACGTCTTTAAAAACCATTTCCCGTGCCCCCTGGCGCCGGGCCCAGGCGAGCGCGAGATCGAACACCCGGGCGATGTCCGCCGGATAGGGCCAACCCGGGCGCAATCGAAGGCCGGACAAAGTCACGATGGAACGGTCCAACTCAAGGCGCATCCAAGCGATGGTTTGTCCATCGAGCGCAACCACCCGGTGGTTCGGTCCCAGCGCCGAGGAAGAGGAAGCGCGGGCCAACAACCGGATCGGTACATCGCTGGGTTTGAAGCGCTGGATCCGGGCGATCCGCTCGGCCTCGGTCGGGGCGCCCGCGGGCGGGCCGCGCGGTTCGGTCACCCGCCCCCGAAGGACCAATTGGGACAGGACTTCGTTGGACAGAAAGGGAATCCCCTCGGCCTTCAAACGTTCCAAAAAGGCCGCGCTATTCCAGGCCGGCGCGTGATCCCAGGGGATTCCCGCCTGGAGGTCTTTCTGAAACATGGCGCGCAGGCCCTGCCCATCGAAATACTGGGGCATGTTGTACAAAGCCATAATCCACAAACCGGCCGAAAATTGAAGCTCCCGATCCGGGGCGTGCCGGGCGAGATGCCGGAACAGGGCCCCCCGGAACCGAGGGGACATGCGAAAACGCAATTGAATGTTCATATCTTCAACGGACCAAACCCCTTCGTCCTGGGGAACCCATCGAAACGTGCCGACCGGCTCGTTGTTCAACAAAATGTCGTACTTCTGACTTTCCGCATCGGAAACGGGCCGCACGGCCAGCGTCCCGAAATCGCTGAGATCTTCCTCCGTGTCCGGGGCGGGGTGCGCCGGCGGGCTCTGAACCGGACTTGTCAGCCGCCGCACGCGCACACCCCAACCGTAACGGTATTCGTTCCGATTGCCGATTTGGCCGCCGGACAAATCCTCGATCCAAGCGTCCATCAAGGGACCCCACACCTCCTCCCGGGGGATCGGAATTTCCTCCGCGGGGAAGGGGAAGGAGGCCCCGTAATCCCGCGCCACCCAGGTGTCCTGCCACGCCGCGTCATCGGTGACCAAGAACCCGCCGGGACGGCAGACCGCGGCAATCGCGAAAAGAAAATCGGCTTTTTCGACATAGGCGGTGGCCAAAGTCATCCCCGCGCGGGTGTAGAACCCGTCCAATCCTTTATCAAGAACATCCCGATAGGCCGCCGTGTTTTCCAACAAACCGTCGTGGAACACCACCGTGCGTTCGCGCCCCTCCCAAGGGAACCGAACCGCCGGCCGGCCCCCGACCTCCAGCACCTCCACCGCTTGGAAGGGCACATCCAACGCCGCGATTTCAATGGCGATCGCCAGGGCCACGTTGGGGGGCGCGCTCAAAAAAGTCCGTCGGGAATAACCCACCGAGAATTTTTCTCGGCTGTACACCGTGTCGATGGGTGGAGGCCCCTCGGAGAGAGCGGCGCGCAGCGATTCCACGGTCAAACCCGGGTAAGGCGCGATCATGTAGACCCGGGCCGGGTCCCAGGTCAACATCACGTTCGTCACGTCGGCGCCGGCGCCCCCGTAAAGGACCGTGGTGTCCGCGCGGCGGGGGTTGACCACCGCGCGAACCGCCAAATCGTGCTCCACGAAGGGCGTCGCCAACAATTTATTCTGGGTGACCGGAGATTGGCCCGCCGACCGAGGCGGGGAACCCGGCGCGGCGGAGGGGCGCGACAGGGGGATTTTTCCGAAAGGGGCGAAGCGGATGTTCAGCCGATTGCCGTAGCCGGAGAGCTCGGGGACGGGCGACCCCGCGCGCCCCTCCCGGAGGGCGGCTTGGACATCGGCGAACAACCGTTCCTCCCCCGGCATCCGCGAGATCGGCATCGCGAGCGGGAATTCGGCCCGATGGTCCGCGTGGCTGCCCATGCTATCCACCGAAACGTCATCGGTCGCCATCACCCCGCCGGGGGACATCACCGCCGCGATGTCCCGCAAGAAGGTCGGCGGGTGTTTGTATTCATTGGGAACGGTCAGCGCGGCCCGTTGCAGATAGACATCCACGCCGCGCCCCAGGACGTCTTGGTAGGTTTCCGGGCGGAATAAATTGGCGTTGACGAAAACCAATCGGCGGCGGCGCGACGACTGCCCGGCGTAAGCCCAGGAAAACGCCAAAGAAGGTCGGCCGTGGTATTCCTCGGCCGTGAAGCTTTCCAGATCCACCCCCATGTCCGCCAATTCAGTGCGAAGGGCCCAACCCCGCTGCAACACGGTTTGCAATTGGCCCACGGGGGTGTACCCGTTGCGCTTCTTAAGACGCCGGTATTCCTTGGCGAAATCCGCGTAAGCGGCGGCATTGGCCGGTGGATTTTTCAGGGCGTTCAAATCCTCCACCGTCAAAGGGCCGTAGGTGTCCAAGAAATAAAACAGGGATCCGTTGGTGTCCAACAGGGCGCCGGACACATCGGCCCCCGCGCCGCCGTAAAGAACGGTGGTGGGGCGGTTGTCCGGGTTGATGTGACGGCGGGTGGCCGTCCGATATTTCACCATCGCGGGGTGCAGCAGTCCCGCCTGAACCGGACGCTGGTCGGTGACCGCCCCGTCCGTGGAGACCGCGGGACCCGGCCGCACGATCAACGACAACATCGGCACCCGCCGGAGAGAATTGAACAACCGCGGACCCGCCCAATCGTTCCACACCAATCCCGCCAGGTTCCAGCCGATGTGAAACAGGGTGTTGAGGCCGACCAAACCCACGAGGGGCAGCACATTGAGGGCCAGGGCCGATCCAACGGCCGAGCCAAAAACACCCGGGGCCAGGGCGCCAAGCCCCTGGACAAACGCGGCTCCCGGCGCCGCAAAATAGAAGATCGCCGCGAAGGCACCCCCGATGTAACGCACCGCGAGCCGCGTGGTTTCGGCTATGGATTCTTCTTCAGGATAAAGAGCGACCCGGTCCCGCCGGGCCCAACGCTCCACCCCTTCGTGCAGGTGGGCGAAAAGGGGGACGCTCAAAAGAACCCCCAAAGCAAAAGCGGTTTCCCGCACGCCGGGGACCTCCCCGGCGACCGCGCGCACCACCGCCTCCAACGCGCCGCCAAAAACCAGATGTCGGAAAAGATACTCCTCGACCACCGGCGCCACCAGCACCGCGAGAAAAACATAGGCGGCGTACCACCCGCCCCCCCGGGATTTCCACCGCTCAAACAAGCCGTCGAAAACGAAGAGAGGCCGGGCGCGGAACGCCGGGGCAACAACGCCTTCTTCGCCCGGGGTCGAAATCGGACCGCCCAACGCCAGGGTGCGAATGTTTTGATAAGTGCCGTAGGCCACACCGGGGCTCCACGATTCCCGCTCCCCTTTGGGCACGGCGGTCTCGAAATCCGACCGGGGGATCAACCGCGTCCCGGGCACGGGGAATTGATGGGCGTGATCGCTGAAATCGTTGCCGATGGCGGCCACGTCCCCGGTGACGAAAGTCAGCGTCCCGTTCCGGCGGGCGGCTTCGCGCCGGGCGATGAAATTAAGGAAGGACGATTCCCCCCGCGGGTAGTCCACCGCGGGCACGTCCATGGCCGCGGAATGGCGGTACACGTCGATCGAGGCGTCGTAGGACTCCAACAACCCTTCGAAGGTCGAGGGGTCGGTGATGTCCCCGCGCCAATAAATGATTGCCCGCGTCGTTTCTTCGTGTTCGGTGGGGTGTCGCCACGGGAAACGGACCACCAGGGCGCCCGTTTTCACGGCGCTGCCCGAGACCTCCGCGCGCGCGGGGTCCACGCCGAGGCCTCGAAGTTCGGCCCTCAAAGCCAGTCCGAAAGGAACGCCCTCCACCTCGAAGGCCGTCGACCACCCGAGAACCCCTTTGGACTTGACATAGCGGTCGAGGATCTTGCGTTCTCCGGTCGACAACGGCCTCGTTAATTGAGCCCGGATCTCGGGAACGTCGCGGAAACGGGGGTCGCGCGTGACGGCGAACAACCGCCCCGGGTTGAGGCTCAAAAAAGGACGGACGATGTCGTTGCCCCCCGCCCCCTCCAAGACCGTCAAAGGCCGATTGCCGGGATTCACTTTTTGATGAACGAATAAGTCAAAGCGTTGAACGCGGGGCCCGAGAACATCCGAGGCGATGACGAGCGGCGGCGGCGGCACGGGCTTTCGACGCACGATGTAAGCGGTGCCGTCGCGCCCGCCGGACCGAACGGGATAGTCGCCGGGCAGAGAGGTCGAGCCGATCTCAAAACCGAACCGTTTCCCTCCCTCGGCGGGTGCCAACGGCAGGGGGTCCAGGACCGCCCGAAGCTCACTCATTCGGTGGACGGCGTCGGCCTCGGTGCCGCCGGGCAACACGATCGCCAAGACGCCGTTGCTCTTTATGGCGCTCGCGGCGGCGCGCAACCAAACGGGGTCCACGCTCTCGACGTCCACCACGGCCACGTCGAAAGAGGCCGACGACATCCAATCCGCGACGGGGCGGCCGACGCCGAGACGTTCCTCCCGGCTGTCGGGGGCGACCCGGTGCCCGGTGAGCGCCAGGGCGTCCGACAACCCGGCCAATAAAGGCTCTTCACGATCCGTTAAAACCGCCGTCCGCAACGGTCCGGGGGGGACCTCCCACAACCAACGGGCGGCCATCCCCCGAATGGGATCCGCCTTCGGTGTGGCGGAACCGGACCCCCATTCCCGCGCGACCTTTCCGAGCCGGGCCAAAACCCCGGCCACGCCGCCGTCATCGATCGGCGAGAAACGGGGTTGGCCAGCGGCGTCCAAAGCCACCGTCACGGCCGGCGCCTCCGCCCCGGCCATCGTCGGGGCACCGTCCTTTTGTGCGAGGGCGTCGGCCGTGGGCAAGAGCGCCGCTTGAACCCCCGCGGCCCGTGGCCCGTCGATGGAAGGGTCCAGGGCCTCCAGCGGCACCAACACCCGCGCCCGGGGCAGGTTGATGCGCTGCCCGGCAAAAATTTTCTCGAGGGGCAACGGGTCGCGCGCGAAAACGTCGAGCGGTGGGGAGGTCGCCTTGTCAAACCGTGGCGTGACCACGGCCACGGAAGCCCCGGCCGCCTTGAGGCGAGCCAAAATCCCTTCTGTGTGAAATCCCCCCGCCACCAGGGCCAGGGTCCGCGGGTGGCCCCGTCGGGAAAGCCGCAGCGTGTTGGCCACCAAGGCGTCGTTGCGGGCGAGGGCCTTTTCACAGAACGCCTCAAAGGGCGCCCAATCCGGCAAAGACGCCACCGCCGCCCCCGCGAAGGCGGCCACCCGCGGTCCCAAGGCCGCGATGTCCCGGCGGCGCTCGGCGTAGGCCGCCCAATCGGACGGCGTCATCGCGCTCTCGGTCAAACGCGCGAGGAGGTCGACATCGTTCGCCAGGTCCATGAGCCGACGTTGATCCGCGCCGGGCGCCAAGGCCCGGCCGGCGGCTTTCTCGGCGGCGAGCAGCTCGTCCAAAAGGCGGGCCCGCTGGATGGATTCCACCCGCGCGACGTAGTCCAGATAAGCGGCGAAAGCGGGGGTGTCCCGCGGGTCAAGCCCGGCGCGCGCTTGGGCGCGGCGCAACCGTTCGTTGAACTCCCCCGCCGTGAGCGCCCCGGCGCGGTGGCTTTGGGCTTCGCGCAAAAGAGCGGTGAGGTCCTCGGGGGACGATCGGGCCGTCAGTTGCTCGAGGACGCGGCGGCGTTCCCTTTCGGCGCGGGCAAAGTCCAGTCGGGCTTCGGCGTCCAGGGCTTCGATGAACATCCGCAGCGACGGACCGGTCGCGTGCGGCGCCAGGAAACGGGCGTAATCGCCGATTTTCCCTCGGCCGGCGTGGAAATCCGCGCGTCGGGCGTCCCAATCCACCAGGGCCGGTGTGTAAACGCGCTTCTTAAGGGGCGCGAGCCGTCGGCGCAAATCCTCCACGGCGGCCCGGGCGCGCGGGCCCTCGGCCACGCAGCGCCGGGCGACGCGCACGTTGTCGTAGTAGAGCGCCTTGTCCTCGACGCCGGTCAGGGCCGGCGCTTGGGGCAACGCGAGGGCCGCCCATTCGGGGCCGCTCAGGTACCCTTCCGCGCGGAAATATTCGGCGGCGCGCGCGAGGTGCGGGGGGCTGGGATGTCGACGGAAGCGTTCGGTCTCCAAGGGGACCCAGGCGCCCTCCAGGGCGGCGGTGGTCACCCCTTTTTCCGCGAGGGCCCCCAACAGACGACCGATGTTCACCTGCGCGGCGTCTTCGGTGTGCACGTCTTGGATGAGCACAACGAGGGGAGCCCCCGGCGCCCCCGCGCGAACGTCCCCCACGGCCCCGAAGGGCTGGAGGGCGGCGCCCAGGTCCGGCCCGAGCGGGGTGTTCAAAATTTTCGGCGAGGGTTGGGAGGAGGTTGCTCCCTCGCCGAAAAGACGGTCGAACGGCAAAGACGCGGCCGCGCCGGTGGCGGCGAACAACCCCGCGTCGCGGTCGGGCCGCCGGGCGGCGCGGCGCTGTTCCCAAAAACCCGTTTCGCCCGCGTGCGCGGCGGCCACGTTCGTGAAAAAGTAGGCGGCGCTCAGCGCGCCGCTAAAAATAGCTCGGAGGGAGCCCATGCAGGAATTAGTATAATCCCCGTTCCAGAATGTGCTCTTAAGACTCTGTAACAAAGTTGTAACAATATGAACCATACCGAATCCTCCCTTTTCGAAGGCCGCGCCAGCGCGCACCACATCGCCTTGCCCGGCGCCCCTCTGCTCGTGGCCCGGGCCGCGAACGGGTTCGTCATGTGCGGGTTCCTCGACATCCGGTCGGCCGACAAATTTCAATGCGCGGCGGCCGTCGTCCGGGGCGTCAAAGACGTCGACGAGTTGCTCGTGAAAACCGTCACGGACGTGAGCGCCTCGGCCGCCGCCCTGGGCGTGACCGTCGGCATGACGGGCCGACAGGCCCTCGAAAAATTCCTCTGATTTTTTTGTGACCCTTCCCGACATCGCTTTGGAGCGACTGTCCCTGGGCGGCGAGGCCGTGGGCCGCCTGCCGCCCGAAGGCGAGGGCCGCCCCGGGCGGGTGGTGTTCGTGGCCCACGGGGCGCCCGGGGACCGGGCCGTCCTGGACCGAATCAAAAATGAAAAGAGTTTCGCCCGCGCGGGGATCGCCTCCCTCGTCGCCCCCGGCCCCGACCGCGTGGAACCGCGTTGCCCCCATTTTTTCCGTCCCGGGCGGGCCCCCGCCGACGTCTGCGGCGGTTGCGATTGGCAGCACCTGGCCTACCCGGCCCAAATCGACGCCAAACGGAATCTCCTGTCGGAAACCTTTCAACGGATCGCCAAAATCCCCCGGCCGAACGTGCTCCCCACCGTGGGGGCCGACAGTCCCGAGGCCGCTTGGCGATACCGCAACAAAGTGCAGGTCCCTCTCGCGCGGTCCGGCCACAGGGTGGTCGCGGGGTTTTACGCCCCGGGGTCCCACACCGTGGTGCCCTTTGACGACTGCCCGGTGCAGGACGAACGTTCCGTGGCGGTGGTGCGGGCCGTCCGCGGCTGGGCGGAGCGGACGCACCTCCCTCTTTACGACGCGCGGACGGGCCGGGGCGGGGCGCGCCACCTGCTCGTCCGGACCGCGGCCCGGGACGTCTTGGTCGCCCTGGTCACCACCTCGGAACGGGCCCCGGCGCTGTCGACCTTCGCCCGGGATTTGAAGAAGGCCCTCCCCTTCGTGACGGCGGTCTTCCACAACGTGAACGACCGGGAGGGCAACGTGGTCCTGGGACCGCGGTGGGTCCATTTGGGCGGCAAAGACCATCTCGAGGAATCGCTTCTGGGTTTGCGTTTCCGCCTTTCGCCGGGAGCGTTTTTCCAGGTGAACCACGCCATGGCGGAAAAACTCTACGGGCTCGCCGTCGACATGGCCGCCGCCGGGCCCGCGGATGTGGTTTGGGAACTTTACGCCGGGGTGGGGGCCATGGGCCAACTCATCGCGCGCCGCGCGAAAACGGTCTGGGCCGTTGAGGAAAACCACCGCGCCGTCCGCGACGGCATCGGGAGCCTCGCCCTGAACGGCATCGACAACCTGCGATTTCGCCAAGGCCGCTGCGAGCTGGTGTTGGCCCGGCGTCTTTTGCCGGACGCGCCAACGGTGGTGGTGCTCGACCCGCCCCGGGCGGGGTGCGAGCGCACCGTGCTCAAAGCCGTGATGAAGGCCGCCCCCCGCCGGGTGGTCTACGTGTCCTGCGACCCGGGCACCCTCGCCCGCGACGCCGCTTACTTGTCGACCGGCGGCTATCTCCTCCAGAAAAGCGTCCCGGTCGACCTCTTCCCCCAAACCGCGCACATCGAAAGCGTCTCCCTCTTCGAACGGAAATGACCAAGCCGTGGGAGGCGCGGAAAGGGTTGGAGGGCGCTCGCCCGGAAACCAGGACCGGAGCGAGGGGATCACGGAACCCATGACCCAAACCAAGGCGCCAACCCTTGAACTCGCCCCGGGCCCTCTGCCCGGCGGGGCGGAGGCCGCCTGGGCGTTGGAACACCTGTTGTCCGCCCCCGGCGGCCCGGTGCTGTTCGTGACGCCCACCGAAGAGTCCGCGGGGCTTCTGGCCGACGATCTCGCGGCGTTGGGCCGCGAGCGGACCCCCGACGCCCCGACGGCCGTTCTTTTTTCGGAAGACGATGAGGAACGGCTGGCCGCCCTCTCCGACTGGACCGCGGGGCGGTCGCGGGCGCTGGTGGCCCCGCGCGACGCGTTGGACGGGCGCTGTCCCCCGCCGGCGGCTTTCGCGGCCGCCCACCGCGTCCTGCGGCGCGGCGACCGCCTGGATCGCGACGCTTTTTTTGCCCACGCCCTCACGCACGGTTACGAACGGGTGGACACGGTGGAACGCCCGGGGGAAGTGGCCGTCCGGGGCGAAGTGCTGGACCTCTGGGCCCCGGGGGCCGAGGGCCCCGTTCGGGCCCTGTGGCCCTTCGACCAAATCGAATCCCTGCGAAAAATCGACCTGACGACCCAACGTTCCACCGACCTGTTGGACGAAGTCCGCGTCGGGCCCGCGCGGCTGGCCGACGGCGACGCCGGGCTCCTCGATTACTTGGGACCCGCGGGCCTGCTCTTCGAGTCTCGCCCCGCGGCCGACCGGCCCCTCGCCTGGGCGGGCCGGCGCGTGGTCCACGACCCGCTGGCCCCCTCCGGGGCGGACCGCTTCGCGCCCGCCCCGCCGGTCGCGGGGCGAATGGACTTCTTGGCCAAAGAAATCCGCGGCTGGCTGAACGACGGCTGGACCGTCCGGGTGTTCTGCCACAACGCGGGCGAACAAGAGCGGCTTGAAGAGCTCCTTCTCCTGGAAAACCGCGGCCTCGCCGCCGATTTCGAAAGCCGCCGCATCGATCTGCCGCTGGGCCCTTTGACGCGGGGGTTCCTCGACCAAAGGGAAAAAAGGGCGGTTCTGGCCCACGGGGAAATCTTCGGCCGGGCCCGGCGACGCCTGCGCCTGCCCAAATTTGTGGGGGGCGCGGCCCTCCAGGGCGTGGCCGAACTGCGGAAGGGCGACTACGTCGTGCACGAGCGCTTCGGCATCGGCCGCTACGTGACCCTCGAACACAAAAACGCCGGCGGCACCGAAAGCGATTACCTCCGGCTCGAATACAAAGGCGGCGACCGGGTGTTCGTCCCTCTGTTCGAATTCCGCCAGGTGCGCAAGTTCATCGGCACCGAGGGCAAGCGGCCGGTGTTGTCCTCCCTCGACACCTCCGCCTGGGACCGTTCCAAAGCCCAGGTCGAGGCCGCCGTCGCCGAGATGGCTCGGGAGCTCCTGGCCCGCGCCGCCGCGCGGCAACGGGCCCCCGGTTTCGCCTTCCCCCCCGACACCCATTTGGAGCAGGAGTTCGGGGCGTCGTTCCTGTACGACCTCACCCCCGACCAGGCCCGCGCCATCGAGGAAACCAAGCGCGACATGATGCGCCCCTTGCCCATGGACCGGCTCGTCTGCGGCGACGTCGGCTACGGGAAAACCGAAGTGGCCCTGCGCGCGGCGTTCAAGGCCGTCTGCGCGGGCAAGCAGGTGGCCGTCCTGGTGCCGACCACGATTTTGGCCGAACAACACGGGCGCAACTTCCGCGACCGGTTCGCCGACTACCCGGTGAGCGTGGCCGTGCTGTCGCGCTTTTCCAAGCCGGCGGAACAAAAGCGGATCGCCCTCGACATCCGCCGCGGGGTCGTGGACGTGGCCGTGGGCACGCACCGCCTGCTGTCGCCCGACGTCGCGTTCAAGGACCTCGGCCTCATCATCATCGACGAGGAACACCGCTTCGGGGTCAAACAAAAAGAGCGCATCAAAGCTTTTCGCGACACTGTTGACGTCCTGGCCCTGTCGGCCACGCCCATCCCCCGGACCCTGGGATCGGCCCTGGGCGGCCTCAAGGGCCTGTCGGTGATCGAATCGCCGCCGGAGGGACGCCTGCCCATCGCCACGCACGTCGGGCCCTTCGACCCCAAAATCGTGGCGGCCGCCGTGGAACAGGAGTTGCGCCGGGGCGGGCAGGTGTTTTATGTGCACAACCGCGTGGGGTCCATCGAAAAACGGCGTCAATGGCTGACGGACGCCCTGCGGGATCACGGCCTCACGGCCCGAATCGCCCTGGCCCACGGGCAAATGAGCGGCCCGGCCATGGAGAAGGTGATGTGGGACTTCCTGCACCGCCAATTCGACATTTTGATCGCGACCAGCATCATCGAATCGGGCCTCGACATCCCGACGGTGAACACCCTGATCGTGGAGGAGGCGGAGGATTTCGGCCTCGCCCAGCTGTACCAATTGCGGGGCCGCGTGGGGCGGGAACGGCAAAAGGCCTACTGCTTCCTGTTCCATTCCCCCGACGCGGCGTTGAGCGAGGAGGCCCAAAAACGCCTCGCCGCTTTGAAGGAATTCGCCGCGCTCGGTGCGGGGTTTAAATTGGCCATGCGTGATTTGGAAATCCGCGGGGCGGGCAACCTGCTCGGCCCCCAACAGCACGGATTCGTCAACGCCGTGGGGTTGGACCTTTACGGCCAGTTGCTGTCCGAGGAAATCGAAAAACAAAAATCCGGCGGGGCCGCGGCCCCGCCGCCGGTCAACGACCCCGCCCTGGACCTCCCGATCTCGGCTTATCTGCCGCCGGGGTTCATGCCCTCCGAGGCGGACCGGGTGCTTTTCTACAAGCGTTTATTGGACGCCGCCCCCGGGGACATCGACGCCCTGGCCGCCGAACTGGAGGACCGTTGCGGCCGACCGCCGGAACCGGCGCGGCGGCTCTTCGACGTGGCGCGCCTGCGCCACGCGGCGCGCGCCAAAAACGTGACCCACATTCTTTTGGAAAGCGGGGCCTTGGAATTCCGTTTCGCGCCCGGGGCGCGGCTGCCCCCGGAATGGATCCCGCGGCTCATCGAGGCCCACGGCGAACGGTTTCGGTTTCTTCCGCCCGCGGACGGCCTCGGCGCGGGACTGCGATTCGAGGAACCGTTGCCGGCGGACTTGCCGGTCTGGTCCCGGGAATTCCTCGACGCGCTCCCCCTGGACACACCGCCGCAAAAAGGATAACGTCCGCCCATGTTAAAATTTCCCCTTTTCCTCGCGGCCCTGGCCGGAACGCTCTTGGCCGCCTGCGGGCGCTCCGACCCCGCCCTGGCCCGGGTCGGGCCCGACGCCATCCGCTCTTCGGCTTTCATCAAGGAAGTGCAAGGGGTCCCTTTCACCAGCCAAAAATACCTGACCTCGGCGGCCGGCCGGAAGGAATTGCTGGAACTTCTCGTCCGCCGCAAACTCATGTTGGTGGAAGCGGCCAAAGCCCCCATCGACGGCGGCCTGGCGCAACGCCTCAAAGAACTCAAAGCGCTTCGGGCGGAGGGCCAACGGGCCCTCGACAAAAAATATTTTGAGAACCGCGAACGCCTCATCACGGCGGATTTTATGGAAAAGCTCAGCCGCCCCGGGGGGCCGTTGCACGTGACGGACGAGGGGATCCTCGCGTTCTGGAAAACCGAGAGCGAAGTCCGGGCGAGCCACATTCTGCTGGCGGACCGAGCGAAGGCCGACGACATCCACGCGCGGCTGTTAAACAAAAAAGAGGATTTCACGGCC
This sequence comes from Elusimicrobiota bacterium, assembly GCA_016706425.1. Classification (NCBI taxonomy): domain Bacteria; kingdom Pseudomonadati; phylum Elusimicrobiota; species Elusimicrobiota bacterium. The sequence continues at coordinate 2,217,871 of JADJJR010000001.1, forward strand.
CTCGCCAAGGCCCATTCGGAAGACCCCGGCACCGCGGTCCGGGGGGGCGACACCGGCTATTTGTTGCGCGGCTCCCTTGTGGGGGAATTCGAGGACGCCTTGTCCGGGTTGAAAACAGGGGCGGTGTCCGACGTGGTCACGTCCCCCTACGGGTTTCACATCATCCGCCGGACCGGCGAACGGCGCCTGTCCGAGCAACCCCTGGACGACGCGCTCAAGACGCGGATCCGTCAGGCCCTTCAAAGCCAGCGCCTCTCGGCCTGGTTTGCCGACGCCCGCCGACGCGTTCCCGTCCGGACCAACGACGCCGCGTTGGCCGATCTTTCGATCCCGACCAAAACCCCCGAACAATAGGGTCCTTTTCGGCTTCGGCGGCCGTCCGGGGAAAGAGGGACCCAACCAATTTGGTATAGTTTTCTGGCCATTTCACGAGGAGGATTCGCCTTGAAACGAAACGCCTTGTCTCTCATTCTCTTGTCCGCCGCCGCGACCGGGGTTGTCGCCGCGACCCTCACCAACCGCCCCATCGCCATCATCAACGGAGAAACCATCCTCCTGTCCGATTTCCAGAAAAACTGGACCGCCTTCCAGGAACAACAAAAAGAACGGCAACCCGAGGAAAAAATGGACGCGGCCGGCAAAGCCAAAATCCAACGGGAACTTTTCGAACAAATGATCGACGACAAGGTTCTCCTGTCCGAGGCCAAGAAACGGAAGGTCAAAGTGCCCCAGCGCGAATTCGAAACGGGGCTTCTCCAGTTCAAAGCCCAGTTTTTGTCTCCGGCGGCCCAGAAAGAACTTCAGGCGATCCTCCGCCGCCAGGCCGGAGCGCAGGACCCGGAACACGCCACCCCCCCGGATCTGACCTTGGCGTGGAAAGAGCTGGAAAAAGCCAACCCGTCGGCCGTGAAAGAGGCGCTCGCCCTTTTCAAAAAGGAGTTGGTTAAAGAGGGCCTGGACGAGAAAAAATTTCAGGACAAAATCCGGGACCGCCTGAGCGTGATCCAGTTGTCCCGGGAAGAGGTCCAACGCCGGACCGAACCACCGACGGAAACCGATGTGAAGTCCCTTTTCGAGCGTCTGACCAACAAAATGAAAGGCAAGACCTTGGCCGGCCTGGCCGAGGAAGACGCCAAGGACTTGGACGCCATGGCCAAGTTCTTCAACATGCGCAACGCCGAGCGGGTCCGCGCGCGGCACATTTTGGTCGGCCCTCTGGACGTCGCCGGCCGCCCGGATGGCTGGGAAGCGTTGCCCGCCGATAAAAAAGCCGCCTTCCGCAAGACATTGAGCGATCTGCGCAAGAAAATTCAAGCCGGCGCGGAGTTCGGGGATTTGGCCAAAGAGCATTCCATCGACAAGGCCACCGGCGCCCGGGGCGGCGATTTGGGCTTTTTCGCCCGCGGCCAAATGGTTCCCCCCTTCGAAAAGGCGGCCTTCGCCCTGCCGGTGGGCGGGCTCTCCGACCTCGTGGAAACCCGTTTCGGCCTGCACCTGATCCAGGTGGTGGAAAAGAAAGCCGCCACAAAGCTCGCCTTCGAGGACGCCGAGGACGACCTGCGGGACTACCTGTTTCAGGCGGCCCAGCAAAAATCCTTCGAGGCGTTGACCGACGAGCTGCGCAAAACCGCCGACGTCAAAGTTTTGGTCAAACCCGAGGAATTGTCCGACCTCTGACCGATTGATGAACCGTCCGCTCCTCGCCTTCACGCTCGGGGACCCCGCGGGTTGCGGGCCGTGGGTGTCGGTGCGGGCGGCTCTCGACCCCGACGTTCGGCGGGCGGCGCGGCCTCTTTTGATCGGAGACGCCTGGGTGGTCCACCGCCACGTGCGGTTCCCCCGCGTGAGCGTCAAACCCCTGATGGAACTGTCCGATTACGTGGACCGTCCCGGCGTGGTCAATGTGCTGCATGTTCCCCATCCGGAGATCACCGCTCTGGTCCTGGGCGCGCCCCAGCGCATCGGGGGCGAATCCGCCGCCTTGTCGATCCGCACGGCCGTCGGGTTGGCCTTGAGCGGACGGGTGGCCGGGGTCGTGACCGGGCCGGTGTCGAAGGAATCTTTGAACGCCGCCGGGCTCCCTTTCCCGGGACACACCGAAATGTTGCGCGCCCTGGCGGGTTCGGGCCCGGTGGAGATGGTGATGGGCGCCCCCGGCCCGCGCGGCCGGCGCCTTTTGACGGTTTTGATCACGCGGCACCTCCCCTTGGCGCGGGTGCCCGGGGCCTTGACGGAAAAAGTCATCGTGGATTCGGTGCGGCGCGTCGACGGGTGGGCGCGGCGCGAAGCGGGGATCCGCGCGCCGCGCTGGGTCCTCGCGGGGCTCAACCCCCACGCGGGCGACAACGGCCTTATCGGCCGGGAGGAAATCCGCGTGATCCGGCCCGCCGCGGCGGCCTTGCGCCGGGCGGGGATTCGGGTGGAAGGTCCCTTGCCGGCGGACACGGCCTGGGCCCGCCACGCCGCCGGGGAATTCGATTTGGTGGGCAGCCTCTACCACGACCAGGGCATGATTCCGCTAAAAATGGCGGCCCCCCGGGCGGTGGTGAACATCACGGCCGGGCTGCCCTTTGTTCGCACCTCCCCGGGCCACGGCACCGCGTTTGATTTGTCAAAGGGCGCGCGGCCCTACGCCGGGGCGGATCCCAGCGCCACAATTCAGGCCGCCCGCTGGGCCCTGGCCCTGAAAGGAATGAACTGACATGAAACGGCTCGCGTTGCTTTGGGGGGTCACCCTTCTGGGCGTCTTCGCCGCCCGCGCGGAAGACCGCTCCCCGGTTTTTGTAACCATCCAAGCGGGCGCGGGAATGCCCCTCGGCTCCAAGGATTTCACCGACCTCCACAAACAGGCCGTGGCCGCCGGAGCGCGGGTGGGTTACCAAACCTCCTACCGATCGGCGATCGGCGGGCAGTTCTCCAATTACACCATCGCCTCCGACACCGAGCCCGCTCAGGGCGTCCGCCTGCAACCCATCACCGCATTTTTCGAGTGGGATTGGCCCTGGACGTGGTACTTCACCCCTTACGTGGTGGCCAACGTGGGCGTCAGCCGCAACCATTTGGATTACTTTGGACGACGCATCATTCAAACCGGGTGGACGGCGGGGGCCGGCGCGGGACTGCGCCTGCGGTTTTCGGAATTCGGCGATTTGGCGATTGAGGTGGGCGCCCGCCAATTCGCCAAAGCCACCCTCGACAATAAAAACCTGATGGTGGCGGACGCGGCCCTGCTCTTCCAGTTTTACCTCCCCGAAAGCTGGGTTCCCCGCAAAGCCCCCGAGGATTTGGGCCTGGAGGACCTTGAAATCCCCATCGTCCGGCAGGACGACCTCCCCGAATTGGACGAGTCCCTGGTGCTCCAAGGAAAAATCCACCGCCTGCAGCAGCAAATCAAGGACGGGGAGTTCGCCCCCATGTCCTTCGAAACGGGCGGCGTGATTTTCCTGACAACGGCTTTCAACGCCCTGGACCAACTCGGGGCCATCCTTCGGCTTCACCCCGACGTGCGGGTCAAGATTTTCGGCTACGCGGAAAAGAATTACAGCGGCGACGCGCGTCAGTCCCTGGCCTTCGCGCGGGCCGAGGTAGTGAAAACCTATTTATCCCAGAACTTCCGCTTGCTCGATTCGCGCCTCTTCACCGAGGGCGAGAAACCCCTGCCGCCCGCCGAACAGGGGGCCCCGGAGCCGGAACCCTCCTACCAACTCGAATTCGAGTGTCTTCCCGTTAACGAATAAAAAACCCGGGCGGGGAATTTCCCGCCCGGGCCGATGCGAATCGTTGGCCCGAAATCCTCAGGGGATTTCGGGTGAGGTCTTCGCCCCGCTATCCCCGCGGAACGAAAAACGCCGGTTGTTGGGGGCCCAAATACACGTGAATGCCGTGCCGCGCCAGGACGAGCTCCCGTCCCGTGGTCGGGTCCGTTTGGGTGACGCTCGCGAAGGCGTTGTTCTCCACCCGCGTGAGCGACCGGGTGATTCCCCCCGCGGTGTTCTTGACCTCGCCGCGGGTCTCGTTCCCGAGCGTTTCCGTCGTGACGGTGGCGATGACCAAACCGGTCAAGCTGTAGCGCGTTGTTTTCGTTGTGGTGACAAACTCCGATTTGCCGTTCGGGCCGGTCCGCCGCGCGGTGGTGGCCACGCTTTTTTCGAGCAATTTGCCCGTGTCGGTGCGGACTTCCGTTGACGTTTCCATCCCCTTCGTGACCGACCGCGTCGTTTTCCCGTCAAAGCGGGTCACGGTTTCCACCGGGCCCAAAACACCCTGTTCGGTTCGCTGGCTCGTGAGCACCACCTTGCCGTCCTTGGTCAAGAGCGATGAACGCATGGTCACGCCCGTGGCCGCTTCGGTCCCGCCGGGGTGGTGGACCGTCTGCGACAGGTGCATGCCGTTCGGGTAGGTGACGGTGATGGACACGTCCCGGGAGGCGAAGGGGTCGAGGAGCGCCTGGGCGGCGGGGCTCAAGGTTCGCCCGCCGGTGCCCGACAGGTCGGCCTCAACGCTGTTCCAGGTGATTTTCCGCCCGTCCGACAAAGTGAGTCGGGTGCTGTGGCGAAGCACGTCGGGGGCGTCCCCGGCCGATGAACGGCGTTCGGCGTTGAACGTCACGCTGTTCCCCTCGTGGGTGCGAACCGTTCCCACAATGGCGGGGCCCAGGGCACGAAAACTCACCAAAGTTCCAATCGCGCCGACGCCGTCTTCAATGGGGAAAGACGGGCGGGCATCAAGGTCTTTTTCAGGGGCGGTCAAGCGGGCGGTTTTGATGGTCTGTTGAAGTTCCGCCGCGGCCCGCGCTCCGGCAAAGGGAGGGAGCGCGTGCCCTTCCCCACCCCGGGATTGGTTCAATCGCCGGACGGCTGTTTGGGCCGTGGCCGCGTCCTGATGGGCGCGCTCGGAGGAAGTCCAGGATTGGGAGGCGGTTTCGGAAAAATCAATTTCGGCCGCAATGAAGTGCGCGGGGCCGACCAGAAGAGCGCCCAAAAGCCCCCCCAGAATCCCCATTCGCATCTGTCCCTTGTGGCTCAATCCCGTTTTCATTGGATTCTACTCCCTATTTATTAAAGCTTCTCAATCGTAGTACATGCAACACATTGGCCCATCGATTTAAAAGTGTTCAAATACAAACAAATTGGGCTGAACGGTAGAAACCGTTCAGCCCAATTTCGCCCTTGAAAAGGGTCAAATCAAATGGAGGTGGGGGGAGTCGAACCCCCGTCCGGGCGTGTGTCGGCCCAGTGTCTACAGGCTTAGCCTAGGTTTGGTCTCGCGAGTGGGTTGTCCCTAGACAGAACCACCCTCCCGCCAGCTCCGTTATGGTCTCGCCGGTCCCGACGAAGCGCGCGGGAGACGGCCAGCCGGCTAATGACGTCCATTCCCTCCAGCCGGCGTCAAGGGATGAACGTCACGGCTGTTTAGGCCGCGAGGGCCAACTCAGTGTTGGCTTGTGTGTGTTTGCCCGTTTTTTAGCGAAGCGCGGACGACTTCGACCTGCCACCGAGGCCTCGAGCGCGCTCGTCGAGCCCAGTTCACCCCCAACTGTCGTGCCCCGGCTACAACCGCCGGGGCCTGAAGGCCGGGCCTCCGATGGTCTTGCTTCGGCCCGGCACTCCTGAAGAGGGGGCTCCGCCCCCTCATTCGTCCACGCTCGCCTTCCCCGCTTCGCGGGGCGGCTCGCTGAACTCCCCCGAAGGGGAACCCAACCCGTGGTCGTGCCCCGGCTACAACCGCCGGGGCCTGAAGGCCGGGCCTCCGATGGTCTTGCTTCGGCCCGGCACTCCTGAAGAGGGGGCTCCGCCCCCTCATTCGTCCACGCTCGCCTTCCCCGCTTCGCGGGGCGGCTCGCTGAACTCCCCCGAAGGGGAACCCAACCCGTGGTCGTGCCCCGGCTACAACCGCCGGAGAACGCCTCTCATTCTAGCATTTTTACGACGAGCTTTCGATGGTGAAGGCCAGCGCGTGGCGGATTTTCCGACGGTCCTCGCCATGGTGGAAGTTGAGCCCGGTCACGTAGGAACCCGCCCCCGGCGTCGTGCGCGCCACCATCACCGGCACGCGGCGGAACGAAAACCGCCCCGCGATTTCGAAGTCCAAGTAGGCCGTCTGTCCGGCTTCCAACGGTTCCAGGGTTTCGATGCACAACCCGGAGTAGCTGATGTCGCGGATGACGACCCGCCCGAGCTTTTCGCCCTGGGCGTCCCGGTACAGGTCCCCCCCCACGAAGAAACTGACGCGATTGTTGGTGCGTTGATCCAGGATCATGGTCCCCTCCGCGCTTTGAAAAATTGCCGCAACATTCGGCGGGACATCCCCGCCAAAACCCCACCCGTCACCTCCGCCCGGTGGTTGAGCGACCGGTGCCGCAACAGGTCCATCACCGATCCCCCGGCCCCGGCCTTGGGGTCCACGGCCCCATAAACCACCCGCGGCACCCGCCCCAGCACGATGGCCCCGGCGCACATGACGCAGGGTTCCAGGGAGGTGTAGAGCGTCGTGTCCAACAGCCGCTCGTGCCTGAGCGCCTTTCCCGCCGCCCGCAGGGCCAGCACCTCGGCGTGGGCGGAGGGGTCTTTTAATTCCCGAATGCGGTTTCGCCCGCGCGCGATGATTTGCCCCTCCCGGACCACCACCGCGCCCACCGGCACTTCCTCGGCCCGGGCGGCTTTTCGCGCCTCGGCCAGGGCCGCCCGCATGAACTTCCGGTCCGCAGCCCCCGTGCCCTTCACCATCGAACCGCGAACCGCAACACCACGAAAGACACCGCGAAGGGCAGCGGCAACAGCGCCCAGGTGTACACGTGCTCCCACCGATGGGCGTAGGCCCCCACCATCACCGCCGCGCCGACGAAACAAACGCCCAGCAGGACGTAGATCGACGCCGTCAAAAACGTTTCCAACCGCCGTCCGGCCTCCGCCCCCGGAGCGGAGAAGACGATCATCATGAAATACACCAGGGCCTGCGTCGACAGGGCCAAGAGCGCCAGCGCGAGCTTCACGGGGTCCCCACCTTAAAAATCGGCGGGGCTTCGAACCCCTTTGGCGCCGCTGTTCAAAACACGGGTGTAAACCATCGTCGTGCTCACGGCCTTGTGCCCCAACAATTCTTGAACCGTGCGGACGTCGTAACCGGCTTCCAACAAATGGGTGGCGAAACTGTGGCGGAAGGTGTGCACGGTGGCGGGCTTCTCGAGGCCCGCCCGGCGGACGGCTTTTTTGACCGCGGTTTGCAGGGTCGTCTCGTGGATGTGGTGCCGGCGGACCACGCCCGGGGCGTCTTCCGATAGGGATTTGGAGGGGAACACGTACTGCCATCCCCAATCCTTGAGCACGGTCGGGGGCTTTTGCTCCAACGCGAGGGGCAGCGCCACCGCACCGTTCCCTTCGGCCAGATCCATTTCGTGCAACCGCTTTACCTGGGCGAGGTGGGCCTCAAGTTCGGTGCGGGAGGTCCGCGGGAGCATCGTGAACCGGTCTTTTTCCCCTTTCCCGTCGCGGACGACGATTTGATTGAGCTGGAAATCCACGTCCCGCACCCGCAGGCGCACCAACTCCATGAGCCGAAGGCCTGTCCCGTAAAGCAACACCCCCATCAGGTGGAAACGCCCCTCCAGACAGTCGATGACTTTCCGCGCTTCCTCCGGGGACAACACCAAGGGCCGCCGGTCGGTCTTTGGGGCCCGATCGAATTCACCGATGTCACCGAGGTCTTTTTGCAAGACCCGCTTGTAGAGGAAAAGGAGCGCGTTCAAGGCCTGGTTCTGCGTCGCCGCCGACACTTTTTGGTCAACGGCCAAATGGGTTAAAAAGGCCCGCACCTCCACCGCCCCCATGTCCTTGGGAGAACGTTTCGCTTGGGTGAACAAAAGATACCGCTTCACCCAATCCAGATAGGTTTGTTCGGTTCGCAGGGAGTATTGAAGGGTTCGAATCTTTTCCCGCGCCTGGTCCAATAGCTGGGGCGCGCGGGCGGGCTCGGATTCCAGCCCCTGGATGGGCACCCGTTGATTGGGAAGAAAAGGAATAATCCGTGCTGAGGACAAAGGAACCTCCTGGGGATCTCCCTTGCATACTACTAAATATGCTGTATAATTTCACAGCATTAGAGTATATAAATCTGTTCGGATAGCGTTTATAAAAAAACAATGCGGCCCGCCGCTGAATTCTAACGTTAGGGGAAAAATTTGAAAAGGCTTTCGGACCTTGATCCCAATTTGGGAGCCGACTTGGTTCGGCGACTAAATGCGGTTGGCCACACAGCATTAGCAAACGACCTGGCGCAGGCCATCGTCACTCGCGTCACATACGATTCGTCGGTTGGCGCCGGATACATATGTCTTGAATCTTCGCGCCCACTTAACTCGGTTGAGGCTAGTGTAATTGGCCTAAAGCACGGCGAAACCATACTGCTTGACGATACTGCCTCATTGAATGTGGATGCGGATAATTTTGGCCGAATCCGAGGTGTCGAACTACTCGGATATGGAGACGTTCTGAAAAAATTGCAGATGCAACTTGTCCCCTAACCAGTCGTTTCAGCGGACGGATCACGCGGCGACCCGCCGCTGAAATTTGATGTTAGGAGATCCCATGAAGAAAGCCTTCGCCCTTGTTCTTGCCTTGATCGCCCTGGCGCCGCTGCACGCCGGGTGGAAAAAGACCGTGACGAAAGGCGGCAAGACCACCGTTACCGGCGACGCCGAAACCATGGCCCGCCATGAAAATCAAGAGCGGGCGCGCGCCGCCTACGAGAAGGACATCGCCTCGGCGCCGCGGCGCGGGCCCACCGACCCCATCGCCGTCACCCTGCTCACCCCCGTCTGGGACGGCGAGTACCGCAACGAAAACCACGAGCGGGCGAACCAAATGCTCTTGAACGAATTCAAAAACGACCCCGTCCTGCGGGTGACGCAGGTCACGATCCCCCGCGCCACGGGGCGCGATTCCGGCGCGGACACCGACTTGGCGGCCGAGGCCTCCCGCCGGGGCAAGGGCGGCGACGTTTTCGTGTCCACCTTCCTCGGCACCGAGGCCGCCCTGGGACGCAAAAAAGACGGCAAGCGGGCCGTGGGCCAGGCCATCGTCTACAAGGCCCGGGTGTTTTCCCCCTACGCGGCGGACGGCAAGGAAGCCAAGGAGCTCGGCAACCTTCTGCAGACCACACAAATGGTGAAAAAACTGGCGGTGGAGACCCGCGCGCTGATTGTGAACGACCTGGGCCCCCGGTTGCCCGCCCCCGCCGCCGTGGAGGAGATCAACAAGAAACACATGACCGGCGGCCTGGGCGAACAGGCGGGCATCGAGCCGGGGGACGACGCGAAAACCGTGCTCAAAAAACTTTTTAAACCCATGGCGAAACCCGAATGATCGATGGGACAACGCGCGTTTTCCCCGCGAACCCGTTCCGGCGGCGAATCTTGACCACGCTGTTGCCGATTTCCCTTTTGGGCGGTCTGGGCGCGACCCTGACCTTGATCGAGAAGAAGCTGTCCCCGACCGGGGTGGCCCTGGTCTTGGCGGCGGTGGGCGTTGTCGAAGTGTTCATCATTCGAAACATACTCCAGACCGCCCGTTGCCCGGGATGCGGGTTTGAAACCCGCCGCGCGGAAACCCCCTCGCTCCACTACCCCTGCCCGATTTGCCGCGTCCGTTGGACGAACCCCGCGCGATCCCAAGGTTGAGCGAATTTATGAATCAAATCGTTTTCGTTAAAACCCCCGAAGGCCCCGTCAAAGCCGACGACTTTATCGCCGCCCTGTCGCCCGCGCTTAAAAACGCTTTCGCCACGCTGGTCCAACAACTATCAACTCAACTCGCCATTGACGCCCCGCGTGCCTACCGCCACGAAAATGGCGATTGGTCCGTTTGGTTGGAAGACGAGAAAGGGGATCGGCACAACTTCGTGCTCTACATAAGCCCTCTCTCCTCAAAAAAGGAACCACCGGCGGCGCTCCGAGAACGCTTCGTGAAATTCGGCCTCGATGTGCCGTTGGCGAACGCCCGACCCGGGGAAACGGAATGGGTGGATGCGACGGAATACATTCGCGCACAATTCTCCGGCACGGTCCAGGCTCAGCTTTTAGCGGCCTTGCGGCGGGCGGAAAAGGGCCTGCCCGCCTTCGACGGGTCCATTGAAGAAACCAGTGACGGCGTGATCCTTCGGGCCCTGAAGGACGGGGCGGGCCGACAACAATTTCAGGCCGAGTTGCGGTTGAAGCGCGCGCCCTCTGGCCTGGATGCCTAGGGCATGAACCGATGATTCCCGGGGTTGTCATCAGGGCCGAGACTCCCAAAGATCACCGCGCCATCACCGAGGTGACGGTCGCGGCGTTCAAAACCCTGGAAGTCAGCCGTCACACGGAACAGTTCATCATCGACGCACTGCGCGCTGACAAGGCGCTCGCGCTGTCCCTGGTCGCGGAGACCGGGGGCCGGGTGATCGGGCACATCGCCTTTTCGCCCGTGACTCTTTCCGGCGGGACGCCGAGCTGGTATGGCCTGGGCCCTGTCTCTGTTCTGCCGGGGCATCAACGGCGGGGCATTGGCGCGGCGTTGATTCATGAGGGCCTGGCGCGTTTGAAGGCCATGAAAGCGCGAGGCTGCTGCCTTGTGGGCCATCCCGGATACTACGCCAAATTCGGCTTTAAAAACCCGACGGGGCTTTCCCTTCCGGGCGTACCGCCCGAGGTTTTTTTCGCCCTGTCTTTTGATGGACGCGTTCCACAGGGGACCGTGGCTTTCCACAAAGGGTTCACGGCGGAGGGCCCGCGGGAAAGCCCTTCCCCTGCGAAATCCGGTAATTCCTGGAGAAAGCCGGCCTTGTTCCTCGCGGCGGCCGCCTTGGCCCTGGCGATGGTCGCGCGCGGGTGGTTGGCGCTTCCCCACCGGCAAGGCCCCGCCCGCCGGGTTTCCGACGCGTTTGTCCAACTCTGCCAGGACCGGGATTACAAAAACGCCCATGCCTTAACGGTGAAAACCGGTTACGTGGGGGGCTCGCTAGAGGATTTCGTCCTCAAAGTTCAAAAAGAGAACTTTGATCCATCCCCGATTTTCCAATCCACCCACCCGCCGCAAACGAATGGGAACCGCCTCCGACGATGGCTTACGGGGCAGGACGTGAACATGGCGCGACTCACCATCGAATACACCGGCGGGTGCTTGCTGGGAATTCATTTGTTGCGCACGGAGGAAGATCGCTGGGCGGTGTACAAGTTTGGATGCCACGCCGGTTGAGCGGGGCTTGGCCCCCGACCCTTGCGCCCGCTGGGTCCGCCGGGTTGTGGTATGCTTACGGGCATGGACCCCGCGATGAAAAAATCCGTTGTTTGGGGATGGCTGTTGGTGCTTTCGCCCGTGCTCGCCTTCGGCGCGCTGGCCGTTTTGCATCCCCTCGGGGACCCGCAAGAGTCGGGAAACAACCTCGTCCGATTGTTGGATTTAATGGGGACCTATTGGATCCGCGAAGGCCTGCCCGTTCCCCCGCCGCTTCTGGCGGCGGGCGAGGCGCTCGCGCTCGGCATGTACCGGCGGACGCCTTCGGCTCGGCCGGTGGCGTGGACGGGCGGGGCGCTGTTGGCCCTCTGGCTCGTCCTGATGGGAATCCCGTTCCTCATTCACGTCAATTAGGAGATCGCCATGAACACCAACGACATCCCGTTTGATTTGATTCAACGCGTGCAGCCCCAACTCCAGGGCGGCGAGGGGATCCGCTGGATCGCCCCCGCCAACCCCCGCATGGCCTTGATGGGCGGGCTGGCCCTCTGGCTGTTCGCCATCCCCTGGACGGCCTTCGCGTTGTTTTGGATGGCCGGGGCGGCCGGGTTCAAGACGCCGAACTTCAAAAGCCCGGCGGCGCTGTTCCCTCTCTTTGGGCTGCCCTTCGTGCTCATCGGCCTGGCCATGCTGGCCTCGCCGATTTTCCTGTACCGCAAGGCGAAACGCACCTTCTACATCATCACCGACCGCCGGGCGGTGATTTTTGAGGACGGCCCCACCGTGAAAATACAATCCTTCGGGCCGCCACAACTTCAGAACATCGAGCGGATCCAATCCCCCGATGGATCGGGATCTCTGATTTTCACCGAGCGGCGCACCGGGCGAAACGGCCGCGGGCTCAAAATCGGTTTCCTGGGCATCAAGGACGTCCAGCACGCCGAGGCCCTGCTGATGGACCTGGTGACCAAGGCGGAGCGGTCGTGAAGCGGGCCGTCCTGGGTCTATTGGGCTGGGCCGCGGTGGTTTTCACGGCGGCGGGCGTCGGGGCCGTCGCCTCCGCCCGTGCCGCCGATTTTTACCACAGCCTCGTCCGCCCGGTGTGGGCGCCGCCGGCCGAATGGTTCGGCCCGGTGTGGACAACGCTGTTCGTCCTGATGGCCCTCGCGGCGTGGCTGGTCTGGCGCCCCAAGGGGTTCGGCGGGGCGCCGGTGGCGCTGGGCCTCTTCGTCCTTCAACTGGTTTTCAACGCGGCCTGGAGCTGGCTGTTTTTCGTTAAGAAATGGGGCGCCCTCGCGTTCCTGGATATCCTTGTGCTGTGGGTTTTGATCGCGGCGACGACGGCGCTCTTTTGGCGTCGCCGCCCGCTGGCCGGCGCCCTCCTGGTCCCTTACCTGGGGTGGGTCACCTTCGCTCTTTTCTTAAGCCGCGCGGTGTGGCGGTTAAACCCCGCGTTGCTGGGCGGCGGGGCCTGAGAACACGGGTGACTCCGCGCGGCGCGGTGTTCCTGGGGGTCTTGGCGTTGACGGCGCCGGCGCGGGCGGATTTTTATCGTTGGACGGACGCCGAGGGGAGCCAACACGTCACGACCGAACCGCCCCCGACGAACGCCGGGAAGATCAAAAAAACCGAAAGCCGCCACGCGTCGAAACAGGGGACGCCGACGAGAACGACCGGGAACGTTTTGAATGACGCGGGGGTGTTGACCGGGCCGGGGGCCATCAACACGTTTCCGGTCAGCCCCGACGGCTCCAAAACCGACCGCCCGCTGGACAACCTGCAACCCAAGGGCGGTCTCTCGGTGGAGATTTACAGCGCGGCCTGGTGCGGGTGGTGCACAAAAGCCAAAGCCTATTTCCAGTCCAAGGGGGTGTCCTACCGGGAGTACGACATCGACCGCGATGCGGCGGCCCACGCCCGTTTAAAATCCCTCAATCCCAGCGAGGGCATCCCCGTCACCGTGATCAACGGCCAAACCATCCGGGGTTACAACCCCTCCGCGTTCGACACCGCCCTCCGGAACAACTAACGCGCCAACTCAATCGATCGGCGGACAACCGTTATTAACAACGCCGGGGAAAAAAAGTCCGGCCCCCCCTGCGAGGGACCGGACTTCCGGAATTCGGGGCTCGTTAACCGTGTTTTTTTTCAAAATCCCCCATGAGGGACAACAGCGCGTCGACCCCGGCGGCGGGCATGGCGTTGTAGATCGAGGCCCGCAGACCGCCCACCGCGCGGTGCCCTTTGAGACCGCTTAAGCCCGCGGCCTCGGCTTCCTTGAGAAACGCTTTTTCCAGATCCTCGCTGGGCAGGCGGAAGGTCACGTTCATGACCGAGCGGTGGGCCTTGTCGGCCGTGCCGCGGTAAAACCCCGTCCGGTCGATGGCCGCGTAAAGTTTGTCGGCCTTGGCCTTGTTGCGGGCGGCCAGGACGGCCACGCCGCCCTGGGCCTTGACCCAGCGCGTCACGAGCGCCAGCACGTAGATCGAAAAGCACGGCGGCGTGTTGTGGAGCGAGTCTTTTTCCACGTGGGTTTGGTACCGCAACATGGCGGGGATCGACGCGGGGGCCTTTTCCGCCAAGTCCTTGCGGACGATCACCACGGTCACGCCCGCGGGCCCCAGATTCTTTTGAGCCCCGGCGTACACGAGGCCAAAGCGATCCCAAGGAATGTCCCGGCCCATGATGTCGGAACTCATGTCGCCCACGAGCGGCACCGGCGCCGTCGGGAATTCCTTCCATTGGGTGCCGTCCACCGTTTCGTTCGAAGTGATGTGCAGATAGGCCGCGTCCGCGCCCGATTTAATCTCCGCCGGAAGGGGCATGCGCGCGGGTTTAGCCGTCCGACTGTCGGCGGCCACGCGGACCGTCGCCACTTTTCCGGCTTCCTTGTAAGCGCCCTCCGCCCATTGGCCGGTGAGCGTGTAATCGGCGGGCTTGCCCTGGGCCAAATTCATGGCGACCTGGGAAAACTGTTGCGTTGCCCCGCCCTGCAGGAGGAGGACCGCGAAGTTGTCGGGCACGCGCAGCAGTTCCCGCAAACCGGCCAGGGCCTCCATGTGGAGGGCCTCGTAGGCGCCGCCCCGGTGGCTCATGCAAAGAACGGACATGCCCGTACCGCCGCACTCGACGACGGCCTGGGAGGCCTCTTTTAAAACGTCTTCCGGCAACACCGCCGGACCCGCGCTGAAATTAAATTTGACCCGTGTCATGATCCCTCTCCTATTCTTCGAAGGCTTCCGCGTGGCGGGACAAATCGGCCGCCGCGGGGTCGCCCCGCATGTCCAAAGCGCATTGCCGCATCAAATCGAACATGGGCTCGATCTCCTCGACTTCAAGGCAGGAGAAGGCCACGCGGATGTCCGTGGGCGCGGTGGCGATGAGCCCGACGCCGTATTGGTCCAACAGGCGCAACCGATAAGCCTCGGCGTTGAGCCCCTTGAGTCGCACGCAGAAAAAATAGCCGGAGTTGAATGGATAGGGCGTCCAGACCTCGGCGTAGGCCGGCTTTGCCAACGCTTTTTTGGCCTGGTCGTAGCGGGCCTTCATCACGTCGTATTTACGCTTCTTGTCGGCCTTGTAGTCCGCCGAGGCCATGGCTTTCAAAACGACGCTCTGGGACAGCTGAGAGACGTTGGACACGGCGCCGCGCACGCAACCGGCGGCTTTCTTCTCCAGCGCCTCGTTGGCCTTGGCCGGCCCGGTGAAAGTGACGAAGCCCACGCGGAATCCCCAGACGTAATCTTCCTTGGTGGCGCCGTCCAGTTTGACGGGAATCAGGTTCGGATGCCGACCCGCCAACTTGGCGAAAATCGATTCTTTGGCCACGTTGGCCTCATAGGCGAGACCGAAATAGGCGTCGTCGCAGAGCACCACCAGGCGGCGACCGGCCTGGGCCAGTTCCGTGAGCGCCCGGGCGATGGACTCGGCCTCGGTTTCCGTCGGCGTGTAGCCCGTGGGGTTGTTGGGGAAGTTGAGGACCACGACGGCCTTTTGGCCGGGCTTCACCTCGCCCAGGGCCCGGGCGAAACCGGCGGTGTCGAACCCGGCGTTGTTGACGAAAAGCGGGTAACGGACGATCCGCCCGCCACGGCGCAGGCCGAAGATCATGTTGTAGTTGCCCCAGAGCTGGTCCGGCACGTACACGGGGTCCCCCGCGTCGACGAACATGTCGGCGGCGACGCTCAGCCCGTGGGTGATGCCGCCCACGACCACCGGGGTGCCGACGGCATCGGCCTTCAGGGACGGGTTTTTCTCCAGCAAGGCTTTGCGCCAGGCCTGGCGCAGTTCCAAGCTCCCGTAAGACGGGGCGTAGTTCAAGGCGTCCTGGGGGGACACCCCGGGCAATTGCTTCATGATGGACGGCAAATACATGGGTTCGCCCTTTTCCTTGGCGATGCCGATGGTGGCGTTGAACTTCTTGGCCTTCTGGCGGGCCTCGGCGGTTTGAGTCAGGATGCCCTTGGGAAAATAAAACTCCCGGCCCAGGGTCGACAAAGCGGCGAAGGTTTCCGGCGCTTCGCGTTGGATGAGGCCGTTCAATTCAACAGCCAGGGAATGGCTCATAAAACAATCTCCTCATTGAGGTTGGGGGCAAATTATAACTTATGAAGGGCGGCGAGGCGCTCCACCAGCGGCGGGTGCGTGTGGTGGATCCAGACGTAAAACGGGTGCGGCGTAAGATTGGCCAGACTGTCGGCGGAGAGTTTTTTGAGTCCCGTGGCCAAATCGCGGCCCGTGCCCAGGGCCTCCGTCGCGAACCGGTCGGCCTCGAACTCGTTTCGGCGGGAATAGGCGAGAAGCGGCAGGGTCAAGAGTAAATTCACGGGCGCAAAAAGAACGCCGAAGAGCGCGAACCCAGCGTGCACAGAGGGGAGGTCCACCCGGAAAGCGGCAAACAGGGCCTCCCATCCCAGGGACAGGGACAAAAGGAAAAACATCCCCCCGCTCTGCAACACGCCGAGAGCGAACCCGACCCAGACATGGTGCTTTTTGTGGTGGCCGATTTCGTGGGCGAGAACCCCCGTCAACTCCGGAACGGTTTGCTTTTGAACCAGCGTGTCAAAAAGGGCGATGCGCTTGTTTTTCCCGAACCCCGTGAAAAAAGCGTTGGCCTTGGAGGACCGGCGAGACCCGTCGATCACGAACAGGTTGGTGAGGGGGTAATCCAACCGTTTCGCCAGGTCGAAGATCGCCGCGCGCAGTTCCCCCTCCGGCAAGGGCGTGAATTTGTTGAACAGGGGCATGATGAGGGTCGGAGCGATAAATTGCAAAAACAGGGAAAAGGCGGCTACCGTTCCCCAGGCCCACAGCCAGGCCCCGGAACCCAGGCGAGCAAACAGCCAAAGGAGCAGGGCCACCAGGGGCCCGCCGATAACAACCGCCAAGAGATTCCCCTTCAGACGATCCAACAGAAATGTTTTGAGCGTGGTTCGGTTGAAGCCGAATTTGGCCTCCAAGCGAAACGTGGCGTACCCGGCGAAGGGAATTCCCAGGAGTTGTTTTAAAAAAAACAACGTCCCCAAAAACAGCGTCCCCGTCGTCACCGGCCCGAACCCCCACCCCCGGCACCAGATGTCCAGGGTGCCGAACCCGCCCAGGAACCAAAAGCCAACCAACACCCCCAACCCCACGGCCGAGGAAACGAACCCGAATTTCGTCTTGGCGCGGGTGTAGTCCTGGGAACGCGCGTAGCGGTCGGGCGGGTAAACGTCCTCGAAGCCCGGGGGGGGATCCCGCCGGAGGGAACGCAAATTCAAAACCTCCGCGACCCATTCCACGGCCTGGGTGGCCAAAAGACCGATCAGGACAACAGCGGCCAGGGGGGTCATCGACCGCCGCTCTCGAATTCACCCAATTCGACAAGGGCTTCCTTTAAATCTTTGTCGTGACGGTGGCTTTGGAGCCTCGCCAACAAACTGTAGGCGGCGGGCACCACGAAGAGAGTCAAGAGGGTCGAGGCGATCATGCCCCCGATCACGACCACGGCCATGGGCCGCACGGTTTCGGACCCCGCCCCCAGGGACAGGGCCGCCGGAATCGCCCCGGCGATCGTGGACACCGAGGTCATCAAGATCGGGCGCAGCCGGACGGGACAGGCCTCCAACAGGGCGGAGTGCACGTCCCGCCCCAATTTGCGCCGTTCGTTCGTGAACTCGACGAGCAAAATGGAGTTCTTTTTCACGATGCCCATCAAGAGAAGAAGGCCGATCATACTGTAGATGTTGAGCGTGATGCCCGTCAGCTTGAGCGCGAGGAAGGCCCCCGTGACGCTAAAAGGGAGCGCCAGGAGCACCGTGAACGGGTGGATAAAGCTGTTGAACTGCGCGCCCAGCACCATGTAGGCCACGAAGAGGCCCAACACCAGGGCGAACATCAAACTTTGAAAGGATTCCTTGTAGGTCTGGGCACTCCCCGAAAAGACGATGCGGTAGCCCTCCGGCAGGGAGCGGCCCAGCCCCTCGACGAACGCCAACGCCTCGCCCTGGGATTTCCCCGTCGCCACGTTGGCGAACAAGCCGATGGATCGCTCCCGGTTTTTGCGGGTGATGGTGAGTAGCGTGGGTTTTTCCACCAGGGACACCACGTCCGACAACCGAACCAGTTCGCCCCGGTTGTTGCGGACAAAGATTTTCCCGATGTCCGCGGGCCGGCGGCGGTCGGCGTCGGCCAGCCGGAGGCGGATGTCGTAGCGTTTGCCGCCCCGGGTGTATTTGCCGGCGCGGACGCCGCCGATCATGGCGTTGATGGTGTTGGCGATGGAGGCCACCGTGACGCCCCGTTCGTTGGCCTTTTCCCGGTCGGGGGCGACGCGTACTTCGGGCATGCCCAGCCGGTAATCGGTGTCGATGTCGACCATGAGCCCGGAGTCGACCATTTTTTTCATGAGCCCCTCGGTGATCTCCCCCATCTTGTCGAAGTCGCGCCCACGCAGGGAAAATTCCACCGGGTACCCCCGTTGGGACGTGAACCCCGACTGGGACAGGTCTTGAACGCTGACGCGCTGGATGCCCTCGATCTTTTTCAATTCCTTGCGCAAATGGTCGATGAGTTCGGGCTGGCCCGGGGCCCGCCGGAACGGCTCCGCGACCGGCCGCCGGCCCTTGGGTTTCATGGTGACGAACATCATGCCGCTGTTGACGTCCCCGCCGCCGAAGCCCCCCACGGCGCCGAAATACTTTTCGATTTCCGGACGGGCGGCCAGGGCCGCCTCGACCCGGCGCATGGCCTCGTCGGTGACCTCCAGCGAGGTGCCGAGAGCGGTTTGAACGCGGATCAGAAACCGGCTCTGGTCCTGGGACGGCACAAATTCTTTTTTCAGGGATTTGGCCAACCCCAACGAGAGGACGAAAACGAGCGTGGCGACCCCGACCACCGTCCACCGCCACGCCAGGACGGCATGGAGGGATCGTGCGTAGAGTTGCGCCAGGGATTTCATCACCCGGTCCACCCCGCGCCCCAGGGCGGTGCTGTGGCCCACCTCGAGGAACTGGGAACACCGCATGGGCGCCAGGGTCAAGGCCTCCAGCAACGACAGGGAGACCGCCACGGACAGCGTGACACCGAACTGGTAAAGGAATTTGCCCACGATGCCCTTCATGAAGATCACGGGAACGAAAATGGCGAGGATCGCGACGGTGGCCGCCAGGGCGGCGAAGGTGATTTCGCGGGCGCCGATCAGGGCGGCTTTGACGCGGGACTGCCCCGCTTCCCGGTGGCGCACGATGTTCTCCAACACCATGATGGCGTCGTCCACGACGATGCCCACGCACAACGACAGGCCCAGCAGGGTGAAGGTGTTCAAGGTGAAGCCGAAGAAATACAGCAAGATGAACGCCCCGATGATGGACGTCGGAATGGCCAGAATCACGTTCAAGGCGGAGCTGAAGGACCCCAGAAAAACCCAACAGACGATGGAGGTGAGCACGGCCGCGAGGACCAAGGTCGTCACCAACTCGTGGACCGACTCTTCAATGAATTGGGTGGTGTCGAAATTGACACCCACGGTGAGACCCGCCGGAAGGTCTTTTTGAACCGCCGCCATCCGTTCCTTCACGGCCTTGGCCACGGACACGGCGTTGGCCCCCCGCTGTTTGCGGATGCCCAACCCCACCGCCGAAACGCCGTTTACCCGGGAAATGCGCCGCACGTCCGCCAGGCCGTCCTCCACCTCGGCGACGTCGCCCAAGCGGAGGGTGCGGTAGATGGGCGACCCGCTGCGGGACGGGACGATGATCCGGCGGAATTCGTCGACCGTGGCCGCCTCGCCCAGGACCCGGACGTTCAGCTCCTGCCGGCCGGTCTCGATGCGCCCGGCGGGCACCTCGGCGTGCTGGGCTTCGATGGCGCGCAGAATGTCCTCGGCGGCGAGTTCCCGGGCGCGCAACCGGTCGGCGTCCAGCCAGACGCGCAGATTGGGCTCCACATAACCGCCCAGGAAAACCTCGGCCACCCCGGGCACGGTGGTGAACCGGTCCTTCACGTGGTCCCGGACATATTCCATCAGGTCCCGCCGGGGCTTGTCCCCCGAGACGGCCAACCACATGATGGGCTGGTCCTCGGGGTTCGACTTCGACACCACCGCCGGGTCGGCGTCCCGGGGCAACAACCGCTGGGCCTGGGCCAGCTTGGATTGAACTTCCTGAAGGGCGACGTCGATGTCCTTGGACAATTCAAATTCGAGGGTCACCCGGGCGCTGCCCTGCCGGGACGTCGAGGACACCTCCTGGATACCTTGGACGCTCATGACCGCGTCCTCGATCACGTCGGTGATTTCGGTCTCGATCACTTCCGGCGCCGCGCCCTCCCAATCGATGGAAACAGACAAGACGGGGAAATCGACGTCCGGCAGTTGACTGACGCCCATGCGGTTGAAACCGACCGCGCCGAAAGCGATCAACCCGATCATCAGCATCCAGGCGAAAACGGGTTTTTTGATGGAGAGGTCGGAAAGGATCACGGGACCCGCCCCATCGACAAACCCAACAAAAGCAGGGCGTTTTTGGCCTCGGTGCGGGCGACCGCGAGGGCGTGGCGGGCCTCCTGCCAACTGTTCATGGCGCTCAGCACGTCCAGGTTGGTCACGAGACCCAACCGATACTCCCGCGCCAACTCGCGGTGGTGGTTCTCGGCCAAGACGGCGGCCCGGGCCAAAGCGTCGGCCTGGGCCAGAAGGGTCGACAGATTTTGGTACCGCTCCCGGAGCTCGCGCTCGGCCTCGCGCCGGGCGCGGCGCAAGCGCAGGTCCGCCGCGCGGCGGTCGGATTCCGCGCCCCGCACGGCACCGGTCACGGCCCCACCCGTGTAAAGGGGCGCGTCCAACGAAAGGAGGACGTCCCAGTTGATGGGTTCGTTAAAACCGGTGCGCTTCAAATAATAATTTCCCTCGGCGCTCACGGTCGGCCACCGCGTGCGTCGAACCGAGGCCGCCCATTGGCGCTGGGCCGCCGCTTCGTTTTGGGCGGCCAGCAAATCGGGCCGCGCGGGCAAGGCGGCGAGGCACGCCGCCAGCGCGGGCGGCGGTCCCGCGGGGGGAGCGTCGTCGGCCACGCCCGCGACGTCTTTCCCCGTAAAAGATCGCAGGATCTCCAGGCCCACGGCCCGTCGTCCGCGCGCGGCGACGAGGCGTGCGTCCAAGTCGGCGATTTGGGCGTCGGTGGAAAGGACTTCGCTTTGGCGGGAACGGCCGATGGTCGTCCTCTTGCGCAGTTCCACCGCCCGCTCCCGGGTTAAGGCCGCGAGGGATTCCAAACTGACGATTTCGAGATCGCTTTCCACGACGGTGTAGAACACCCGGGCGATGTCCTCGCGCAGGCGCAAGCGGGCGGCGGCCAAGTCCCCGGCGCGCGCCGCGGCGAGGGCGTTTTGGGCTTTGAGAGCCGCGAATTCCCGGAACCCCGCGAACAGGGTCTGGCGCGCGTACACGCTGGCTTCGGGCCGCTCCCGCCGGGTGAAAGTGCTGTTGGATCCGACGGGCACGCCGCTGACGTCTTGAATCCGCTCCGTCCCGCGCACGCCCAGGCGGGGCAAAACAGCCGCGCGCAATTCCGTGACGCCCGCCTCCGCCCGGCGGACGGCCTCTTCGGAAAGGCCGATGGTTTCGCTTTGAGCGAGGGCGGCGTCGGTGATCCGAGACAACGTCAAGACGTCTCCCGCGCGCGCGCGGGGGACCATTAAAAGAATGATTAAACCGCTCAGGAGGGATCGCATAGGCGGACGGAAATGAAAACCTATTTTAGCAGTTGCTGAGGGACTTACAGGCCCGGGCGACCGCGGGGCGTCGCGGATTTCACAGGGGCGGCCACTCCACCGACGGGTTCCAGGGGCTCCTCGCCGGCACCGCCTTTGGCGCGGTCCAGTGTGGCCAAATCGCTTTGCCACAAACGCTTTCCCCGGGGGTTTTGGAGACGGACGACCGCGATCAAGGCGTGGGTTGGATCGTATTTTTGACACACTTCCCGCGCGGCGTCGGCGGCGGCGTTGAACAGGACCTCCGCCGACACGCGCTCGGGATCGTCTTCCCCGGCGTGAAGCGTCAAAACCAGAGTCTGGTCCTTCACGGCGCCCGTGACGGCTTGCACGCCGAGCAGCACATTCACGAAAGGATTCCCCGTCATATTGTGGTGCAACCGGGCCGCCGTCAATCGGGCCATGAATTCAGCCAACGTGAGGCCGTCCTCCGTCGGTTCTTCGCCCCCCCCCTTCACCCATTCGATGGCGAGGCGGGATTGGAACTCCTCCTGGGAAATGCGAATATTCCGGAGCTTTTCGTAATCCTCAAACCGCTGTATGAGATCCAGGCGCGTGCCCAGTTTGTGGTCCTGCAGTTGGAGGACGAGGTGTTCGACTTTGGCGTCGGTGGATTGGCCCACCCGGTTGGTGACGCGGAGCAAATTGTCCAGGGCGTCCAGCTTTTTCGGCTTCAGTTCCAGGTTGTCGCCCACCAGGTCGTCGAGCACATGGCGAACATACAGGGTCCCTTCCACAAACCGGGCGGTCACGTCCATCTTGTATTCCCGTCGACAGATGTCCTGGACGTGTTCCGCCACCTTGTCCCGGGAATAACTGGGACGAAAACAGGCGCTAAGCGCGAGGAGCGGGATCGCCGGGAGCAATCGCCGGCGGGGTCGCGGGGGGCAGGGCATTGTTGGGGGTTGGGTCTTCGCCGACGGTGACGGTCTCCAGGGGCACCACCCGGCGCCCCTTGCCGCAATCGGAGAAAATGGCGTGGATTTCGTCGTACTCGAGCTCGTGTTTGTCGCACAGCTCCTTAGCGAACCGCTCCACCAGCGCCCACTCGGCCCGAAGGAATTCCTCGACCTCCTTGGCGCACTGAGAAAGGATTTGATTGACCTCTTTGTTGAGTTCCGTTTTGAGCGATTCCGACAAATCGGAATGGGTGGTGCCGCTACGCTGCATGACCGTGAAATCCCCGATGAACCCGCCGGAACCCATTCCCAGGGACCACACCATCCGGCTGGCCAAGAACGTGGCGTTGCTGAAATCCTGGGCCACGCCGGTGGTGGTGACCCCGTATTTGATTTTCTCCGCCACAAAACCGGCGAGGGAGACTTTGATGTCGGCGATCAATTTGTTCCGGTCGTGGGAGTGCCGTTCCTCGCGGGGATTGTGCCAAACCACGCCCAGGGCGCCGCCCCGGGGGATGATGGTCGCCTTGAACACGTCCTCCGTGGGATGGAGTTGGTAGAGCGTGACGAGGTGACCCGCCTCGTGGAACGCGGTCGCCTCCTTTTCGGGCAGGGTCATGGTGAGGTGACGCACCACCCCCAAATCGATGCGTTCCACCGCCTTGGAGAGGTGGTTGTATTCCACGACGAGCGATTTCTCCCGCATGGCGATCAAAGCGGCTTCTTTGCAGATGTTCATAATGTCGGCGGGCGAGCGGCCCACGGCCCGCCGCGCCAATCGCGCCAGGTCCAAATTGGGATCGTGTTTGACCTTGCGAAGGTAGTAGCGGAACACCTCCACGCGCTCGTGGAGGTTGGGGCGGTCGATGTGAACGTGGCGATCGAACCGGCCGGCGCGGAGCAGGGCCGGATCGAGGGAATCTTCCGGCGCGTTGGTGGCCCCGATGACGACGACGTTGCCGACGCTCTCGTTGAGGCCGTCCATGTCGGTCAGCAATTGGTTGAGCGTGGTGTCTGTTTCCTGGCTGCCGAACCAACTGAGCTTGCGGGATCGGCCGATGGCGTCGATTTCGTCGATGAAGATAAGGCAGCCCCCGTGGGCCTGGGCCTGAAGGCGAGCCGTTTTGAACAAATTGCGAACGCGGCTGGCGCCGACGCCCACGAACACCTCGACGAATTCGCTGCCCGACATGCTGATAAAGGGGATGCCCGCTTCCGTGGCGATGGCCTTGGCCAACAACGTCTTGCCCGTGCCCGGAGGTCCGAAAAAGAGCAGGCCCTTCACCACCTGACCGCCAATGGCTTTGAGTTTGGCCCGGTCCCGGAGAAGGCTGACCACTTCCAGGGCTTCCTTTTTGGCGTTGTCCAGGCCGACCACGTCTTTAAAGCGGATATTGACCTTGTCGCCCCTCACCGTCCCCTTGTTGTTCCCGAACATGCGGCCGAACCCCTTGGTGTAGAAGAACACAAACACCAAAGCGCTCAGGAAGGTGAGCGGGATCATCAACATGTTCTGCGCCAGCATGACGAGCCGCGTGTAGGAGTCGATGGCGAAAAAAGCGAAAATACTGATCAGGAACAAAAGGAAGGCGAACGCGACGAGGGCGAAAATCATCCATTTGAACCACCGCTCGGCGAACCATAGCTTGATGCGCGTTAACATGGGGGGGGAAGCTCCTTAAAAACGAGGGGTCAGGCTTTTTCGCCCAACAATTCCTTGATCCGCGCGGCCACGTCCTCCAGGTTAAAAGGCTTGGGGATGTAGACGTCGGCGCCGACGCTCAAACCGCGGTTGATGTTTTCCTGGTCCGCCAGGGAGGTCAGCATGATCACTTTCGGCATGGGAATGTCGTGCCGGTCCATGGCGAGGGTGTTCACGAGCTTGAAACCGTTCATGCGGGGCATCATGATGTCGGCGATCAGCAAATCCGGCTTTACTTGCCCCGCCATGTCCAGCGCCTCCTGGCCGTCCCGGGCGAGGCTGACTTCGTAACCCAGCCCGCTCAAGAATACGGACAACAAGCCCAAAATGTTCGCGTCGTCTTCGGCAATCAGGATTTTGGCGGCCATGAGAAACCTCGCGCGGTGCGGTTTTGTAATGCGCCGGTGTTTTCCCCGACGATAAGAGTTCAATGAATTATAGACCCCCAACCCCCCCGCGTCAAGGACTTCCCTCATCATGCGACAAACCGGCCAACTGCCCCTTGCCGAAAGGGCCGTTTCCCATTACCCTTTAGGTTATGGCGATGAGCAAAACCGGACGCATCCTGGTGGTGGACGACGAACCCCACCTGTTGGACCTGCTCGTGGACGTGATTTCCGAAGAGGGCTACCACGTCGACGGGGTGGCCACGGGGACGGCCGCGCTCCACATCGCGCGCAACGAAGAATACCACGTCGCCCTTTTGGATTACCAATTGGGCGACATGACCGGCTTGGCGTTGTCCAAGGAGCTGCGACGGGCCGCTCCGAACCTCAAGGTCATCCTCATGACGGCGCACGCGTCCCTCGACATGGCCGTCAAGGCCATTCAGGCCGACGTGTACGACTACATGATCAAACCCATCGATTCCAACCACCTGAAGCGGTCGGTGGCCAACGCCCTGGAGCAATACCGGCTGTTGACGGAAAACCAGCGGTTGGTGGACACGCTTCAGAAGACCAACCGCGAATTGGCCCAGCTGAACGAGTTCAAATCCAAATTTTTCTCGATCGTGACCCACGACCTTCGCTCGCCCCTCACGTCCATCCGCGGTTACGCCCAACTCATTCTCCAAAAACCCGATATGGGCCCCGAGTCCCTGACGCAATTTCTCAAAATTATCATTTCCCAGTCGGACCAATTGGGAAATTTAATCAACGACTTGATGGACGTGGTGAGCATCCAATCGGGAAAACTGCGCGTGGAGCGGGCCCTGTCGGACCTGGGGGAGCTGCTGGCGGCGGTGCAATCACGCCTGGTCCCCTTGGCCAATCAACGGAAAGTCCGTTTCGAGGTGACGACGGACACCGCCTTGCCCCCGCTTCTCATCGACAAACGCCGGATCGACCAGGTGTTAACGAACCTGATCGGCAACGCGTTCAAGCACACCCCGGAGGACGGACGCGTCGCCGTGCGCGCCGCCCGGGAGGGCGCGGCCGTCCGCGTCACCGTCAGCGACACCGGCGAGGGCATTCCCCCGGAGGCGTTGGAGCGGGTTTTCGAGCAGTTCTTCCAAGTGGAATCGCACGCGAGCAAAAAGGAAGGCTTGGGTTTGGGTTTGACGATCGCTCGGGAAATCATCACCGCGCACAACGGGGAGATCGGCGTGGCGTCGGAGGGCGTGGGGAAGGGCGCCCAGTTTTGGTTCACCCTCCCGGCGCCGGCGGGGTGATTTCTACCGTCGGGAAGGTTTTTTAAGGCGCCGCAGGCGGGACCGGGCGTCCCGGTGGTCTTTGTCCAACACCAACACCCGCTCCCAGGCGGCGATGGCCGCGTCGTTCTCCTTCAAATCCTCCCGGGCCTGGGCGAGGGCGGCCAGAAGCTCCACGCTTTCCCCGGACGCCTCCATTTCCTTTCCGTAATTCTCAACAGCCGCGGTCGGGTTCCCTGCGCCCCGCCACAAATCCCCCAACAGCTTGTGCCCCCCGGAAGGCAGCGGCCGGGCGTTTTGCGTGAACGGGCGCAAAGCTTCCAAGCCGTCGGTCCAGGATTTCTTGTCGCGCAGGACCAGGGCCAGGTTGTAGGACACCAGGGGGTCCCCCGGCCGGGACGCCAAAACGCCACGGTAAGCGGCGGCGCTTTTGTCAAAATCCTCCAGGCGATAATAAAGGTTGCCCAGCCGCAGTCGGGTTTCCACGTCGTCGGTGTGCAGCCGCAAATGCCGCTCGTAATTGTCGGCGGCGTCGGTGGGCAGACCCTTGGCTTCGTACATGGACGCCAAGTAGAAAAATGTCCGTTCATCGAGGGAACCCAAATGGCGGGCCCGCTCCAAAAGCTGGAGGGCCCCCATGTCCCAGGGCGCGTCGAGGGCGGCGTCTTTGTTCAGATAACGGTCCGGACCGCGCTGGTAAAGGACGATGCCCAAGTCCACCATCGCTTCGATGTTTTCGGGGAGGGCCCGCAAGGCGGTGCGGGCGGTCAACTCGTCGGCGTCCAGGGGCGCGCCGGTTTTGAATTCGTCGGGCGTGCGCGGGAAAAACGGGACGGGCGGCGGCCCGTAAATCCGTCCGACAAAGGCCACCGCGACGACCCCCGCCGCGGCCAGCGCACCCGCCAAAACGTCAAAAACGGGAAAGGGCCGTCGCGGGGCGCCGCTCACGCCGGAGTCCTTAGGAAGCCGGTTCGCCGGTCGAAGCCGTTTCGGTGCCCGCGGGGTTTTCGGCGGCGCCCCAATCGGTCACGTCGCCCAAGGACACGCCGCCGGGGGTCGCCCGGTACTGTTTCAACAACCGGCGCTCCTCCCGTTTTTCGTGCTTGCTGATGGACAAGTCGATCCGTCGTTTTTTGCGGTCGTTTTTGATCACCAAAGCGGTGACCGTTTCGCCCACCGTCAGGACTTCCGACGGATGTTTCAGACGTTCTTCGGAGGGGATCTCGCTGACGTGAACGTACCCCTCGATGTCGGGCGCCAACTCCAAGTAGGCCCCGTGGTCGGCCAAACGGACCACCTTGGCTTCCACAACGGCGTTGGCCGCGAAGGCCGCGAAAGGGTCCTCCGTCATCTGTTTGAGGCCCAAATTCATTTTTTCCGTCGTGGGATTCACTTCCAAAACCACCGCCTCCACCTCTTGGCCGACCGACAGGAATTCCTTCGGGTGTTGCGGGGTTTTCGTCCACGACAGGTCCGCGAGGCGGATCATGCCTTCAATCCCGCTGGGCAAGCGGACGAAAGCCCCGACGGGCAGGGTGTTCGTCACCACCCCCTTCACCTTGGTGCCGGGACGGTACTGTTGGGCGGCCTCCACCCAGGGGTTTTCCCCCGCGCGCTTGAGGCTGAGGGCCATTTTTTCATCGGCCTTGTTGATCGACAGAATGTAAACGTACGTTTCGTCCCCCACCTTCAACACGTCCTTGGGTTTGACGCCCCGGTCCTTCCAGGAAAATTCCGATTGGTGAATCAAACCCTCGATGCCGGGCTCGATTTCCACAAAGGCCCCGAAGTCCGCGATGCTGGAGACCTTGCCCTTTTGAATGGACCCGACGGGGCATTTGGTGTCGATGGAATCCCACGGCTTGGGAAGCAATTGCTTGCGCCCGAGGCCGATTTTACCGGTGGCGGGATCAAACTTGAGCACTTTGACGTCGATTTCCTGGCCGACCTTCAGAGCGTCGGACAGTTTCCCCACCCACCCCCAAGACACGTCGGTGATGCGCAGGAGGCCTTCAACGCCGCCGATGTCGACGAAGGCGCCGAAACCGGTCAGGCTCGTCACCGTGCCCTTGTGCACGCCGCCGACCTGGAGGTTTTTGAGCGTTTCGTCCCGTTTTTGCGCGGCCGCTTTGTCCAAAATTTTTCGCCGGGACACGACCACGTTCCCTTTGCCGGCGTCCATTTCAATCACCTGAACCTGTATCTTCTGCCCGACCCAGGCCTGCAGGTCTTTCACGGGACGTCGATCCACCTGCGACGCGGGCAAGAAGGCCTCCATGCCCACATCCACAATCAATCCCCCTTTCACGGATCGAACCACGGTGCCTTCCAACGCGTGGCCCGTGTCCCGCGCCTGGATGACGTGGGTCATGTGGGATCGGTCCCGGGCTTCCTTAAAGGAAACCAGCGGGTGCCCCTCCGGGCCGGCGACCCGCTTGATGAGCGCGGGGAAACTGTCGCCCACGACGGGCTGCTTCGCCGCGCCGCGAAATTCCGCGATGGGGATAAAACCTTCCACTTTCAAACCGACATCCACCAGGACGCCCGTCGCGGACACTTCCACGACATGGGCCGTCACGAGGGAACCGGAACGGGATTGGGGGGCGGATTCGTTCAACAATTCCGCCATGGTCATTTCGTCTTGCACATCGCTCATCATGAGAGCTCTCCTTAAAAGAAAGTTGACTTCAAAATCGGTGCGGGGCCAAATAATCCGACGCCCCCGAATTTTACCGGGGGCATCACGCCGCCGAAAAAATCTGCACAGGGTAGGATTCGAACCTACGAAGGGCGAGGCCCGCCAGATTTACAGTCTGGTGCATTTGACCGCTCTGCCACCTGTGCGAAAGGGGGTCCTGCCGAAGGCGTGCGGGTCATTTTAGCGAGTTTTAGACGATAAATCAAATGGCCAAAAAAAACGCCCCCCTTACCCAAAGGCAAGGGGGGCGTCCGGGAATCGATGGATCGGTTGTTCAGCTTACCATTTGTACTTCATCATCAGGCTCACCACGTGGGCTTTATAGTCCTCGCTGGTGTCGCCCAAGGTGAGGTTGGTCTGGGCTTCCAAGCGCCCCGTGGCCAGAGGCATGTCATCGGTGGCGAAATCCGTGATGTTGTAGATTTCGAAGAGATAGCCCAAGGTGAGGGACACGTCCTTGGAGGCCTTGTAATCGGCTTTGACCGAGTAATCTTGTTTGGACGTGCGGGTATCGGGGAGGGACTGTTTGGTGGCCACGGCCGATCCCAGTTCTTTGTACTCGAAGGCGCCCCGGGAAAAGGCCAGGTCGTAACCCAACCGCAGACCCGTCCGATCCGTCAAGGCGGTGTTCAACCCCACCCCCACGGCGTCGTACCGATCGATCGTCCAGAGGGTGTAGTTGTCGGCGACGTTCTGCGAGACCGTGCCGCCGGTGTTCTGGTTTTGGCGTTGAACGTTGCGCACCAAAGACATCTGATAGTAGGTCGACAGGTCCGCGTTCTCGGTAATGTCCCAGCCGAAGTCCGCTCCGCCGTTCACCACCCGGGAAGACAAGAGACCGAATTGGAGGTTCTGGTTGGTCGCCGAAATGGCCGTCGTGGCAATGTACAAATCGCCATCGCCGGGTTTGAACCGGTCCTGGGTGAAGGAACCGTTCAACGTGACCGTGAGGGGACCGCCCCAGGCGGTCATTTGGAGGTCGCCGGCGTTGCGGTTGCGGGCGGCGATGTCGTAGCGCCGGATGCCGGGGTTCTCGATCCAGGTCGTGGGGTTGCTCATGTAATGTTCCATGTCGAAGCCATCCGCGTAGCGTTCGGCGTGGATCACGCGGCCGCGAAGCCGGAACCAGGACGGTGAATTGTAGGTCAACCGGCCGGTCCAGGTGGGCTCTTTGGTTTCCTCGTATTCCCGGTGCAGGCGGTCGGTGGTTTCGTGCGCGTACTCCACGCCCAACCCCATGTAGGGCGTCAAGTTCCAGTCCGCGTAGGCGCCGAGATTCAATTTGCGGTAACCAAACTGAATCGTCTCTTCGTCCGTGCCGGACCAGGTTTGGTCCAAAACCGTGTGACCCGTGAAGAGGATCTCATCGGAATCGTTCCCCAACTGTTCCGAACGGGCCCGCACGCCCAACGCCACATTTTTAAGTAGTCGGTTGGAAAGTTGGTAATTTTGCGTCCAGAGCGTCATCTCCGTCCCCGCCGAATTGGCCGGCAGGTTGGAGGAGTTGGTCACATCGAACCCGGCCCCGGCGCTGAGCGCCGAGTTGATCGAATAGGGCAACAGGTCCTCGTCCTGGGTCATGCGGGTCGCGCTGATGTCCGCCACGAACCGCGAGCGCGCCGGCAGTTGAACCGAGGCCGACAGGCGGGTGTTGTGCGCCAAGTTGTCGGGCGCGTTCGAATACCGGCCTTGGGCGGCGCCATCGCCGCGGCTGGCGTCGCCGACCGCGTCGGTCAGGCGTTTGGGGTTGTCCCAAACGAGGGTGTTGATGGCGTTCTCATAGACGTTCATGCCGTAGGAGAGCGCCAGGGTGGTCTTCTCGGAGGCGTAATTGAGGGCGACGCCGGAATCGTAAACGGTTTGATCCACTTCCTTGGCCAACTCGAGGGCGAAACTCCGGCCCAAAGCCACGGGGAGCAATTGGTTCCCGTGTTTTTCTTGTTGGGAGAAGTTGAAGTCCACGCTCCACCCTTCCGACAGAGCGCCGCCGAGGTTGAGGGACAGGGTGTCCGCCCGGGCTTCGAGGGGAACCGCGCGGGCGCGGTCGGTGAAGGTGCTGATGTTGTTCCACCACGTCGCCGATCCGGGGTTCGCCTGGAAAAAGCTCTGCATCGCGTCATCGATCGCGTACACGCCGGGGGCGGTTTGGTCAAAGAAACTGAACGCCGATTCCCCCCAGCGGTGGGGGGCCTGATCCCAACCGGCTTTGAACCACAATTTCCCTTTGCGGTTGTAGTCCAAGGCCGCCGACTGGTCGTCTTGAAACAGGTTTTCCAATTTCACGTCGAGGTCGTAGTTGGCCGCGTTGACGTCCAGGGCGTATTCCTCGAACACCAAACCCTGGGGGACGTCTTTGTACTCCTCAAACTTCGCCTCGGCCTGGTTTTGGCTGACGTCCTGCAGGCCGACTTCAACCGATTGATTCGTCTCCGCCGCGAGCGGGGCCGCGCCGAAGACTCCCGCCAGGAAGGCCGCCGCGACCAGGGTGTGGATTCTTTTCATAGGGGCATCTCCTCGGGGTTATCGCGCTAACGCCTTGCCGGCCGGGTGGTTCGAACCGTGAATGTTCGAATGGCACTCGTAGCAGGATTGGGCGAAGATCTGGCTGCGCTGGTTCTTCACGTTGGTGGCGTCGTACAGCGTGCCGGGGTGCCGGGTGTAGGCGTGGCAGCGCTGGCACAGGAAAGGTTGCTTGCCCACCAGCATTTTGTCGTGGTGCGAACCGTGCGGGGAATGGCAGTTCAAGCAGTTCTCGCGCACAGGCGCGTGTTCCCAGACAAAGGGACCGCGTTTGTCCTGGTGGCAGGAGTAGCACAACTGGTTGACGCTCGCCGCCTTCAGCTGTTTCGGCGTCGGACCGCCGTGCACATCGTGGCAGGAGGAACAGGCCATCTTGCCCTCCTCCACCGGCATGTGCGCCGAGCGCCGCATCTGGGATTTGATGTCCCGGTGGCATTGGTAACAGGTTTCGGCTTCAGTTTTTTTGACCAACTCACCGTGCTTGGCCTGGGCCTTGTGCACGCTGTGGCAGGCGGCGCAGGACACGTTGGCCCGGTCGTGGGCCCCGCCGTCCCAGTGGGACCGCCCGGCGTCGGCGTGGCATTTCAAACAGGTGGCCGAGCCGTCGCGGCCGGACAATTTTTTCGGGTTCGAGACCGTCGCGAAGGCCGGCAGGGTCTTGTCGCCCCCCGCTTCCACGTGGAGGGAACCGGCCCCGTGGCAGGTTTCGCAGGACTTTTCAAATTCCAAACCTTTGAATTTGGGCAAGGCGATGCCGTGCTTGGCGTTTTTGAAACCGTCCACCTGTTCGCCGTGGCAGTTGGCGCACACGCTGGCGCCCACGAACTCCGCCTTGGCCGCTTCCTCGGCGAACGCCGTGGCGGCGAACACACCCCCGCCGAGAGCGCCGCACAACGCGGTGCTGAGAAGTTTGGCTTTGAATGGTCTCATAGTTCTCCCCTGGAATGGTCCAAGTTCGTCGCGCGATCTTGTGATTGAAGATGAAAATAACTTTGTTACTTTGTAGCTGATCCTGACATAAGCAATTATGATCCACGTCATTGTTTACAAAAAATTTACAATTCGACGGGTCCGTCGATTGCCGGGCCGAAATCTTTGTAGGATGTTCCCGCGGGCGACTC
Source organism: Elusimicrobiota bacterium (assembly GCA_016706425.1). Taxonomy (NCBI): domain Bacteria; kingdom Pseudomonadati; phylum Elusimicrobiota; species Elusimicrobiota bacterium. The sequence continues at coordinate 2,249,914 of JADJJR010000001.1, forward strand.
TTTTGAACACCTTCCGTCGTCCCAAAGGAGTTGTTATGGCCCTCACCCCCTCCACCATGGTGCCCCTCGGCACCCCGTGCCCGACTTTTCATCTTCCCGACGTCTCCAGCGGACAGCCATTGTCCTTGGAATCTTTTAAAAACAAAGACGTCCTCCTCGTCATGTTCCTCTGCCGACACTGCCCCTACGTGGTCCACGTGCAGGCGGAGCTGGCGCGGATCGGACGGGAATACGCCGCGCGGGGGGTCGCGGTGGTGGCCATCAGCGCCAACGACGCCGCGCAATACCCGGACGACGGCCCGGTGGGCCTTCGGCGACAGGCAAGCGAGCAGGGATTCGCGTTCCCCTACCTTTACGACGACAGTCAGGCCGTGGCCAAGGCCTTCGGCGCGGCCTGCACACCCGATTTTTTCGTTTACGACGCCAACCGGCAGCTGGTCTACCGGGGGCAACTGGACGACAGCCGGCCGGGCAACGGGAAACCGGTCACCGGCCGGGACCTGCGCGCCGCCCTCGACGCCGCCCTGGCCGGCCGCCCCGCGCTCGAACCCCAGCGGCCGAGCGCCGGTTGCAACATCAAATGGAAATCGAGCGGTCGTTGACGGGCGGACGGTCGAGGGTCCGGTAGCCCACGGCTTCGGCGACGTGGTCCTCGCCGACATCGGCCGCCCCCGCCAAGTCGGCGATCGTGCGCGCGACCTTTAAGACGCGATCGTAGGACCGGGCCGACAAGCCCAAGCGGGAGACGGCCGCCTTCAAAAGGGTCCGGGCCCCCTCCGATGGACGGATGTGGGTTTTTATCTCCTTCGGCCCCATGACCGCGTTGGTGCGCGGTCCCTCCGGCCCAAACCTTTCGGCTTGCCGAGCGCGCGCCGCGGCCACCCGCGCGCCCACCGCGGCCGAGGGCTCCGCCGCGGGCGCCTCTTCGGTCAATTCCGCCACCCGCAGGGCCGGGACCTCCACGTGCAAATCAATGCGGTCCAAAAGCGGCCCCGATATCTTGGCCCGGTATTTCTGCACGGCGAAGGGCGTGCAAACGCATTCGCGGTCGGGGTGGCCGGCGTACCCGCAGGGACAAGGGTTCATGGCGGCCACCAGCACGAACCGCGCCGGAAATGTCACCGACCCCGCCGCCCGCGACACCGTCACAAACCCCTCCTCCAACGGCTGGCGCAACACTTCCAAAACCTGTCGATCAAACTCCGGGAACTCATCCAAAAACAGAACCCCGTTGTGCGCCAGGGACACCTCGCCGGGGCGCGGGGTGCTGCCCCCGCCGATGAGCGCGATGTTGGAAATGGTGTGGTGGGGGGAGCGGAACGGCCGCTGCCCCAGGGCCGGGGGCGTCCCAAGGCCCGCCACCGAGTGGATTTTGCGGGACTCCAGGGCCTCCTCGAAAGACAGAGGCGGGAGCAGGTCCGCGAACCGCCGGGCGAGCATGGTTTTCCCGGCGCCGGGCGGGCCCATCAAGAGAACGTTGTGGCCGCCCGCCGCCGCGACTTCCAAGGCGCGTTTGGCGAACATTTGGCCGCGCACGTCGGCGAAATCACCGCCCCCGGTGGATGCGGGCGCGGACACCGCAGGAACCACCGCCGTCGGCGCGCGCTCCCCGCGCAAATGGGCCACGGCGTCCTCCAGACTCGTGACGGGCACCACCGTCAACCCCACCACCAGGGCCGCTTCGGCGGCGTTGCCCGCGGGCAACAGGAGCGCCCCCGCCCCCGCCTTTTTCGCCGCGAGCGCGATGGGCAACACCCCCCGCACCGGGCGCAGACGGCCGTCCAGGGCCAGTTCCCCCACGGCCACCACGGCGGACAGCGCGGCCCCGGGCAGTCTCTCCTCCGCGGCCAAGACCCCGAGGGCGATGGGCAGATCAAAAGCCGTGCCTTCTTTTTTAACATCGGCGGGCGACAAATTGACCGTGACCCGCCGAACCGGAAAATCGAAACCCGAATTCCGCACCGCCGCCACCACGCGGTCCTTGGATTCCCGCACCGCCGCGTCGGGCAGGCCCACCGTGGAAAAAACCGGCAGGCCGGGGGACAAATCCACCTCGACCTGCACAAGAAAACCGTCGATCCCGGCGACGGCGGCGCTTTGGACCCGGGCCAGCATTATTTCGTCACCAGCTTAAGCCCCACGATGCCCGCCACGATCAATCCCATGGACACGAGGCGGGCGACCGCGCGCGGTTCGTGAAAGAGGAGCATGCCGGCGATCGCCGTGCCCAGGGCGCCGATGCCCGTCCAGACCGCGTAGCCCGTGCCCAGGGGAATTGATTTGAGCGCGCGCGCGAGGAACACCACGCTGAACACCATGCCGACCACGCTGAAGACCGACGGCCACGGCCGTGTGAACCCCTGGGCGAATTTGAGGCAGACCGCCCATTGGACCTCGAACAAACCCGCGATGAAAAGAAAAACCCAGGCCATGTCAGATCCTTTCGATTTCCACGACGCCTTCGAGAACGGCCGCCAGGCGCGCCGCGCCCGCGTCGGAAGCGGTGTGCAAGCGCACCCGCTTGGGGCGGCGTTCGGGGGCCAGACCGGCGATGTACCGGGCCACGGGCAGGAAGGTCCCGCCTTCGCCGTTCCCGATGAAGTAATCCAAACTCACTTCTTCGACGGGTTCCGCGTCCAGGCACCGCCGGGCCTCTTCCACCGTGCGGGCGAGTCGCCAACCGGGGGGCGGGGGGCGAAGGTCATCCACGAACAGTTTCACCGGCCCCCCACCCACAAACAGCCGCGGCGCTCCAGACGGGCGCGGTCCTCGAGGGCGGCCAACCGGTCCCGCCAGGCGCCGTCCCGGCGCCAGGCTTTCCCCAACCCCTCGTGGACCAGGGCCGCGTCGACGCTGCGTCCGTCGGGCGTGAACACATAGGCCAACAACCGGCCGTGTTTGTCTTGCCGCCGTTCGTCGAAAGCCAGACGCACACCGTCGATCGTCAAAGCCCGGTTGCGTTCCCGCGCTTCCTCATAACAGGGACGGTCGCGTTCCGGGGTGTTGACGCCGTAATACCGAAGAAAGGTGGGTCGCCCCTCCCAAAGAATTTCCAACGTGTCCCCGTCCACGACGCCCGTGACAGCGACGGAAGCCAGCCGGTCCGCGTCGACCACGGACCAGGGGCCGTCGCCGGTCGTCGCGACATCCCTGACGGCGGGTCCGGGAGCCCGGTCCCCGCGAAACAGCGCGCGGCCGTTCAACGCCACGGCCGCGCCGAGGGACATCCAAAAGAGCGCCGCCCCGACGCGCCTCCAGGGGCGGGTCAGGGGCATGATCGGTGAGGCGGCGTTGACGCGCCGTCGAAGAGGGAAACTTTAGGGCCGTTGGGCCAGGGGAACAATGGAGCGCAGCGCCGGCCCCGCGTATTCGGTGCGGGGGCGGATGAGGCGGTTGTCGGCCAACTGCTCGAAGACGTGGGCGCACCAGCCCGCGACGCGGGAGGCGGCGAACACGGTCGTGAAGAGATCGATGGGAATGCCGAGCAAATAAAGGACCGAGGCCGAATAAAAATCCACGTTGGTGTAGATGTTCTTCGCCCGGTGGACCGCCTCGGCCACCTTGAGAGAGATGTTGTACCAACGCATGTCGCCCTTGACCTGGGACAACCGGTGCGACATGGCGCGCAACGGGGTCGAGCGGGGATCGTCCACTTTGTACACCCGGTGGCCGAAGCCCATGATTTTCCGTTTTTCGGCGATGGCTTTCTCAATCCAGGCGTCGGCCTTGGCCGGGTCGCCGATCTCCAAAAACATTTCCATCGCTTTCTCGTTGGCGCCGCCGTGCAGCGGGCCTTTCAAGGCGCCGATGGCGGCGGTCACGGCGGAATAGATGTCCGAGAGCGTGGAGGTCACCACCCGGGCGGTGAAGGTCGAGGCGTTCAGGTCGTGATCGGCCAACAGCGTCAGGTACATGTCCATGGCCTCGACGCTCACGGCGTCGGGTTTCTGGCCGGTGACCATGTAGAGGAAATTGGCGGAATGGCCCAGCGCGGGGTCCGGCGCGATGGGCGATTGCCCCTTGCGGAGGCGGTCCCAGGCGGCGGCCAGGGTGGTGATGCGGGCGACGAGGCGGATGGCCTTGCGGCGCACGGCCTCGGGGGTGTGCACGGCCACGTCGGGGTCCGTCAGCGCCAGCAGGCTCACGCCCGTGCGCAAGACATCCATGGGGTGGGCCGTTTTGGGAAACTTCGCCATCAAATCCAACACCGCCGGCGGCAAAGCGCGGGCGTCGGCGAAGGCCTTTGCAAAGGGGGCGAGCATGGCCCGGTTGGGCAGGTCGCCCTCCCACAACAGGTAGGCGACCTCTTCAAAAGTGACTTGCGTGGACAGGTCCACCGCGCTGTAACCGCGGTAGATCATGCGGCCTTGGAGGCCGTCCAGGAAGGTGATCGTGGACGGACCGACGACCACGTCTTCGAGGCCCTTGGCGGCGTGAACTTCCTTGTTTTCGGTCATGGCGCGTGGATTATACAACGGGACAAGCGCGGGCTCAACACCTTATTTCAAACGGGTCACGCGGGCCACATCGTATTGAATGGGCCCGGACGCCAGGCGCACGGTCACCGTCTGGCCTTCTTTGTGCCCCAGGAGGGCCTGGGCCACCGGGGACTGCACGGAAATCCAGCCTTTGGAAAAATCGGCCTCGGCCGCGTCCACCAGGGTGTAGACCACCTCTTCGCCGGTTTTGGCGTTCTTCAAGTGGGCGGTGGCCCCGATGCGGATCTCCCCGGCCTGGACGTTTTTTTCGTCGATGATCTGCGCGGATCGGAGTTTCTGTTCCAGCTCGTTCATCCGGTGCTGGACTTTGGCTTGTTCTTCTTTGGCGGCGTGGTATTCGGCGTTTTCTTTCAGGTCGCCCTTCTCCCGGGCCTCGCCGATTTCAACGGCCAGCTGGGCGCGCCGTTCTTTCATGCGCCCCAGTTCGTCCCGCAACTTTTCGTAACCCTGCCGCGTCAAAAAACTCGCGCTCATGACATCCTCCCGAATGAAACTCAGACTTAATTATACCACGCCGGCAAGAATTATCCCCCCGCGCCCTCCAAGGTCATGCCCGGCTCGGTCATGGCCCGCGCGTCCAACACCGTCGCCAGTTCCTTTTCGTTCAACAGTTTTTTCTCCAGGGCGACCTGGCGGACGGTCTTGCCCGTGGCGTAGGCTTCCTTGGCGATTTCGGCCGCTTTGTCGTAACCCAGTTTGGGCGCGAGCGCGGTGCACATGGCCAAACTTTTTTCGATGAACCCTTCGGCGATGTCCTTGTTGGCCTTGATGCCTTTGACGCACTTCTCCGCGAAGAGCCGCGCGACGTTGGCCACGATCGTCATGGAGGTCAGCAAGTTGTGGGCGATCATGGGTTTCATGACGTTGAGCTCAAAATTTCCCGACTGGCCGCCGATCGTGATCGCGACGTCGGCGCCGATCACCTGCGCCGCCGCCATGCAAACGGCCTCGGGAATGACGGGGTTGACCTTGCCGGGCATGATGGAACTGCCCGGTTGCAACGAGGGAATTTCGATCTCCCCGATGCCGCAGCGCGGCCCCGATGACAACCAGCGGATGTCGTTGGCTATTTTCATGAGGGACACGGCCACCGTTTTCAGAGCACCGCTCGCCTCGACGCAGGCGTCGCGCGCGGCGAGAGCCTCAAAGCGGGAGGGCGCGCCCACAAAAGGCAAACCGGTTTCCGCGCCGAGATTTGCGATAACTCCATCGATGAAAGCCGGGTTCGCGTTGAGCCCTGTTCCCACGGCCGTGCCCCCCAACGCCAGCTCCGCCAAATGGGGTTGGACGTTCTTAAGACGCTGGACGCCGTGGGCGATCTGGCTGGCGTACCCGCCGAATTCCTGCCCCAACCGCATGGGCACGGCGTCCTGCAGATGGGTGCGGCCGATTTTCAAAATGGCGTCGAAAGCCGCGGCCTTCTCCCGCAGGGCGGCGCCGAGGATTTCCAACGCCGGAATCACATCTTTTACCAAGGACTCCAGCGCGGCCACATGGATGGCCGAGGGGATCACGTCGTTGGAAGACTGCCCCTTGTTCACGTGGTCGTTGGGGTGAACGGGGCTCTTGGCGCCGCGGGCGCCGCCCAAAATTTCGTTGGCCCGGCTGGCGATCACCTCGTTGGCGTTCATGTTGGTGGACGTGCCGGAACCGGTTTGGAAGATGTCGACCGGGAATTGATCGTCCCATTTCCCCTCGGCGACTTCCCGGGCGGCCTGGACAATGGCCGCCCCGCTTTTGGCCTCCAGACCCCCCCGCTCCAAGTTGACCTGGGCGGCGGCCTTCTTGATGAGCGCCAGGGCGCGGATGAAGGACCGGGAGAACCGCCAACCGCTCACGGGAAAGTTTTCGACCGCGCGCAGGGTTTGGATGCCAAACAGCGCGTCGGCGGGGACTTCTTTGGTGCCGAGAGAATCTTTTTCAAGACGGGTTTTCATGGACGCCTCGCGAACAATGGGATGCGGCCATTTTAGCACTTCCCGAAATTGGTATAGTACGTTTCCCATGAACGCCGCGTCCTCCTCGACGAAACAACGGGTCCTCGAAGTCGCCATGGAAATGGCGCTGACGCCCGAAATCCTCGACGACATTGATGAGAAATTCGGACCCGCCGCCGCCCAAATCGCGGCCATGTCCACCTCGGTGGGCGGCATCGGGCCATTGCTCCGCGAACGCATCGTCGCCCTGGCCGACCGGGGCGTGCCCGTCGCGGGGGTGTCGCTCCTCTACAACACCGTCTGGAGCCAGGGCTGGCACGACTGGAACCACCTTTTCATCGAGCGGGTGGCCGCGGGCCAATACCTGCGCGGCGTCCTCACGGACACGGGCGTCGTCCTTAAATTGCCCCTCTTCGACGAATCCATTGTCGACGTCAAAGTGTGGAAGGCCGATTACGGGAAAGCCACGGTTTACTTCCTGGATTGCCCCGAAATCACCGACGTGGTCTACCCGTGCGCCGAGGACGCGCCGCCCAAGACCCCCAACCCCAACGATTGGGCGGAACGGCAGCGCCTCAAACACAGCTGGGTTGTGGGCCGGGGCGCCCTGGCCCTCGCCAAACACGTGGGGTTTTCCCCGGACGTGATCGTCTTGAGCGAAACCCCCACGCTGTTCGCCCACCCCCGGATCGCGGCGGACGTCCACGCCAAGGACCCGTTCTTCGCCGAAAGCCGCTGTGTTTTCAACGACCACACGCCGCTCGAATACGCGCACCCCATTTGGCCCCAATCCGTGCTCGACCAGACCAAAATGAACCCGGCCTTTTACGGCCCCTACCTGAAGGACGGCAAAATCGACGTCACCCAGGCCCTGGTCGCCGAGGCGGAAGGCGTTTTCGGCGTGGCCGAAAAGCACGCCCGGGTCATGCGGGCCATGCCGTCGCTCAAGCCCTACGCCGGGAAGATCCAGCACATCACCAACGGCGTGCACACCCCTTATTGGCAGGAACGCGTGTTCCATCTGGCGGACCAAATCTCCGACGGCGACCTGCTCAAGGCCAAAGAGGATTTGAAGGCGGAATTCCTCGACTGGTTCTGGCGTCGCGCCATGCTCTGGCCCCATTGGGCCAACAAAGTCCGGACCCTGCCGATCCTCCTTTGGACGCGACGCATCACAAGCTACAAGCGATTGGACATCCTCGATAAAATCTTCGACGATCCCGCCCGGCGGAAGCGGTTTCTGGACGCCAACGTGGTGCTGATCGTGGGGGGGCGGGTGTACCAGCGGGACAACGCGTCGGAAAAAATGGTCTACGAATTGGTGGAGGATTTAAACCACGACGAGGCGTTGGGCGAGCGGGTGGTTTTTTTGAACAACTACAACGTGTGGGAGGCCCCCCGCCTGTTCCACGGCGCGGACGCGTCGATCATGTTGTCGGACGACGGGCGGGAGGCCTCGGCCACGGGGTTCATGAAAGCCCAGATGAACGGCGCCGCGGTGATCGCGAACCCCGACGGGGCCGTGCCCGAATCCGTTTTCGACGCGGCATCGGAACCGGCGCGGGCCAACGGGTTCACCGTAACCTACACCAACGGCCAGCCGGACGTGGACTCCTTTTTGACCGCGCTGGAGAAATTCTCGGCGGCTTACCAAGACCCCGCCCAACGGGCGCGGCTCATCCGAGCGTCCCTGGCCGTCACCCCCCAGGTCAGCGTGGAGCGTACCGCCCGGGAAATGGAAGCCTTTTTCAGCCGGCTTTAGGGTCCGCAAAGAAATAACTGGCCCATTTCCGCCGAGGGGATTCGTGCCGAGCCGAAGCAAAGTTCCCCGCGCAGGCGGGTGTGCCTGTAAGGGGAATTTGGCAAAGGGCGGGCCGAAGGCCTTCGGCCCGTAGGGAGGAGCCCGTGCGGGGAAATTTCCGCGTCACTCCTCGGTTACGATGGCACCGCATCGCTCCCTCGGTGTTCCTTGAACTCCCCCCACCTGGGCTCCTCGGAAATAGGCCGGTTATTTCTTTACGGACCCTTAACGATTTTCTTCCGCACCCGACGGCGCAGGTAGAGGATCGCCAACACCACGCCGCCCACCATCGTCAACGAAATCAACGATTCAAACCGGTCCACGCCTTTTGAAAAGTTCAAAGCGCGGCTGCCCATTTGCCACCCCAAAAAGGCCAGCAGGTAACAGCGGGGGATGGTCCCCAGCACGGTCCACACGATAAAAATCCGAAAGGGAATTTCCAAAATGCCCGCCGCCGCGGAGATCAATGACAAAGGCACGATCGGCACCGCCCGCAGAGCGAACAGGGAGATTTCCTCCCCGCGCTTGGTGAAGTGCGCGCCGACGCTTTCGATGTCGGCCCAGGTGAAGCCCAAGTAATTTTGAAACCGATCCACCAGGGCCCGGCCGCCCCAGCGCGCGATGAAGTAAGTCCCCCAGGCGCCCACGGCCGAGGCGACCACCCCCGGCAGAACGATGAGCAACGACGCCCGCGCGAAAGCCGCCCCCCAGGTCGCCGTCTCGGGGATCAGGATGAACCCGGCCCCCATGATGATGGCCGGCGACGGAATGGGCACGATCACCTGCTCGATTAAGACCCCGATGAAGACGCTCCAGCCCCCGTGGGCCCGCAGGGCGTCCAAAATCCAAGCGGTGATTTCCCCGATCACGTTCGCGCCTCCTTTTATATAATAGCGGTGAAATGAAAAAATCCCACGCGCTCTTCCTTCTGGCGGCGCCGCTGCTGATCGCCTGCCCCAAGGTTCCGGTCACGAACCGGATGTCTTTCAACATCGTGCCCGAGTCGGAAGAGATGACCCTGGGCCTTCAATCCTACCAGCAAATCCTTAAGACGGCCAAGCTCTCCACGAACACGGCGGCGGTCGCGATGGTCCGGCGCGTGGGCGAACGGATCGCCAAAGTCTCCGACCGGCCGGACTTCGCCTGGGAGTACAACCTGATTGAGAACCCCAAAACCCCCAACGCTTTTTGCTTGCCCGGCGGCAAAGTGGCCGTTTATTCGGGCATTTTGCCCATCACCCAATCGGAGGCCGGATTGGCCGTCGTCCTCGGCCACGAAATCGCCCACGCCATCGCCAAACACGGGGCGGAACGCATGAGCCAGGGCCTGCTGCTGTCCCTGGGCCAGGAGTCCCTGTCCATCGCCATGCGCAACAAACCGGCCCAAACCCAGGCGCTCGCCATGCAGGCCTTCGGCCTCGGCGCCACCGTCGGCGCCGTTTTGCCCTTCGGCCGAAAACAGGAATCGGAAGCCGACCGCATCGGTCTGATCTACATGGCCAAGGCCGGCTACGACCCCCGGGAAGCCGTGGCCTTTTGGCGACGCATGGACGCGGCGTCCCAGGGCGGCGCGCCCCCCGAATTCCTTTCCACCCACCCCCACCACGACACGCGGGTGACCAACCTCCAAAAGTGGATGGCCGACGCCGTCGCGGTCTACAACGCCAACAAAAACTAGTTCAAAATCTTTTTCGACACGACGTGCCCGCGGTCGTCGATTTCGTAAACGATCGGCACGCCCGTGTCGAGGTTCAATTCCAGGACCTGCTCCTTCGTGAGCTTGTCCAGATCCATCACGATGGAGCGCAGGCTGTTTCCGTGGGCCGCCACCAACACGGTTTCGCCCTTCTTCACGTGCGGGAGGATGTCGCTGTAGAAGTAAGGCAGGGTCCGGGCGGCCGTGTCCTTGAGGCTTTCGGCGATGCCCTCGGGGTTCATGTCCGTCTTGTCGGTCGGGGGAGGCACGTCGTAACTGCGCCGCCATATTTTCACCTGCTCGTCGCCGTACTTCCGCGCCGTTTCCTTTTTATCGAGCCCCTGAAGGGCCCCGTAGTGACGCTCGTTGAGAGCCTTGTCCTTAATGACCGGCACGTTTTTTTGCTGGGTGACCTCGAGGATCAAGCCCAGCGTGCGCTGGGCGCGCTGCAGGACCGAGGCAAAGGCCCGGGTGAATTGGTAACCCTTTAGATGCTCCCCCGCGCGGCGCGCCTCGCTTTCGCCCTGGGGCGTCAGGGGCACGTCGACCCACCCCGTGAACCGGTTCTCCAGGTTCCATTGCGACTGCCCGTGGCGCACCAAAATCAATGTTCCCATGTTTCTTCTCCTCGGTTGGGTTTGGAAAACCGTCATTATACGAAGTTCTTTGGTAAGATTTTTGCGTGGAGAACTTTCCGCCCGATCCCGTGTCCAAGTCTCCGGAGGACTTTGTGGAACTCGTGCGACGCCATTCCCCGAAAATATTCGGCCTGGCCCTGCGCCTTTGCGGCAATCCCGTCGACGGCGAAGACCTGGCGCAGGAAACGTTTATCGCCGCCTACCGGCGCTTCGACCAGTTCCGCGGGGACGCCGATTTCGGGTCCTGGGCTTACCGCATCTGCGTGAACCTGTGGAAGAACCGCGTGCGCTACGAAAAACGCCGCGCGTTTTGGAAGCACATACCGTTTTTCGGCGGCGGCGACCGGGACGACGGCGACCCCAAGCCCTTGGACATCGCCGATCCCCGGGACGTCACCGACGCCCCGGCGGAGGCGTCGGAACGCCGGCGGTGGGTGCGGGACGCCATCGCCGGCTTGCACCCGGAGGAACGGGCCGCTTTGGTCCTGCGGGAAATGGAAGACAAGTCCTACGAGGAAATCGCCGAACTTCTCGGGGTGCCGCTCGGCACGGTCAAATCCCGGATCGCCCGGGCGCGGCAAGCGGTCAAAGCGCGGTTGGCTCCTTTTTTGGGTGAAAAACCATGAACGACATTTCCAACGAACAGCTGTCGGCCTATCTGGACGACGCCCTCTCCCCGGACGATCGCGCGGCCGTTGAAAAGGCCCTGGCGAATTCCCCGGTCCTTCGAGGGGAATTGGCCGCTTTGAAGCAAACCCAAGCCTGGGTGCGCGCGTTGCCGTCCCCCACGGTGCCGACGGGTTTTGAACAACGCGTGTTGCGGGTCCTTCAAAGACCCCGCGCCCGGACGAATTGGTGGGTCATCGCCCCCTCGGCCTTCGGCGCCGTGGCCACGGCGGTCTTGATGGTTTTGGTGATCCACCAAGAGTCCCCCCGAAGAAAAAACTTCCCCACGCCGTCGTCCACGCCCCCGTCGTCCCTGGGGTTTGCCGATTCCGAGGACCTCCGTTTTGAAAAAACCCCCAAGCGCATCCTCAAAGAGAAGGCCGAACGCGCGATGGAACCTCCTCGGGAGGAATCCAAGATTCTCGAAAACCGGGTGGGCGCGCGCCGGACGGACGTCGAGGCCGAGCGAATCGCTCCCCCGGCCCTCCTCGACGCCGCGGCAGGGAGCGTGGCCCAAGCGAAGGACGATGGGGCACAGTCCACGACCGAAGGGGTTGCGTTAAGCGGCGGGATCCGGAGGGCGGCGCCCGTGAGCACAAAGGAATTCGGCGCCCGCGCGCGCGGGGGATCCATGAGCGATAAAGACATCGGCCGGGATCGCGCGGTTTCGGCGGCCCCGAACCTGAAGAAATCGGCTTTCGCGCTTCCGGACATGCGCGGGGACGACAGCGGGGTCGCGGAGTTCCGCGAAGTGGCCGTGCGTTCGGAAGAGGCCTGGCGCCGGTTGTGGGCCGAACACGCCGCGAACCGCGTCCCGCCCCCGCCCGCGCCTTCCATCGACTTCGCGGAATCCATGGTCGTCGGGATCTTCCTCGGCACGCGTCCGTCGGGCGGTTACGCCGTGGACATCCTGTCCGTGGCCCCCGCGGGACCGGGTTGGGTGGTCATTCACCGGGAAATCCGGCCGGCCGCGGATTCCATGCCAATCACGGTATTGACCCAGCCTTACCACCTGCGGGTCGTCCCCCGCCGCGACGGCCCTGTCCGGTTCATTAAAAAGTAAGAACTTTTCCGCGCCCCCGGTGTCCAAAGCCTTATGGACAAAAAGGCCTTGATCCGCACCCGTCCTCCCGCTATTCTTACGGGAATGAAACGACTCCCCGCCCTGCTGGGGGCCTGGCTCCTCGCGGCCCCCCTCCTCGCCGCCGAAAAACCGGATCAAGCGCGCCTCCGTTTGCCCTGGGAGGCGCTGAAAAACGTCCTTCGCATCGACCAGGACCGCGTGCGCTTGAGCGCGGAGGAATTCGACGCTTTGATCAAACGCACCAGCCGCAAGAATCCGCCCGCCCACGTGGTGGCGGACGGCGACGTGGTTCTGTCCCGGGCGGAGTTCACGCGCCTCATTCAATCCTTGATCCCGCCGGCGGAACCCGCGGCCACGGTGTTCGCCCCCAAGGCGGTGTACCGCGGCCGTCTCCTTAAAAACAGCGCCGTGGTGGAAGCGTCCCTCCATGTGGAGGTCCCGGAAAAACCGGCGAAACCCATCGCCTGGGACGCCTTTCCCGCCCAAGCGGCCTTTCAAACGATTTTCCTCGACGGCAAACCCGCTCTCGCGGCCGTCCGGAACGGACGCCTTTATATCACACTGACGGACGCCGGCGCGCACCGGCTGGACCTTCGTTTCACCGTGCCGGTGCCGGACGCGACCGCGGGACAAACCCTGGGCCTCGCCCTGGCGAACACCCCCATCACCGAATGGATTTTCGAGGTGCCGGAGCCGAACCTGGACATCGCCGTCCCCGGGGCGCTCCACCGGGAGTTGTCGGCGGCGCCCGGCGGCACGCGGGTGCGGGCGCTCCTCCCCCCCACGGACTGGGTCAGCATGACCTGGAACCCGCTCGCCCCCGACCGGGCCAAGGGCCCGGCGCAGGTCTACGCCGTCGTCGATCATCTTTTGTCCGTCGAAGAAGACGCGGTCCGCGCCACCGTCCACGTCGCCCTGGACGTCCTGCAAAACACGATCAACGAAACGCTCCTCGTCCCCCCGGCGGGCTTCGCCGTCTTGGACGTGCACGGAGAGGCCGTCAAGGATTGGCAGGAGCGCGCCGACCCCGCCCGGCTGGCCGTGTCCCTTAAATCCGCCCGCAAGGGACGCGTCGACTTTTTCGTGACCCTGGAACGCGTGCTGCCCGGGGAAAAATCGACCACCACGTACACGGGCCTGACCGTCCTGGGCGCCCAACGCCAGCGGGGACACCTCGGTGTGGAGTTGAAAAGCGACGTGGAACTGCCCGCCCCGGTCGTCGGCGGACTTGAACCCAAAGACCCTTTCCGCGAGTTGCCGGTCGATCTCGTCGCGCGGGGCGACCGCCTGGTCTACGGCTACCAACACCTCGGCGGGCCCCTGTCGCTGGCGCTGACGCTGTCGCGGCACGCCGTCGTCAACGTGCCCATGACCTTCGTCGATCGGGTGGACGGCACCACGGTGATCCGCCCCGACGGCAAACGCGTCCACCGCGTCGCGCTGTGGGTGCAGAGCTCCGCCCGGCAGTTCCTGGGCCTGGCCCTGCCGGACCGGGCCGCCCTGTGGAGCGTGTTCGTGGACGGCGCCCCGGTCAAACCCGTGGTCGGCCCCGATAAAAAAACCATGATTCCACTCATCCGCTCCGCCGGCGGACGCGCCGGCCTCTTCCCGGTGGAAATCGTGGTTTACGAAGAACGGGCCCGCCTCCCCGCCCTCGGCCGGGAACGATTGCGGTTGCCCATGCCGGACGTTCTGGTCAACCGCCTGCAATGGAATGTCGTCGTGCCCCCCGATTGGAACTTCCGGTACCTCGGCAATGATTTTGAGGACGTGAACCGGCCATCGACCCAAATCACCGGAGCGGCTTTGGGAAAAACGGCCGGTTTAAAATTCAAGAACGAGGCGGGCCCGCGGATTCGCGCTGCGCTCGCGGACGACAAGGACAACCGCATGGACCGGGCCCGTGAAATCGCTTCGCTCGAGGAAAAATGGGAAGGGGAAGCCGACGGTCTGTCCGCCGCGACCGAAGAACCCCCGCCGACGGCGGCCCCGGTTGTCGGCGGCGAGTTCGAACAAAGCGCGGGAGTTGCGGGCCTTCCCGCGGGGGCCTTGCCCGTCCGGGTCAACGTGCCGGAGACCGGCGTCCGGCTCTCTTTCTCCAAAACCCTTCCCCCCTCGGACGGCCCCCTCGCCCTGCCCCTGTGGCATTGGTCCACCGGGGTGGAGGCGCTCGCCCGGGGCCTTTTGTTCCTCGGCGCGGTTCTCTTGGTGTTCCGTTTCCGCGCCCCCCTGCGGGCCGGGGAGAAATGGTTCCTTGAAAAAACCACCGCCGCGCGCAAGGCCCTGGCCTTCCACCCCACGCCCTTTCAATGGGTCTTTCTCGCCTTGACGGCGGCCCTTGCGACCGCCGTGGTGGCCCGACCTCTTTTCGCTCTCGCGGTGGGGGCCTACGCCGTCGCCGTCCTCCGCTGGGTCTTGTCCCTCTTTCACACAGGAGACCGTCCATGAACTTGAAAAATTTGTTCCGGGGCCTGTTGTCGTTGGCGCTCCTCGGGGCTTCCGGGCTCCGCGCGGCGGAAGGGCCCGACGGTCCCCAGGGCGAATTGAGCCTGCCCTGGGGGGCCTTCGAGAAACTTCTGCGCCTGGACCAGGACGACGTGTTGCTGACCTGGGACGAGTTCCAACGCCTGCTTAAGCAGACCGGCGTGACCGAGACGCCGGCCCACGAGGTGCGCGACGGCAAGGTCTCCCTCTCCCGGGAAGAGTTCAAAAAACTGCTCGACCGCATGCGCGCGCCCGCCGGCGAAGGGGCCCGCGCGTTCCTCACCAAGGCCGCTTACACCGGCCGCGTCACCCGAAAAGGCGCGACCGTGACGGCCCGTCTGCGCCTTCAAATTTTGAGCGACGGCCCTTCCTACGCGCCCTTGCGCGTGCCGCTCTTCCAGGGCGGCGTGGCTTTCGAGGACATTTTGATGGACGGGCGGCCCGCCCTCGTGGAATCGGACGGCGGCCAAACCTATGTCACCGTGCCCAAACCCGGCGAACACGAGATCCAGGCGGTGTTTTCCCTGCCCGCCGCTCTCGACAAGGAACCCTACCGTTTGGACGTCGCCATCCCCGAAACCCCCATCACGCAAGTCGACCTCTGGTTGGGCGCGCCGAACCTCGACGCGCGGGTCAGCGGCGCCTCGGGGGTCGAAACCCTTCCGAGCGAGGGCGGCACCCGCGTGCGCGCGAGCTTGCCCCTGACCACCCGGTTGTCGATCGTCTGGAACGCCGTCGAACCCGAACAGGCGAAGGGCCCCGCCAAGGTTTACGCCGCGCCCCACACCGTGTTGTCCGTTCAGGACGACGCGGTGCGCTCCACCGCGCGGATCGACCTGGACGTCCTGCAAAACACCATCAACAATCTCTCTCTCCAACTTCCCGAGGGATACACCCTGCTGGACGTGACCGGCGACGCGGTCGGCGAATGGAAACAACGCGGCGCGGACAACCGAACGCTCTTCATCCCCTTTGAGTACGCGCGGAAAGGCAAATTCAGCGTCACCGTCCGCGTCGAGCGCGCCTTCAAGGACAAGGGCGGGGTCGTCCCCTTTGACGGGTTCCAGGTGCTGGGCGCCGTGCGGGAGAGCGGCGACCTGTTGATCGAAAAGACCACCAACGGCGAGGTCAAGATCGTCGACACCGCCGGGTTGGTGCGCCTCGACCCGCGCGAAGTGCCGGGCCCCCTCTCGGCCTTGGGTCAAAACACGTTCCTCGACGCGTTCAAATACGTTCGCCCCCCCTTCCGCCTGGGGCTGGACATCCAACGCCACGAGGAGATCGCGGTGGTCTCCTCGGTCATCGACACGGCGAACGCCGTGACCTTGCTCCTCAAAGACGGCAAGTGCGTCACCCACCTGACCCTCTCGGTCAAGAACACGGCCAAACAGTTTTTGGAGGTTCGCCTGCCCGCGGGCGCGGAGGTCTGGTCGGCCTTCGTGGAGGGACGCCCCGTGAAACCGTCGAAAGCCGCGAACGGCGCGACCCTGATCCCCTTGAACCGCTCGCGCATCGAGGGCCAGAACCTCGCGGCCTTCGACGTCGAGGTCATGTACTTTCGGAACGCGGGCGCGGGCGGGCCCGGCGGGCGTCAAGCCCTGACCCTGCCCAACGTCGATTTAAAAATCAGCCAGCTGGTCTGGTCCGTCTACTTGCCCACGGAACGCGACTACGTGTATTTCGGCGGGACGGTCGACAAAGAAGTCCAGGCCGGCGGCCTGAAACCCCTCGAACAGGTGCTCCGAGGGAACCGGCGCGTCCTGCGCGGACTGGCGGACTCGGCCGCGTCGTTCCAATCCCTGGGAAAAGTGTCGCGCAGTTCCAGCGATTACGCCTCGCGGAAGGAAATGGCCCGGCAGTCCAAGGTTTACCAGTTCCGCAGCGATTTCGACGAATCCCAAAACATCAGCGAGGACCTCTACGCCCAGCAAGTGGAGCGCGAATTGAACTTTTTCAGCGACGTCAATCGCCAACAGGTCGCGGGCGCGTCCGCGCCGGAGGCGGGAACCCTGCCGATCCGCCTCAAGGTGCCCAACGCCGGTCAAATCTTCCGTTTTTCGAAACTGCTCGTGCAGGAAAACGAGCCGGTGGCGTTGAACGCTTGGAACCTGCACCGGGCGGTGGTGAGCCTCTTGAAGCTGGGCGTCGTTCTGCTTCTTCTGGGCGGTCTCTACCGTCTGGGGCGGACGGCCCTCCGCCGCCGCGCCGACATCGCCAAGGTCTGGGCGACCTGGAACACGTGGGTGGACCTCCATCCCGCCGCCCTCGGGTGGACGCGAACGGATTTCGGGCGGGCGGCCCTCCTGTTCACCGCCGGCGCGGGTCTTGTGGTGATGGGAAGCTGGCCTTTCCTCGGCCTCCTGCGCTTTTTCGGCGTGATCGCCGTGCTGGGCGCGGGGGTCCTGGGGTTCCTGGCCCTGGCGAAAGCGGGGAAATCCCGATGACGTCCCCGGTGGAGCGGATGGTCCAAAAACCTCTCGCGGAATGGGGTTGGCGGGAGCGCTGGGGCGCGCGGGGCGCCGCGCTGTTGATCGGGTTTTTATCGGTGGAGGTGTTGTTCGCGGCGGCCTGGGTGGTGCGCGGGCTTCACCGCCCCCCGTCCTTCCTGCTGCACCCTTGGGCGGTTTTTATGGCCGGAGCGACGCTGGCGGCGGTGGAGTGGAAACGCCGGCGTTGTTCAAAAGCACATGCCGGTGGGCCCACGCCCAGGTGAATTCGGCGCCCAACAGGAATATTTGGTTGGTGAAGTAGATCCAAATCAGCACGACCATCACCGAGGCCGCGGCGCCGAAGATCGACCAAAACTTAACGCGGCTGAAATAGTAACCCAAAACGTAAATTCCCCCCGTCATCAACGCCGTTGTGACCAGGGCCCCCACGCCGACGTCCCGCCAGCGCAATTTCAAGGTCGGCAAAAACCGATAGACCATTCCCCAAAAAAGCATCATCAGCAGGAAGAAAATTGCCAGGTTCATGGCCCACCAAAAAGGGAAGCTCTCGAGGAGCGGAACCCAGGGGTCGAGCACGTTGCGCAACAGGCCGAGCCCCGCCATCATGACCGCGAAAACCAGAACGAAGAGCCCCGTGCCCATCACCATGCCGAAGGCGACCAGGCGGTTGAGCAACTCGCCGCCCACCCCGCGGCGTCCCGGGCATTCCCAAACGAGATTCAAGGCGCGCTGCAGGTGGTTGAACACGATCGACGCCACCCAGAAAAGAATCGCCACGCTGGCCAGGGTCGCGCCACCCCATTCCCGCTGCGCGGCGTCGAGCACCATTTTTTCGATGGGGCGCGCGATCTGGGCCCCGAGTAGTCCCTCAAGGGCGGGGGCCAATTGATTCACGGAGGCGATGGGGCCCAGCAACATACCGCCGAGAGCCAGGGCGATCAAAAACAAGGGGACGAGGGAGATGATGGTGTAATAGGCCAAACCGGCGGCGATCAGCGGACAATTGTCCTCACGCCAATGTTTCAGCGTCAACCCCACGAGCCGCAAAACCCAACGTCCCGGCGGGGCGACGGGGGCGGTCATTCCGGGGTGAGGATTTTGCGGAACTGCCGCTTGCCGACTTTCACCAAGAGCGGCGCGTGGACGACGATGTCGCGGTCGTCCGTCACCCGCTCGCCCGCGACCTCGACCGCCCCCTGCTGGATCAACCGGCGGGCCTCGTTCTTGGAAGGCGCCAAACCCGCCTCCGCCAGAAGGTCCGGCAGGCGGATCGGCGACCGGGTCGCGCGGTGGGTCGGGATGTCTTCGGGCGCCGAACGTTGGGAAAAGACGTTTTCAAAATGGGTCCGGGCGGCGGGCGCCGCCGCGGCGCCGTGGTAACGTTCGACCAGGAGCCCCGCCAATCGCTTCTTGGCTTCCATGGGGTGGAGCGCTTTCGCGGCGGCGAGGTCTTCCTCCGTCAAAAGCTCGTAAAACTTCCACATCATCGCGTCCGAAAGCGACATGACTTTACCGAACATCTCGTTGGCGGGTTCGTTCAAGGCGATGGCGTTGCCGTAGGATTTGGACATTTTCCGCACGCCGTCGGTGCCTTCCAGCAACGGCAACGTCATGACGATCTGCGGCGGCTGGCCGGCGTCTTTTTGCAGTTCCCGCCCCATCAACAGGTTGAACAGCTGGTCGGTTCCCCCGAGTTCCACGTCGGCCCGCACCGCCACCGAATCGTGGCCCTGCATCAGCGGGTAAAACAATTCGAGGAGGGAAATCGGGGTTTTGGCGGCCAAGCGTTTTTGAAAATCCTCCCGCTCCAAAAGTTGTTGAACCGTGTGCCTGGCCATGATCGACAGGAACCGTTTGGACGGGTCGGGGTCGGTGTTTGAAAAAAGAGGCAGGAGCCATTCGCTGTTCCACCGCACCTCGGTTTTTTTCTCGTCCAGTATTTTGAACACCTGGGCGAGATACGTGCGGGCGTTGGCTTTCACGGCGTCGGCATCGAGCGGAGGGCGTGTTTCGGATCGGCCCGAAGGGTCGCCGACCCGGGCGGTGGCGTCGCCGATGATGAAAACGATGTGATGCCCCGCCTGTTGGAATTGCCGGAGTTTCGTGAGCACGACCGTGTGCCCCAGATGGAGGTCCGGGGCCGTGGGATCGACGCCCAACTTGACACGGAGGGGACGTCCCGCCGCCAACCGTTCCTCCAGTTCCGCGCGCGAGAACACTTTCACGGTCCCGCGCAAGAGCAAAGACAGGTCGGTCATCGCGGGCCCCCGCTCTTCGTCCGTCCGATGGGCGTCGCCGCGGCGATGACGCCGCCGCCCAAAACCGTGTCCCCTTCGTAAAAAACGGCCGCCTGGCCCGGCGTCACGGCCCGCTGGGGCTCGACAAAACGCACGCGGGCGCCCCCGTTGACCGGGGTCACGACCGCCGGGGCGGCCCCGTGGCGGGAGCGAATCTGCACGTCCACCGTGACGGGCGCGGCCGGGGCCGCGCCCTCCGCCCAAAAAGCCTCGGCGATCGCGGCTTCCGGGGAGAGGGTGTCCGCGTCCTCCCCGACGAAAACCGTGTTGGTGGCGGGATCGAGGTCGACCACATAGACAGGCCGACCCAGGGCCACCCCCAACCCGCTGCGCTGGCCCCGGGTGTAGCGGGCCACGCCCTTGTGTCGGCCCACCTCGCGGCCGTCCAGGGTGCGGACCGGCCCTTCGGCCAGGGTCGGGCCGGCTTTGGCCTCGGCGGCGACGAAACCGCCGGCGTCGGCGTCGGGCACGAAACAAATCTCCATGCTTTCGTCCTTTTCGGCCACTTTCAAGCCCCAGCGCCGCGCGGCGTCGCGCACCTGATCCTTGGTCAGCTCCCCCACGGGGAACATCAACCGGGCCAGCTCGGCCTGACCGAGGTGGTAGAGCACGTAGGATTGGTCCTTGGGCAGATGGCGCGCGCGCCGCAGTCGACGATGGGATTTCCCATCGCGCACCAACGGGACGATCCGGGCGTAGTGGCCCGTGGCCACGGCGTCGGCCCCCAGGGCCAGGGCTTTTTTCAGCAGGGCGTCGAACTTCACGTGGCGGTTGCAGGCGATGCAGGGGTTCGGCGTGCGGCCGCTCACGTAATCGTCGACGAACGGGGCGATGATGTTTTTGCGGAACTCGCCGGAAAAATCCAGAACGTAGTGGGGCACGTCCAGGCGCGCGCAGACGGCGCGGGCGTCGTCGATGTCCCGGGTGGACCCGCAACAACCAAAACCGGTGGTTTTCTCCAAGAGCTTCAACGTCACGCCGATGACGCGGTGCCCGGCCTCTTTCAGGATCGCCGCCACGACCGACGAGTCGACCCCGCCCGACATGGCGACGACGACGTTCACCGGCCCTCCAGGGCGCTGTGGAGCGCCTGCTCGGCGAGCACCGAGCAATGCATCTTGATGGGCGGCAGTCCGCCCAGGGCGTCGGCCACGTTTTGGTTGGTGATCCGGCGCAGTTCCGCCGCGGTTTTGCCCAGGGCCAACTCCGTCAGCACGGAGGACGCCGCGATCGCCGCGCCGCAGCCGAACGTTTTAAAGCTGGCTTTCGCCACGCGGCCGTTGTCGAACTTGAGGTAGAGGCGCAGGATGTCCCCGCAGGTGGGGCTGCCGGCCTTGCCGACGGCGTCCGCGTCGGGCATTTCCCCCACGTTCCGGGGGTTTTGAAAATGGTCCATGACTTTTTGAGAATACATCAGCGTTTCCCCGCGCCTTTCAGGCGGTCCTCCCACAACGGCGAGAGCGCCCGCAGACGGGCCACCACCGCGGGGACGATCTCCAAGGCGGTGTCGACGTCGGCGTCGGTGTTGAAATGCCCGAGGGAAAAACGCACGCTTCCGTGGATGTGCTCCGGGGGCACGCCGATGGCCTTGAGCACGTGGGAGGGTTCCAGGAGCCCCGACGCGCAGGCGGAGCCGGTGGACACCTCGACACCGGGGGTGTCGGTGTTTTTGAGCGCGAACCCCGCCTGGTCGAGGGCCAACACCAAGGACTCCCCTTCCACGCACTCGAAAGTCAGGTTCGTGGTGTTGCCGAGACGCTCCGTGGGGTGCCCATTGACAAACACCGCGGGAACGCGGTCCAAGAGCCCTTTTTCCAGGCGGTCGCGAAGGGCACGCACCCGGGCCGACTCCCGGTCCAGTTCCGCCGCGGCCAAGGCGCAGGCCGCGCCCAACCCCACCGCCCCCGAAATGTTCTCGGTTCCCGCCCGGCGGTTTTTTTCGTGGGCCCCGCCGTGCAAGATCGCGTGCAGACGCACCCCGCGCCGCAGGTAAAGGGCGCCGATGCCCTTGGGCGCGTAAATTTTGTGCCCGGAAATGGACGCCATGTCCACGGGCTCTTTTTTAAGGTCGAGGCGGGTTTTGCCGGCGCTCTGCACGGCGTCCGTGTGGAACAGCACGCCCGCCTTGCGGCACACCTCGCCCAGGGCGCGCAGGGGTTGGACGGTGCCGATTTCGTTGTTGGAGGCCATGACGGTGACCAAAATCGTGTCCGGCGTGAGCGCCGCGGCCAGGGCGTCGGGGGACACGCGCCCGTGGAGGTCCACCGGCAGGCGCGTCACGATGAACCCGTGCTCTTTTTCCAAGTAATCCAATGTGTGGAGCACGGCGTGATGCTCGACGGCGGAAGTGACGATCCGGCGGCCTTTGTCGCGGTGCGCGAAGGCCGCGCCAATGATGGCCATGTTGTCCGACTCGGTGCCCGAGGAGGTGAAAACGATCTCCTCCGGGTCCGCGGCGCCCAAAAGGCCGGCCACCCGTTCCCGGGCCGTTTCCAGGGCCGCGCGCGCGCGCTGGCCGGTGGTGTGCAGGCTGGAGGGGTTGCCGAATTCCCCCCCGGGCGTCAAAAAGGGCCTCAACGCCTCCAGCACTTCGGGGCGCACCGGCGTCGTCGCGTTGTTATCGAAATAGATAAACGACATGGGGGTGTTATTTTACCATTTCCGTCGACGAGGGGCCGCGTCAGCCGCCCGGCGGCCCCAGGTCCCCGGAGCTCTGCGACGAACCCTCAACGGAGAAGTAGCGCGCTTCGGGGTGGTGGAAGACCAGGGCCGACACGGAGGCTTCCGGCTCCATCATGCAATTCTCGGTGAGTCGAACCCCGATGGATTCCGGAGTCAACAGACGGAACAGGGGACGCTGGTCCTCCAAATGGGGGCACGCGGGGTAGCCGAAACTCACCCGCAGGCCCCGGTATTTGGCCTGGAATTTTTCCGACAGGGAGAGTCCGGCCGGGTCGGGGAACCCCCACATGGCGCGAATCCGCTCGTGGAGAAGTTCGGCGAAGGCCTCGGCCGACTCGATGGCGATGGACTGAAGGGCGTGGGATTTGAGGTAATCCCCCTTTTCCCGCCATTCCCGGGACAGCTCCAGCACGCCGTCCCCGCAGGTGACCACAAACAGGGCGACGTAGTCGCGCCGGCCGGTCGCGGAGCTCCCGGCACCGGGGGCCGCAAAGCGGCTTATGCGGTCGCCCGCGGGGAGAACGAAATCGCTGAGGCAAAGGCCCTCCCCCCCGGTTTGGCGCGGGAAATCGAACGTCGCGGCGGCGTCCCGGTCGTCGGGCGAACCGTACAGGCGCAATCGGTTTCCCTCGGCGTCGGCGGCGAAAAAACGCCACACCGCGGCCGGGCGGATCAACCGGCGGGCCAGGATCTCGTCTTGAAGCGCCGTGACCTCCCGGTGCAATTTGACCGCTTTTTCCTCACCGGCGGCCAATTGCTTGGCCAATTGCCCGCGCAACCCCAAGTGTTTCCCGTAAAGCATGACGGGGTTGATGTAGCGGAAAATGTCCTCCACCGAAAAATCGGTCAGGTTGTGGGGTTTGAGGTCCGGGGGGGTCGGGGGGACGTAATGACGCGCCACGGTGGCGGGCGCGATCGGGGCCGATGACACCGCGGCGGCGCGCGCCCCCGCGCGCAGTTCCTCCTGGCGGGCCCGGACTTTGTTCAACAGGTCCGGCCGCCCGGCCGCGTCGACCAACCGGTTGGCAAGGTCGAGTCCCGTCATGGCGTCCTTGGCGTAGAGGACGGCCCCCGTGTAACCGGGAGCGATTTTGGTGGCGGTGAATTTTTCAGACAGCGCGGCGCCGCCCACCAGCAGGGGCAAATCGATGCCCGCGGCGGCCAGGTCTTCGGCGGTCGCGACCATCTGTTGGGCGGACTTGACCAAAAGCCCCGACAGCCCGACCATGTCGGGCCGGTGTTCGCGCACGGCGCGGACCAGGTCTTCGGGCGGGCATTTGATCCCCAAATCGACCACGCGGTACCCGTTGTTTTTGAGAATGATGTGCACGAGGTTTTTGCCGATGTCGTGCACGTCGCCTTTGACCGTGGCGAGCACGATGGTGCCCCGCGCCGCGCGGTCGGTCGCGCTCATGCGCGGTTCAAGATGGGCGACGGCGGCTTTCATCACCTCGGCGCTCTGCAGGACTTCCGCCACAATCATCTCGTTCTTGGCGAACAGGCCGCCGACCTCGTCCATCCCTTTCATGAGGGGGCCGTTCACGATGTCCAAGGGGGCCGCCCCCCCGGCGAGCAGGGCGTCGAGGTCTTCCAACAACCCCTCCTTGGACCCCTCGACAACGTTGCGCGGCAGGCGTTCCGCCGGCGTCCCGGCTTTGATCTTGGGCGCCGGGGGCCGCGCGGACTTGTTGCGGAAATAGGCCGCGAACGCGTCCACCGCGGCCTTGGACTCCGCCGGGGAAGCGAAGAGCAGACGGTCCGCCAGGGCCCGTTCCTCCGCCGGGATTGACGGGTAGCGCGCCAGCTTTTCCGAATTGACGATCGCGAAATCGAGGCCGGCCTCGACGTTGTGGTGGAGGAACACCGCGTTCAACACCTCGCGCCCGGCCTCGGGCAGTCCGAAAGACACGTTGCTGACCCCCAGGACGGTCTTGCACCGGGGAAATTCCTTTTTGATGAGCCGAAGTCCCTCGATGGTCTCCCGGGCGGACCCCACGTAATGGACGTCCCCCGTGGCGGCGGGAAAAACCAGGGGATCGAACACGAGGTCCTCGGGCTCAAGACCGTATTTCCCCGTCAGCAGGGCGTGGGCCCGTCGGGCCACGGCCAATTTGCGTTCCCGGGTCACGGCCATGCCCTGGGTCTTGTCCTCATCGATGCAGCCCACCACGACCGCCGCGCCGTAGGTCTTCAACAAAGGCACGACGCGCTCGAACCGCTCCTCCCCGTCTTCCAGATTGATGGAATTGATGACCGAGCGGCCGGGGCACTTTTTGAGGGCGAGCTCCATCACCGACGGGTCCGTGGAGTCGATCATGAGCGGCGTTTTGACTTTTCGCGTGAGGTGGTTCAAAAACGCGTCCATGTCCGCGGCTTCGTTGCGGTCGGGGTTGGCGAGACAGACGTCGATGATTTGGGCGCCCGACCGGGCCTGTTTGCGGCCGATCTCCGCGGCCTCCTCAATGGATCCCGCGACGATCATTTCCTTGAACTTGCGGCTCCCGATGACGTTGGTGCGCTCCCCCACGGGGACGGGACGCATGTCCTCGGTCAAGACAAAAGGGTCCAAGCCCGACAACGTGAACCGGGGCGCGCCGCGGCCGCGGCGCGGGGGTTTCCCCTCGGCCATTTGGGCCAGCCGGCGAATGTGGTCCGGGGTGGTGCCGCAACAGCCGCCGATGAGATTGACCCACCCCTTGTCCACAAAGCGCGCCATCTTTTGGGCGATGTCTTCGGGGGTTTCGTTGTAGCGGCCCTCTTCGTCGGGAAGCCCCGCGTTGGGGTAGCAGGACACGCCGAAGCGGCAAATGTCGGCCAAGGTGCGGATGTGATCCGCCATGAAATCGGGCCCGGTGGCGCAGTTGAGCCCCAGACTGAACAGATCCCGCTGTTGAAAAGAGTAATACAGGGCCTCGATGCCTTGCCCCGCCAGGGTCGTGCCCATGAGCTCCACCGTGGCCGAAACGCTCACAGGCACCCGGCGGCCGCACTCGGCCATGGCGCGGTCGAGACCAATCAAAGCGGCCTTGATATTAAGACTGTCCTGGGCCGTTTCCACGAGGAAGAGATCGACACCCCCGGCCAACAGGCCGCGCGCCTGGACGTGGAACGTCTCGACCAGCGCGTCGAAGGTGACCCCGCCGGTGACGAAAAGCGATTTGGTGGTGGGGCCCACCGAACCGGCGACAAACCGCGGCCGGGCGGGGGTGGCGTGTTTCCGGACGGCGGCGCGGGCCAACTCCGCGGACACGCGGCTGATGGTTTCGGCCTTGTCCTGAAGCCCGTATTCGGCCAACACCAACGGCGTGGAACCGAAGGAGTTGGTCTCGATGATGTCGGCCCCCGCGGCCAGGTAACTTTCGTGCACGGCCGTGATGGCCTCGGGTTTGGTGAGGACGAGGTGCTCGTTGCATCCCTCGTAGGCGGCCCCGCCGAAATCGGCCGCGGTGAGGTCCATTTTTTGAAGGGCGGTCCCGGTGGCGCCATCCAAAATAAGGATTTTCTCTTTGAGGATTTCTGACAAGGCGTTCATGACGGGTTATTTCGAGGACGCGGGGGCGTCCGGGACGTGAATGCGGCCCTCCAAGTAGAGCGCGGCGTGTCCGGCGACGCGAACACGGTCTCCCGCCACCTCGCAATACATTTCGGCGCCGCGCGGGGACAATTGCCGTACACGCAAACTCGTTTTTCCCAATTTTTTCGCCCAATAGGGCGCCAACACGCATTGGGCGGAACCCGTGGCCGGGTCCTCGGGGATCCCAAGCCGGGGCGCGAAAAACCGGCACACGTAGTCCGCCTGTTTCCCCGGGGCGGTGGCGATGACCCCCCGGGTCTCAATCCGCTTCAGCAACTCCAAGCGCGGGGTCAAATCGCGGACCTTCTCCTCCTCGGAAAAGACGGCGACATAATCCATGGCCCTGTAAACTTCGGTGGGGCGCGCCCACAAACCCTCGACCAGGTCGTCGGGGACCGACAGGGTTTCCGTCAGGGGAAAGGCCGGCAAATCCAGCACGGTCCACCCGCTGGACCGGTACACCGACAAAGGACCGCTCTGGGTCTGAAAAAAAACCTGGGGGCCGGCGACCCCCAACTTCTCCCACAACACATAGGCCGCCGCCATGGTGGCGTGCCCGCAAAGGGTCACCTCTCCCCCGGGGGCGAACCAACGCAATTGGTACCCCCCCTCGGCGGGGACGAAAAAAGCGGTTTCCGACAGGCTGTTTTCCGCCGCCACCCGGGCCAAGGTTTCGTCGGGCAACCATGCGGTCAACGGGCAGACGCCCGCCGGGTTGCCGCCGAACACGCGGTCGGTAAAGGCGTCCACAATGAAATAGGGCAATTCCAATCGCCGTCCGCCTTCCGGGCCGGTGATTCTCCCGAGGAATTGTGCTTCTTACTAACCCGTCCCTGATTTAGGCTACATTCTGGGAGCCCTATTTTGTCCGGGTTCAAGGCGCGACGAGGGCGCGATGCGGGCCATCGTAACCGAGGAGCAACGCAGAAGCCGAGCAAAAGGGGGCTCCCCCTTCGGGGCCGGGTTAGTAGATCATAGAAAATAAAACGGGGAGCGGGCCCTCGCCGGCGCCCGCCCCCCGTTTTTGGTAACCGTTATTTCGACGAGTAGCTTTTCCCGGACTTCGCCTCGATGACCGCCTGGGCCGCCGCGAGTCGCGCCACGGGGACGCGGAAGGGGCTGGCCGACACGTAATTGAGGCCGGCCCGGTAACAGAACTTGACCGAAGCCGCGTCGCCGCCGTGCTCGCCGCAAATGCCGCATTTGAGGTCCTTGCGGGTCTTGCGGCCGTCTTTGACGGCCATGTCCATCAGTTTCCCCACGCCCGTCTGGTCGAGGGTCGCGAAGGGATCGTCGGTGAAGATTTTCTTGTCCAGGTAGACCTTGGTGAACTTGCCCGCGTCATCGCGCGAGAAGCCGAGGGTCATCTGGGTCAGGTCGTTGGTGCCGAAGGAGAAGAATTCCGCTTCCGCGGCGATCTCGGACGCCGTCAGGGCGGCGCGCGGCACCTCGATCATGGTGCCGAGCAGGTATTTCACCTTCACGCCCTGGGCCTTTTGGACTTCCTCGGCCACGCGGCGGACGATGGCGGTCTGGTCCTTGAGCTCCTTGACGTTCCCGACCAAGGGGATCATGATCTCGGGCACCACCGTCACGCCCTCTTTTTTCAACTCGCAGGCGGCGAGCAGGATCGCCCGCACCTGCATTTCGGTGATCTCCGGGTAGGTGATGCCCAGGCGGCAACCGCGGTGCCCCAGCATGGGGTTGAACTCGTGGAGTTCCTGGGTCTTTTGAAGGATCTTGTCGGTCGGGATGCCGATTTTCTTGGACAGCTCCGTCGCGTCTTCCTTCGTCTTCGGCAAGAACTCATGCAGGGGCGGGTCCAGGGTGCGGATCGTCACGCCGTAGCCTTTCATCTCCTTGAGCAGGCCCTTGAAGTCGTCCTTCTGGAAGGGCAAGAGCTTGTCGAGGGCGACGCGGCGCTGTTCCTCGGTGTCCGCCAGGATCATCTCCTGCATGAAGGGCAAGCGCTCGGGGGCGAAGAACATGTGCTCGGTGCGGCAGAGGCCGATGCCTTCGGCGCCCAGGGCCCGGGCCATCACGGCGTCCCGGGGGATGTCCGCGTTGGCGCGGACGTTGATCTTCCGGTAAACGTCGGCCCATTTCATGACGGTCTCAAAGGTTCCGTAGAGGGGGGCGTCCTTCCTGTCCAACTCGCCGCGCAGGACGCGCACGACTTCCGAGGGCAGGGTGGGCACCTGGCCGGTGATGACATCGCCGGTGAACCCGTCGATCGACAGATAGTCCCCTTCCTTGACGCGGGTGCCGTTCACGGCCAGGACGCCGGCGTCCAGGTCGATCTTCAACACACCGCAACCCACCACGCAGGGCTTGCCCATGCCGCGGGCAACGACCGCCGCGTGGCTGGTGCGGCCGCCGATGGCGGTCAAAATGCCTTCCGCGACGACCATGCCTTCGATGTCGTCGGGGTTCGTTTCGGGGCGGACCAAAACCACGGGGCCCTGCTTGGACATGGTCACGGCCTTTTCGGAGGTGAAGGCCACGCGGCCGGTGGCGGCGCCGGGACCGGCGTCGATGCCCTTCGCGAGGAACCGTCCCCCCTTCACGGCGGCGGCCTTCTCCTTGTTGTCGAACACGGGGGCCAACAACTGGGCCAACTGGTCGGGTTCGATGCGCAGGAGCGCCTCTTCCTTGGAAATCAACTTCTCGTTCACCATTTCCACGGCGACGCGGACGGCGGCGATGCCGGTCCGCTTGCCGTTGCGGGTCTGGAGCATGAACAACTGGCCCTTTTCGATGGTGAATTCAAAGTCCTGCATGTCGCGGTAATGCTTCTCGAGCTTCGAGGTGATGTCCCGCAGTTGCTTGTACACTTTGGGCATGTCGTTCTCGAGTTCTTTGATGGGCTTGGGGGTCCGGATGCCGGCCACCACGTCTTCGCCCTGGGCGTTGGTGAGGTATTCGCCGAAGAATTCCTTCACGCCGGAGGAGGGGTTGCGGGTGAAGCCCACGCCGGTGCCCGAGTCGTTGCCCATGTTGCCGAACACCATGGCCTGGACGTTGACGGCGGTGCCGATGTCGTCGGAGATCTTGTTCAGGCGGCGGTAGGTGATGGCGCGGGGGTTGTTCCAGCTGCGGAAGACGGCGTTCCGGGCGTCCTCCAACTGCCGCCAGGGGTCCTGGGGAAAATCCTTGCCGGTTTCGCGTTTGACCAGCTTCTTCAAGAGGTCCACGACGTTCTTGAGGTCGCCCACGCCGAGCTCCGTGTCCAGGTGGACGCCCTTTTTGTGCTTGACGGATTCCAGTTCCTTTTCAAATTCGCCCTTTTCGATTTCCATGACCACGTTGCCGAACATGGAGATGAAGCGGCGGTAGGCGTCCCAGGCGAAACGCTCGTTGCCGGTCTTCGCGGCCAAGCCGAGCACGGCCTCGTCGTTCAAGCCGAGGTTGAGGATCGTGTCCATCATGCCGGGCATGGAGAACTTGGCGCCGGAGCGGACGGAGACCAGGATGGGGTTGCTGTTGTCGCCGAACTTTTTCCCGAGGCTCTTTTCGAGCTTGGCCATGGCTTCTTTTTGTTGGGCGGCGAGCTCTTTGGGCAATTTTTTTCCGTTGGCGTAGTAATAACGGCATGTGTCCGTGGTGATGGTGTAACCCGGGGGCACCGGAACACCCGCTTTGGACATGCCGGCCAAACCGGCCCCTTTGCCGCCCAATAGATCTTTTTGCGTGCCGTTGCCTTCGGCTTTGCCGTTGCCAAAGAAATAAACGAATTTAGTGGCCATAAGAACGAAACTCCTTAAAAGAAATGCGAATTTGAGATACGAGAACGCGAGAGAGACAGCGAGGACCGGCTTGGGTGACAAACCCCGGGGGGACCCCCCGGCGCGTTTCGAGCCTATATTAGCAAAGGACGGGGGGGAGGGTCAACGGCCCGCGGGGGTCAAGGGGAGTTCCAGAGGTTGCCCAAGACCTCCCGGTACGACTTTCGACGCAGAGGGGCGTAAAGGATTTTGAGCTTGCTTTGGACAATGGGGTCCAGCCAAATGCGGAATTGTCTGCCGGCGTTAAAATCGGTCTTCATCCGTTGAACATAGACAACGCCCAGAAGTCCAAAATCCCGGTTGATATCCAAAAACACTCGTCCTTGATCAACGTGAAGCAACCCGCGAAAACCCACCCGGGGCACCGTAAACAATCCGCTGGCGCCGTGAACAGCGGACATGGAGGCCGCGTTGGGCCCTCCTGGAGCAAACACATCCCCGGCCCCCCACCCCGTCCCCGTCCAGGTTCCGGGAACAACCGCGTATTCCATCTCCGCGTGAACGGGGATGGAAGATTGAATGTCGTAAAACAGGCCGTTCGCGATGGTTTGATCCGTTTTGACATTGAGGTGGTTGTCCCCCCCTCCCGCGCTGGTCAGGATGAGCGCTTCAATTTCCAGAAAAACCTTGTGGTTGTTCGCGTCCCCGTAGTAATTGTCGCAGGTCACGGCGGTGTCGTTTTCAATGTAAATGACAGTGGAGGAATTCCGAATTTCATACTTGTTGCCGGGGGCGGGTGCGCTCACAAACTTTATCCCCCGATTGCCCCCCGCGTTGTTGCTCCCGCAGGTAAAATAGCCCGACCCCACGGGGTCGGCCAACGCCGGGGTCGCCCCGTCCCGCATGGTGACCCAACCGTTCGTGGCCTGGGCCACGGGAACGGAAGATCTCTTTGCCCTGCTCCGGTAGTAATCCAAGTCCAGAACCGGCGGCGTGACCACTTTTTTGTCATAGGCCCAATATTCGTTGCCGTCCGTGTTGACGGCGTCGGCCACCATGTCCCGACGCCGAATGCCTTTTCGGGAATACTTGCGGGGGTGCCGGGGCATGGGTTTGTTGGCGGGGTCATTGAGATCGTCGAAGCTCTTGATCGCCCCCCAATGAACCTCCGGAAAATTGTCGGAAGATCCGCTGAAATCCTTTTTCATAATCAGCGCCTCGGAAAAATCCCGGGTGTAAACCCCCGCCAGTTCCCGGGTAAAATCGGGGTTCTTGACCGACTGCACGCGGCACCGAACGGTGACTTCCCCCCCGCCGGGGCCGGAGGCGAATCGAATTTTATAGCGGTAATCGGGGTCGAGGTCCGTCCACTCCCGGTCAAAATCGTAATCGGGGACGGGGATCGTCGTTGTGGACGCTTGGAACCAGAGGACGTCCGATTCCCCCAACTTCCAAGCGCCGCGGTCAAGGCCGGCTTCGGCGACGGCCAAGCCTTCTTCCCGGTGGACCCGGCGGACGGAGGACCGCACGTCCTCCCGGGTCAGACGGACGAGCGCCGGAAAAACGATCATGAGCACCACGAGCAAAAGGACCGCCGGGATCAAAACCGACCCCCGGCCTTTCCCCGACCGCGTGGGTTTAGGCGTCATTGAGAATCCGGACCCGCTCGCTGACCACGTGGTAAATGCGTTGATCCCCGAACATGCGCATCACCTGTTTTTGAAAACAAAGATTGACCCCCATGGAGGAGTCGTCCATGGTGTCGTAAAACGTGAACGCCACGTAACGCAGATTGCGCGTGAACCGGCGTCCGCCGGCGGAGTTCACGCTGTCGCTGCCCCACAGTTCGTTGCCCTGCTGCCAAAAATCCACGACGTTGCCGGACCGTGTTTTGAACTGGATCCACGTGCAGGGGGGCTGGTCGGGCTTGGCCCGCACCACCACCGTCGTCGACACCGCCTGGCGCAGGCGCGAAAGGATCGCCTCGGACACATCGCGGGAATCCCGCTGGAGTTCCAAGCGGGCCATGCTGATGTTCAAAAACCGGGTTGTGTTCATGATGAGGGGCGGCACAATGCCGAACAACACCGCGATCACCGCCGCGGTCACGATGACTTCAATGTACGTGAACCCCGGGGCCGGGTGAAAACGACGGAAGGCGCCGCGGCGCATCGTCACCAGGCCAGATCGGGGAAATTCGATCCGTTGTTCCCCGAGTTGATGTATTGGTCCAGGGCCTGCCGCTGGCTGATGCCGGCGGTTTCGTCGTTGTAAAACCCGAACAGGTTGTAGGTGCCCTTGCGCACGTCGAACGAATAGGTCCCCACCGCGTTGGACGACGTCATGTAATACCGCCCGGCCCCGCTCCGGAAGAGCGCGTCGAGGTTCGAGATCGCCGCCGTGGAGGCCAAGATCGTGGTCGTGGAAGTCAGGATCACCAGCACGCCGGTTTCGATGTTTTGCCCCCCCCGCGTCACACGCCCGTCGCGTTTGCCGAAAGCGTTCGAGAGGGTGATCGTCCCGACGTAAATGGTCGAACCCGCCGAGGCGAGGTTGGCCGGGGCCAGGCTCAAAGGCGGCGCCACCTCCGGCGTGGCGACTTCCTCAAACTCCGGGACCGCCCGCACCCGGTACATGCCCGTGGACACGTAGAGGCGGAAATACCCGGAGCCGTTCGTTAGGGCGGTGGACCGCTCGTCCCCGGCGGCCGCGCTAAAGGCGCTCACCGACACGTCGGGGACCGGCGCGTTGGTGTCGGCATCCAAAACATGGCCGTCGATGTAACCCACGTAGTGGAGGCGGGTGGCGATTTGGTAGCCGATCCCGTTGAACCAGTTTTTCCAGGTGAAGGTGGAGTCCTTATAACTGAAGGTGTTGGAGTCGTACCATTTGTAAAGCGGCGGCAAGGGATACCCCGTCAGCAAATTCAGTCCCGCGGACCCCAGGGCCGGCTCGTAGCCCACGGCGGCGGGATTATTGACATCCAGGGAAGAGGGCCGGGTCGGGGGGTTCGCGACGTGGAGCGTAAACGCCCCGCTGACCCGGGTTTCCGTCGAGGCCAGGACCGCCGCCGCCATGAGGCGGATGGGAATGGAGGAGTGTGGAATGCTGAACACATCCCGAATTTCCCCGAAACTGTAGACGACGTCCGTTTCGCCCCGCAAAAGCCCGGAGGGCACAATCGCCGCGGAGCCGTGGAAGCTTCCCGGCGTCACGTTGAGGATCGCCTGGGTCGATGCCACGTACCCGTAAAATGGATTGGGGAAGTGCCGGGCGTAGAGGCCCCAGGCCCACGTTCCGTCCTCGATCCGCGACACGCTTAGGGACGCCCTCCCCGGGCGGCAGTTTTGATGCCGCGTAACGGTAAAATCCTCACAGAACATATTGGTGAAGGGGGGCTCCTGCCCGCTCCAAGGACCGGTGCTCATCCAATGAGGGGTGCCGCTGGCCCCGTTCCAACCGCTGTCGGGACGGGAAATCCCATCTTCCACCCAGGTGCGAACGAAGTTGTGTCGGTGCCACGGCGTTTTGTGCCAATTGCCGTCGCCGGGATTCACGGTGGTCGCCGCGTACCGTCCCGAAACGACGTGCGTGCTGTAGGTCGGCCACAGGCTGTTGCGCGGGGCAAAGCGCAGGTAATTGGGACCGGCCGCGGCCTCGGTGGTGAATTTCACGAAATCGCGCTCGTTGTTGTCGCTGTCGTAGGCCGGGCCCACGTCCCGCATTTCCATCCAGCTCGCCGTGCTGGCGATGCGGATCCATTGTTCGCCATCGTCCAACCCCTTGGGATCCCGCAGGCCGGTGGCGATGTCGTTGTCCACCAAAAGCAACCCTTCCCTTTCCCTTCTGTTGGCGTCGGAATGTCCCATCCAAGCGTACATGGGGGGGTCCGGGTTGCCAGCGTCTCTGCCCCCGAACCAACCCACACTGTCCAAATAACCTCGATACACCCAGTTGAAGGTGACCGGGTCATAACCGTAAAATTTATAGGCGAGGCGCAAATAGCCGCCGCCGCCGTTGTAGAACCCGTTGTTCCGCAACGGCACTCCCACTTGGGCCGTGGTGATCAAATCCGGGTTTGGAAGGCCCAGCTTACCGTAGGGATCAAAACGGCCGAAAATTTTAAAGACATAGTTGTTAGAAAAATCCCACCACACGTAAGACGTTGTGGGCACGTTAACACCGTATTTCCAAACCGCGTCGGCCAAGATGGTCGGGCTACCGGCTAAATTGATCGTGCGCGTGTTGGCGAAAAGGTAGTACCCCCCCGGGGGTATCGTGTTGTTGAAGTGGTCCACACTGATTGTTTGGTAATAGGGCGCAAAGCTCGAATTCAACAAGTTTCCCGACCAGGCCGCGAGCGGAAACGAGGCGTGTTGAATGTAATATTGCAGGCTCAGATCGTCCTTCACGTTCCAGGTCCAGGTGGTGGGATTGAAGATCTCGACCCATTCCTGATCGAAAGTCGGGTCCACGAAACTGACGGAACTCCCGCACACTCGACTGATGACGGGGGCGGAGTTAAACCAGAAGGTGGCGTTGGCTCTCGACACCACATCCACCGCGTTCAATTCAAAATCCGGGGCCTGTTTCGGGGAATCGTCATTGTCGATAGCCACCGATTTGCGCGCGCCGAAATACAACCAGTCCGGGGTGCGCGTGTCCACGGCGCGCAGGGTGTAGGTTCCGGGCGAGACGTTAAAAGTAAAGCGACCGGAGGCGTCGGTCACGGTGGCGTCGGTGTGGCCGGACTCCACAACCTCAACGGAAATTTGGTCCAAAAGCGCGCCCGAAGTGGATTTGACCAGCCCCCAGAGGACGCAGTTGTTCTGCAACCGAACCGCGTTCTCCTTTAACCCCACGACCTGTATTTTCTTCCAGCCGTTGGCGGATTGCCAGGCCACGTGAACGTTGATCCGTTTAAGCCCCGTGTCCTGATAATACGGGGTGGACAACAAGTCCGACCCCTCCGCAATGTCATCCAGCAGGTCGATGAGATTGGGCCCCGTGGGGTCTTTCTTCACCTTTTGGATCGATAACATCCGGAAGTACCGGACACCGCCGACGTTGATCATTTCCGGCGCCCCCAAAATGGAGTCGTACTGGATGCCCGTTTGGGCGTGGGTCACCCGGGTGGCATCGTTCCAGGGGCGCAGGCGATAATAGGGGTATCGTTGAAGGGCTTCGAGTTTTTCGCGGGCCAGGGTGGTCGCCACCTGCTTCGTGCGGCTTTGGTAAATGGTGGTCCCGATCCGGGTGAAGTATTTCATGGCGGCGGTGGTCACCACGGCGATGATGGCGCTCGCAATGACGACCTCGGTCAACGTCAAACCACGGGTTCTGTTTTCCTTCCGCATAAAAACTCCCTCACCCGATCTCGGCCGGCTCTCTCAATCTTATCACCGACTCGGCGCTTTCGCAATCCATTTCATCCTCGAGAAAAGTTCCACCCGGCCTGTCTCCGACCCTACATAAACAACACATGCGATGATTCAGCCACGAAAAGCTTCGTTCTAAGCCCCTTAAACGCGGAATTTGCCCGTCGGCGCGGGAATTGTTATCCTCTCAAACATTCCCATGGGAAACATCCGCCTTGCCCGACGCGCGCGCTGAATTCAAAGAAAAAGCCCTGCCTTTGCTGGACGAGCTTTACGGCGTCGCTCTGCGCATGGCCCGCAACCCCCAATCCGCCGAAGATCTCGTCGCCGAAACCTACGCCCGGGCGTGGAAAAACCTCGACCGGTTCCAAGCGGGGACCAACATCCGCGCCTGGTTGTACCGCATCATGACCAACGCCTTCATCAACGAATTCCGGAAAAAGCGCCGCGAACCGGAAAAAGTGTCCATGGACGCCTACGATCGGGTGGACGATTTCCATTTTTTCCACAAGATCGCCTCCGAGGCGTCCCGCGCCCCGGACCCCGTGAAAGACGTGGTCGCCCGCCTGACGAACGAGGATTTTCAAAAAGCGTTGGACGCCCTTCCCGAGGAGTACCGCGCCGCCGTGCTTCTCTACGATCTTCAAGGCTTGTCCTACGATGAAACGGCCCAGGCCCTGGAGGTGCCCGTGGGCACGGTCCGATCCCGCCTGGCCCGGGGCCGCCGCCGAATGCAAGAAAGCCTGTTTCGGCACGCCCGGGACGCCGGTCTGGTGGAGGTGCCCTCGTGACCCCGAACGACCCCATGTCCGCCCCCTGTTGCCAGGAAATTTTGGACCGCCTGCACGATTACCTTAACCGCCGGGATTTGTCCGTCGCCGACCGAGAGACGGTCCGCCGTCATTTGACCGACTGCCCCCCCTGCGGCGATCTCGCGGCCTTTGAAAACGCCTTGCTCGACCGGCTGCGCCAAAGCGCCCCCTGCTCCTGCCCGGAAAAACTGCGCGCGCGGGTTCGGGCCCTTCTCGACCTTTCGTGATGCCGTCCCTGATCCTCGGCGCGTACCTGGCCGTCCTGGCCCTCTTGTCCCTCTACGGCCTGCACCGGTATTGGATTTTGTTCCTTTACTGGCGCCACTACAAACGCGCCCCCCGCCTCGCCCCGCCGCCGACGCCGGCGGACTGGCCGCGGGTGACGGTGCAACTGCCGGTGTACAACGAGTACTACGTGGTCGAACGGCTTTTGGACGCGGTGACCGCTCTCGATTACCCCCGCGAGCGGTTGGACATCCAGCTTTTGGACGATTCCACCGATGAGAGCCGAACCCTGGCGGCCGCGCTGGTCGAAAAAAAGCGCGCCGCGGGCCACAACGTCCGCCTCGTTCAACGGGACAACCGGCGGGGGTTCAAGGCCGGCGCCCTGGACAACGGCCTCGCGCTCAGCGACGCGGAATATGTCGCCATTTTTGACGCCGATTTCCTCCCCCCGGCGGATTTCCTCATGAAAACCATTCCGTGGTTCGGCGACCCCCGGATCGGCATGGTGCAGACCCGCTGGGGCCACATCAACGCCGACCATTCCCTCCTGACGCGTCTGCAGGCCCTCTTTCTGGACGGGCACTTTGTTTTGGAACACACCGCCCGCAACCGCTCGGGGGCCTTCTTCAACTTCAACGGCACCGCCGGGGTGTGGCGGCGGCGCGCCATCGACGAAGCCGGCGGCTGGAACGCCGACACCCTCACGGAAGACCTCGACCTGTCCTACCGGGCGCAACTCAAGGGTTGGCGTTTCTTGTTTTTGCCCGAAATCCTCTGCCCCGCCGAACTGCCCGTGGACATCGGCGCTTTCCGCGACCAGCAACACCGCTGGACCAAGGGGGCCCTGCAGGTGGCGAAAAAAGTGTTGCCCACCCTATGGCGCAGTCCGTTGCCCTGGTTCGTCAAGCTGGAAAGCCTTGTGCATTTGACGGCCAATTTGGCCTACCTGCTGGCGATTTTGTTTGCCGCTCTTTTGTTTCCCAGCCTGTTGGCACGGCGGGCCCTCGGCTGGCCCCTCTGGGCCACGGCGATCGAGGCCGTGGCCTTCGGCCTCACCGCCTTTTCCATCGCCCTGTTCTACGGCGTCGCCCACCGGGAGGCCTTCCCCGACCGCTCCCGGCCTTTGCGCTGGCGTGATTTGCCCACCCTGATGGCCTTTGGGGTCGGGATGGGCCTCAACAACAGCCGGGCCGTTTTGGAGGCCCTGTTCAACGTGTCCACCGAATTCAAGCGCACGGCGAAGCTCAACATTCAACGGAACGGGGAAAGTTGGTTCCACAAACGCTACCGCACCCGGGGAAGCGGCCGGGGCGCTCTGGAATTGCTGGCGGCGGGATATTTTTTGGCGGTCCTGCTTTGGATCGCCTCAACGGGGTATTGGTGGCCCGCCCCCTACGTCACGGTGTTCGTCCTGGGGTTCGGCCACGTGGGTTTTTTAAGCCTCCGGCATCGATTCCGCGGGGCTTGAATATGGTAAAATGAGGAAAGAACGGGGAACTTTTTAACGCGCGGGACGTTAGAATCGTTAGCGGTTTCACGTACGAGGAGGCCACATGTTCGGTCCTGGCTGCGGTTGCTAATTGCCCCGGGGAATGAAAGGATTCTTTCATTCCCCGGTTTTTTTTGACTGATACAATCCCGGAGGGCGCGATGGGCCAAGATTGGACGTTGTATTACAATCCCGGTTGCGGAACCTGCTTGAGGGTGCGGGATCGGTTGGCGTCATTTGGCGTGAACCCCCGGGTGGTTGAATATTTAAAAACCCCGCCAACCCCGGAAACCATCGATCGCCTGTTAAAAAAAATGGGCGCGGGACCGGCGGTCATCACGCGCTTTCAAGAACCCTATTGGCAGGAAAAAGGATTGAATCCGGAAACATTGGATCGGAAGGATTGGATCAAGATCCTTTCGGAAAACCCCTTCTTAATTCAACGCCCCATCGTCGAAACCCCCCGCCGCGCCCTGGTGGCGCGCCCCGCGGAGGAAATCGACACCCTCTTTAGTCCGCAATAGCTAGACCGCCGGGGAGCGGGACGGACCGCCCTCGACCGCGGCCATCTCCCGCACCACGCTCAGGCCCCGCAACAACACGTCCGACAGACACCGCCTCTCTTCCGGGGAAATCAAGACGACCGGGGTGCGCAGTGTCTCGGGCCGCGCCATCCACTCCCGCAAAAACGACGCCACCGCCGCCACGCGTCCTTCCAAATCCAAAACCACCACATCGGGACTCCAAGCGAGCGCCTCGCCCGGTGCCGTCGCCAAATTGCTCGTGACGCGCACGTCAAAACCCTCCGCCGACCAGGGATCCCCGGCCGCGTCAAAGGAATGCGTTCGTACCACAAAGGCTTTTTTTCTCATCGTCGGCTCCGATGAGAAAAGTGTAATCAACCCGCCTTGGGTTTTGATTAAGAAAATGTAAATTTGTTGTAAAGGAAGGGTTTTGGAAAAGGTCCGGAGGACCCGGGGAGAAGGGGCCTCAGTCTTGCGGGGAGGACGGCGCCCCCCGTTTGCCCCCGCGACGGGCGGCCAATTCGGTGGCCCGCAATCGCGCCAAGGCCCTTTCCAGGGCGGCCAGGGCCTGGAGGTCCATTTTATCCGCGGGGGTCGCCTTAAGAGCCGCCCGGGCCTTCATTTCGGCCTGGCGGGCGCGCTCGGCGTCGATTTCTTCGGCGTGTTCCGCCGTTTCCACGAACACCGCCACCCGCCCCTGATTCACCTCGATGAACCCGCCGGACACGGAAAAGATCACCGGTTCCCCGCCGGCGCGCAGCACCACCGCGCCCGGCTTGAGTTGCGCCAGGAGGGGGCGTGTCCGGGCCACACGCCCAATTGACCCTCGTGGGCCGGAACCACCAGGGATTCCACGTCCCCCTCCCAAACGGGCTTGTCCGGGGTGATGACGCTGACGGCGATGCGCTTCACGTTATTGACCGGCGCGGCCCTTTTGCATTTCCTTCAAATTCTCCTGGTGTTTTTTCAATTCGGCTTCCATCTGTTTTTGGAGATCCGGCGGCATCATGCCCTGGCCCTCCAAACGCGGCGTTCCCTCGATGGTCCCCCCGGGCTGTCCCAGTTTTTCCCAGGGGGTGGACCGGGCGCGCGCGGCCAGGCTGGCCAGGACGCCGATCAACAGGAAAAGGCCCAGAAGCGTGGACCACACCGTCCAGGCCACCCGCGGCTTGATGCCGTGGATTTCAACGGAGATCACCACCAGAAGGTAGGCGGTCAACACCAGGACCACCACGTGGAGGAAGGGCACCACGCCCAGGACCGCGCGCAGGACTTCCAGCGGGGTCAACAACGCCACGGCGCGAAGGGCCACGCCGTAACGGTGGGGCGACCCCATCACGTGCCAAAGGAAAAACAGGACCGCGGAAATGATCAGCAGGCCCGCCAGGCCCACGAGGGGCCCCACAAAAAGCCACACGAATTTTCCCGTCAGCCCCAGGGGCAAAAGTCGCGGTTGAACGAAGCTCAAGAGCACCGTCAAAACGATCGACAACACCTGCCAAACGATCGCGTAGACCACCACCGGGCCCCAGGAACTCGTCCGGTCCATCCGCCGGAACAACTCCCGGGGCGTCCGGAACAGGCCAACGAGGTTGCCGAGGTAATGCGCGCCGCTGAAACCGCCCATTTCGCCGATCATAAGAGCTCCTTTTGCGCCGGTTTACGCCAGCGTTTTGGCTTTTTCCACCGCTTCGTCGATGCCGCCCACCATATAGAAAGCCTGTTCCGGCAGGTGGTCCCACTTGCCGTCCACCAGCTCGCGGAACCCGCGGATGGTGTCTTTAAGCGCCACGTACCGGCCCGGCACCCCCGTGAACTGCTCCGCCACGTGGAAGGGCTGGGACAGGAACCGCTGAATCTTGCGGGCCCGGGCCACCAACAGTTTATCATCCTCGGAGAGCTCGTCGATGCCCAAAATGGCGATGATGTCCTGGAGATCCCGGTAGCGCTGGAGGACCCGTTGAACGGCCCGGGCCGTGGCGTAGTGGTCTTCGCCGACGATCTTGGGGTCCAGAATGCGGCTCGTGGAATCGAGAGGATCCACCGCGGGGTAAATGCCCAACTCGGCGATTTGCCGCGACAACACGGTCGTCGCGTCCAGGTGGGCGAAAGCCGTCGCCGGCGCCGGGTCCGTGAGGTCGTCGGCGGGCACGTAGATCGCCTGCACGCTGGTGACGGAGCCCTTTTTCGTCGATGTGATCCGCTCCTGCAGTTCGCCCATTTCGGTGGAAAGCGTGGGCTGGTAGCCCACGGCCGAGGGCATGCGGCCCAACAACGCCGACACCTCGGACCCCGCCTGGGTGAACCGGAAAATATTGTCGATGAAGAGCAACACGTCCTGACCCGCGCGGTCGCGGAAATACTCGGCTTGGGTGAGGGCGGTGAGGGCGACGCGCAGGCGGGACCCCGGCGGCTCGTTCATTTGACCGTAAACCAGAACGGCCTTGGACAACACGGAATTCCCGTCCTGCAGTTTGGACTGCTGCATTTCGAGCCAGAGGTCGTTGCCTTCGCGGGTGCGTTCGCCCACGCCGCCGAACACCGACACGCCGCCGTGCTGCTTGGCCACGTTGTTGATGAGCTCCATGATGACGACGGTCTTGCCCACGCCGGCGCCGCCGAAGAGGCCCACTTTGCCGCCCTTCATGTAGGGCTCCAGCAGATCGATGACCTTTATGCCGGTTTCAAAGATTTGGGGCGTCGTTTCCTGATCGGTGAAAGACGGCGGCGGTCGGTGGATCGGGAAAAACTCCTTGGCGGCGATGGCCCCGCGGTAGTCCTTGGGCTCGCCCAACACGTCCATCAGGCGCCCGAGGCAGGCGGGACCCACCGGCACTTGGATGGGGGCGCCCGTGTCTTCCGCCGGGGCTCCGCGCTGGAGGCCGTCCGTGGGCCCCAACGTCAACAGACGCACCGTGTTGTCGCCCAAATGTTGCGCGACTTCGGCGGTGAGGGGCTTGCCGTCCTTGTCGCCCGTCTTGATTTTGACCGCGTTGTGGATCGCCGGCAGCGCCCCCGCGGGAAATTCCGCGTCGACCACCGGTCCGATCACCTGCACCACTTTTCCGACGTTCATGACGATCTCCCTATTGGAAATGATACCGGGCGGACACGCCCCAGACCCGTTCGAAACCGAAATGCGCTTCCGTCGACACCGACCAGGACGTCCCGGGCGACCAGGCGCCGCCGACGAACCCGCCGGTGTCCGTGGATTCCCGGAAACTCACGTGGCCGGGGCCCGTGTCGAAACGCAGGGCGGCCTTCGAGTACACCGCGCCGCCGTACAACGAAAAATCCCGGGGCAACGGCCAGCCGACGCCGCCCGTCAGATACATGTCCCCCCGGTGCAGGGTGTCGCCGTTGGATTCACGCCCGACCTGGTAATCCCCCGTGAAAGAGATCCCCACCCGCACGGGGCCGAGGGGTTCCGGCGGCGACCAGAGAAACCCGCTGCCGACGGACCAGACGTCCGGATCGAAATTGCTGTTGCTGAGGGACAGCCGGCCCGTGGCGGGGGCGCCCCGCAAAACCCATTCAAACCCCTGGCCCAACCCCCGGGCGTATTGAATCACGAGCCGGTGGGAGGAGAGCTCCGCCTCGCCGCCGCTGTTGTCCTGTTCAAAATCCCGGTCGCCCGATTCGTAGAAAAACTCCAAGGACGAACCGCTCGTCTCGCCCCGACGGCCCGGGTCGCCGAACCAGGCGGCCTGGGCGGACCCGGCGATCAACAACAAAAATCCCACTGTTTTTTTCATCGCAGTCTCCTCACGCGAACGAAACGGTTTCCCGCCGGTC
The DNA here is from genome assembly GCA_016706425.1 of Elusimicrobiota bacterium. Taxonomy (NCBI): domain Bacteria; kingdom Pseudomonadati; phylum Elusimicrobiota; species Elusimicrobiota bacterium. The sequence goes on from JADJJR010000001.1 coordinate 2,291,670, forward strand.
GTCGAACGTCACTTTGAATTTGTCAAACACGCCCTTGCGCCCCAACAGGTTGAACGCCCCGCCCAGGGCCGCGCAAAACCCCACCTCGGCGGTCACCGCCCGGCGGCCGAGGCGCAACCGCAGGGTTTTGAGATAAATCGGAATGCGGCGGTCCCCCGCCGAAACGATGTAAAACTTTTTGCACCCGCGCAAATTGATCCCGAGGCGCCGGGCCTCGTAGGTGTGAAGCACCGTCAAGCTGGCGCCGGAATCGACGTACACCCACAAATTGTGCCACCGGCCCCGTCCCCAGAACTCCACGGGGATGACCGGGGCCTTGGCGTCACGAAAAACGGAATAGTCGAAACGGATCAATCGTCCCGCCCGCTTTTCCCACCGACGGCACCCGCACCAGGGACGGACCCTTGCAGCCCGCCGCCCGCGCCCGGCGCTCGACGGCTTCCGGCCGGTCGCCCACGGCGACCACGCGGCCTTCGTCCACCGCCACGCACCGTCCACCGTAGAGGTCGATGAGCGTGCCGAAATTCTTTTGGATCCACCGATCGTTTTTTTTCACGCGAGGGCCTCCGCGCCGCCCACAAGCTCCGAGATCTCCTTGGTGATCGCCGCCTGACGGATTTTATTGGCCGTGAGCGTCAAACCGGCGATCAATTCCCGCGCGTTCTTCGAGGCGTTCTCCATGGCCGTCATGCGGGCGCCCATTTCGGAAGCGTAGGACTCCAGCAACGCGCGGAATATTTGCCCCTTAAGATACCGTGGGAAGAGACCTTCCAACAACTGTTGCTCGGCCGGCTCGTAAATGAACGGCGGTTCCCACCGCTTCGCCGCCGGTCGCCCGGGCGGTGTCAAGGGCAGAAGGGGCACGGTGACGACCTGTTGCTGTATGGCGGATTTGAACTCGGTGTAAATGGCCGTGACGTCCGCCGCGCCCGCCGCGCCGAAAAAGTGAATGAGGTCCTGGCCGATGACCTCCGCCTGGGCGTAGGTGAGTTGGTTGAAAATGCCGACGTACTCGTTCTTCACCGCGGCCCCGGCCCGCCGGAAAAAATCCCGCCCTTTGCGTCCCACAACGTACAGGACCACTTTGCGGTCGGCGTTCTCTTTGAGGAATTCCAAGGCCTTCTTGACGAGGTTCGTGTTGAAGGCGCCGCAGAGGCCCCGATCGGCGGTGATCAACAAAAGGCCCCGCGGCCCGTCCGCTTTTCCCCTCAGAAGGGGGTGGTCGAGCTCTTCGGCCGTCAGCACGCCGTCTTGGTTCACGTCAAAAACCTGCCAAAGGATGTCCGCCAGGAGCCCGCGCATTTTGTCGGCGAAGGGCCGGGCGCCCAGGATACGGCTCTGGGCCCTCCGAAGACGCGCCGCGGCCACCATTTTCATGGCCTTGGTGATCTGTTGCGTCGACTTGACGCTTTTGACCTTGCGGCGGAGTTCCCGGAGGGAGGCCATGGGTTTTGGGGTTAGGCCTTGAACCCGGCCTTGAAGGTCGCGATCGCCTCGGTCAATTGAGTTCGCAGGGCGTCGTCCACGTCTTTTTTATCGCCGAGGGCCTTTAACACGCCCGCGCCGGCCCCGTCCAACCAGACGAAAAATTCGGTCTCGAACCGACGGAGGGATTCCACCGCCAGATCGTCCAAAACGCCGTTGGTGGCGGCGAAAATCAGCGCCACCTGTTTGGCCACGGGGATCGGCCGGTATTGGTCCTGTTTCAAGATTTCCACGATGCGTTGGCCCCGGGCCAATTGGGCCTGGGAGGCCTTGTCGAGGTCCGAGCCGAACTGGGCGAAGGCCGCCAGTTCGTTGTACTGCGCCAGGTCGAGGCGCAATTTGCCGGCGGTTTTTTTCATGGCCTTCACCTGGGCCGAACCGCCGACGCGGCTCACGGACAGGCCGACGTTGACGGCCGGACGCACACCGGAATAAAACAAGTTCGACTCCAGGTAAATTTGCCCGTCGGTGATGGAAATGACGTTTGTCGGGATGTACGCCGAAACGTCCCCCGCCTGGGTTTCAATGATGGGAAGGGCGGTGAGGGAGCCGCCGCCGTTCTTGTCGGACAATTTGCAGGCCCGCTCCAAAAGGCGGGAGTGGAGGTAGAACACGTCGCCCGGGAAGGCCTCCCGCCCCGGGGGGCGGCGCAACAGGAGCGACAATTGCCGGTAGGCCGCCGCGTGCTTCGACAGATCGTCGTAAACGCACAACACGGGCTGGCCCGCCCACATGAATTCCTCGCCCATGGCGCAACCGGCGTAGGGGGCGATGAACTGGAGGGGCGCCGCTTCGGCGGCCGTGGCGCTGACCACCACCGTGTAGTCCATGGCGCCGAAATCCGTCAACTTCTGGACGACCTGGGCCACCGTGGATTGTTTTTGCCCCACCGCCACGTAGATGCAGATCGGCCGGTTCGGTTCGCTTTTCTGGTTGATGATGGTGTCGATGGCGATGGCCGTCTTGCCGGTTTGGCGGTCGCCGATGATGAGCTCCCGCTGGCCGCGGCCGATGGGGATCATGGCGTCGATGGCCTTGATGCCCGTCTGCAGGGGTTCCCGCACGGGCTGGCGTTCGACGACGCCGGGGGCGACCACCTCGATGGGACGCGTCCGCTCGGTTTTGAGGGGCCCCTTGCCGTCGATGGGCTGGCCGAGGGCGTTGACGACCCGGCCGATCAAAGCCGGGCCCACGGGCACGCTCATCACCGCGCCGGTGCGGCGGACCTCGTCGCCCTCTTTGATCAAGGCGGATTCGCCCAACAGCACGGCGCCGACGCTTTCGCGCTCCAGGTTCAAAACGATGCCCACCACCCCGTGGGGGAACTGGAGCATCTCCCCCGCCATGGCGCGGTCGAGGCCGTGCACGCGGGCGATGCCGTCGCCCACCTGCAACACGGTGCCGACCTCCTTCGTTTCCGTCGAGAGGTGAAAACCTTCGAGGCGTTCCTGGAGGACGCGCGTGATTTCTTCCGGTTTGATCGTCATGGCCTTTTCCTTTTTAAGCGGCGCGCGTCGCGGCAAGAGACACCCGCAACCGCTCCAACTGGTTTCGCAACGAATTGTCCCACACGCGGTCGCCGACCCGGATCGTCGTCCCGCCCAAGAGCGCGGGATCGACCCGGGCGTCCACCCGCACCGGACCCCCGTGGGCCGTCTCGAGGGTTTTTTGCCAACGATCCCTCTCGACCGCCGTCCAGGGCGCCGCCGCGGTGACCCCCACGGACAAGACGCCGGCCGCTTCATCGGCCAGGGCGTCAAAGGTCGTGGCGATCTCGGGCAAAGCGTCCCAGCGCCCCTTTTCAAACAACAACCCGGCGAAAGCGGCCAGCAAGGGCGCCGCGCCGGCTTTTCCCACGATCTCCGCCTTGACCGCGCCGGGCAACCGCGGGTGGCGCAGGGCCTCCGCGAGGGCCGGGGTGTCGACGAGGATTTTCAATAGGTCGGTCAGGTCGCGGCGCACCGCGTCCACGGCCTTCCGGGCCCGGGCGGCCGCGAAGAGCGCCCAGGCGTAGCGACCGATGATGGGGCGGTCCTGGGGCTTGAGCACTATTTTTTCGCGGCCCAACTCTCGAAGTCGGCCAGGGCCTCTTTCATCAAGCGTTCCTGGTCGGCCGCACCGAGCTCCCGGCGCAACAATTTCTCGGTGGACTTGAGCGACAGCTCCGCCATTTCCGCCCGCAGTTCCCGGGCAAGGCGACGCTCCTCCTCGGCCAACTTAACGCGGGCGGCGGCGACCATCTTCTCGTTCTCCGCCTGGGCGGCCTTGATCAGGTCGTCCTTGAACGCGCGGGCCCGGTTTTCCGCTTCCGTCAACAGTCGCTGAGCCTGGGCTTCGGCGCGCGACAGCCGCTCTTCATAATCCCGCCGGAAGTCCTCGGCCACCCGACGCGCCTCATCGGCGGCCTGCCGGGTTTTGCGCAGGTTCTCTTCGCGCTCGTCCAGGCCTTTGAGAATGGGACCCCAGCCGAACTTGGCCAACACCCCCACCAGAACGAGGAAGGCGGCCACCGTCCAGACCATGAGGCCCACATGGGGCGTGAAAAGCTGCTCCACGCGATTCTTAGTGGGCCGAGGCGGTCGCGGCCGGCGCGTCGGCGGCGGTGACGGACGGGATCGCCTTCAAGCCGAGGTTCAAAACGATCATGATCAGGACCAACAGGCCGACCACGCCCAAACCTTCGATCAAGAACACGTTCAACTGCATGTTCTTTTTGATGGCGTCGGCGGCTTCGGGCTGGCGGGCGGTGCCTTCCACCGCGGCGGCGACGATCTTGGCGATGGCGCCGGTGGCGGCGTACACAACGATGCCCGCGCCCAGGCCGGCGGCCAAGTAGCCCAGCCCGAGGAAGAATTGCTGCGTGGTGATGATTTCGGTCATAGGAACAGCTCCTTTGTGATGTGCAACCTCCCCGCCGGGGGCGGGGGTGAGATCAATGGTCGGGGTGGACCGCGCCGCCGACGAAAATCGCCGTCAACATCGTGAACACGTAGGCCTGCACGAAGGCCACAATCAGTTCCAAGAGATAAATGGCAACGGTGAGGAGCACCAACACCGGCGCCACCGTTAGACCCACGGGCCGGCTGCCTTGCCCGAACAGCAAAATCAACCCCAAGAACACCAGGACGACGATGTGCCCCGCCGTCATGTTGGCGAAAAGCCGGACGCAGAGAGCGAGGGATTTGGTGAAGTAGCCGCTCAACTCCAAGAGAAAAATAAAAGGCCGGAGGGGCCAGGGCACACCGTGGGGAACCATGTTGCCGAAATGATGGAAAAAGCCATGGCGGCGAATGCCCGTGAAGTGGATCAAAAAAAACGTGGTGAGGCTGAGGGCGGCCGTGACGGAGATGTTGCCGGTGGCCGAGGCCCCCCAGGGCACCAGACCCAGAAGGTTCATGAAGATGATGAAAAGGAACAGCGTGACAAAATAGGGGAGGAACGCGCGCCCCTCGCGACCGAGGGCGGGGTCGACGATTTCAACGCGGAGGAACTCGACCAGCGCCTCGAGGGCGGCCCGCGGGCGCCCCCCCGCGCGGGCACCAAACACCACGGCGGCGGTCAGGAGACCCGCGATGGTCATCATCAACATGTGCTTGGTGTAGGTGAAAACGCCCCATCGCGCCAAGGGCGCGTCCGCCAGGTGATGGATGATGAGACTCGAGAAATCCATATTCCTCAATGGTCGCTGCGAATGAGATGGTAAAAGCCCAACACCGCCCCCCCCAGAAACCCCAGGACGACCCCCCAAGGTTCCGTCGACCAACGGCGATCGACCCACAACCCCGCGCCGAGCCCCAACGCCACGGACACCCCGAACTGCATCCCGTGGAACAACCCCGACCGATCGTGGGGCGGCGGACCGGGCGGGATCGTCATGGAGGAAACCTCGCGAGAAACAATGAAAAGGGAACGCGCCGCGAACCACCGGCGTGGCGAAAATATTACCAAAACCGTCCGGACGTGTCAAAACCGTTGCGAAAAGAAGCCGGGTTTTGTAAAAACGAGGCCGTGGCGAAAAAGAAAAAAAACCGGACCGACAAGCGATTGGGCGACCGCCGGCAGATCGACCGCCGGGGACGACGCCGGCGTTTGGCCAAGAAGGCCCCGGCGGCGGGGAAACGCCGCGCGGTCACCGATCGTCGCCGGGTGGACCGCCGCCAGGGCGTGCGCCGCCAGGGCGACACCTATCTGGCGAAAATCCAGGAGTTTGAGACCGAAAAACCGACCGTTCCGCGCCCACCCGTCGACGAGGACGAGCCGGTCAATCTCCTCGAAACCGGCGACGATTCCGAACGACTTGCCAGCGAAGGCGAAGAGTCGTCCACAGATCCGGACCCAGAAGAAGAAAGTAATTGACCAACCCCGCGCCCACCCCGAGGCGCGACCACCCCGACCCCGCGATCACCGTCCACGCCAGGGTCAACCACGTCACCCCCCCCAGCCATCGCACCTTCACCGGAAGGAAGAAAAAGAGAAGCACCTCCGTGTCCGGGAACAGGGTCGCAAACGCCAAAAACAAGCTCGCCTGCAAATAACCGTTCGTCACCAAACCGCCGTCGGGCCAAAAACCCAGCGCCGCCGTGGCCACGGCGCCCGTGAAAAAATAAAAGGTGAACCGTTCCGTGCCCCAAACGTGCTCCAGGGACGCCGCCATGGTGTACAGGAAAGAGAACCAGAAAAACATGAGCACGGCGTTGGCGGGAAAATCGACGCGAAAGAACAAAAACGTGTCGATAAAAGGAGGCACAAAGAGGAACGTCGCCAGGCGCCACCATTCCCCGGCGGCGAGGTCGGCGCGGGAGAGCGTGAGGCGCTCCACCAGCCCGGGTTGGAACATTTCAAACAAATAAACCAGTGCGTGGGATCCCACGAGGATGAGCGGGAGCCCTTCGAGGCCGGGCCAACGGAGACGACGGGAGAACACAATAATAAACCGGCCCCTTCCGCCGCGCGCGGGGAAGGGGCCGATGGAAAAGACCGGTTAAGAGGCCGGGGCCGGTTTGGGCTCGGGCTTCACGTTGGCGGCCGACGGTCCTTTGGGGCCCGCGGTCACCTCAAATTCGACGCCTTGCCCTTCGACGAGGACTTTGTCTTTCCCCTTCGCCTGAACGGCCGAATGGTGGACAAACACCTCCGGGCTGCCGTCTTCCGGAACCAGGAAGCCGTATCCCTTCACTCTGTTGTACCACTTCACTTTGCCTTTCATGAAGCCTCCCGGGCGCGTTGAACGGACGCCTGCTTTCTCATGATAACTGTTTTTCGGCGGCTTGCGCGGTGTTCCACAAGAGCATGGCCACGGTCATGGGACCCACGCCGCCGGGCACGGGCGTGATCGCCGAAGCGCGCGCGGCCGCGGGCGCGTAATCCACATCCCCCACAAGGCCCTCCGGCGTCCGATTGATGCCCACATCCACGACGACGGCGCCGGGCTTCACCCAATCGCCCCGAACGAAGCGCGGTTGACCGATGGCCGCCACCAAAATATCGGCTTCCCGGCACAGGTCCCCGATGTTTTCGGTGCGCGAATGGGCGACGGTCACCGTCGCGTCGGCCGCCAGCAAAAGCGCGGCGAGCGGTTTGCCCACCAAATTCGAACGGCCGACCACCACCGCCCGCCGACGAGCGATGGGCACCTGGTTCTGTTCCAATATCTCCATGACCCCGGCGGGCGTGCAGGGCAGGGGCAGACCCGTGGCCCGTACCTCCGACCAACTCCGCAGGGCCATCCACCGGCCCTGGTTGGAAGGATGAAGTCCGTCGGCGTCCTTGGCCGGGTCCAGGGCCAACAGGATGGGTTCGGCGTCGAGCGGTTTGGGCAAAGGGAGCTGCACGATGACGCCGTGGACCCGGGGGTCGCGGTTCAACCGTTCCACCTCGGCCCGTAACCCGTCCTGGGACACGTTCGCGGGCAGCGGCACGTGTATCGACGTCATGCCGGCCGCTTCGCACTTTTTTATTTTTTGGCCGACGTAAACGTGGGAGGCGGGGTCGTCGCCCACCAACACGGTGGCCAACCCGGGGACGACGCCCGTTCGTTTTTTAACCGCGGCCGCTTTTTCCGCCACCCGGTCGAGCACCCGGGCCGCGGCGGCCTTCCCGTCAAGTACGCGCGCGCTCATGAACGTCTCCTTGGCCGGCGGGCCGGCGGGCGGGGGCCGGACCGACCTTCCCCACAACGCCCAGCTTGAGGGCGAGGGCCTCCAAATTTTCAACATCCTCGCGGTTGTAGCGCAACAGCAAATCCAAAGCGCCCGTCTCGCCCCGTCGGTGCGCGTGCCAGAGACGGATCGCCTGCAGGCCGTCCACGCCCTCGGTGTCGCGGTGAATGCCGAGTTGCGCTTCGACTTTTTTGAGGCCGCCGTAAAGATTGTTGGCCCAACAATCCAGCATGAGGTCGCGGTGGCGGAAGAGCGACTCCACGTCCGCGCCCAATTGCTCCTTGATCAAAGGCAAGTCGAACCGGGCGCCGTTGTAGGTCATCACCGACTCGACGCCGGACAGGAAATTCAAAAAATCGAACCGGGAAAAATTCGGACGCACCCATTGTTTGGCGCCCCGGTCCGGACGGAACACGCCGACCACCGTCAGGGCCTTCATTTCGTCGGTTTCAACATCGACGTAAGCGCGGATCAATGGGTCACCCAGAGGCGGGCTTTTTGCGGCAGAACCTCAAATTCCACGTGACAGGCCCCCTTCGCCGGCGGCGGTTCCCCATCGGCCTGGGGCCAAACGGGGGCGTCCGTCTCCAGGGCGATTTTTCGGGCGGTGATTTTGGTGACTTTCCGGTCGAACAGGGGATGCCCGAGCCGCCCGCGCGCGAGCCGCAGCGCCAAGCGCGCCTTGTTCCGGGCCGGAACGAGGTACAAACGCAACCGCCCGTCCTCCGGCGACACGTTCCGCTCGAAATGCAGGCCCCCGGAGAAATAGGGCCCCAACGCCGCGAGCGTGAAGTAGTAGGACCCCTCCAATTTCCCGGCGTCCCAATGGGCGTCGATGGAAATGGGTTTCATGGCGGTCAAGACGCGCCAGGGGGGCGACTTCTTATTGTAGGAGGGACGGGGACGGCCGAACCCGGCGTTGTTGATGAAAATGTCTTCGCCGTCGAAAGCCGGCGCCCGCGCCGACGTTTTCCAGGCCACGCGCCCCAAGGACAACGCGGCGAGGCGCCCCTGCGGCGCGGAGGCTTCCCAGCGGCCCCAGGATTCTTTGGCCAGACCGTAGTAACGGGCCAGGTCGTTGCACGTCCCCGCCGGAACAAGGGCCAACTCCACCCGGTCCAGGGCGTCGCGCTGCCAGAGGCCCCGCACGACGCGGTGAAAGGTGCCGTCGCCCCCCCACACCACCAACCGGCCGATGTTCGCCTTGAGCGCCCAATCCAAAAGCGTTTCGGTGTGGTGGGGGTTTTGCCGGTCGATCAGGGCCCACTGCGAAAGGTCTCGGCCGAAGGTGGTCAACGCCGTCACCCAAGGCGCCTGTCGCAAGGACGGATTCATGAGATGGAAAACGCCGGCCATAGAGAGCCTATTTAACCATACGAGGAGAAACTGTGCTATAATTCGACCGCTTCACAGCCGTCCCGCCCGAACAAACCCCTATTCCTTCTGTCCTTGAGGATCGGCCCCGGTGGGTGGCCCATTTTTTATCCGAGGTGTAATATGACTTCGCCAACGGCCCGCCGAACGGACGTTCGCAACATCGCCATCATCGCCCACGTCGATCACGGCAAAACCACGCTGGTGGACGCCATGTTCCGACAAACCGGCGAATTCAAAGTGAAGGCCGACGCCGCCCAGGAGTGCCTCATGGACTCCAACCCGCAGGAGCGGGAGCGCGGCATCACCATCCTGGCCAAATGCACCTCCGTGCAATTCGGGGACGCGCGCATCAACATCGTCGACACCCCGGGCCACGCCGATTTCGGCAGCGAGGTCGAGCGCATCCTCACGATGGTGGACGGGGTTTTGCTTTTGATCGACGCCCTGGACGGCCCCATGCCTCAAACGCGGTTCGTCCTGCGGAAGGCCCTCGAACAAGGCCTGCGGCCGATCGTCGTCATCAACAAGGTCGACCGCCCCTTCGCCGACCCCGCGAAAGCGCTCAACAACACGTTCGATCTGTTTGTCGACCTGGACGCCAACGAGAAACAACTGGATTTTCCCATCGTCTACGCTTCGGGCAAGAACGGGTGGGCCAGCCTCGACGCCCACCAACCGACCCCGGACCTCAAGCCCCTGTTTGAAACGATCCTCCGCCACGTGCCGGGCCCCGCGGTGGACGCGACCCAACCCCTGCAAATGCTCACCACCATGGTCGATTACAACAGTTACGTGGGTCGCATCGCCATCGGACGGGTTCACGCCGGACGGGTGTCGCGGCTGCAAAACGTCCTCCTGATGAAACAGGACGGTCGACGGTTGCCCCTGCGGGTCACGAAGCTGTTTGGGTTTTTCGGTCTCGAACGGCGGGAAATCGAATCGGCCGAAGCCGGAGACATCGTCGCCATCGCGGGCATGGAGGAGGCCCGGGTGGGAGACACCGTGGCCGACGCCGAAAACCCCGCGGCGCTGCCCCCGCTGCTCATCGACGAACCCACCCTGTCGATGGAGTTCATGGTCAACGACAGCCCTTTTTCGGGTCGGGACGGGAAGTTCCTCACCTCCCGGCACCTGCGCGAACGCTTGGAACAGGAACTGAAGACCAACGTGGGATTGCGCGTGGAGGAATTGGATCAAAACGTCTTCAAGGTGTCGGGCCGCGGCGAATTGCACCTGTCGGTCCTGATCGAAACCATGCGGCGGGAAGGGTTCGAGCTGGCCGTTTCCCGGCCACAGGTCATCGTCAAAACCGAAAACGGCCAAACCCTGGAGCCCGCCGAATACCTGCTGGTGGACATCGAACAGGGCTACCAGGGCGTCGTGATGGAAAACCTCGGCAAGCGCGGATTGGAAATCAAAAACATGCACGCCGACCACCACGGCCGCCTGCGGATCGAAGGCGTGATCACGGCGCGGAACCTGATCGGGTTTAAAGCGGAATTCCTGGCGCAAACCAAAGGCACGGGCCTCATGCACCACAGCTTCCACGGGTACATCCCCCGGGCGGGCTCCCCCACCGGGCGCGCCGCGGGCGTCCTGATCGCCAAAGAAACCGGCTTGGGCACGTCCTACGCCCTGGAAGGCCTGCAGGCGCGGTCCATTCTCTTTGTCGCTCCGGGCACCGACATCTACGCGGGCATGATCGTCGGGCAAAACGCCCGCGAGAACGACATGGTGGTCAACCCCTGCAAACGCAAGGCGCTCACCAACATGCGCGCCGCCGGTTCCGACGACCTCGTCCAGCTGACACCGCCCCGGGTCTTCACCCTGGAGCAGGCCATCGCCTACATCGAAGACGATGAGCTGGCGGAAATCACCCCCAAAAACATCCGGCTTCGGAAGAAAGAGTTGGACCACAGCCTTCGACGCAAGGCGGAAAAGGAAGAGGAGGACGCCGCGTGATCATTCGACCCCAGTCCAAAGGATTCATTTGTTTGACGGCGCACCCGGACGGGTGCGCGCAGAACGTCCGCGAACAAATCGCCCACGTGCGCGCCCGCCTGAAGGGCCCCGGACCGAAAAACGTTTTGGTGATCGGCTCTTCGACCGGGTACGGGCTCTCGAGCCGGATCGCCGCCGCCTTCGGGCACGGCGCCAAAACCGTCGGCGTGTTCTTCGCGAACGCCGCCGAAGGCAAACGCACGGCCGCGCCCGGTTGGTACAACACGGCGGCCTTCGAAAAAGAGGCCGCGGCCGCCGGACTGTTCGCCGCCAGCGTGAACGGCGACGCCTACTCCGACGAAGTGAAGGCGAAAACCCTCGCGCTCATCAAAGAGAAGATGGGCCCGGTCGACCTGATCGTCTACAGCCTGGCCGCGCCGCGACGCACGCACCCGCGCACGGGCGAGGTGTTCAACTCAACCTTAAAACCGATTTTGCGCAGCTACACCTCCAAGACGTTGAACTTTCAAACGGGCCAGATGGCGGACGTCACCATCGAACCCGCGACCCAAGCCGAAATCAACCACACGGTGGCGGTGATGGGCGGGGACGACTGGGCGTTGTGGATTGACGCGCTCGAAGGCGCCGGCCTGTTGGCGCCGGGCGCGGTGACCGTCGCCTATTCATACGCGGGCCCGGAGGCCACGGCGGCCATATACCGCCGCGGAACCATCGGCCGCGCCAAGGACCATTTGGAGGCCACCGCTCACCGCCTCGAGGGGCGGCTGGCGCGCACCGGCGGCCGCGCCGTCGTGTCGGTCAACAAGGCCCTGGTGACCCAGGCCAGCGCCGCGATCCCCGTCATGCCGCTCTACATTTCCCTGCTTTATAAATCCATGAAAGCCCGGGGGATTCACGAGGGCTGCGTGGAGCAGATGGCCCGGCTGTTCGGGGAGCACCTCTACGCGGCCACGCCCCCGCCGATGGACGAAGTCGAACGGATTCGGGTGGACGACTGGGAAATGAGGGCCGACGTTCAAACGGAGGTCGGCCGTCGATGGGACAAGGTTCGTCCGGACAACGTCGACCGCCTTTGCGATCTCGCCGGATACCGCGAGGAATTTTTTAAGTTGTTCGGGTTCGGTTTTGCGGGGGTGGATTACGAAGCCGACCTGGACCCCGCGGTGCCCATACCGTCCATCCGATAGGCGACTACCACCACACGGCGGGGGCGGTTGAGGGTTGAGTCCCTTTTTTGGTCGGAATTGTCTTTTTCGGGGTCTTGGGCGCCGGTTTTGATTTCCCGGTGCTCTTTTTGGTTGAAAAAGCCGACGGCCGGCGGGTGGTTTTCTCCGGCGTGACTTGAATTCTCCGTTTGCGCGCGTTCCGCGCGAGACCTTCGCGGACTTCCTCCTCGCGCAACCACGTCAATCCCTCTTCCGCGCGGGTTAAATCCAGCGATCCCAACCGCGCCTCTTCCATCGCCCTTTCCAGTTGGGTCCGCCGGTCCGCCGCCGGACGTTTGCCCGACAAAACACGGGCCACGCGGGCGTCGAAATCGGCCTGCTCGCGGTCGCGCTTGGCTTTGAGGTCGCTTTGCCGGTCGATGGCCGCGCGCACGGCCGACAAATCGGCTTGGCTGTCGCGGTATTTTTCTTTCAACTCATTCAAAAACCGCAGGTCCTTTTCGTAAAACAGGACCGGAGCGCCCGATTTGAACCGGTCGCTCAATTCCCGGTCCAAGGATTTTTGATCGGCCGCTTTGATGGGATTCCAAGCGAAAACCCAACGGGTCGCCACCACGGTGGAACCCAACCCCAACAACACCCCCCCCAGCAAGACGGCCCAACGCAATTGCGCCCGGTAAAGTTTCATTAAGGGCAACAGCAGCACGGCCGCCACCAGAAGCCCCGCGGCGATTTGCATCCCCGCCATTTGGAAAATGGCCCCGGCTTTGTGGAGGCCCCTGTCCATGCCCCAAATCCAAGCGGCGTTGGCCGCGGCCAGGGCGATCGCGGCCGCCCCCGCGGTGATCGCCGTTTCCCGGACCACCTTGGAACGCCATTCGGAAAGAATGAATTGGGCGCTGGCGTTCTCCGGCGCGTAGGACAGGGTTTCCTTGGCCAGATCGATGGCGCGCCGCCAATCGCCCGCCCGTTGCGCCTCCTCCGCCGCCATGGCCACGTTGTCCCCGAGGGAAAGAATGGGGTCTTTTTCGGCCACGACCGCGGGGTCGCCCGGCTGAAGCCAGTAACTGAACTCCTGGCCCGCGCAGTACCCGCTGACGCGAACGACGCTCCCCTCCTCGACTTCCAAACGGTATTTCACCCCGCGCGCGCCCAAGGGCATTTTGGATTTCAAGCGTTCCGCCAATTCGACAAAAGCGGCCTTGATCGAGGGCGGAAAAGCCGCCGCGGCGACTTGCTTGTCAAGCGGCTCCCCGGCCGGCAAATTTATTGTCCCCACCGGGACGGTTTTGGACATCGCCATGTCGAGGGCTTCCCTCGGGGCCGGGGTCACGAGCGCGTGGCCCTCGAGTTTCACGGGGCGAAAATCCGATCGGAAGGCCTGGCCGAAAGCCACTTTCTTGTGGCCGGCGCAGGCGGAGCAAAGCGCGGTCCCTTTTCCCTGGCACACGTGGCAAACGCCCTTTCCGCCGCCCTGGCATTGCGGGCACGTGAGGCGCCCCCCCTGGCAATGGGTGCATGGAAACCGCCCGGACCCGTTGCAGGCATCGCAGCGGGTTGAATGACCGCCCACGCCGCCGGCGGTGATACGGCCCTCTCCCGAACACTTGATGCAATGGACTTTTTCAAGCCCCTTGCAATAAAAACAGGGTTGGGCGCCGCCCCCCAGGCAAGTCGTGCAGGCTTCTTCGCCTTTTCCAAAACAGGTCTTGCATCCCATCTCGCCCCGTTGGAAGCACTCGCGGCAATCCTCGGCCTGAAAACTCCCGGGGACGAAATAGGCCTCGGCGTGGGGTTTGAAATCGTCGCGGCTTTCAGACGGGTAAGACCAGACGTCGGTCGGACCTTTGGGCGGCTCCGGGGGAGGCCCCGGCGGAATCGTGGCCGCGAGCTCCGGCGTGAGCGGTTTGGTGACCCGCTCCAGCTGACCGGTCCGCGTTTCGGAAAGGACTTCGAGGGAAAATCGGTACCCCGGCACGCGCTCCCCGCGGGTCACGTGCAAGTGGGAGTCCACCCGCTGACGGACCTGCGCGCCGCGCGTGCGCAGATGCGCGAGCAAGGCGTCTTTAAACGGTTCGAGCTCGGCGGGGGTGAGCTCCTGGACCTCGGCGAAAGGGATGAGCAAGGGCATGGTGTCGGCGCGGCCAACCGCCCGCGCTTTAAAGCTTAGGGCGAGTTTGGGCCGCGGTCAAGCCCCGGCGATGGAATTCGTAAAGCAGGGCGGCCGCCGCGCAGGACGCGTTGAGGGAGGGGACCCCCCCGGCGCCGGGGATGCCGACGAGCGCGTCGCAACGTTCGCGCACCAGACGGTGAAGGCCCTCCCCTTCGGCCCCGATCACGAGCGCCGCGGGATGGGCGAAATCCATCTTGTGGACGGGTGCCCCGGCCGCGTCGGCCCCGTACACCCAATACCCCTTCGCTTTGAGATCCAGCAACGCCTGGGCCGTGTTGGCCACTTGCACGAGGGGCACGACTTCAAGGGCTCCGGCCGCGGCCTTCGCCGTGACGCCGGTGACGCCGGCGGACCGCCACCGGGGGATCAAGACCCCTCCGGCGCCGAAAAAAGCCGCGCTCCGGGCGATGGCCCCCAAATTGTGCGGATCGGTGATGCCGTCCAGGACCAACAGCAACCCCGGCGCGCCCTTCGCCCACAAATCGTCCAACACCGCCAAGCGGTGGGGCGACACCCGGGCCACGACACCCTGATGGGTCTGGCCCGGCGCCAGGGCGGCGATGCGCGCGCGGTCCACCCATTGGAAAACGATCCGGTGCTCGCGGGCCAACGGCAGGATGTCGTCCACCGCGCCGACGCCGCGCTGGAGCCACAGCTTGTGGACGCGCCCTTCGCGCAGGGCCGCGATCACCGCGTGGCGCCCCCAGACCGTGTCGGCCGGGTCGGCGCCTTCGTTTCGATGGGAAAAGGTCATTGCCGCCACCACCGGGGCCCCTGCGGCGTGTCCTCCACGGTAACGCCGAGGGCGAGCAGTTCGGCGCGCAGGCGGTCCGCCTCGGCCCAATTCTTGGATTTGCGCGCCGCCTCCCGCCGCGCCACGCGTTCGACGACGGCCGCCTCGGCTTCGCCGTCCGAAGACGCCCCGCCCCCCACTTCGATTCCGATGACATCCCGAAAGGTGGCCCGCACCGATTCCAAACCACGCCGCAACCCTTCCCCGTCGATGGCTCTGGGCTTTTCCACCCGCTCCTTCAAATCCCCCAAAAGGGCGAACAAGGCCGCCAAAACCTTGGGGGAATTGAAATTGTCGGCCAAGGCCGCGTCCACGGTGGGATCAAAGGCGTCGATCGCCGCGGCGAGCGCTTTCGCTTCCTTGGGCTTGGCGTCCAGGGGGGTTTTGAGGGCCGCGTCCAGACGCCGAAGGTCGGCGTCGACCTCGCGCAAGCGGGCGGCGGCGGCGGCCAATTGTTCGTCGGAAAATTCCAGCGGGCCCTTGTAATGGTGCGTCAACAGGAAATACCGCACGGCGCGGGGCGCGAACTTCTTGAAGATGTCCTCGAGGGTGAAGAAATTGCCCAGCGATTTGGACATCTTTTCTTTGTTCACCGTCACAAAACCGTTGTGGATCCAGTAGCGGGCGAAGGGCCGTCCGCTGGCCCCCTCCGATTGAGCGATTTCGTTTTCGTGATGGGGGAACACGAGGTCCTGCCCCCCGCCGTGAATATCGAAGGTGTCGGCACCGAAAGCCGTCCGGCTCATGGCCGAGCATTCGATGTGCCAGCCGGGCCGCCCCGGCCCCCAGGGCGAAGGCCACGCCGGCTCCCCCGGTTTGGCGGCCTTCCAAAGGGCGAAATCCAAGGGGTCGGTTTTCCGATCGTCCGCCTCGACGCGGGCCCCCACCTGGAGGTCATCGGGAGACCGCTTGGACAACTTGCCGTAGCCGGGGAATTTGCGGACGGCGAAAAACACGTCGCCCCCCGCGGCGTAGGCGAGGCCCTTCGCCACCAGGCGCTCGATGAACGCGACGATGGCGGGCAAGCTTTCCGTCACCCGGGGGTAGGCGTCGGCCCGGCGCACGCCGAGCCTGTCCATTTTTTCAAAATAGTCGGCGATGAAGCGGTCGGCCAGCGCGGCGGGGGGTTCCCCCCGCTCCGCGGCCCGGCGAATAATTTTATCGTCGATGTCGGTGAAATTTTGGACGTGGGTGACCGCGTGGCCCAACCGCGTCAACGCCCGGCGGATAAAATCGAAGGTAACGTAGCAGCGGGCGTGCCCCAGATGGCACGCGTCGTAGGGAGTGACGCCGCAGACGTACATGTTCACCCGGCCCGGGGTCAGGGGGTGGAAAGTCTCCTCCTTGCCCGAGAGGGTGTTGTGGAAGCGAACCGGGCGCGCGGTCACGCGACGACGCCGGCCACCGCCAGGGCGGCCAGCCCCTCCCGACGGCCGACGAACCCCATGCCTTCGTTCGTCTTCGCTTTGACGCTCACCCCTTCGAGCGGCACGCGCAGGGCCCGCGCGATTTTGGTTCGCATGCGGTTCTTGTAGGGACCGATCCGCGGCGCTTCGGCCAACAGCGTCACGTCCACGTGGACGACGCGGCGGCGACCGAGGCGCGCGCGCGTGTTTTCCAAAAGTTTCAGGCTGTCCGCGCCCTTCCAGCGGGGATCGCTGTCGGGGAAAAACGTTCCGATGTCGCCCAAACCCGCCGCGCCCAGAACGGCGTCGATGACGGCGTGAAGGACCACGTCCGCGTCGGAATGGCCGTCCAGTCCCCGGTCGTGGGGAACGGTCACCCCGCCCAGGATCAACGGCCGGCCTTTTTTGAACCGGTGGCTGTCGTAACCCAAACCCACCCGGGCGACGGGGGACCGGGCGCTCATCGTTTCCGCAACAACGCGCGGCACAGCGCGATGTCCTCCCGGACGGTGACTTTGAAATTGCGCGACGAACCGAGCACCAATTCGACCGGGCGGCCGGAACGCTCCAGGGCCTGCGCGTCGTCCGTCAATGGCCCGGCGGCTTCAAAAAGCGCCCGCGCCAAATCCCGCCGGAAACCCTGCGGGGTTTGCGCGAGCCACAGGCCCGCCCGGGGAACCGTCCGCCGAACCCAGGGACGTCCGCCGCGGAGCGTCGCCTCCTTGACGGTGTCGGGAACGGGCCACGCGGCCAACGCCGCGCCCGATCGCCGGACCCCGGCGATGACCCGCGCCACGACGCCCGCGTCCACCAGGGCGCGCGCCGCGTCGTGAATCAAAACGGTGTCGGCGACGGGCGGGAGAGCGCGAAGGCCGGCGCGGACCGAATCCAGGCGTTCGGCGCCGCCGGGGACAACGGCCGTCACCTTGCGAAAACCCGCCCGGGCCACCGCGCGCCGCACGGCGGCCGCGCGCTCGGCGGGGACGACGATCGCGACGGCTTTGATCGCCGCCATCCGCTCAAACACGCGGAGGGGCCATTGGTAGAGCGGTCGTCCCGCCACCGGTTGGAATTGTTTGGGTTTGCCGAACCGCCGACCGCGGCCCGCCGCGACCAGCACCACGCCCACCGCCACGGAACGCCTACAGGTCCGGGTGGGCGGGCGCGTCCGCCGCCGGGCTTTCGGGGCCTTTCACCATTTTGGTGAAAATCATGCGCCCCGCCGACGTTTGGAGGATGGAGCTGACGGTCACCCGGACTTTTTGGCCGATGGCGCGGCGGCCCTCTTCGACCACCACCATGGTTCCGTCGTCGAGATAAGCCACGCCCTGCTCGCGCTCCTTGCCCTCTTTCAACACGAACACGTTCATGCCCTCGCCGGGCAGGACGACGGGTTTGAGCGCGTTGGCCAGATCGTTGACGTTGAGGACGGTCACGCCCTGGAGCGCGGCGACTTTGTTGAGGTTGAAGTCCGTGGTCAGGACCCGGGCCCCCAGCTCCTTGCCCAAGGCCACCAATTTACCGTCGACTTCCTTGATGTCCGGGAAATCCTTGTCGAACACGCGCACGGGCAGGTCGGGGTTTTCCTGGAGGCGCGTCAAAATGTCCAAACCCCGCCGTCCGCGCGCCCGTTTGGCGCCGTCCCCGGAATCCGCGACCGCTTGCAATTCCCGCAGAACGAACCGGGGCACGACCAGGGTTCCGGCGATGAATTTGGTGTCGCACACGTCCACGACGCGACCGTCGATCAAAACCGACGTGTCGACCAAATACGTGGTGAGCGACCGTTTCTTGCCGCCTTTGACGATGAGGTCCCGGTCCAGCATTTCCAATTCCGATCGCTTCTGGACGGCGATCATCATGCCCAGGAAAGCGAGGGCCACGTAGCCGATGACGGAATGGTTTTCGGCCGTTTGATAAACTTGTTCCAAACCCGCCGAGAACAACCCGAACAGAATCAGTTTGGTGGCCACCAAACCGACCACGGCCCCGATGATGGCCGAGATCAGCGCGTCGAGCGGAATGCGCTCGATCAAGAATTCCAACCCGATGATCACGCCCGCCAACACCAGGCCGATCAAAATGCCTTTGGCGTCCTTCGACACCTGGGTGTAGCCGACCAACGGCCCCACCAACAGCAACAACCCCCGCATCACGTTCAGGATCATGACGTTCCCTCCGTCTTACGAATGAATGGCACGAATAAAATTCAGTGCGGCGACAACGCCGCCGCCCGCAGGGCCTCGTCCAAGGTGGCCGTCGGGACGATGGACAATCCGGGAGGGGCCGCGCGCGATCCGCCGGTCCGGGGCACGATCGCCCGGGTGAACCCCAATTTGGCCGCCTCGGCGAGGCGCTCCGTCACCTGGGGCACGGGGCGCAGTTCCCCGCCCAGGCCCACCTCGCCCAGCCACACGACGCCGCCGGGGACGGCGCGGTCCAAAGCCGCGCTGGCCACGGCCGCGCACAGGGCCAAGTCCGCGGCGGGCTCGCGCAGATCGATCCCCCCCGCCGCCTTGATGTAAACGTCCTGCGCGTCCAAATGAAAACCGCAACGCCGATCCAAAACAGCGACGAGCAACACCGCCCGGTTGTAATCCACCCCCGCGACTTGGCGGCGCGGCGTCCCGAAGAGCGTGCGGGCCACCAGGGCCTGCACCTCGGCCAAGAGCGGCCGGGTGCCTTCCAGGGCGGCGAGGACCGCGGTGCCCGTCGGGGCCGCCCCGTCGCGCGCGCCCAAAAACAGCGCGGACGGGTTGGCGACCTCCATTAAGCCCTGCCCCGTCATTTCAAAAACGCCGATTTCATTGGTCGGCCCGAAACGGTTTTTGACGGCGCGCAACAACCGGTACACGTCCTGCCGTTCCGTCTCGAAATACAAAACGGTGTCCACCATGTGCTCCAAAACCCGCGGGCCCGCCAAATCCCCGTCTTTTGTGACATGGCCCAACAGGAACACCCCGATCCCCTGGCTCTTGGCGACGTGAACAAATTCGGCGGCGCATTCGCGAATCTGGGCGACAGACCCCGCCGCCCCGGGCACCTCGCCCTTGACCAGGGTCTGGACCGAATCGACGACCACCGCGCCCGGGCGCAGGTCTTTGACCATTTCGATCACCCGGCCCAAATCGGTTTCGGAGGCGAACAACAAAGACGGGTTGTCCACCCCCACGCGGGCCGCGCGGCCCCGCACCTGCTCCGGCGATTCTTCCCCGGAAACGTACAACACCCGAAAATCCGCCTTGGCCAAACGGTCCGCCGCCTGCAGGATCAGGGTGGATTTGCCGATGCCCGGGGGCCCCCCCAGGAGAACCAAAGAACCCGGCACCAGCCCGCCGCCCAGGACCCGGTCGAACTCCCCGAGGCCCGTGGCGCGCCGCGGCAGCGTGACCGATTGGATGTTGGCCAGGGGGGCCACCGCCGAAGAAAAGTCCGTGAGGCGACGCCCCGCCGACGGGCGCGCGGCGGTCTCGGCGCGCTCTTTCAAGGTGTTCCAGCGCCCGCAGGCGGGGCACTGCCCGGCCCATTTGGGCGTGTCGACCCCGCATTCCCCGCAGACGAACACCGTGCGGGTTTTGGTCTTCACGGCGCCTCGGTCCCGGGTTCTCCGGGGGCGTCGCTCTTTTTCTTCAAATCGCGGAAAAAGTCTTCGGGCGTCATGGTGTCGAGCTTTTTCTTGAAATCCTCCACCTCTTCGTCGCTGATCGGTTTAAGGAGCGGGGGACACGCCTCAAAAACAGCCTCGGCCACGAAGATCGGCCGGTTGCGGCGCACCGCCAGGGCGATGGAATCGGACGGCCGCGCGTCGAGCACCAGCGGTCCCGCCGGGCGAGCCAGGTGGACCTCGGCGAAGAAGGTGCTGTCCTTGAGTTCCGTGATGACGACCTTGTCCAAGGTCGCCCCCAGCTTTTCCAGGGCGTCGAGCAAAAGATCGTGGGTCAAGGGGCGGGGAAATTTTTGGCCCGCCAGGGCCATGCCGATGGACCCGCCTTCGTACAAGCCGATCCAGACGGGCAGAAGGCGCGGGCCGCTCACTTCCTCCAACACGAGCACGGCCTGTCCCCCAACATTCGCCAGGGAATAGATACGGGTTTCAACGGCCATTTCAACGCGCCAAGCCGACCAGCGCCAGAAGGAAGGCCAGGTCCTTGTCCTGGAACACCAGGTTGGCGTTGACGGTGAAATTTTTGCGCTCCGCCACGTCCTCCACCTGGGCGCCGATCCACAACCACGGGTCGATGGCTTTCACCCGCGCTCCCACGTTGTAGACGGGCTTGTCGAACGTTTGGCCCTGGAAGGACTCATCCCGGCCAAAATTGTAGGCCTCGGCTTCCAGCTCGAGACGCCGGTTCCACCCGGTGGACGCGGGCAACGGACGCAGCTTGAATCCCGCGCCCCCCGCCGATCGAAGAAGGCCGCCGTACAACGTCAGCGGCCCGAATTCGTGGCCCATGACGGCGGTGATGGTGTTGCGTTTTTCCAGGTCGGTGTCGGGCTCGGTCCGGTCCTGCCGCTCGCCCAAATTGTTTCCGCCAAGGTAATAGTACTTGCCCGGGCGGGGATACATGTAAATGCCCAGGTCCGGGTGCCAGCGGTCGTCCTCCATATCAAAGCGCTGGCGGTAGTCCCAATAGAGTTGTATCGAAGCGATGCGGTTGGTGAACCCCTGGAGGTCCTTGGTGGCCTTGTTGACGTTGCTCATGGTCTGGTCGAGGTTCTTGCCCAACTCGGGGTCGTTGACGAGACGGCCCAGCAAGCCCTCGCCCTTCTCCACGTTGGCCGCGATGCGATCCAGGCGTTCCGATATCGACCGGAAATTGGCCAGGGCGATCTTCACGTCCTCTTTGCGTTCGCCGGTGATCTCCCGCAGGTCCGCCGCGACGCGGTTGGCGTTGGCCGAAAGCGCGCGGATGTTGCGAACGATGTCGGCGATCTCGGTCCGTTGCTGGCCGATGGAGTCGGCCAGGGCCTTCGAGACCGTCTGGAAATTATTGACGGTTTGACGGAGGTTCTTGGTCAAAGACCCGTACTCGGGATCGTCTTTGAGAAGGTCCCCCAGCTTGGACATCACTTCGTCGAAAGAAAAGGACGCCGTGCCCTCAATCTCCTCGCCGGGGGCCAACACGCGGCCCTGGGGGTCGCCCAGGGTTAGGCCCAGGTATTTTGAACCGATCAGCCCCGTGGACGACACGCGGGCGCGGGCGCCCTGGTGCACGGCGATGGTTTTGCGGACCCGCACCTTGACCCGGGCGCGGTTGCCCGCCAAGGCAATGGTTTCGACCTTGCCCACCTCGACCCCGGCGACTTTTACGGGCCCCTTTTCGGGAAGGCCTTCGGCGCTGTCGAACAGAACGTACAGGGGGTACGTGCCGTGGAACTGAACGTCCCCCAGCACCAGCACCCCGAAGGCGAAGAGCATGGTCCCCGCCAAGGTGAACAGTCCGACTTTTGTCTCTATGGAAACGCTCATACGTGCGACCTCACCGGCATTTGGATCGGGCCCTGGGACGATCCCGTGATGAACTGATGCACCAAAGGGTTGGCGGAGGATTGAATTTCCGCCGGCGTTCCGGCCTGCACCAACCGCCCCTCGTGCACCATGGCGATGCGGTTGGACACCTTGTAGGCCGATTTCATGTCGTGCGTGACCACGATGGACGTGATGTTGAGCTTCTCCCGGATCCCCACAATGAGATCGTTGATCACGTCCGACATGATGGGATCGAGCCCCGTGGTCGGCTCATCGTACATAATGTATTCGGGTTCGTGGGCGATGGCCCGGGCCAAACCCACGCGTTTTTTCATCCCGCCGGACAATTCCGCCGGTTTCAAAAAAGCCACCTCGGACCGCAGGCCCACCAACCCGAGGCACCGCTCGACGATTTCGTCGCCGCGGGACAATTCTTGGGGCTTCAAATTCCGGATCCCGAACAGGATGTTTTCGGCCACCGTCAACGAATCGAACAACGCGGCGCCTTGGAAAAGAAAGCCGAACTTGCGCTGCACGGCCGCCAAGGCCTCTTCGTCCATGTCGGTCGTTTCTTCGTTGTCGACCCACACGCGGCCGCGGTCGGGCTTCAACAACCCCACCATAATTTTGAGCGTCACGCTCTTGCCCGTGCCGGAACCGCCGATGATGGTGAGCGTTTCGCCCTGCCGGACTTCCAGGTCCAAACCGCGCAACACACGGTTTTGTCCGAAGGCCTTGTGGACCCCTTCGAGCCGGATCATCCGATGCCCACCGACACCAGGAACGCGCTCAAAAAATAGTCGCTCACCAAGATAAAGACCATGCTGACCACGACGGCGCTCGTGGTCGCCTGCCCCACCCCCTCGGCGCCCCCGGAGGTGCGCAGGCCTTTGTAACAGGCCGTGGTGACGATGATGAGAGCGTAGGCCACGGACTTTATCAATCCGTGCATGGCGCCCTCCAATTCGATGGCTTTGATCTCGTCCCAATAAACAGACGTGGGCACATCCAGACGCAAATGCGCCACCAGGTAGCCGCCCAAGATGCCGATCACGTCGGCGTAGACCGTAAGGAGGGGCACCATGAGGAGGCAGGCCAAAAAGCGCGGGACCACCAGGTAACGCACGGGGTTGGTCCCCAGGGTGCGCAGGGCGTCCACCTGCTCCGTCACGTTCATGGTGCCGATTTCGGCTGCGATGGAGGCGCCCACCCGGCCGGCCACGACGACGGCCGTCAACACCGGTCCCAGTTCTTTCAGCAGAGACAGCCCCACCACGGAGCCCACGTACAAGGGTTCGTTAAACACCTTGGCGAAGGAGTACCCGGTCTGCAGGGCCAGCACCATGCCCGTGAAAAGCGCCGTGAGGCTCGTCACGGGGAAGGATTGGACGCCGACCTCCAACATTTGAGCGAAGATGTTGCGCGTGTCGAGGGGCGCCTTGACGATCCAATAGACGGTTCGCCGCAACAACGCCACCACGTTGCCGATCGTCTCCGCCAGGTCCAGAACCTGCCGGGCGAGCAGTTTCAGGGGGGCGAGCAGGGGCCTCACGCGCTCCCCCGCACGACGCGGGGCACCCGGCGGGAAATCCCGCAGAGCGTCTCGTAGGGAATCGTGCCCGCGGCCGCCGCCATGTCTTCGACGGTGAGGCGGTGTCGGCCCTGGGCGCCGATCAGCACGGCCTCGGCCCCGGGTTCCACGGCGGGCACGCCCGTCACGTCCACCAAAATTTGATCCATGGTGACCCGCCCCACCACCGGGCAGCGGCGTCCGCCGACGAGGACCGTCCCTCGGTTGGAGAGCGCGCGGGCGTAGCCGTCGGCGTAGCCCACCGGGAGGGTGGCGATGCGCGAGCGGCGTCGGGCCCGCCAAGCCCACCCGTAAGACAGGGGGGTGCCGGCCCGAACCGTCTTCACAAAGACCACGCGGCTCTTCCAGGACAACACGGGTTGCAACAGAGGCCGCCGGGGCGCCGCGCCCAGGGACACGCCGTAAAGCGCGAGCCCCGGCCTGACGAGATCCATCCACGTGGCGGGCTGGGTCAAGAGTCCCTGGGAATTGGCAACGTGCCGCAGGCCGCCGGAGAAACCCGCGACGGCTTCGCCAAAAGATTTGAGCTGGACGGCCGTGGCGGCGGGGTTGTCGGCGCAGGCCAGATGGGTGAACACCCCCTCGACGCGCAGCCAGGGGTTGGCGGCCCAAACGGGCAGGACGTCCCGGGCCGTGGCCGGGGCGAGCCCGATCCGCCCCATGCCGGTGTCCACTTTGACGTGGCAGGCCACGGAGCGGCGGCGCCGGGCGGCGCGACGCGACAAAGCCAAGGCCGACGCGCGGCCCGCCACCGTCGGCGTCAAGCCCCGCTCCAAAACGACGTCGTAGCTCTCAAAGGGATAGAGGCTGCCCAGGAGGAGGATTCGCTCGCGGACGCCGGCGTCGCGGAGCGCGACGCCCTCCTCCACGGAAGAGACGCCGAACCCCCACAGGCGTTCGCCCAATTGGGCTCCGGCGGCGGCCCGCGCCAAGGTCGAAGCCCCGTGCCCGTAGGCGTCCGCCTTGAGAACGGCCATCAATTTCACCCGACGGGGGAGGAACGCCGCCAGGGCGCGCAGGTTGTGCTTGAATGCCCCCGGGTCGATGTCCGCCCAGGTCGGGCGCCAGAAGGAGGCCATGGGTGAATTATCGCTTTTTCGGCAAACAACGCGCCGCTAGAAATTTTCCCCTTCGGGAGCGGGGTCGACGAATTTGGTGTATTCCGAGAGGAAATTGAGGTCCACGTCGCCGATGGGGCCGTTCCGCTGTTTGAGGACGAACAGCTTCGCCTTGCCCTTGAGGTCCGGGTCGTCGCGTCGGTACACCTCTTCGCGGAAAATGGCGGCCACGACGTCGGCGTCCTGTTCCAGGGCCCCCGATTCGCGCAGGTCGGACAACTGGGGGCGCCCCTCGCGGCCGCGGTCCTCGGGCCGCCGGTTGAGCTGCGACAGCGCGATCACCGGCACTTGGAGCTCCCGGGCAAGCGCTTTGATGGAACGCGAAATTTCTGAAATTTCCTGTTGGCGGCTCTCGACGGCCCCGCCGCCGTGCAACAGCTGGATGTAGTCGATCACGATCAGGGCCAGGGGGTTGTTCTTTTGGTTCATCTCGTGGGCCCAGCGGCGGGCCGAGCCGCGGATATCGAGGATCGACGGGCTCGTCGAAAAATCGAAATAGAGGGGCGCCGAGGCGATCTGGCTGGCGACGTTGGTGATGGTGGGCCAACTCTTGCGCGACAGGAAGCCCTCGCGCACGCTGCGCACGTTGATGCGCGCCTGACTGCACAGGAGCCGGAGGCCGATTTCCTGCTCGCTCATTTCCAAGGAGAAAAAGACCACCGGCCGTTTTTCCTTGATGGCCACGTGCTCGGCGATGTTGAGGCAGAAGGCCGTCTTGCCCATGGAGGGCCGGCCCGCGATGATGACCAGGTTGGCGGGCTGAAGGCCCGAGGTCATTTTATCGAGCTCGGCGAAACCGGTGGGCACGCCCGTCATGAGCTTGTTCGACTCCGCCATTTTCTCGAGGGTGGTGACCGCGGTCTGCATGAGGGTCCCCGCGGAGGTCATGCCCTTGGTGGCGCGGGCCTGGGCGAGGATGAAGAATTTCTGCTGGGCCCGGTCGAGGAGCGTCTGGGCGTCGTCCTGGGGCGCGTGGGATTCGGCCGCCACCTCGCGGGCGATGGCGATCATGTGGCGCAGAAGGGATTTTTCGCGGACGATGCGGGCGTAGTGCTCGACGTGGAGCGCCGAGGGCACCAGGTTGGTCAGGTCGAAAAGGAACGGGCGGGCGGCGCCGCCGCCGGTGCGCTCCAACTCGTCGCCCACGGTGACCACGTCCGCGGTGACGTTGCGGTCGTGGAGGGCGCGGACGGCCGAAAAGACCCGGCGGTGGGTCTCGTCGTAAAAGTCCTCCTCGCGGAGGAGGTCCAGGGCCTTGAGCAGCGACTCCTTCTCCACCAACATGCTCCCCAGGACCGCCATTTCGGCTTCCCGGCTTTGGGGCGGGAGGCCGTCGGCGGCCGCGGGCGCGCGCGGCGGGGCGAAGGTGTCGGGCGTGGCCACGGGACCCCGCGGGGGGTTACCCCGCGGCCTGGACCTGGATCTTGAAGGTCGCGCGGACCTGGGGGTGCAGGCGGACCGCGCCCTGGAACTCGCCGGTGGTCCGGATGATTTCGCGGATTTCCACCCAGCGGCGGTCCACGGTGACGCCGCTCTTGGCGAAGGCGTCGGCCACATCGGCCGTGGACACGGAGCCGAACAACTTGCCGTCCTGGCCCGCGCGCGCGGTGATGCCGATCGTCACGTCCTGGATGCCCTTGGCCTTTTCCTGGGCGGCGGCGAGCTTTTCTTTCCGCTCGGCGTCCACCTTGTCTTTCTTGGCGTCCCAGATGAGGCGGGCCCGCTCGCTGGCCGGTACGGCCAGGCGGCGCGGAATCAGGTAGTTCCGGGCGTAGCCCGGGGACACTTCCTTGACGTCGCCGGCGACGCCGAGGTTGGGAATGTCTTGTTGAAGGATGATTTTTGTTTTCATGGCGCTATTCCCCCGTGTAGGGCAACAGGGCCAGGGCGCGGGCGAGCTTGATGGCGCGCGTCAGTTGGCGCTGGTGCCGGGCGCAGTTGCCGGTGGTTCGGCCGCCCAGGATTTTCCCGCGGGCCGTCAAAAAGCCGCGCAGGACGGGAATCGCCTTGTAATCCACATCGGCGGTTTTTTCCGCGCAAAAACGGCACACCTTGCGACGGGGCAGGGGCCGGCCGCGACGTCCGCCGGGACCGCCCGCTTGGGGGCGACCGCCGGGTCCGCCGGGTCGGGGGCCGAAACCCGGACGACCGCCGGGTCGGGGGGCGCCGGAGGCGCCGGGGCGCGGCGCCGCGGACGGCGCCGCCGGTTTGTCCGCCTGGGGGGCGGTGGGATTGGTTTCGCTCATGGCTTCTCTCCTTAAAAGGGAACGTCTTCCGTGGTGACGGGCGCGTCGCCCATCGCCGCGTCCGCGGGCGCTTCATCGCTCGCGGGGGCCGGTTCGCCGGGGGTGCCCTCGGCGCGCTCCAGAAACTGCACGCGCAGGGCTTCGATCTCGAGGCCGGACCGTTTTTGGCCGTCCTTGGTCTCCCAGGATTTGCTCTTAAGGCGCCCCTCCACATAGACGGGGTTGC
This sequence comes from Elusimicrobiota bacterium, assembly GCA_016706425.1. NCBI lineage: Bacteria > Pseudomonadati > Elusimicrobiota > Elusimicrobiota bacterium. Next base: position 2,318,841 of record JADJJR010000001.1, read on the forward strand.
CTTTCTTTAATTTTTCGCCGCAACGCTGGCCGGCTTCGCGCCACACGACAACGGGAATAAAGGACGTGTCGTCCTTCCATTCGCCGGTTTTGTCTTTGTAGCGGCGGTTGACGGCCAGGTCGAACCGGCAGACGGGCAATCCGGAGGTGGTGAAACGCAGCTCCGGGTCCCGGGTGAGCCGGCCGACCAGTTGCGCGTTATTGAGCTGGAGCAGGCGCAGGAGCGCTGGCATGGGAAGCCTCCGGGGTGGCGCTGTCCGCGGGGACCGCGGCGGTCGGGGCGGCGGGCGCGGCGATCGGAACGGCGGTCGAGGCGGCCGGAGCCGGGCGCGCGCCGTCGGCGGCGTGGAAGCCCGCCGGTGGAACGGACATCATCGGCGAGGCCGGTTTGCCCTTAAGGGCTTTCGTCACGACCTGGCGGATGACTTCCTCGGACACCCGGAAGAATTGGGTCAGCTCGGCAACCGCGGTGGGCGGCGCCTTGAACTGAAGGAACGTGTAGAAACCCTCCCTCTGGCGTTCTATGGGGTAAGCCAGGCGCCGGCGTCCCCATTTATCGGACAGGGTGATTTCTCCGCCGTTCTTTTCGATGAGGGATTTGACTTTGTCGACGTACTCGTCGACTTTTTGGGGCTGAAGATCCCCGGGCAATACAAAGACGGTCTCGTAATGGACCACTGTGTTCCTCCTTCGTGGACTCCCGGCGGGGCCGGGGTGGGTTTCGGCGCGTTGCTTCCGAAACCGAAGTGGCGAGTTTATATCAAATTCGGCTGGAAATCACAACAGGACGGCGGGTTTTAAGCGTCGGTGGATTTGCCCAGCAGGCGCCGGTAGCTGTTGACCGTCCGCCGCGGGATGGGCAACCCCAGCCGTTCCTTCAAACGGGCCTGGAGCTCTTCGTCGGTGCGTTGCGCGAAATCCTTGTCCTCCTCTTCCAGAATTTCCAGAGCGTCCACACACAAACTTTTGCGGGTGCAAAAAAGGTCCTCCAAAAGCACTTCCTCCCCCCAGGGCATGACCAGGCTGCGCCCATGGATGGCCCGGTTGATGGTGGACGGCGCCACCGCCAGATGGCGCGCCAGGGAACGCTGGGTGAGCGGCGTTTTGTGAACCGCCTCCCGGGTCGCCAGGAACCGGCGCTGGGCGTGACAAATATAGTCCAAAATTCGATAAAGGGTGTTTTGCCGCCAATTGATGAGTTCCAGGCGACGCACAAAGGCCCGCAAATGCCGCCGCTCCTGGGGAACAAGCTGCGGGCCCTTTAATATGGCCTGCAGGCGCTCGTATTGGATATCGTAGCGGCCCCGCGCCAGAAGGGGTGAACGGAACTCGAATTCCGGCTCCCCTTCGGCGTTTAAAGTCAGGCGGGCCAGACGCACCACCCGCTGGGCCGTGCCGGGCCGGGCCGGGGGATCGAAGAACTCCGCCTGGATGGAGTACGACAACATGAAATCGCGGATTTTTTGAATGTCCGACTCGTTCACGCCCAGGGTTTGCGCCAGAGCGCTCCGGTCCAAATCGGTGTCGGCCCTTAAGAAGTACCTCTCGAAGTTTTCCTGGCCGATTTTGCGGATCAACGCCAGGGCCTCCCGGCCTTCGGCCAACACCGCGCCGGCCTCCGGCCGCGCCCCGGCGGGGAGGGTTTCCTCGTTCATTTCATAAAAGGATCCCGTCAACCGCGTCCGCGGGTGGGGCTGGAAGCGCAGGACCTTCCAGGAGGACGTGGGGGCGTATAAGAGTTTTTGGAAGAGGGGGTCGGCTTCGACCTGTTTAACCAGCTCGGCGATCTCCCGTTCCGACATTTGGAGCAATTGAACGGTTTGGAGCCGCGCCAAGAGGGTGGCGCGTTGTTGCACGCTGACCTTTTGCAGGGCGGAAAGACGGGGCTGTCGTTGTCGCGCGTCCATAGGAGTCTGGTTTATTCAGTTTAAACCCGGTTTATCGCCTTTTCAAGGGCTTTCAAACATCCAACAAACGATTAAAACGCGAAATCCTTGACAGGCGGGGTCTTATCTGTTACATAAGAGCGTGAAGCCATTCGACAACCCGATTTGGAGGTTTACGATGGACCGCCTCGTGCGCCAGTGGCGGAAGGAAATCTCACGGCGCCTCACCATCATGGTGATCCCCCACGGGATCGCCCGCCCACGTCAACTGTCGTTCTCGGTTCCCTTCGTGGTGTTCATGTTCGTCGCCTGGACAGCTTTCACCGGGTGGGCGGGCCTGGTCGCGTCCGAACGGTTCGACTATTGGCGCGCCAAAGCCAACACCCATTTTCTGAAATTGAAGCTGGAATTTTTCAACAAACAGCTCAACGAGTCCCGGACCATGCTCGACGAGGTCAAAGAGCTGGAATCCGAGCTCCGGGCCCTCATGGCCCTGGGCAGCCGGGACGCCATCATCCAAACCGAAGCCATCCGGGCGCCGGCCCCGACCAACGAAACACGGGCCTCCGGCGGTCCCACCCTCGCCGACGCGGCCGTCCTGGAACGGATGCTCAACGGCAACACCGATTTCTCTTTCGACGACATCGCCAAGGACATCCAGTCCCTCCGACGGGAAGCCGAAACCCGGTTGGCCGGAGCCCGGGAAATCGCCCAAAAAATCGAAAACGAGCGCCAACTTTACAAGTCCACCCCCAACCTGTGGCCGGCCCTGGGCTATCTGACTTCCCATTTCGGCAGCCGACTGTCCCCCATTGACGGATTCGTTGAAGCCCACAAGGGCATGGACATCGCCGGCCCGCCCGGCACGCCGATCCGCGCCACGGCCGACGGCGTGGTCAAGCTCGCCGGTTGGGCGGGCGGCTACGGCAAGGTCGTCGTGGTCGACCACGGCATGGGCTATTCGACCCGTTACGGGCACAACCGGCAGATCCTCGTGAAAACCGGCGACCGCGTCAAACGCGGCCAGATCGTCGCCACCATGGGCGAAACCGGCAACGCCACCGGGCCCCATTGCCATTACGAAGTGTGGTACAATGGCCGCGCCGTCAACCCCGGCAAGTTTTTGAAGAAACACACCTCCTAATAACAAAAGGACTCCCCGTGTTCGGAAAAAAAGAAATCGAATCAGCGCACATGGAAACCGTGATCGGCGCGGGCAGCCGCTTCCAGGGCAACATCCGCTCCAAAGGGTTCGTCCGGATCGACGGCACGGTGGAGGGCGGGGTGTCGGCCGAGGGCGTGATCGTCGGGGAGAAGGCCCACATCACCGGGGACATTGTGGCCAAATCCGTTTTTGTCGCGGGGCGCGTGACCGGCAACGTCACCGCCGCCAACGCGCTGGAGCTTCAGCCCAAGGGTCAGATCACGGGGGACGTGCGCGCCGCCCAGCTCTCCATCGCCGAAGGCGCCCTCTTTGAGGGGAATTGCGTCATGAGCGCCGAGAAGATCGGCGCCGTTGAAATCCAAACCGCCCTCGAAAACACCCCGGCCTGAGCCTCCCATGAAATGGTTCCAGAAGCGTCAGCGGACGATTTTCCTTTACCTCGCCGTCTTCATCACGCTCAGCGTCGTGCTCGGCAGCCTGGGCTTGAATTTCGCCCAAAGCTCGCCCCTGGACGCGGCCATCATCGTCAACGACCGCAAAATCACGCGCAAGCGGTTCACCCTCTTCCTGGACCAGGCGATCGAGCAACAACGCAACAACCCCCAGTACCAAGCCAACCCCGAAGCCGCGCGGGAGTTCCTCAAACGGCAGGTCGTCCAGTCCTTGATACAGGAAGAGGTGTTTCAAACCGAAGCGGACCGCTTCGGCGTGCGGGTCACGGACGCGGAGCTGGCCCAATACATCCACTCGGCCCCTTCGTTTCAGAAAGACGGGCGTTTCGATCCCGAATTGTACGGCCGTTTCTTGTCCCAGATCCGCATGCGCGCCGCCGATTTCGAGGACGAACAACGTCGGCAAATCCGCGTGCAGAAAACCCAGTATTTGATGTCCGCCCCGGTCCGGGTGTCTTCCCTCGAGTGGGCCGCCCGGGAGCCGGACATCCTCGCCGCCGCGTCGAAGGAAGACCGGAAAACCATTCGGGAAAACCCCGCCGCCGCCCGGGACCAATGGCGGCAAAGGGAAGCGCAGGCCAGCTTTCAGGAGTGGTACAACACCGTCAGCACCCGCCTCAAGACCCGCGTGCTCCTCGAATCCGCGGCCCCGTCGAACGTTCCCGCGGCGCCCCCCGCCGCCGCCCCCGCGCCTTAATCTGAATTTCTCATTTGGACCGCGGAATTCGAGGAGCGATGTCGGGCTTTTTCTTCCTCAAAAAGTTCTTGCGATGTCCCTGCATCGACTTCGCTTTTTTCGTCGAAAAATCCACGGCCTCGCTCCTCGCGGTCCTCGCGCCAACTGAGAAGATCGGGTTTTTCGTTTTCTCCGCCCGCCGCAAAAGCGCCCGCAGGGCGGCGAGCGGCAACCCCACGATGTTGTCGTAGGGACCCCGGTGCTTTTCCACAAACGGATTGCCCCGCGCCTGGGCGGCGTAGGCCCCCGCCTTGTCGTGGTTCGTTTGCGCGTGCCGCGCGATGGCCGCCGGGGACAGGGCGCGGATCTTCACGTCCGTGCGCGCCGCCGCCGTCCACAACCGATTGGACGGGCGCTCGATCAACGCCAGCCCGGTGAACACCTGGTGCCAGCGGCCCGACAAATCGGTCAGCATGCGGGCGGCGTCGGCGGCGTCCCGGGGCTTGCCGAAAACGCGGCCCCGCCGCACCACCTCGGTGTCGGCGCCCAACACCCAACCGCGGGGCACGCGCCGCGCGACGGCGCGGGCCTTGCGGGTGGCCGAGCGAAGAACGTAAAATCGCGCTTTGACCGGCCGCCGGGGCACGGGTTCCGGCACGCCGCTTTCCCTGATTGAAAACCGCCGTCGCACGCGGGCCAGCAACGCCCGCCGCCGCGGCGATCCCGACGCCAACACAAAAGGAACATCCATGGGTTCTTGGTTTTTTTTCATCGTTCTCGCTCTCGGATTGTCCGCCTGCGCCACGCCCCGCCCCCGCCCTGTCCCGGCGGTCCTCCCGCCGCCGATCGCCCTGTCCACCGGACCGGCGACGCCGCCGGTCACCGTCGCCGCCGTGGGCGACATCATGCTGGCCCACCGCGCCCCGCCCTTTCTCGAGGCCCACGGGACGGGCTACCCCTTCGCCGCCACGCGGGACGCCTTGGCCGCCGCCGACATCGCCTTCGGCAATCTGGAAACTCCGGTTTCCGACCGGCGCGGCAAACCCCACCCCAAAAAAGAATACCGGTTCGTGACCCGGCCGGCGCACATCGCGGGGTTGGCCGAGGCCGGTTTCGACCTGCTTTCGGTGGCCAACAACCACACGGGGGATTTCGGGCCGGAGGTGTTCCTGGACACCTTGGGCCACGTTGAAAAATTAAAAATCAAAACCGTGGGCGGGGGTCGCAACGCCGCGGCCGCGCGCGCGCCCGCGTTGTTCGTCGTGCGCGGAACGACCGTGGCCTTCCTGGCCTACAGCCACACGCACCCCATGGAATTCCACGCGGGACCGAAAAAACCGGGAACGGCCTTTCCCACCGAGGCCGTCGTGGCGACCGACGTGGCCGCCGCCCGAAAAATCGCCGACCGGGTGGTCGTGTCCATCCATTGGGGCAAGGAATACCAATCGACCCCGACCGACTCCCAACGGGCCCTGGCCCGGGCGGCCGTCGCGGCGGGGGCCGACGCGGTGATCGGCCACCACCCCCACACCCACCAAGGCGTCGAGGTCATCGAAAACGTCCCCGTCCTTTACAGCCTGGGCAACTTCGCCTTCGGCACCCGCAACCCCAAGGCCCGGCACGCGCTCTTCCTTCTCCTGTCGTTTCCGTCGAAGGGCCCGCCCGAGGTGGAACTGCGCCCCCTGCTCGTGGACGCGGCGCGCGTCCACTTTCAACCGCGGTTTTTGGAAGACGGGGAGGGACGGCGGGTTCTGGACGAGGTGGTCGCCCTCTCGGCGGCCTTAAAAACCCCCCTGTGTTCCGACGGGATTGCGGCCCGCTGGTCGGTCTCCCTTTCCACCCAAGCCAAATAGGCCGCGTTGCCCCCGACCAGGGGAAAGGCGACCGTCTCCGGCACTTCGTAGGAATGAAGGGTTTTCACGCGGGCCGTGAGGGCGGCGAGGCGCCGGCGGGCGGTCTTGGCGATCAGCAAACGCTCGCGGGCCCGCTCCACGCGGCCCTTCCACCGGTACACCGAACGGACGACACCGGCGTCCGTCACGCAGGCGGCCAGTTTTTCGGCCACGAGGGTCTCGGCCAGTCGCCGGGCCTCCCGGGCGTTCGCCGCCGTGATGAACACGGCGACCGCGCTCACCGCGGGCGGCCGAGGGCGCGCAGGCGGTGGGCGCGCGCCAAACGCAAAAGGGTTTCCACCATCGCGGGGTCCAATTGTTTTTCGGCGCAAACCTCGACTTCATCGAGGGCCACCTCGAGAGGCAGGGGTTTCCGCCCGGGGCCCCCCGCGAGCAGATTTTCCAACAAATCCACCACCGCCAGGATCCGGGCGCCCGCGGGGATTTCCACACCGGCCAGGCGGTCCGGCGACCCGGCGCCGTCCCAGCGTTCCTGGACGTGGCGCACGATTTTGGCCACGCCGCCCAGGGCGGGAATCGGTCCCAAAATTTGGCCGCTGACCACCGGAACGCTTTGGAGCAACTCACGGTCCTTGGCGCTCAATTCCCCCCTTTTGGTGAACAGTTCCGCGGGCAGGGCGATTTTCCCGACGTTGTACAGCAAAGCCGCCCATTCCAAATCTTTCAGTTCCCTGTCTTTCATCGTAAGGGCCTCGCCCAGCGCGAGGACGCCCTGCCGCATCCGTTCCGCCCGGCCGTTTTCCGCGGGAGAGCGCGCGTCGACCAGGTCGCTGATGGCCGCCAACGTCAAACGGGCGGAATCCGCCAGGGCGCGGTGGGTCAGGGCTTTTTCCAGGGCCGCCGCGCCCAAAAGGGCCATGCCCGCCAGGGACACGCCGTCCTCCCCGGTGAACGACTCGCCGTCCCGCCGGTTGATGACTTCCAAGACGCCCACCAGCCGCCCGTTGGCCGCGAGAGGACCCGCCAACACCGCCTTGGTCAAAACCCCCGGGACTTCGTCGATGGACTTGGAAAAATGGTCGTCGCGGGTGACGTCATCGACGTGGACCAGTTCCATGCGCTCGCCCGCGAACCCCGCGAGCCCTTCCCCCTTTTTGAAGGCGACCACGAGGCCTTTGTTGAGGGACGAGGACACGGTGGAGTGCGCCAGGGTGAATTGTTCGGCCCGTTCGTCCCAAAGGAAAATTTGGGTGGCTTGGGCGTTGACGAGGCGCCCGACCAACTCGGCGAAATTCTTCAAAATTTGGTCCACCGACAGGGTGAAGGCGATGGGCTCCACGGAACGAAGCAGCCGCGTCATCTGCTGGGCGGGGGTGGCGGCTTCCGCCATGGCCTTGGCTCGGGTCAATTCCTCCGAAAGAGCGGCGGCGCGGCGCGTGGCCTCTTCCTGCACCTGGAGCGCCGTGTCGAGGAGTTGCCGGGTTTCCTGCAATTGGGCCTGGGCGTCCCGGGCGATGCGGCGCGCCTCTTGCAACTCGATGGCCGCGGTCGGCAACACCGCGGGCGGGGGCGCGGCCGAAGGGCCGGGAGCGGGCGCCGGGGACGACGCCTTGGTGGCGAGCTCGATGGCGGCGTTCCGCGATCGGTGAATGTCGAGCACCAGGGCCATCTGATAGCCCAGGGCGACCGCGATGCCCATGTCGCTGGCCGAAAACGTGCCTTTGGGTGTCTTGTTGAAAAGCTCCAGCACCCCGAGGCGCGCGTCCTCGGTTTGGATCGGCACGGCGAGCAGGTTTTTGATTTCGTATTTGACGGCCTCGGCCATGTCTTTGCGGAAGACCGCGTTTTTGGAGACGTCGGGCAGGGCGACGGGTTCCTGGGTTTGATGCACTTGGCCGATGATCCCGTCGTTGAGCTTCAAACGGAACAGTTTCAGGGCTTTTTCCCGGGCGGAGGCTTCCGTCGGGTTGAGGCCCGCCCACTGGACGGCGGCGAATTCGAAAACCCCCGCGCCCTCGTCGGCCAACAACACCGCGCCGGCGTCGGCGCCGACGATCTCGAGGGTTTTGGCCAACAGATCGGTGAGGACCTGCTCGCGTTTGGCGGAGGAGCGGGCGTAGCGGGAAAGGGTTTGAACGCCGGCGGCCTGGCGCTCCAGCGCCTTGACCGTCTCGAAATAGATCGCGCGGCTCACGGCCGCGGGGCGGAACGGGTCCGTTTCATTGTTTTCCTATTGTAGCGAAAAACCCGGGCGAGAATCAGCGTTTATTGCGCGGCGGCGCGGTGGCGCGCGGCGTGGGCGAGGTAATTCCGGGCGTTCGCGCGCATCCCGTCGCGCTCGGCCTCGGTCAACGGACGCACGGCGCGGGCGGGCGATCCCAGGGCCAACACCCCCGCGGGGATTTCGGCCCCCGGGGGGACCACCGCCCCGGCGCCCACCAAAGCGCCCCGGCGCACCACCGCGCGGCCCAACACAATCGCGCCGATGCCGATGAGGGCGTCGTCTTCCACCGTGCAGGAATGAAGCACGGCCGCGTGCCCCACCGTCACGCCGCGCCCGATGACCGTGGGCACGCCGTGATCGGTGTGGCAGACGACGTTGTCCTGGATATTGGAATTGTCCCCGATTTCGATGGGGTCGATGTCGCCCCGCAAGACGGCCCCCGGCCAAACGGAGGCGTTTTCCCCGAGCCGCACGCGGCCGATGACCTCGGCGGCCGGGTGGACGAAGGCGGAGGCGGGAACGACCGGCCTGTCCTCCCCCAGGGGGCGGATCACCGGCGGCGGCGACCGAGGAACTTGAGCAGGACGGCCTTTTGGGCGTGCAGGCGGTTCTCCGCCTGCTCGAACACGACGGAGCGCGGCCCCTCGAGGACGCCGGCGGTGATTTCCTCGTCGCGGTGCGCCGGCAGGCAATGCATGACGACGGCGCGCTTCGCGGCCTTGTCCAGCAACGCCTCGTTGACCTGGTAGGGGCGGAACACCCGGCGCCGCTTGTCGGCCTCGGCCTCCTGGCCCATGGAGGTCCAAACATCGGTGTAGATCACGTCGGCGCCGCGGGCGGCCTCGGCGGGGTCTTCGACGACGCTCACCCGGGCCTTGCTCGCGCGCGCCATCGCGGCGGCGCGTTGTTGAAATTCACGGTGGGGTTGGTAGCCGTCGGGGCTGGCCACGACGAACTCCAGTCCCAGGAGGGCGGCCGCCAGCATCCACGACTGGGCCATGTTGTTGCCGTCGCCCACGTAGGCGATTTTTAGTTTACGGAGGTCCGACGTTTTTTTCAAGCGAAAGGCTTCCAGGGCCGTTTGCAGGTCGGCCAGCACCTGGCAGGGGTGCTCCCGCTCCGTCAAGCCGTTGATCACGGGGACCGTGGCGGCCCGGGCCAACTCTTCCACGTCGTCGTGGCGCCGGGCGCGGATCACGATCCCCGCCAGGTAACGCGACAGCGTGCGCGCCGTGTCGGCCATGGTTTCGCCCCGCCCGATCTGCAGTTGTTGGTCGTTTAAGGTGAGGGCGAAGCCGCCCAACTCGTACATGGACACCGCGAAGGACACGGCGGTGCGGGTGGAGGGCTTTTGAAAGATCATGCCCAGGGTCTTGCCGGCCAGGGCCTGGGACGGGCCGCCGCGCCGCGTCTTGAGGTAGCGGGCGGTCGTCAACAGCTCGTCGATGTCGGCGGCCGAAACGTCGGCCATGGACAGGAAATCTTTGCGCGTCGGGTTCATGGAAAACTCTCTCTTTTTTTGGTCATCGGCCCCAGTGGGGTGTAAAGGAGCGGCCCGGCAGGGCCGCCAGGGGGCGCGGGTTCGAACCGTCGGCGCCCATGATCCACAACTCGGGCTTGCCGCGCCGGGTCGTGGTGAACGCCAGCCGCCGGCCATCGGGCGACCAGGCGGCGTTCTCGTTGTCCCCCTCGCCGAAGGTCAGGCGGGCGGTCTTGCCCGTGGCGACCTCGAGGGTCCACAGATCGAAGTAACGTTTTTCCAGCATCGTGAAGGCCACCAGGTGGCCCAGGGGCGACCACTGGGGCGAATCGCACAGTCCGCCGGTGACCGCCCGACGGATGTTGGCGCCGGTCGTGTCCACGGTGTAGATCTGGGGCGAGCCCGGCCGGTCGGACGTGAACGCCACCCGCAGGCCGTCCGGGGACACCGTCGGCGCCGTGTCGGCGGCGGCCGATTGGGTCAACGTCTGGATCACCCGCCCCTGCAAGTCGACCACGTGCAAATTGGGTTCCCGGTCGAGGGAGAGGGTGGCGACGATGGAACGGCCATCGGGCGTCCAGGCCGCGGCGGCGTTCAGGCCGGGGTAGCGGCACAGCACGCGCCGGGAGGTTCCGTCGGCGTTCATGACGTGGATGGCGGGCCCGCCGTCCCGGAAACTCGTGAAAAGGATTTGGGACCCGTCGGGGGACAGCTTCGGGAACAGCGCGATGGACCGGTCGTTGGTCAACCGGCGGAACCCCTCGCCGTCGGCGTCGATGACGCACACTTCTTTTTTGCCCGTGGCGTCGTTGACGAAAACGACCCGGCTCGCCGCCGACCCGGCCTGGCCGGTGAAATAACGCACGATCTCGTCGGCCCACAGGTGGGCGGCCCGCCGCGCGCCCTCGCCGAGCGCGTAGCTCTTCGTCACCACCGCACGGCCGGTGTTGGTTTCGTGCAGGGTGGCCGTGAACCGCAGCCCGCCCAACGCGGCCCTGTCCACCCGCCCGGCGGCCACCAAATCGGCCCCGAGGCGCGACCAGGCCTCGGCCTGGCCCGCACGGCCGTCGTACACGGGACCGCCCTCGATCAAAGTGAAGAGGCCGGTGACGGCCAAATCGCTCTTGATGGTCCGGGCGATTTCGACGGCCAGGGCGGGGGCCTCGGCCACGCCCCGGTCGGCGCCGATGACGGAAAGTCCAAGGTCAATTTTTTCCCCCCGGGCGGAGAGTTCCAGATAAAGCGAATCCGCCGCCGCCAGCGGCGCGGCGTTCGCCAAAATCAATAGCAACCAACGGAGGGAAAACGGTTTCATAAAAAACGGGTCAGCGGCCGGCGCCGCTGTCGCTGGGTTTGGGCGCGGGTTTGGGGGCCGGTTTGGCCGCGGGCTTGGGCGCGGGGTCCTTGTCCCCCCGCAGAGCCCGCAAACGTTGGGCCGCCGTTTGCGCCTCTTTGCGGTGCGGGTATTTGCGGGCCAGGGCGTCGTAGATCGCGATGGCTTCGGAAATTTTTCCCTCCCCCTCCAGGATCTTGCCTTTTTGCAAGTAGGCGGCCGGCACGGAACCGGATTTGGGGTAATTCTTGATCACCGCGTCGAAGGCGTCGAGGGCCTCCTCGGTGTTCTTTTCCGCCAGGTGGGCCTCGCCCATGTAATACTGGGCCTGGGGCGCCTGCTCGGTGTCGGGGTATTGATCCAAATAATTTTGGAACACCTGCAGGGCCTGAGCGTAGCGCCGCTTGGTGAACTCCGCGTAGCCCGCCTGGTAAAAGCGCGAGGGCGAGGGGGCGGGAATGCTTTTGACGCCTTGGACGGTTTTGACCACGGCGTCCAAACGGTTCGATACGTTTTTGTCGAGATCGTCGAGACGGGTCGACAGGGTGGTCATGCGGTCGTCGCTTTCCACCAGCTGGGACGACAGGGCTTCCAAACTGTGAGTGAGCTCGCCCATTTTGTTCATCAAATCCGCCTGGTTCCCCTGCAGTCCCTCTTGGTTCTCCCGCAGGGCGGACTGGAACTCCGCCTCTTTTTTCTGCTGGGACTGAAGAGTGGTGTTCAAGCGGATGATGTCGGCCCGCAGGTCTTCGATTTCCTGCCGCGTGGCCAGGCAACCGGAGAGGGCCGGCAGGGCGATACCCGCGATGAGAAGCGCCGAGACGCGCATGGCAACCCCGCCGAACGGCGGACGGGTCCTATTGGGCCAGCGGCACCCGAACGGCGGTCGCGGCCTTCAAGGTCGTCTCTCCGCGCCGGTTCTGGGCCCAGCAGTCGTCGTCGGCCTCGGTGCAAACCGGGCGCTCTTCGCCGTAGGAAATGGTCGACAGGGCGGCTTTGGAGAGGCCCAGAGTGGCGTAATAACCCCGGACCGCCGTGGCCCGGCGTTCCCCCAGGGCGAGGTTGTATTCCAGGGTGCCCCGCTCGTCGCAGTGGCCTTCCACGCGAACCTTCACCGAGGGTTGGTCTTTCAAAACGCTCTTCAGAACCGCGGCGTTCTTTTTGAGGCTGGCGCGGGCCATGTCGGACAATTCGGCGCTCATATAAGAGAAAGAAACGGATTCCAGCACGCCGGGCACCGCGGCGAAGTCCGTGCCGATGTCCAGGGCCGCCCCGGTGGCGTCCACGGGGGTTTCGGGGGCGGTGGCTTCGTCTTCCACCGGCGGCGGTTCCACAGCCGGGCCTTTCGCCTTGGGGCAACCGCTCAAAAGGAACCCCAGCGACATCAACGCCAGGGAAATAAAAGTTTTGTCATTCAACGATTTCATAATTTTCTCCTTGATTTCCGATCCCGCGCTTTCGGAAAAATGTGGGTTGAGTAAACCATTTCCGGAATGGCGTGGCAAGGGTTTCGGGAATGGCCGAAATTTGATACAATTCAAAGGTTCCCATGGCGCTTCCTTCCACCGCACCCGCATTGGCCCAAGCCCTGGAAGACGTCCGAGCGCGCGTGCGGCGGGCGGCCGAGCGGGCGAAAAAGAACCCCAACGAGATCGATATCCTAGCGGTGACGAAAACGCTCCCGCCGGAACGTGTGTGGGAGGCCTGGGAGCTGGGTCTTTGGCAATTCGGGGAAAGTCGCGTTCAAGAGGCGGAGCGCAAAAAAATCGCGTTGGGGGACCGCTTTCCCGAAAATCGCCACCCCCGCTGGCATCTGATCGGCCATTTACAGTCGAACAAAGCCCGAAAAGCCCTGGAAATTTTTGATTGCGTTCAGTCCGTGGACAGTCTGAAGCTGATGGAATTGCTGGACACGGAAGGCGGTCGGCGGGCCCAGCCCGTGAGTTGCCTGGTGGAAATCAAGATCTCGGAGGAACCGGCCAAACAGGGGCTTCCGGCCGAATCTTTGACGGCTTTCTTGGAACGGGCCACGCGTTTCCCCTTCGTCCGCATCGAGGGTTTGATGGGGGTGCCCCCGTTGTTCCCGGACCCGGAAAAAACGCGACCCTACTTTCGTCATTTGAAAAAGCTTTTTGACCACCACCGCGCGTTTTTCCAAAACGACGCCCCCATCCTGTCCATGGGCATGTCGGCGGATTTCGAAGTGGCCATCGAAGAAGGCGCCACCCTCGTTCGCCTGGGCACGGCGCTGTTCGGAGACCGGTCGTGAAAATCGCCGTTCTGGGCGCCGGCCACATGGGCGGGGCCCTGGTGGGCGGTTTGTTGGCGGCGCGCCGGGCCCGGCCGCGCGACCTCTGGGTGACGGACCCGAACGACGACCAACGGCGCGCGGTGCAAAAAAAATTCGGCGTGCGCGCCGGAACGGACAACCGGGCCGCCGCGACCTGGGCCGACGTGGTGGTCCTCTGCGTCAAGCCCCAGCTTATGGGCGAGGTTCTGCGGGGGCTCCGAGGGGCGGTGGGGCCGCGACAGACCGTGCTGTCGGTGGCCGCCGGGGTTAAAACCGCGACGATCGAAAAAATTTTGGGCCGGGTCCCGGTGGTGCGCGCCATGCCCAACACGCCGGCGCTTCTGCGGGCGGGCGCCCTGGTTTATTGCCGCGGCGCCCGCGCCGGCCGCAAAAACGAAGCGGCGGCCCGGGCGCTCTTGTCGGCCCTGGGTCCGGTGTGGAAAACCACCGAGGCGCGCATGGACGCCGTGACCGCCCTTTCCGGCTCGGGACCCGCCTACGTGTTTTTGCTGGCCGAAGCGATGGCCGCCGCCGGCGCGGCCCTGGGGCTGCCGGCCGCCACCGCCGAGGCCCTGGCGCGGCAAACGATTTACGGGGCCGGCCGTATGTTGACCGAGAGCCCGGAGGCCCCGGCGGAACTCCGCCGGCGGGTCACCAGCCCCGGGGGCACCACCGAAGCCGCGTTGAAGGTTTTGTTGAAAGGCGATTGGCCGGGGACGATGAAAAAAGCCCTGGCCGCCGCCGCCCGACGGTCCAAAGAACTGTCGGCGATGTGATCCGATCCGGAGATTGTCCCGGAATCCCCGCCGCGCCGCGGCCGACCCTCTAGCCCGGGTCCTCCGCGCGCGGCCCGAAGGAGTGTCAACGATGATCATTCGAGTGCGTGTGATTCCCAACGCCGTGCGCAGCGAAGTGGTGGGCCGCATCGGGTCCACCGTGCGCGTGAAAGTCGCGGCCCCCGCCATCGACGGGAAGGCCAACAACGAACTGACCAGCTACCTGGCCGAATTTTTCGAGGTCAAAAACCGTAGCGTCAAGATCGTCCGCGGCCAAAAGGGCAAGGAGAAGACCGTGGAAATCTCCGGCCGCGCCGAAGAAGAGCTCGAAGACATGATGGAGACGATCCCTTAACCGGAAAGGGGACCCGCGTGCCGGTCGTTCCCTTCCGCTGGCGCGGGTCCCGGCTGGAGGTCCTGGAACAGCGGGACCTCCCCGCGCGGGTCCGCTGGATTTCCTGCCGCACCGTCGACGACGTGGCCCGCGCCATTCGCGACATGTCGATCCGGGGCGCGCCCGCCATCGGCTGCGCCGCCGCTTTCGGCCTCGCCTTGGCCGCCCGAGCCCCCGGCGGCGCTCGCCGGGACCGTCTGGAAAAGGCCCGCCGCCGGCTCGCCGCCACCCGCCCCACCGCCGTTAACCTTTTCGGAGCCCTCGAACGCATGGCCCGGGTCTGGAAAACCGATTCCCGCGCTCTTTCCGCGCGACTTGAGAACGAAGCCGTCGCCATCGCCGCCGAAGACCGCGCCGCCTGCCGTCTCATCGGCGATCACGGCGCGGGTCTCTTGCCCCCAAACACCGTCGTCCTCACCCACTGCAACGCGGGCGCCCTCGCCACGGCCGGTTACGGCACCGCCCTGGGAATCGTCCGCTCCGCTCACGCCCGGGGGAATATAAAAAAAGTGTACATCGACGAGACCCGCCCGTACCTCCAGGGAGCGCGACTCACCGCCTGGGAACTCGCGCGGGAACGGATCCCCTACGAAATTCTTACCGACAACGCCGCCGCGCACATCCTCAAAACCGAAAAAGTCGACGCCGTGATCGTCGGCGCGGACCGCATCGCGGCCAACGGCGACACGGCGAACAAAATCGGCACCTACGCCCTGGCGATTGCGTCGCGCCATCACGGCGTTCCTTTTTACGTCGCGGCCCCCGCGTCCACCATCGACCCGTCCACAAAAACCGGCGACGGCATCCCGATCGAAGAGCGCCCCGCGGCCGAAGTGCTGTCCTTCGCCGGCCGCCGCGTCGCCCCCGCTGGGGCCCGGGCCCGTCACCCCGCCTTCGACGTGACCCCCGCCGCGTTCATCGCCGCGATCGTCACCGAGCGCGGGGTCGTCCGCCCCCCGTTCCGATTTAAGTAAAATCGCCCCCCGTGAACACCGGTCAGAAAAGCGTGTGGGCTCTGTTGGTGCTGGGCAGCGTCTTTTTGGGCGTGGGCGCTTACACCTTCCGCTACGCGGAGGGGTTGTCTTATTTCAGCGCCGACCCCAAGGCCTGCGTCAACTGCCACATCATGCAACCGTCCTTCGACTCTTGGCAAAAAGCCAGCCACCACAACGTCGCCAAGTGCGTGGACTGCCACCTGCCCCACGCGCTGGTGCCGAAATACCTGGCCAAGGCCGACAACGGCTACCGCCACTCCAAGGGATTCACCTTTCAAGATTTCCACGAACCCCTCCGGGTCACCCCCCGCAACGACGCGATCCTTCAGGACAACTGCCTCCGCTGCCACGACGCCCTGGTGCACGGCACGGGCCTGGCGGCGGGGCGCCAGGCCTTGCGCTGCGTCCATTGCCACCGCAACGTCGGCCACGGCGACAAAACCGGGATGGGCCGAATTTACAGTGAAAACGAAACCAAAGGATCCGCCTCATGACCCTCTCCCCCGACCTCTTGAAATCCAAAAAAGCCGTCGCGCTCGTCGCGCTCGGCCTCGTCGTCGCGACGGCCGGCGCGACCGCGCTCCTCGTGAACATTTTCGAGCGCAAGGGGGAGGCGCGCCGCCCCTATGTGCGCCTGGTGGAAGTCACCGAAGACACCACCGACCCCGCCCAATGGGGCGTCAACTGGCCCAAGGAGTACGACACCTACAAGCTCACCGCGCTCTCGACGCGCACCCGTTTCGGCGGCCACGGCGGCAGCGAGGCCATGCCCCAGGACAAACTGGACCGCGACCCCTGGCTCAAGCGGATGTTCGCGGGCTACGCCTTCGCCATCGACTACCGCGACCGGCGCGGGCACGCTTACATGCTTTCCGACCAGGAAAAGACCGAACGGCTCACGAAACCCCAGTCGGGTTCCTGCCTGCATTGCCACGCCTCCGTGATGCCCCTTTACCGGAAACTCGGAGACGGCGACGTCCTGAAAGGGTTTGAGGCCAGCCACAAATTGAGTTATCAAGAAGCCAACAAACAACTCCACGATCTGGGCCACGCGCACCCGGTGAGTTGCGTGGACTGCCACGATCCCAAAAGCATGAAACTGCGGGTCACGCGACCGGGGTTCATGCTGGGCATCCAGGCTTTCGCGGCCTCCAACGCCCCCGCGCCGCACCTGCCCTCCATCGAACGCTGGCGCGCCGGCGACCGCCGGACGCCCTACGACCCCAACACCCTGGCGGTTCAAACGGAAATGCGCTCCTTCGTCTGCGGGCAGTGCCACGTGGAATATTATTGCGGCACGAAGGCGCCCCTCACCTTCCCCTGGGGCAAGGGCCTGCGGGCCGAAAACCTGGAAGATTTTTGGGGCACGTCCAAATTCCCTGACGGAGAGCCCTTTTTCGATTACAAACACGCCGAAACCGGGGCGCCGGTCTTCAAAGCCCAACATCCGGAATTTGAGCTGTGGAGCCAGGGCGTGCACGCCCGCAGCGGGGTGTCCTGCGCCGATTGCCACATGCCTTACATGCGCGACGGCGCCACCAAAGTCTCCGACCACTGGGTCCGCAGCCCGCTTCTGAACATCAACCGGGCCTGCCAAACCTGCCACCGCATCCCGGAAAAGGAAATACGGGAACGGGTGGACCTCATTCAGGGACGCAACCACGCCTTGTTGCAGCGGGCGGCTCAAGCCCTCATGGACCAGTTGGACGCCATGGTCGAGGCCAAAAAAGACGGCGTGCCCGAGGCCCAACTGACCGCCGCCCGCGATTTCCAGCGCAAGGCCCAGTGGCGGCTGGACTTCATCTCTTCGGAGAACTCCATGGGGTTCCACGCGCCCCAGGAGGCCGCCCGGGTCCTGGGGGAGGCCATCGACTACGCCCGCCAGGGCGAAATCGCCGCCCGTCGCGCGCGCCGCAAATCTTGAACCCGAGCCCCGCGATGATCGAAATTGGCTAAAATGAACGTTCCATGAAACCCAAATTCAACGTTCAGTTGCCCAAAACCAATTTCCCCATGAAGGCCGACCTCCCCCAGCGAGAGCCCGGCCTTTTGGCGCATTGGGAAAAAATCCACCTCTACAAGAAAATCCAGGAGCGCAACGCCGGGGGAGCGCCCTTTGTCCTGCACGACGGTCCCCCCTACGCCAACGGGGCGATCCATGTGGGCCACGCGCTCAACAAAATTTTGAAGGACATCATCGTTAAGTACAAAGGCCTGCGGGGGTTCCGCTCGCCCTACATCCCCGGATGGGACTGCCACGGCCTGCCCATCGAACACCAATTGATGAAGGAAAAAGGATGGGACAAACGCAAGGTGGGCCGCGTGCCTTTCCGCCACGAGGCGACGCGCTACGCGGAGCATTGGGTCGAAGCCCAAAAGCGGGAGTTCAAACGCCTGGGGGTTCTGGGTGACTGGGACCACCCCTACAAAACGCTGTCCCCCGATTACGAGGCCGGCATCGCCCGGACCTTCTACGATCTTTTCGAAAAGGGCTACATCGTTCAAGACAAGAAACCGGTTTATTGGTGCCCGACCTGCGAGACCGCCCTGGCCGAGGCCGAGGTGGAATACGCGGACAAGACCTCCACCTCGGTCTTCGTGAAATTCCCCGTCGTGGAATGGCCCGCCAACGAAGACGCCCAGCGGATGGCAAAGACGCCGGGCAAAAAAGTGTCCGTGCTGGTGTGGACGACCACCCCCTGGACCCTGCCGGCCAACGTGGCGCTGGCGTTTCATCCGGAGGGACGGTACCGGCTTTTCGAATCGGCCCAAACCCACGAACGCTTTTTGGTCGGCGACCCCGGCTGGAAACTGTTGGAGGAAATGTTCGGCCCCGGCAAGGCGAACGCCCCGGCCGTCGAGGGATTGAGCCTCGAAGGTCTGGTGGCCAAAAACCCCCTCAACAACAACGATTCCCAGGGCGTGCTCGCCGACTTCGTTTCCGCCGAGGAGGGGACCGGGGTCGTGCACATCGCCCCGGGCCACGGGGAGGACGACCACGCCGTGGGCAAAGCCTACGGCCTGCCCGTGCTTTCCCCGGTGGACGACCGCGGGCGGTTCACCCCCGAGGTCCTGCCCAACGATCTGGCCGGGGTTTCCGTTTGGGACGCCAACCCCGTGATCGTCGAACGCCTGGCCAAGGCCCAGACGCTTTTGAAAGAAGTCAAAATCTCCCACAGCTACCCCCACTGCTGGCGGTGCAAAAACCCGATCCTCTTCCGCGCCGCGCTCCAATGGTTTCTCAAAGTGGGGGACGCCTTCCGCACGGCGCTCATCCAAAGCACCAACCACGTCGAATGGATCCCCGAATACGGCCAGGAACGCATCCTGGGCATGCTGCGCACGCGCCCGGACTGGTGCCTCTCGCGCCAGCGCTTCTGGGGCACGCCCATTCCCATGTTCCTGTGCGAACAATGCCGGGAACCCCTGCGCGACCGCGCCGTGTTCGACCGGGTTGTCGCGGAATTCCACAAACACGGCGGCGACGTGTGGTACGAAAAAGACGCCGCCCATTTCGGCGCCACCGGCCCCTGCCCCAAGTGCGGGCACAAAGGCCACCGGAAAGAGGAAGACATCGTCGACGTGTGGTTCGATTCCGGCGTGTCCTGGGCGGCCGTGCTCGGCCAGCGGCCGGAAACCCGGGGCACGAAGCGCGCCGACGTCATGTACCTGGAAGGCTCGGACCAGCACCGCGGCTGGTTCCAGACCTCCCTGCTGCCGGCGGTGGCCTTGACGGGCGAGCCCCCCTTCGGCCGCGTGCTGACCCACGGGTTCGTCCTTGACGGTCAAGGCCGCGCCATGTCGAAATCCCTCGGCAACGTGATCGCGCCGCAGGAGCTCATCCAAAAATACGGCGCCGACATCGTGCGGCTCTGGGTCGCCGTCACCGACTACCGCGAGGACGTGCGCCTTTCCCAGGACATCCTGGACCGCGTCATCGACACCTACCGAAAAATCCGCAACACCCTGCGGTTCCTCCTCGGCAATTTGGGGGATTTTGATCCCGCCCGCCACGCGCGCCCCCTGGACGCCCTCGAGCCCCTCGATTTGGCCGCCCTGGGCGCGTTCAACGACGCTCTCGAACGCGCGGCCCGTCATTACGACGAAGCCGAATTCCACTTGGTCACCGCGACCCTGGCCGACGGTTTTTGCATCAACGTCCTCTCCGAATTCTACCTGGACGTCCGCAAGGACGTTCTGTATTGCGACGCGCCCGACGCGCCGCGCCGCCGCAGCGCCCAGACGGCCTTCTGGATCATCGCCCGCGGGCTGGCCAAGGTCCTGGCGCCCCTTCTCTCCTTCACCGCCGAGGAAACCTGGCAAACCCTGCGCGAGGAAAACAAACTCGGCGCCGACGACAACCCCGAGAGCGTCTTTCTGAACCCGTTTCCGACGACCTTGGACCTGCCGCGAACCCCGGCCATGGCCGAATTTTTGCGCGCCCGACGGGCCGCCAACGAAGCCGTGGAAAAGGCCCGGCAATCCGGCGCGGTCAAAAGCGCCAACGACGCCGCGCTGCCCCTCACCCTTCCGGCGGGCGGCCCCTTGGCGGATCTGGCCCCCGCGGCGCTGGCCTCGTTCCTGGGCGTGGCGGTGGTCCGCCTGGAATTCGCCGCCGTCGAGGCGCCCGTTCCCGGCGCGGTCACGGCCGCCCCCGGGGCCAAGTGCGCGCGGTGCTGGCTCTGGCGCGAGCTCACCCCCGCCGGCCTTTGCGCGCGCTGCGCCGACGCCGAACGGGCCGTCCAACCCGCGTGAAACGCCGCGCCGCGGTGGTCCTCGTTCTCGTCGTCCTCGCCCTCGACCAAATCACGAAGGAATGGGCGCTGCGCGCCCTGCCGCTCCACGGGGCCATCGACGTGTTCCCGTTCTTCAACCTCGTCCACGTGCGCAACACGGGCGCGGCGTTCGGCATCCTCCCCCAATCGAACGCGCTCTTTATCGGGGTCACGGTCGTCATTCTCGCGGTGCTCGCGAAGATGGGCAAGGATTTCGCCGCGCAGGGCGTCTGGGCCCGGAGCGGCCTCCCTTTCGTTTGGGCCGGGGCCCTGGGCAATTTGATCGACCGCCTCCGGCACGGCGCGGTCATCGACTTCCTCGATTTCCATTGGCGGGGCTGGCACTGGCCCGCTTTCAACGTCGCCGACAGCGCCATCACCGTCGGCATCGCCTGCCTCATCGTCCAACACTTCGCCCCCCGTCTCGGGAAAGAGTGATGCACCCCATCCTGGTCCGCTTCGGCGACTTTGCCCTCCACGCCTACGGGCTGTTCGCGGCGATCGGCTTCATCGCCGGCCTCGCCCTGGCCGCCGCGGGGGGGCCGCGCGCGGGCGTGCCCAAAACCGTCGTGCAGGACGCGGGCGCGCCCCTGCTGTTGGGCGGTCTTCTGGGCGCCCGGCTTTTTTACGTCCTTTTCCACGCCGGGGAGTTCGCGGGCGCCCCCCTGGACGTTTTGAAAGTGTGGCGCGGCGGGTTGATGTGGCAGGGCGGACTGCTCGGCGGCGTGTTGGCCGGGGTCGTTTTTTTTCGACGGAGAAACGTCCCCCTCGGCGCCGCGGCGGACGTCTTGGCCCCCGGGGTCGCCCTGGGCCAGGCCTTCGGCCGGATCGGCTGTTTCTTCGCGGGGTGTTGCTACGGGGCCGTCTGCCGATGGCCCTGGGCGGTGACGTTCCACGCCCCGGAAAGCCTGGCGCCCCGGGGCGTTCCTCTCCATCCGACGCAACTCTACGACGCCACCGCGAATTTTTTCATCGCGGCCGCCCTTTGGTTTTGGGGACGGCGCCCGGGCTTCGCCCGGGGCCACGGACGCTTGGCCTTCGGCTACCTGGCCCTGGCGTCGGCGGCGCGTTTGGGCATGGAGGCCTTTCGCGACGACGCGCGGGGGCTCCTGGGCCCTTTCAACGCCACGACGGTGCTCGCGGTCGTTCTTTTGCTGCTCGGCGTGGCGGGCTGGACGCGATCCCGGCGATCGACGTGAACCCGGAACGCGCCTTTGTTTTTTCGGGACCGCCCGAACGGCTCGACCGTTTCTTAACCCGGTCGCTGCCGGGCTGGTCGCGCACGCGGCTGCAGGCTCTGATCAAAAAAGGCTTGGCCACCGTCGGGGGTCACCCCGAACCGGGCCGACGGCTTTTGGCCCCGGGCGAACGGATCGCCATCGTTCTGCCCGAATTTTCCACCCTGCCGGCCTCCGCCGCGCGGTCCGTTCCGATCCTTCACGAAGACAGGGATCTGATTGTGGTGAACAAACCGGCGGGGTGGGTCGTCCACCCGGCGGGCCCCCACCAAACGGACACTCTGGTGCAACGGCTGTGGCCGAAACTCGCGGCCGGCTGGGGCGCCGACGCCGCCCAAAACCGCCCGGGGGTCGTCCACCGCCTGGACCGGGGCACCACCGGCGTGATCGTCGTGGCCAAGACCCCGGCGGCGGCCGAACGCCTCGCCCGCCAGTTCGCGGAACGCCGGGTCGAAAAAATCTACTGGGCGGTGGTGGCCGGTGTCCCGACGGAAAAATCGGGGCGTGTCCGCTCCATGGTCGGCCGTTCGCGCCAGGAACCGCACCGCATGACGACGACGGTGCCCGGTCGTTGGGCCGAAACGGATTTCAAGGTCCTCAAAACCTTCCCCAAAAAAAACCAGTCCGTTCTCGAAGTGCGCCCCAAAACCGGACGCACGCACCAAATCCGGGTCCAACTCGCCGCCCTGGGTTTCCCCCTGGTGGGCGACACTCTCTACGGCGGCCCCGCGGGGACGCGCCCGCTCCTGCACGCGCACCAACTGGTCTTTGACCACCCGACCACGGGAAAAAGATTGATTTTCAAAGCCCCCCCGCCGCCGGATATGCGTCCATTTTTGGTATAATTCCACGTCTCCATTCCCATGAACCGCGGTCTCGTCCTTGTGCTTTCCGCGCCCTCCGGGGCCGGCAAGTCGACGCTTTGCCAGGCGCTGGCGGAACGGCGGCCCAACACCCGTCTGTCCATCTCCTGCACGACGCGGTCCCCGCGGTCATCGGAAGCGCACGGGCGCGATTACTATTTTTTAACCCCCCGCGAATTCGCGGAAAAACGGGAAACCGGCGAATTCCTCGAATGGGCCGAGGTCCATGGCCACTTTTACGGCACCCCCCGCTCCCCTCTGGAGGAACATCTGGCCAAAGGGCACGACGTGGTGATGAACATCGATGTCCAGGGCGCCCGCGCGGTCAAACAAGCCCTGCCGGACAGCGTGACGGTGTTCGTCGCGCCCCCGTCGTGGTCCGTCCTGGAGGAACGCCTGCGCCGCCGCAACCAGGACGACGAGGCCACCATCCAACGGCGCTTGCTCGGCGCGCGCCGCGAGTGGGGCGAGGCCGCCCGCTACGACTACCTGGTCGTGAACGACGACCTGGAGAACGCCTTCGCCGATTTATCGGCGATCCTGCGGGCCGAGAGGCGCCGCACCGCCCGTTGCGCCCCGGGCGCGTCGGGACCGCTTTTTCATTGAAGGAGGAACGTGTGAGCCAAAAGAAAAAGTTCGTTGAGGAATTGCCGGCCGAAATCCCCTTGGACGCGCCCTTGAGCCAATTGCTGCAGGTGGTCACCCACGACAAATACCGCGTGATCTCCCTGGCGACCCGGTGGGCCCAGGAAATCAAGCAACGGGACCAGGCCACCGCGCTGCCCCCCCAGGAATTGCTGGCCCAATCCCTTCGGGAGATTTTGGGAAATAAAGTGTCCCTCGAAGAAATCGAAAAGCTGCCCCCCCCGCCGAAACCCGAGAAGAAGGATCTGGACATCGGCCTGCCGACCATCATCCTGAAAGACAACGGCGACGCCCCCAAGGGCGAGGAACCGGCGAGCGGCGACCAATAACCCCTCGTGGCGTCCCTCCCTGGTCGGAAAATCCTCCTCGGCGTCACCGGCAGCGTCGCGGCCTACAAGGCCCCCGACGTGGCGCGGCGTCTGATCGACGCCGGAGCGGTGGTCCGGGCGGTGATCACGGCGGGGGGCCAGAAGTTCCTCCCCGCGCTCACCCTCACGGCCGTGACCGGCCGTCCGACCGCCACGGACGCCTTTGATCTCTCCGACGGCTCAATGCCGCATCTCGAGCTGGCCCGTTGGGCCGACGCCGTTCTGGTGGCCCCGGCCTCCGCCAACGCGCTGGCCCGCTTCGCGAACGGCGCCGCCGACGACCTCCTGGGCGCGATCCTCTTGGTGACCCGCGCCCCCGTTTTCCTGGCGCCGGCCATGCACGAACCCATGTGGACGCACCCCGCCACCCGCCGCAACGTCGCGACCCTGACGACGGACGGCCGACGCTTTCTCGGACCGGTGGACGGCGCGCTCGCTTCCGGGGACCGCGGCGCCGGCCGCCTGATGGAACCCGCCGATCTGGTCCGCGAACTGGGGAAGGCCCTCGCCTAGCTTTATGCGCCGGTTTTTTTGGCGCGGCCGCCGCGTCCTGGTGACGGCGGGGCCCACCCGGGAACACCTCGATCCCGTCCGCTTCCTTTCCAACGAATCGTCCGGCGCCATGGGTTGGGCCTTGGCCGAGGCCGCCCGCGACGCGGGCGCCCGCGTGACCCTGGTGGCCGGCCCGACCGGCCGCCCCGCCCCCCGGGGCGTGACGACCGTGCCCGTCGTGTCGGCGCGGGACATGCTCGCGGCCGCCCGCCGGGGGAGCCGAACGGCGGACGTGCTCATCGGCGCGGCCGCGGTGGCCGATTGGCGTCCCGCCCGGTCCGCCCGTTCCAAATTGAAAAAAGGCCGGGCCGCGCCCGTCCTGCGATTGGTGCCCAACCCGGACATCCTGGCGACCTTGTCCCGCGAAGCCCGGCCCGGCGCGCTGCGGGTCGGTTTTGCCCTCGAAACCCACCGCCTGCTGGCCCGGGCGCGGGAAAAGATGCGGAAAAAGAAACTCGATTTGATCGTGGCCAACCCGCCCGCCGCTTTGGGCGGGGAACGGACCCGCGCCTGGCTCCTGACGACCGACGGGGCCGTCCGGGCCTTCGCGGGTTCCAAGAAAGCCCTGGCCCGCCTCATCCTCAACACCTTGGAGCGCCGACGTGACTGACCCCCGGGACGAAATGCTCGACATCGTGCGCCGCCTTCGCGCGCGCGTAAAAAACGGCGGCGCGGACGCCCTGCGCGCGCCCCGCGGCGCCGTGCGCCCCGCGGCCCCCAAAGCGACGGCAAAGCGCCCGACCCCCGCGATGGAACCGCCGCCGGCGAAAGCGGGCGACGTGCTCGCCGGCTTTCGGGACGATCCCGCCCTTTCGCGCGCGGACCGCCTGGAGCGCTTGCGCGCCCACATCGGGGATTGCCGCCGCTGCCCCCTGGGCGCCTCGCGGATCCAACTGGCCTTTGGCGTCGGGAACCCGCAAGCGCGGGCGATGTTCATCGGCGAGGGCCCGGGCTACGCCGAAGACCGGCGGGGGGAACCTTTCGTCGGCCCGGCCGGCCAGCTGCTCGATAAAATATTGGCCGCCACGGGTCTGTCGCGCCAGCCCGCCGTTCCGTCGTGGAAGTGGGTGTACATCGCCAACGTCGTCAAGTGCCACCCCATGATCGACCCCACGGACAACACGAAGCGCGGCAACGACCGTCCGCCCACCCCGGAGGAAATGGCGGTGTGCGCCCCTTTCCTCATGGCCCAAATCCGCATCATTCAACCCGCGTTCCTGGTGACGCTCGGCAACACGGCGGGGAAAGCGCTGCTCCAGACCGACGAAGGCATTTCCAAGTTCCGTGGCCGCTGGCGGGATTTCACGCTCCCCGAAGGCGGTCCCGCGATCCGTCTCCTGCCCACGTACCACCCGGCCGCGCTCCTGCGCAATCCCAACCTTAAAAAAGAGGTGTGGGAAGACATGAAACAGCTCAAGGCGGCCCTGGAAGCGTCTCAATAGTCATGGGAGAGCCCCTCCTGGCCGAGGTGGCCTTTCCCATCCCCCTTCGACGCCAATTCGATTATCTCGTTCCCCCCGGCCTGTCGGTGGAGGCCGGTCGGCGCGTTTGGGCGCCCTTCGGTCCCCGCGCCCGCCAAATGGGGATGGTGGTGCGGTTGCACGCGCCGGAACCGGGCGGTCCGCCGCCGGAAGCCCTGAAATCCCTCCTCGGCGCCGTGGACCCCGTCGCGGCGCTCGGGCCCCGCGACATGGATTTGGCGCGATGGATGGCCGAGCGCACATTCTGCTCCTTGGGCGAAGCCCTGTTCACGGTGTGCTCCCTGGGCAAACGCGCGCCCCCCCGTCGCGTGAAAACCGATCCGCTCCGCCCGGGTGTTCCGCCGGAACCTTTTCAATTGACCGACGACCAAGCCCGGGCGGTCGACCGCCTGACCGCCGCGCACCGGGCCGGGCGGGGCGGCGTTTTCCTCCTCCAAGGCGTCGCGGCGTCGGGCAAAACCGAAGTGTACCGACGGTTGATCTCCCGCGTTCTGGCCGACGGGCGGGGCGCGATCCTGTTGGTGCCCGAGATCGGATTGACCCCCCAAATGGAAGACCGTCTGCGGGGATGGTTCGGCGACGCCCTGGACCTGTGGCACAGCGAGATGAGCGACGGGGATCGGTCGCGCGTCTGGGACCGCGTCCGCGCGGGCCGCGCCCGGGTGATCGTCGGCCCCCGGTCCGCCCTGTTTCTTCCCGTGGAACCCCTCGGGGCCATCCTCCTGGACGAAGAGCACGATCCCTCTTTCAAACAAGACAACGCCCCCCACTACCACGCCCGCGACGCCGCCCGGGAAAAAGCGCGTTTGCACGGGGCCGTTCTCGTCTTGGGCAGCGCCACCCCGTCCCTCGAAACCCGCGAAGCCGTCCGGCGCGGCGAGGTCGAGCGGATCGTTTTGGCCCAGCGGGTCGACGACCGCCCCTTCCCGACGGTGCGGCGGATCGACGCCCGCAACGAGGGCTGGTACCTTTCGGACGCGCTGGTCGCGGCCCTGAAAGACCGCTTGGACCGCAAAGAACAATCGTTGCTGTTCTTGAACCGGCGCGGCTACGCCACCCGGGTGGCCTGCCGGGCCTGCGGGTGGGAAGCGGTTTGCCCCCATTGCGCGATTCCCCTTGTGCACCACCGCGCGGGCGAACCGCCCCTGCGGTGCCACACCTGCGGGCACGGTCAAGGCCTGGCGACGCAATGCCCCGCCTGCGGCGACGCGGTTCTGCGCCTGGCCGGACGCGGCACCCAACGCGTGGTCGCGGACTTGGGGACCCTTTTCCCGACGGCGCGCTGCCTCCGCTGGGACGCCGACGCCATGGCCGCGCGGGGCGCCCACGCGGAAGCCTACCGCCGCGTGCGCGACGGGGACGTGGACATCATCGTCGGCACCCAAATGATCGCCCAGGGGCACGATTTCCCGCGTTTGACCTTGGTGGGGGTGATCGACGCCGACCGCTCGCTCCTCCTCCCCGACTTCCGCGCCGCCGAGCGGACCTTCCAGCAACTCATGCAGGTCGCGGGCCGGGCGGGCCGGGCCGACCGCCCCGGGGAAGTGTTGATCCAAACCCGACGGCCGGACCATTACGCCTTGGCCGCCGTGGCGGCCCGGGACACGGAGGCCTTCGTCGAGGCGGAACGCGGTTTCCGGTTGGAAAATCGCTACCCGCCCTTCACCCGAATCGTCCAAGTGGTCCTTCGCGCGCGCCGCGAAGAAGCCGCCCAGGCGGCCGCGGACGCGTTGGTCAATCATTTGGAGGCCGCCGGACCGCGCCCCGGCGTTGAGATCCTGGGGCCGGCGCCCGCCTTCCACCGGCAAAAGGCGGGCTGGCACCAATGGCAGGTCGTGGTCAAGTTCCCGTCTGAGATTTCTGACGACACCCTGGGGCGCTTGTCGTCCTTCGCGCCGCCGACGGGGGCGGTTTGGACCGTGGACGTGGACCCCGAAGGTTTGACATGATGGGACGGCCATGACCCCTTTGCTTTTTTTGTCGATGGTCGTCTTCGGTTTGGCTTTGTCCCCCGGGGTGCCCCCCAACGCGGCGACGGCCCAGGGCGCGCTGGCCGCCCTCGCGTTCGCCCCGTCGCCCGATGTCCCCGGTCCGTTGGCCGTGTGGTTCGGCCGGTTCGCCCTCGCGCTTTTCCCGTTCGGCTCCCCCGCGTTTCGGTTGGCGGCGGCCACCTCCGCGATGGCCGGAATCGCGGCCCTGGTGGCCGCCCGGCTTTTGCGCCACGCCCGGGGGGACGCCGAGGGCGGGACCGCGTTGTGGGCCCTGGAGGAACAACGGCGCTGGACCACGGCGGAAACCGCGGTTCTTCTGTTCTGGGCCCTGGCCGGCCCCGCGTGGTTGTCCGCCCGGGGCCAATGGGAGGAAGCGTTGCTGTTGACCGTCGGCGCGTGGTCGGTCGAACGAACCCTGGCCGTCGCGCGATCCCCCTCGGTGTTGAGAGCCGCGGCGGCCGGCGGGGCGCTGGGCCTTGCCGTCGCGGCGGACCCCCGGTTCCTTTGTCTCGTTCCCGCGCTGGCGGCCCTGGCGTTCCTTCACGGCCGCCTTCGCCCCGCGCCGTCCCCCCGGCTTCGCGGTTGGGGCGTTGGAGCCGCGTTTGTCCTGACGGCCGTCGCGGCTTTCCTTTTGCCCGCCGCGCTCCTCGCCGCGCGGGAATCGGCCACCATCGGCCAAACCGTGACCGCGGCCCGCGTCGTCCTCGAAAACTGGCTCCGCGCGATCGGTCCCGAAGCGCCCTGGGGCGCGCGCGCGCGGGCCGCGTTGTCGCCCGAGGACATCCGGATGCCCCTCGCCCTCGCCCTTTCCCTTTTCGCGTTTTGGGGCGCCGATCGTCGGGAGCGCCGAACCGTGGGGGCTTGGCTCCTGGCCGGGGCCTCCGCCCTGTTTTTGCCGGGCCTGGTCTCCGGCCGCCGCCCGGAGGTGTTTCAATCCCTGGCGCTCCTGTTGTGCGTTCCGCCGCTTGCGCGCGCCGCCCGACAGGTTCTTCGAATCCGTCCGGCCCTGGGGCCGGCGCTTTTTCTCATTCCTTTGATCTTCCCCGTCTTCATCCCCCGCGCTTTCCCCCGGCACGAGGACCCCGAGGCCCTCGCCGGCGACGTGTTCCGCTCGGCGGCGCCCGGCGCGGGACTTTCGGCGGGCACGCCGAATCTTCGGTCCGCGGCGATTTATCGTCAACGCGTCTGGGGGGATCGGCCGGATCTCCGCTGGACGTCCGACGATCCCGACGCGCTTTTCGTCCTGGGGGGGTCCACGGTTTCCCGCGCCGCGACCGGCCGGCCGGTGGGGTTCCTCCGACAACCCGTCCGCCCCGGGGAAGAACGGCAACGATCGCCCGCGACCCTTTCCACCGGGCGCGTGCCCTTGTTGCTGGCGGAGAGCGGGCTGGAGGGGTCGAACCCGGACGCGCTGGCGTCCGCCCACCGCGCCCTGGGGGACGCTTTTTTCAATTTGCGTGTTCCCGATCAAGCCGAAGAGGAATACCTCAAGGGGTTGGCTCACCGATCGGAGGACCCCGATTTGAACGCGGCGCTCGGCGGTTTGTTCCTGGATTACGGGGAGACCGCGCGGGCGGCCGCCGCCTTGGATCGCGCGACGCGCTTGGGCGCGGGCGATCCGCGTGTTTGGAGCCAAAGCGCCAAGGCCGAATACCAGGAGGGCCGCCTTCACCTGGCCTTGGAACGGTTGGCCACCGCCGCGCAACGGTTCCCCCGTGACGCCGATATTAAAACGGAGTGGGCCGAGCTGTTGGAAAAATTGGACCGCCCCGAGGACGCGGCGCGGGCCTGGGGCGCCGCCGCGGATCTTCGACCCGATGACAAATTCATCCTCTGGCGACTGACCCAGGCCTGGCTGCGGGCGGGGAAACCGCTCAAGGCCTACCGGGGGGTGGAAGCCTATCTGTCTTTGGGGTTGTCCGAGCGGGAACGGCGGGACGGCGAGGCGTTTCGCGGACTTCTGTTGGACGCTTTAAACCATCCGGCCGGCGGAACGGGGGGGGCCCCGACGGAAATCAAACGCACAAGGACGGTGCGGACGCCGCGTCCCCCGGGGGCGTGGACCAATAACCATTGGCTGTCGGGGCCGGGCCCCTTCGGCACCAAATAATAGCGACCCCGGGTCTCGGGCGCGGGCGTGTCCGCCCGGCGGACAAACGCGTCGACGTCGGTCACGCGGAACGACACCTCCCCCCAGCCCTCGCGCACCGGAAGTTCGCCTTCCAGCCCGTGAACAGGACCGAGGGTCATCACGTCGAGCCGACGGTGGCGAAATTTAATTTGAAAAACCGGCGCGCCATCGTCGCCCGCGTCCGCGGCCCAGGCGGCGCGCGCGCGGGCCAAAAGATCCGGTCCCACGACCACACCGACGGCCTCAAAGGGGTTTTTTGGGGAGGCGAAGAGCCCCGCCAAAACCGGATCGCGCGTCAAGAGACCGTAGGCGTCCCACCCCCGCTTCTCCCCCCGCCGCACCAACTCCTCAAACGCCGCCCAGCGCAGACCCGCCCCGGGGTCGGCCAAGGCCCGGGCGAGTTCCGTTTCCCCGTAGCGCGCGAGGGACAGGGGCTTTTTCATGGGACGGGCAAGGCGGCGAGCGCGCGGACGAGATCCTCGTGGCGCGCCCCGTTGGAAGCGATGGGGGGTTGGGTGTGGAGCCGACGGGGGTCGGCGTAATCGAGCGCCGAACCGTCCCAATGGGTCATGCGCCCGCCGGCCTCCTCCAGGATGACGAGGGGCGCGGCCGTGTCCCAGTGGTGGACGGGGTGGTGGTTCAAATACAAGTCGGCCAATCCCCGGACGATGTAACCGACTTTCACGCCCACGCTGTTGATGGGGTGCAGGAACCGCACCCGCAGGGCGCGCTCGACATTTTGCCGCATCTCCGGTGGGAATCCCGTCGACGTGATCAAGGGCATGGCGTTCCACTCGTTGCGCGCGGACACCCGCAAAGGGATCCATTCGCCGCGGGCCCATTCCCGGGCACCGGCCCCGCGCGCGGCCGCGAACAATCGCTGATTGAGAGGATCGAAGACCACCCCCAGGACCGGGCGGCCCGCCTCCAACAAACCGACCATCACGCTGAATCCCGGCGCGCCCTTGGCGTAGGCCCGTGTGCCGTCGAGGGGATCCACCAACCAGGTCAACGCCGCGCCGGCCGGGCCCTCGAGGCCGGTCTCTTCGCTCAAGATCATGTCCCCGGGAAACGCTCCCCGCAGGCCCGTCGTCAGGATTTCATTGGCCGCGTGGTCGGCGTTGGTGACCAGGGAATTGTCTTCCTTGCGCGCGGCGACGAGGGGCAGGCGGAAAAGCTCCATGACGCGGCGGCCCGCGGCGGCCACCAGCTCGCACACCGCGGGGAGGCGGTCTTCGAAGGTCACCGGGGCGACGGGGGCGGCATATGGAGGCCGCATTCTTTTTTATCATCCGTGGTGTTGAACCACCGCCAGCGGCCGGCGCGGCGGGGCTCGGCGGGGCCGATGGGCGTGGTGCACAGCACGCACCCGAGGGACTCGTAATAGAATCCGCCGGGGAATTTCTTGTCGAGGAGCGCGTGGACGGGCACGTCGCGGGCGGCCAGATACTCCCGCACGCGCGCCTCGGTCCAGTCGACGAGGGGGGCGGCCTTGACCAGCGCGCGGGTTCGTCCGTCCTCCGCGCGGTCCAGAACCTCCACCCGGGCGGCGCGGGCGCGGCCCGGCGACTGGTCCCAGCGCAGCCCCGTCAGCCAGGCGTCGAGACCCCGCAGGGCCCGTTCGTTGGGCTCCACTTTCCGCACCCGGCAGCACAATTCCTGGCGTTCCTTGGAATCAAAGAAAAGGTGTTCGCCGTAGGCCGCGGTCATCGCCGCCACGGCCGACGGGTCCGGGGTGAAGCGTTCGATGACGAGGCCGAAGCGGCGTTCCCATTTTTCAAACAAATCCAAAGTCTCGGGAAACAACCGCCCCGTGTCGTTGGTGAACACCCGGGGGCGGAACCCCGCCTCCTCGCACAGGGCGATCAAGGCGCCGCCCGACAACTGGCCGCTCGTTCCGATGGCGAGACGGTCCCCGAAACGGTCGCGCAGCGCCTTCAAAAGCGCGCGAGGGTCCGTGAGGGCGTTCCAGGCGGCGAGGTCCGCCGGAGAGAAATTCAAAAGAACCTCCGCCGCTTCAACAGCCGGAGCAGGCGGTCCACGCTTCGCTCCAGGGGCTCCGTTCCCGTGGCCAGCGTCAAATCGGGCCGACGGGGCGGCTCGTAGGGCGAAGTCAGTCCGGTGAATTGCCGCAAAACACCGGCCCGGGCTTTTTTGTAAAGGCCTTTGGGATCGCGGGCCTCACAAACCGACAACGGGGCCGCGCAATGGATTTCCAGGAAGCGCCTCGGCGCCAGGGCCCGCGCGGCGGCGCGGTCGGCGCGGAACGGGGAGATCAAGGCGACCAGAGCCAAAACGTTGTTGCGCGCGAAAAGGGCCGCGGCCTCGGCGGCGCGCCGAATGTTCTCCCGGCGATCTTCGGCGGAAAAGCCCAACCCGAACCGGCGGGCGGCCCGCGGGGTGTGCCCCGCCGCCCGCAAAAGTTCCGCGTCCCGGTTCAGGCCGTGGCGCAGGTTGTCGCCGTCCAGGACGGCGGCGTGCACGCCCCGTTCCACCAGGGCTTTTTCCAAAGCCCGGGCCACGGTGGATTTGCCGGACCCCGAAAGCCCCGTCAGCCACACCACGCCGCCTTTTTGTTTCAATCGCCGGGCCCGGGCGGCGTCCGTCAGTTCGCCGCCGTGCCACCGGATGGCCAGGCCGCCGCGCGCCTTTCTCACGCGGGCACCGCGAAGGCGTGGTAAGCGGTGATGCCCACGTACACGCGCCGGCCCGTCTCAAAACCGCTGGCGATCGAAACCCCTTTGGGCACGTGCGCCACCACCGGGCGGTCCCCCCCGACTTCGACGGCGTGTTCGATCAAAGGACCGCGGAACCGGCTGGACACAATTTTTCCCTCGACCTGCAGGGTTTCGGGCGCCGAGGTGAGATAAACGTCGTTCGGTCGAAAGTAAATGCGCACGCGGGAGCCCACGGCGGGTCCGTTGACGGTGAAGCGAAACGGGCCCCACAGGGCCAGTTCCGGCTGGCGCACGACCGAGTCGACGAAATTCGTCTCGCCCACGAATTGGGCCACAAATTGGGTGGCCGGACGGTCGAATATTTCCAGGGGGGTGCCTTGTTGTTCGATGCGGCCGGCCGCCATCACGAGGATCTTTTGGGAGATTTCCATGGCTTCCTGCTGGTCGTGCGTGACGAAAAGCGTCGTGACGTGGGCCTCCTCGTGCAGGCGGCGGATCCAGGTGCGCAGCTCGTCGCGCACCTTGGCGTCCAGGGCGCCGAAGGGCTCGTCCAAGAGGAGGACGCGCGGCCGGGGCGCCAACGCCCGGGCCAGGGCCACCCGTTGGCGCTGTCCCCCCGACAATTGGCCGGGGAACCGGCGATCGTAGCCTTGCATCTGGATCAGCTTCAGCAATTCGTCGACGCGCGCCGCGATGTCCCCCCGGGGGGTTTTTCGGACGGCGAGGCCAAAGGCGATGTTGTCCCACACCGTCATGTGCTTGAACAGGGCGTAATGCTGGAAGACGAAGCCCACGTTGCGTTCCCGGGCCGATTGGGTGGTGGACTCGGCATCGGTCAGGCGGATGTCCCCGGCGTCGGGGCGCTCCAACCCCGCGATCATGCGCAGCAGAGTGCTCTTGCCCGATCCCGAGGGCCCCAAGAGGGCGACCAGGGACCCGGACTCGAGCCGAAACGAGACGTTGTCCACGGCTTTGAACGGGCCAAAGGATTTGGTCAATCCGCGCACATCAATGCTCATGGTCTCTCCTGACGGTATGAAATCCCCCTATTTTAGTAAACATTCCCCCCCGGGGACAGGCGGTAGAGCGCGGGGCGGCGTTCGCGGAACAAATCGTTTCCGCTGCCCAAACGCTTGTCGCGGGCCGTGCGGGGATCGATCCGCGCGACGGCGACGCCCTCCCGGGCGGGGCCAAGGCGGACCAGGCGCTCCCCCCGCGGGGAAACGATTTGACTGCGTCCGATAAATGACAACGGTCCCGCCGCTCCGGTCTCCCGACCCACGCGGTTGGCCGTGGCCGCGAACACCCGGTTTTCCAGGCACCGCGTGATCATGGCGTCTGGGCCGTGCGGCAGGACCAGGTTGGCGGGGTGGAGCAACACGTCGGCCCCGGCCAAAGCCAGGGAACGGGCCGCTTCCGGGAAAAACCAATCAAAACAAATCAGGACGCCGACGCGCGCGGGACCTATGTCCCAGACAGGAAACGGCGCGCCGCCGGACCGAAAAAAAAGCTTTTCCTTGCCGAACAAATGAACCTTGCGATAAACCCCCCTCCGCCCCCGCGGCCCCACCAGGGCCGCGGCGTTGTACACCCCTCCCGCGGCGGCTTCCGGAAATCCATAGAGGACATGGGCTCCCGTGGCGCGGCAAAAATCCGCCGCCCAGCGGGCGCTGGGCCCGTCCGCCGACTCCGCGCGCGCCCGAACCTGTCTCCGGGAGGCGAAGTTGTATCCCGAAAAGGCCAGTTCCGGAAGCACGTACAAATCGGCCGGAACCCGTTCCATCCACACCCGCGCGCGGGCCCGGTTCCGGTCCCCGTTGCCCGGGACCGGGTTCGTTTGCACCACCGCCAATCGCATCCGTTTCCCCCTTGAACAATCGCCGCTTCGGGGATAAGTATAGAAAGTCACCGACACCATGAAAACGGAACTGGTCAAATGGACCCCCGCGGGCGGCTGGTCGCCGGCGCCCCCGGGGCGGCTGAGCGGCGCCCAGTGGGTTCTGGTTTTCGGATCGCCCGAACACCTCCACCCCCGCCGGGCGTTCGATGAATTGCGCCTGGCCTATCCCAACGCGTTCATCATGGGTTGTTCCACCGCGGGAGAAATTTTCGACACGGACGTGCTGGACGATCACCGGGTGGTCACGGCGATCCAGTTCGATCACTCCCGCGTGGTGGGCGCGTCCGCCCCCCTGGCCGACGCCGCCGACAGCCGCGCCGCGGGGGTGGCCCTGGCCCGGACGCTTCCGGCCGAGGAGTTGCGGCACGTCTTCGTTTTGGCGGAGGGACTGCACGTCAACGGCTCCGCGTTGATCGAAGGCCTTGTCCAAACGCTCCCCCCGTCCGTGGGCGTGACCGGCGGGCTGGCGGGGGACGGGACCCGATTCAAAGAAACCCTCGTCATGGCCAACGGTCCGGCGGAAACCAACCGGGTGGTCGCGACGGGTTTTTACGGCCACCAGTTGCGGGTGGGGCACGGGTCCCTCGGGGGCTGGGACCCCTTCGGCCCCGAACGCCTCATCACCCGGTCCAAGAACAACGTTCTCTTCGAACTGGACGGGCGAAGCGCTTTGGCCCTCTACAAAAACTATTTGGGAGAGCACGCCCAGGACCTCCCGGCGTCGGCGCTGCTCTTCCCGCTTTGCGTCCGTCCACCGGACACCCGCGATTGGCTGGTGCGGACGGTCCTGGCCATTAACGAAAACGAACGCAGCATGACGTTCGCCGGGGACGTGCCCGAGGGGCACATCGCTCGCCTCATGCGCGCCAACTTCGACCGGTTGATCGACGGGGCGATGGCCGCCGCCGACAGCGGCAAAAACCGGTTGGGGGTGGAACCGGGCCTGGCGTTGCTGATCAGCTGCGTGGGCCGGAAAATGGTCTTGAAGCACCGGACCGTGGAAGAGGTCGAGGGCGTCCGCACCGTTTTGGGGCCGCGCGTGCCCGCGGCGGGATTTTATTCCTACGGGGAGATCTCCCCGCTCAAGCCCCAGGGGCGTTGCGAGCTCCACAACCAAACCATGACCATCACCACTTTCGCCGAAACGGACGGGCGCGCGTGACCAGCCCCATCCATCGTCTTCTCAAAAAACAATACACACGCCTTTTCCGCGAAGGACGCGGCTCCCCCTTCCACATGGTGCGCCGACTCCTGCGGGCCATCAGCGACACCTACCGACAAGAGGACGAACAACGGCGGGTCCTGGAGCGCTCCCTCGACATCGGGTCCCAGGAAATCGCCCAGCGGTCGGCGCAGATCCGCAGCGTTTTCCAAATGTACCCCGACGCGTTTCTGGTCGTGGACGCATCGGGGGTGATTGTGGAAGCGACGGGAGCGATCGGGAACCCGGGAGCGCCCTACTCCTGGCTGGACCGTCCCCTGGCGGAATTCCCGAACACCGACATCGGCCGCCGATTTTCCCAGGCTTTCCTCCGCGTGCGGGAAAACCGAACCCCCGCGACTTTCGAATACAGCCTGGCCAAAGGCGCCGAAATTGCGTTCCACGAGGCCCGTCTGCGTCCCCTGGAGGAGGGGCACGTCCTCGTGGTGGTGCGGGACGTCAGCGAGCACCGCCTGGCGTTGGAAGCCTTGCGCACGGCCGAAGAGCGTTTCGCCCTGGCCGCCCGGGCGGCCAACGACGGCCTCTGGGACTGGGACCTTCCGGTGAATCGGATCATCTATTCGCCCCGCTGGAAAACCATCTTGGGTCACACCGACGAGGACATCGCCAACACGTCCAATTCTTGGATGGACCGCGTGCACCCCGAGGACGTGGAGCCCCTCCGGCGGGGTTTGGCGTCCTTGAGCGAACCGGGGCGGGACACGTTGGAAATGGAGTACCGGATCCGCCACCGGGACAACAGCTACCGGTGGGTGGCCACGCGGGCCATCGCCGTGCGCAACGCTTCCGGCCAAACGCACCGCCTGGTGGGGTCCATGACCGACATCACGCCCCACAAGGCCGTCGAGGAGCAACTCCGCCACGAGGCGTTTCACGACAAGGTGACGGGTCTGGCCAACCGCGCCCTCTTCCTGGACCGGCTCACGAACATTCTCGACCGGGTAAAACGCCAACCCGGGTATTTGTTCTCGGTTCTCTACGTCGATTTGGACCGCTTTTCCACCATCAACGAGCGGGTCGGCCACGAAGCGGCGGACCGCCTGCTCCAGACGGTGGCCGCCCGCCTGAGGTCCTACGCGCGGGTGGGCGACACCGTCGCGCGTCTGGGCGACGACGAATTCGCCGTCCTCTTGGACGGGATCGCCAACGAACGGGCCGCCGTCATATTCGCTGAACGCATGCGCGAGCTGATCGCGGCGCCCGTCGATCTCAGTCCCGACGAAATCAGCGTCACCGCCAGTCTGGGCATCGCCATCAACTCGCCGGAGACCAACGACGCCGAAACCCTCCTGAACGAAGCCGAAAGCGCGATGCAGCGGGCCAAGCAAACCGGGAAGAACCGGCAGGAGCTCTTCAACCGGGAGACCCACGCCCATCTCGTCAGCAAACTTCGGATCGAGACGGAGCTTCGCCACGCGGCCGAGCGCGGGGAGCTCGAAATTTTTTATCAGCCCATTTACCGGCTGTCGGATCAGAAAATCATCCGGGCGGAGTCCCTGTTGCGATGGCGGCACCCCCAGCGCGGCATGATCTCCCCGGCGGACTTCATCCCGGTCGCTGAGGAGACCGGCCTGATTCTCGCCCTGGGGGACTGGATCCTGCGGGAAGTGAGCGAGCAGGCGAAGCGCTGGCGGCAATCCGGCGTCGCGCCCTTGACGATCGCGGTCAATTTTTCGCCCCGCCAATTCCAGCAACAGAACCTGTTGACCACGGTGGGGGCCACTCTGGCGCGCTTCAAGGATTCGGGGTTTCCCCTGGAGCTCGAAATCACCGAAAGCGCCGCCATGCACGACGTGGATTTGTCCGTCAAAATCATGAAAAACCTGCGGGACATGGACGTGCGCATTTCGATCGATGATTTCGGCGTGGGGTATTCCTCGCTGAGCTGTTTGCGCCTCTTCCCCCTCAACACGCTCAAAATCGACCGCGGTTTCGTCGAAGGAATTCCCGAGGTCAAAGACAACTCCTCCATCACCAACGCCATCATCGGCATCGGTCACAGCCTCGGCCTGTCGGTCGTCGCCGAGGGCGTGGAGACCAACGAACAACTCACCTATCTGAAACAACAGGGGTGCGACGAGGTGCAGGGCTTTCTGTTGAGCCGCCCGCTCAGCGCCAAGGACGTCACCCCCCGACTGCCCAAAGCGTCCGCCAACGGTTCCGACGGAACCGCTTAACCAATGACCGCCCGCCACGCCTACGTCGTTTTGGGCGCCGGCGCGCAGGGCCTCGCCGTGGCCCACGACCTGTGCGTCTACGGCCGCGCCGCCCGGGTGACGCTGGCGGACATCGACCGCGCGACCGTGCGGGCCGGGGAGGCATTCCTGAAACGGGTTCTGGGACGCGTTTTGTCCGACAACGGCACTCGCCTCGCGGGCCGAACGGTGGACGCCTCCCGTCCGAGCGCGCTCGCGTCGGTCCTGCGGGGGCACGACGGCGTGCTGAGCGCTTTGCCTTACGCCCTCAATCCCGTGGCCGCGCGCGCCGCCATCGCGGCCCGTTCCCATTGGGTGGACCTCGGGAGTCCTTTCGACACCACCCGAAAAATTCTCAGTTTATCGGCCCGGGCCGAGAAGAGCGGCGTCGCCCTGGTGCCCGATTGCGGTTTGGCCCCCGGGCTTTGCAATATTCTGGCGACCCGCGGCATCGAGCAAATGGAGTTCTCGGAGGACGTGCGCCTGTACTGCGGCGGGCTGCCGGAGACCCCCCGCCCTCCCCTGGGATACAAGCTGGTCTTCAATTTGGACGGCGTGCTGGGAAACTATTTCGGCCGCGCCGTGGCGTTGCAACGCGGTCGGGTCACCGATCTGGTGCCTTTTTCGGAGCGCGAAGAAATCGATTTCGGCCCCCCTTTGGGGGTTCTGGAAGCCTTCGTCACCGGCGGGGCGACGTCCACGGCGCCCTGGACCCACGAAGGGCGAGTGGCCAGCTACGTCTTCAAAACCCTGCGTTTCCCAGGCCACTATGAAAAAATTCGCGCCTTAAAGGACTTGGGGTTGTTGGATGAACGTCCCGTCCGGGTGGACGGGGTTTCGGTGGTGCCCCGCCGTCTTTTCGCACACCTGGCCGAACCGCGTCTTCGGTTCCCCGGGGACCGGGATCAGGTAGTCCTGCGGGTCACGGTGCGGGGCCGGCGAAACGGCCGTCCGGCCGCGGTCGCCTACGATTTGTGGGAGCGCGGCTCGGCCGATTGGACCGCCACGCAGAAAGTCGCCGGGGGGGCGGCGGCGGTGATTTTGGAAACGCTGGTGGGGGGCGCGGTGGTCGCCCGCGGCGCCGTGGCGGTCGAACAGAAATTTCCGGCGGCCGACGTGATCGACGCGCTTCGTCGAAGGGGCTTGGCGATTAAGGAAACCTGGGCCGGCGAAGGGCGCTGAAAACCCGTTCGGTTTCCGCCCACACGCGGGCGGGGTCTTCCGAAAGAACGGGGTCCAACAAAGCGCCCCCGTCGTAACTCCAGGCCGCCAAATGGGTCGCCCCGGCCGCCACCGCCGCGCGACAGGCGGTTTCAATCTCGCCTTCCGCGCCGCGGGGCAAGCGCATGGCCTGCACCCACACTTGAACCCCCGCTCCGTGCGGTGTCGCCGCCCGAAGGGCTTTTTGGGTGTAATGGGCCACATGGGCCGCCGGGTCCGGGTGGGTGGGGCGCCACCGCCAATACGGGTCGGTTCCGAAAACGCTCAACCCCTTCAACCCCGCCAGACGCTCCCACACGCGGTCGTACTCGGCGTAGCCGTCGATCGCGTAGAGACAGAGCGCGCTTTTGAGCCCCCGATCGCCGGCTTCGCGCACCATGTCCTGGAGGAACCCCGCCAGGGTTTCTCGACGGAATTCCTTGGCGTCCTCGTCCAGGTGGGGCGGGAGGTCCCGCCCGTGCGCGCCGCGAAACGTTTCCCGGCAAAGACCGCAGACGCAGCCGTAGATCCCCTCCCATTCAAGATCCCAATGGAAATGGACATGCGGCTCGTCCCAGAAAACGGTCTGCGCGCCGAGCGATCGCACGACGTCCAACCACTCCCGGACAAAATCGCGGAATTCCCGCCGTCGAAGGCAGGCGGCGGGCACACGCCGCCCGTCGGAGAGGACCTGCCAGGCCCCCGGATGGTCCAAAAGAAATTTGGAAAAACTTTCGCCGCCAAAAACCCCCCCGAGGCCCCAGGGATCGACCCAAACCTCCAGCCCCAATCGCCGCGAATCGCCGACGATTTGTTCCAGGGCGCGCTTGTGAAAATAGAAATCGGTCTCGCTTACCGTGTGCACGATGTAATCGCACACCGGGGCGATCCGGTGCAAATCCACGCGGGCGTGGCCCGGGAACCGATTCCCGAAATACGCGACGCCCGTGCGGGGGTGTTCAACGGTCATGCGCGGTTCCTTTCGCGGCGGGGGAACACCGCAACAACGCTTCCGGAATCCAATAGTCGTTTTGGGGGCGGCCCCCCGCTTCGCGGGCCAGATAACGATAAAAAACCTCTTTGAGTTCCCGCACCCGCGCCGCGCCGGCGGGGGTGGCCGCTTCGTCGCGCCCCGGGGCCCCGTTGATCCCCGGACGGTAATATTCAAAAATCACCCGGTCGCCCGCGGGGCGATAAACAAGACGCTCCGCGCCCCATTGGATGAGGCGGGACCGTCGGGCGATCAAGTCGTCCTCCCAACCCGGGTCGACACGCCAATGGCCGGGGGCGTCCCGATCCTCGATCAATGCGTCGACCAGAGCGGGGGGGTCCCCCTCCGCGGGGGGAATTCCCCGGGTCACCGGGGACGGCGATTCCGCGTAGACAATTCCCCGCTCGTCCGGGGGAAGGCCCACCCCGCGCAAAAGGGAGACTCCCTCCCAATCTTCCGGGATCCCTCCACCGACGGCCGCCACCAACGTGGCGGGCACGTCGATCGCGCGGACCGGGCCGTCGCGCCAGATCCCCTGCGCGCCGCCCGGCGATTGAAAAGCGAAAGGGGCGGCCAGAAATGTCCCGCCCCGCAAAGCGCGGGCGGCGTCTTCCTCCGCGCCCGTCAAAGCGGCCGCGGTCGGCGACCAGAGGGCCACGGTGGTTCGATCCCGCAGGCGATAGCGGTCCAGACTGTCCAAAACCACGCCAAAGGCCCGGTCCCAGGCCGCGAGGTTCGCGGCGTAGACCCGCGCCCGGCGCGCTTCGCGTTCGGCGGTCCAGGGGACGGCCGTCCGTCCGTCGCCCCCGGGCAGGAAGGACCCGCGGCCGGCGGGCGAAAGACGGCGGGCGGCGGCCGGGGAAGCCACCGGGCCCGCGAGATCGGCGAAATGGACCCAGAGGAAAAAACGGGGGCGAAATCGCGCGCGGCGCAGGGTTCCCCGGACTTCGTCGGCGAGAAGAGCCGGGTCGGCGAGGGCCGGGGCGCCCCGCAATCCGGGCCACACCGCGCGCCCCCATCGGCCGGAAAAATACGGGAGCAGATGAACCGACCGTTCCAGGCACCGGCGGCGCAACACCGACCCCAGGTCGCCGCGCGGCGCCCGGCGGTCTTCGAAGAAAATCCCGAGCCGGTCGAAAAATTCGCCCCCCGCCGCGCTGCGCACGGTCACCCACGCCCCTTTTCGTTGAAAGATGTCCACCAGGGTGTCCGGGGCCGGACCCAGGTCCCCGGCCGGGGGAGGGGTGCGATCGGCGGCGGGCGGGAAATCGTGACGGACGCCGTGCGCCAGAGGGGACAGCCCCGTCAGGGCCGTCGTGAAAGCGGGCGCGCGGGCTTCCACGCCGGGCACGCAACGCGCCCACACCTGGCCTTCCGCTGCCCAGGCGGCGAGACGGGGCGCCCCGGCGTCCCGCAACGCGGCCGATCGAAGGCCGTCCACCGTGATCAACACGACGTTGGGACCGGCGTTCCGCTCGGTCTGGGCGCGGCGCACGCCCCACAGCCCGACGCCGAACAGGATCGCGGCCCCGCCCAAAACCCCGATGGCCAACCGCGTGGGACGGGAGAATCCCCAGAACCAGATCCGCCACCTCCACCCGACGAACACCAGGGCGGCTCCGACCAAAACCCCCGCGAACAGGACCGCCGCCACCGACACCAGCCCCGGGGCCCCCGCCAAAGCCATCCACTGCCAAAACCCGGGGCCCTCGCCGATGGGGCGAAGCGCTTCGTACAATGCCGGGTGCCGACCCATGTCCCTCCACAACAGAAGCCCGTGCGCAAGGAGAAGAAGGCCCGCCGTGGCGCTGGCCACCAGTCCCGTTCGAAAGCGGGCGGCCCCCCACCGCGGCGCCAGGCGCCCCAGCAGCCCCCAGGCGTTTTTGACCACCAAACCCCAACCCGCCCCCAGGACCGCGTGGACGACCCCCAAACCCAAATTCCAAAGGATCAAACGGCCGCTCCACCAGGCCCGGGCCCCATCGACGATCTCCCCCCCCATCGACGGTCCGAGCGCCGTCCAGGCGGGCGCCCGCAGACCGCTCCAAAGGGCCAAAACCACAAAGGCCACCGCCCCCACGCGGGCCTCCACCGACACCAGAGACGCCCGGGTCGTGGCCACGGCGTCGCGCCCGCTGACAATGGCCCACTGACGGATCAATTCCCAGAGGGGCAGTCCGGAAAGACGGAAATTTTTCATGGGTTTCCCCCGGGAGTCGGCGCGGACGGCGACGAAACCGCCACCGCCGCGGTGGTCGGCGCGGCCACGCCCATCGGAACGGCGGTCACCGGCACCATCGCCGATGTCACCGAAACGGCCGGGGCGGGGCTCTCCGCGGGGGGCGCGGCGCGGGGGGGCGCCTCAAGCGCCCAGGCGTCGATCCACTCCGCCGCCAAGGCCTCCCCCAGGACCGCCGGAGGCCGGGCCACGCGGCCCAGCGCGACCAGGGGAAGCGTTCCCGTCGATGGGAGAGGCGGCGGAGGGCCCTCCATCCAGGCGAATTTTGTGCGGTCGTGCCATTGATCGC
This sequence comes from Elusimicrobiota bacterium, assembly GCA_016706425.1. Lineage (NCBI taxonomy): Bacteria > Pseudomonadati > Elusimicrobiota > Elusimicrobiota bacterium. The sequence continues at coordinate 2,361,122 of JADJJR010000001.1, forward strand.
CGACGCTTTCAAAAAGCGACCGTCCCAACTTGGACACCCGCCATTGGGCCACCGGAAGGAAACGCCCCCCCACCGTCACCCGCATCATGTACGCCACGGAGGGGGGCCAGGTGTCAAAGACCACCCGGCCGGACGGGGCGTTGGTCGAAAAGGAAAACTCGTAGGCCCCCCGCCGCGTCCAAGGCACGGTGCCGTCGACGCCGCGAACGCTCCCGGCCGAACAAGTGACCACCCCCGACACCGTTTGACCGGCGGGATTCCAAAAGGCGAGATGCACATCGATGGGGTCCGGGTCCGTTTCCTCCAACACTTGCCGGGCGCGGGCCAAGAGGGTCCGGCGCGCGCCCGCCAGATTGCGCGCCTCCCCCGGGTCCGCCCACAAATCGAACAAATCTTCCGGGCCGAAATCTTCCTCGACGCCGCGGCCGAGGGCGGGACCGGCGGAACCCGCGCCCGCGCGCCGCACGTATTTGTAACGCCCATCGACAATCAACGCCTTGGCGCCGTCGCCGCGCACCACCACCCGCGCGCCGGCCTCATCGCGCCGGGGGGCGACGAAGGCCGAACGGGCGTCGCGGCGGGCGTCCCGGGACACCCCCAAAAGCCCCATCAAGGTGGGCACGGCTTCGGCCAGGGAGGAGGGGGGATCCGCCAGGACGGTGGGCGACAGAAGGTCCCCCCGCACGGCGAAGAGCGCCCGGATCTCGCTTTCCCGAAGGGCCCGCCCGGGGCGTTCCGAGAGGATCCGGCCCCGACGCCCGGAGCGGGTCCACCGCGCGGGGAATTCCCCGCCGGGGTCTCCGCCGAGGGAGAGCACCGCGGTCAGCGGTCCGCCCGCGAACCGCACGGCCTCCAACAACCCGCCCAGATAATGGTCCGTGTAATCCCGCGCGGCCTCGGATTTCCAGGAGCGCCACCGGCCCGGCGCTCCGGGGTCCCGTCGAAGGGAAAAGGTCCAAAAGCGCGCCGGAGCGAGCCGTCCCGGCCCCAGGTCGCCGAAACAGGCGAGCGTCACGTGCCCGGCGCGACCGCGGTCCCGTCGCTCCAGTTCGAGCGCCGCGGCCGCGGTGGCCAACGGGTCGTAACCGTCCCGCGGGAGCTGGCGGATCACGTCCACGCCCGCGGCGTCGAGGACGGCGAGCGCGCGCGCATCAAAGGATCCGATCGCGGTGCTCCGCCACCCGCGCGAACGCAGGAAAGCCGGCCAGGGAACCGCCGGAGGGTCCTCGCCGTGACGGGCCCCCCAGAGGTCCGCCAGGGCGCGGTCCGGGTCGGTGACCGTGGTGTAGCAGCGTTGAAACACGACGCTTTCCCTCAAGAACGCGCGCAAATTTTCGGGCACCGCCTCGGCGACGCCTTCCAGGCTGACCAAATCCCCCCGCGCCCGTTCCAAAACCGCGACCAACAACCGGTCCGCGATGACCCGGCGGGGCGTGACCAACGCGCGGGGCGACCAAACGGCGGGCTCGGCCCACAAACCCAACGCCCGGCCGGCGTCGCCGTCCGACTCACCGGTGGTTTTCAACCGCAACCGGACGAACCGGCCCCCGGCGGAGGCCAAATCGATTTTGACGGGGCGCCACCGCTCTTCCGCGTGTTCGGAGCGCCGCGCCAACGCCCGGGCGAAACCGGGCAACCACGCCCGCCACCGGCGCACGGCCCGGTGCCGCCGGGGGACCACCGTTTCGCTCCACACGACGCGCCCCCCGCGCTCGTCGACGATCTCCACCGCGAAAGCCACCGCCGCTCCGTCGGAAAGGAGGCCCACGTGGGTTTCGAACCGGGCGCCAACCGGCAAAAATCCGGACCATTCCCACAGGGCCCCGGCCGGTGCCACCAGGGCCGTTCGCCGGGCGCGGCCGGGGTCCTCACCGAGGGTCGCCCGCACCCACCCCCGCCGGCCCGGCGTTTCGCGCAGATCGGCTTCCGGGTGATGGGCGAGCAGGACGTCGTCCAGGGTCCGAAGCCCCGGGGCGCGGTCCACCCAGCCGGGCGTCAAGGGCAGAAAGGCTTCGCGGGGCGCCGCGGGGGGTTCGGCGTTGTCGGGAAAGGACCGGCGCCGGTCGTCGACCAGCACGGTGTTGACGAAGGTGAAAAAACCGCCGACGACCGCCAGCAAGGCGAGTCCCAGGAGGGCCCAAAAACCCCGGCGGCGCGGGGAGGTCATGGGGCGGGGGGGCGCTCCATCAGCGGTAATTGGTGAATTGGATGGGCAAACCGAAATCGCGCGCGCGCAACAACGCGATGGCCGTCTGGAGATCGTCCTTGGCGCGGCCGGTGATCCGCAGGCGATCCCCCTGAATGGCCGGGGTGACTTTCAACTTGGCGTCCTTGATCGCGCGGACCATTTCCTTGGCTTTTTCCGAGGCGACGCCCTGAACGATTTTCGCGGTTTGTCGGACGGTGCCGCCCTCGGCGGGCTCGATTTTTCCGAAATCCAGCGCCTTGAGCAGGATCCCCTGTTTGACCAGCCGGCTCTGAAGAATATCAATGACGCTTTTGAGCTTGCCCTCGTTATCGGAAGCGAGGGTGAGCTTCCCCTCTTTTTTATCGAAGTCGACGCGACTGACGCTGCCTTTAAAATCGAAGCGGGTGCCCAACTCCCGGTTCGCCGAATTGACCGCGTTGTCGACGGCTTGCAGATCGACCTCGCTGACCACATCGAAGGAAAACTCTTGCGCCACGGCGGCCTCCTTGGAATTAACGAAGCAACACGGCCCCGGACACCACCAGGGCGATGCCCACGATTTTTTGCCGGGTGACCGGCTCCCCCAAAAACGCCGCGCTGAGGAGAAAGGCCACCACGGGCCAAGCCCCGCCCACGACGGCGACCTTGCCGACCTCGCCGATTTTGAGCGCGCGGTAGAAAAAGAGCTGCGCGACCACGCTGGCCAACACCCCGCCGACGATCAAGGCCCAGCGGGAGCGCCCGTCCATGACCCAAAATCGCTGAACCACCGCCGGGGCCGCCAGCGCGAAAATCACGCAGCCCACGGCCACCCCGAGGGTTCGCGCCAAAACCCCGGCAGCGGGGTCCGCCTGACGCAGACCCCACTTTTCAAAAAACGCCGAAACCCCCCACACCAGGGCCGAAATCACCGCCAACGAAAACGCACTCATGCTTCCCCCCTGAAATCCAACGGCGCGCCGCCGCGCGTCCGTGAACCCGCGCCGAACGAGAATTTTAGGAAATTCCATTGTCGCCCGGGCGGCGATTTTGGAAAATATTGATTATGGAAAAACCCGCCCACCCCCCCGTTGTGGTCCGACTGGAACGCACCGGTCGCGGAGGCAAAACCGTGACCTGTGTGGAGGGCGTGCGCGCTCCCCCCGAGGGACTCGCCGCGCTTTTAAAAACTTTAAAAACCCGCCTGGGGGCCGGGGGCGTGTTGGAAAAAGGCGCTTTGGTTATACAGGGCGATCAACGCGAACGGCTCTGCGCCCTTTTGCCCACCCTCGGCTACCCCGCCAAGCGCGGAAACTAAAACCAACATTCCCCCTTCCCCTCCGCCGGGGGCGGGGTGGGGACCGAAGGGGCGTCGAAGGCGAACCGCGTCAGCGAGCGGTTCGCCTTCGTCCGAGCGAAAGAGCTCTGCGACCGAGCGTCCCCGTCGCGTCCCCCCTCCAAAAGCAACCCCGCCTCCCCCCGGTTCGCACCGGGAGGAGGCGGGATCAAAAAGACGTCGGAAAAGAGGGGATGAGCCCACCCACCGCGTCCACGAGCGGTCGCGCCGAAGCGCGCCGGCACTGATTAACGGCGGACCATCTTGGCGCGGGAAACGTCTCCCTGCTTGTCCAAGAAGTACAGGAAACCCTTTTCCTTCTTGACGCCAACCTTTGCGACTTTCGTCGGCTTGCCGCCTTTTTTGCCACCACGGGCCATTTTCGCCCGGGACACGTCCCCCTGCTTGTCGATGAAGTAGAGGTACCCGTCCTCGCGTTTAACGCCGGCTTTCGCCACTTTCTGTGCCATGTGTGTCACCTCCTCGTGTGGAAATGCGGTGCTTATGGAAAAAACTGTAACATTTTTTCAACGGATTGCAAGCCCCTTCACCGTCGATCCCGCCGGCGATTTCCGTCGGCCGACGAAACCCCGTTTTTCCGTCGATGTCAGGCGCCGAACAGCCGCCCCTGGGGTTCGGGGGATTGGGTGATGAGGCTTTCGCGCAACCAGGCGTCGATGACGGTTTTCGAAAAGCGGTATTGGCGGCCGATGCGCGACGCCGGGATTTTGCGCGCGCGGATCAGCGCGTAAATTTTGGACTTGCCGATGCCCAGGTATCCGGCCAACTCCCGGATGTCCATGACCTCTTTAACGGATGACTGTCCATCTTGTGCCATCTTTTGCCGTCGACCTCCCAAAAACCACCGTAAACTTTATATCAAGACCTTCGGGGAAAGTCAAAACGATTGTTTCAGATAATCGGCGAGAGCCTCGCGCCAAGGGCGGAGCGGGGCGAGCCCCAGGGCGGCCAGGCGTTCGCTGGCGAGGCGGGTGTCGGGGGCGCGGCGAATTTTCCCGGGCCAATCCTTGGCGGAGATGGGCGTCACCGCCCCGCGCCCTCCGACGGCGGCGACGACGTCGCGGGCCAAATCATAAATGGACGCGCCGCCCGCGTTGACGAGGTGATAGACGCCCCCCGGCGGGGCGCGACCGATCAACGCCCAGGTCTTCTCCGCCAAATCCGCCGTAAACGTGGGCGACATGGCGATGTCGGTGACGGCCCGCACGGGTTCGCCCCGGCGGGCACGGGCGGCGAGGGCCTCGACGAAATTTCCCCCCTTGGCGCGGGACCCGGCCCGGCCGAAGAGACCCGCGCTCCGCACCACCAGGTGCCCGGGATCGGCGGACAGAACGAAGCGTTCCCCGTCGTATTTGGAGAGGCCGTAGACGTTGATGGGGTTGGGCGCGTCGGATTCCACGTACGGGGCGCCCTTGCGTCCGTCGAAAACGAAATCCGTTGAGAAATGGAGCAGGCGCGCGCCGGCCGCCGCGCAGGCCGACGCGAGGGAGCGGACGGCCCAGGTGTTCACGGCGAAAACGGCGGCGGGTTCGTCCTCGGCGGCGTCGGTGCGATTGTCGGCGGCGGCGTTCAACACCCAATCGGGGCGGGCGTCCGACAGGCGGCGCGCCAGCGCGGCGGCGTCGGTGATGTTGAGGTCGGTCCGGCCCAGCGCGGTCAGCGCGTGGTCGGGGTTCGTCCGCGCGAGGTCGGACCCGAGCTGGCCCGTCGCCCCGAGGACGAGGACCCGCATCGCGTCAGCGCGCGGCGACGGCCGGCTTGACCCAATCGCGTTGGGCCAGGACTTCGGCGATTTGAACGGCGTTGAGGGCCGCGCCTTTGCGCAGGTTGTCGCCCACGACCCAGAACGCCAGGGCGTGGTCGTCGAAGAGATCGCGGCGGATGCGCCCGACCAGGGACTCGTCGCGCCCCTCGGCCAGGATCGGCATGGGGCAGGTGACCCCGTCCAGGGGCGACTTTTCATCGACCACCCGGACGCCGGGGGCCTGGGCGAACACCGCGCGGGCGGCGTCCGGCGGGATGGGTTTTTCGGTCTGGATCCAAACGGATTCGCCGTGGCCCACATAGGCCGGAACGCGCACCGTCGTGACCGCCACGTGGATGGAGTCGTCGCCGAGGATTTTGTGGGTCTCCTTGATGACTTTCCATTCCTCGTTGGAATAGCCCTCTTCCTCGATGGCCCAGTTGTTGGCCAGGACGTTGAAGGCGATGGGGTTCGGGAAACCGTTCAAGTCGGTGATTTTTTCGCCCTTGAGGGCGGCTTCCGTCTGTTTGCGCAGGCCGTCGATGCCTTTGGCCCCCGCGCCGGAGACGGCCTGGTAGGTGGAGATCACCGCCCGCTTCACGCGGAAGACCTTGTGCAGGGGGCCGAGACCCATCAAGATGATGGCCGTGGTGCAATTGGGGTTGGCGATGATGCCGCGGTGATTTCTGAGGGCGTCCCCGTTGATCTCGGGGATCACGAGCGGCACGTCGTCTTTCATGCGGTAATCGGAGCCGTTGTCGATGACGACCGCGCCGCGCTTGACCGCCTCGGGGCCGAAGGTCAGGGCCGCGCCTTTTTCGCCTTCGGTGCCGGCGAAAAGCGCGATGTCGACGCCGTCGAAGGCGTCGGGGGTGGTTTCTTTCACCGCGTAAGAGCGGCCGTCGATGTCGAGCGTCCGGGCGCTCCGCGCGAGCACGCGCAACTCGGACATCGGAAATTTTCGTTGGTTCAAAATGCGCACCATCTGGACGCCGACGGCGCCCGCGCCCACCACCGCCACACGGTATTGTTTCACGATCGTTCCTCCGGAAATAGAAAAACCGCTGGGGGCGGTTGGAGGTATTATACCAATTACGCCTGAAGTTCGACGGCGCCGCGGCCCACCAGGTTTTCCAATTCGTGAATCAACCCGTCGGTGGGCGTCACTTTTTCCTCGCTGACCAGGTGGTAAACGCCGTGGGTGGGAGTCGACAGTTCGAAGCAGAGGCGGCACCCGCCGGGGTGCGCGGCGGCGACGCGGTGCAGGCGGGCCACGGCGTCGTCCGCCAAGCCGGCCGTCGACAGGCGAACGACGACGCGTTTGACAAACCGTTCCCGGGCGTCTTTCAGCCCGACGGCCTCTTCCACAAGCAGGTTTTTATCGTCGGCGCGCGGTTCCACCCGGCCTTTGACAACGACCATTTCGTGGGCCACGAGGATTTTGGCCAGCGCGGGGGTGTACGTCTTCGGAAAGACGACGCACTCCACCTCGCCGTCCAGATCCTCCAATTTGAATCGGCTCATGGCGTGTCCGTTTTTGGTGATCGTTTTTTTGGTGTTCGCGATCATGCCGGCGACGCGCACGATGCCCGACTCGGGCAACCGTCCCAGGGTGTGGGTGGTGTAGGAACTGAGTTCGCGTCGGTAGCGGGCCAAGGGATGGCCCGACAGATAGAACCCCAGGACCTCCTTCTCGTGGGCGAGCAGTTCGTGCTCCGACCAAACGGCCGGGGCCCCGGCCCCGGAGGTGGGGCGCGGGGGCGGCGCCATCACCCCGCCCAAATCGAACAAGGCCGCCTGACCGGACTGGGCCTCCGCGCGAACGCTCGAGGCGCGGTCCAGGGCGCCCACGACGCGGTCGAACAACTGGGCGCGCCAGCGGGCCAACTCGGACATGCGGACTTCCTCCGTCTCCTCCCCCAGGACGGGGCGGAAACGGTCGAAGGCACCGGCCTTGACGAGGGATTCCAGCACTTTGCGGTTCGTCTGGCGGGTGTCCACCCGGGCACAGAAATCCTCCAGGGATTCAAAGGGCCCCCGCGCCCGCGCCGCGAGCACGGACGCCACGGCCCCGTCGCCCACGTTTTTCACCGCCAACAGCCCGAAACGGATCTGGCCTTTCGGGGCCTTGGCGCCGCTCTCGATGGCGAACACGGTCATGGAGGCCTGGACGTCGGGGGGCAGGATCTCGAGCCCCATGTCCTGGGCCTCGCCCATATAGGTCACGAGCTTCGACTCGACCTCTTTGGATCCGAGGGCCGAGTGCCCGATTTCCGAAGTCAAGACCGCGGTCATGAATTCCACGGGGTAGTTGGCCTTGAGGAAAGCGGTTTGGTAACTGACGAGGCCGTAGGCCGAGGCGTGGCTCTTGTTGAACCCGTACCCGCCGAACTGGACCACGAGGTCGAACACTTTTTCGGCGATTTTCCGGTCGACGTCCTTCTCTTTGCAGCCCTTCAAAAACGTGTCCTTCTGTTGCTGGAGGATCTCGGGGATCTTTTTACCCATGGCTTTGCGGAGGAGGTCCGCCTGCCCCGGCGTGTAGCCGGCCAAGACCTGGGCGATCTGCATCACCTGTTCCTGATAGACGATGATGCCGTAGGTGTCCTTGAGCAACGGTTCGAGCAGGGGGTGGTCGAACTTGACCTTGGAGCGCGCGTGCTTGCGCGCGACGAACTCGTCCAACATGCCCGAGCCCATGGGGCCGGGCCGGTAGAGCGAAATGAGCGCCACCACGTCGGAAAGGGTGGTCGGCTTCAGCTTGCGCAGAAGGTCCCGCATGCCGCCGGATTCGAGCTGAAACACCCCGGCCGTCCGCGCCTGGGCCAGCAGTTTGAAGGTGGCCGGGTCGTCCAAGGGAATCTTGTCGATGTCGAACTCCGCCGCGTGGCGCTCGCGTACCAGGTTCACGGCGTCGCGGATCACCGAGAGGGTCCGCAGGCCCAGGAAGTCCACTTTCAAAAGGCCCAGCTTCAGCAGTCCTTCGTCGTTGTACTGCGTGGTGATGACGTCGCGGGACCCCTTGGCCAGGGGCACGTGCTCGGTCAATTCCCCCGCGGCGATGATCGTGCCGGCGGCGTGGACGCCCGTGTGCCGTTTAAGGCCCTCGAGCTTTTGGGCGAGGTCCAGGAGTTTTTTGATCCGGGGATCGGTTTTGTAGAGCTGTTGGAGTTCGGGCACAGCCTGGAGCGCGGTGTGGATGGTGGTGCCGAGCTCCCGGGGGATCAGCCGGCACACCTTGTCGACCTCGGGGAGCGGCAGGTCGAGCACGCGCCCCACGTCCCGCACAACCAGGCGGGCCAGCATCGAGCCGAACGTGATGATCTGGGCCACGCAGGTTTCGCCGTATTTGTGGCGCACGTAGTCGATGACCTTTTCGCGACCGTCATCGGAAAAGTCGATGTCCAAATCGGGCATGGACCGCCGTTCCGGATTCAAAAAGCGCTCGAACAGGAGGCCGTTCTGAAGGGGGTCGATGTTCGTGATGCTGAGGGCGAAGGCGGTCAGGGCGCCGGCGCCCGACCCGCGCCCCGGGCCCACGGGCACCCCTTGGCTCCGGGCGTAATGGATGAAATCCCAGACGATGAGGAAGTAGGTGGCGAACCCCATCTTTCGGATGATGCCCAATTCGTAATCCAGGCGGGTTTTGTAGTCGGGGCGGATGTGGCCGAACCGTTTTTTGAGGCCCTCCAGGCACAGCTTCTCGAGGTAACTCTCGGGGGACTCGCCGACCGGCACGTCGTAGCGCGGCAGGAGGATTTGGTTGAACTTGAGGTTCAATTGAGACCGCTCGGCGATGGCGAGGGTGTTGGCGAGGGCCTGGGGCACCTCGCCGAAGACCTTCAGCATCTCCTCGGTCGACTTGTAATAAAACTCCGGGGCGGCGTATTTGAGGCGTTTCGGGTCGTCGAGGGTTTTCCCCGTGCCGATGCACAGAAGGACGTCGTGCGCGAAGGCGTCCTCCTTGCGGAAATAGTGGCAGTCGTTGGTCGCCACGAGCGGCGCGTCGAAGCGCTGGGCCAACTCCACCAACCGGGGGAAGACCTTCCGCTGGTCGGGCAGTCCGTGGTCCATCAACTCGACATAGAAATTGTCCTTGCCGAAGATCTGCCGGTATCCGTCCAGGGCCCTTTCGGCGCGGGCCGTGTCGTCGCGGAGGAGGGCGCTGGACACCTCGCCCTTTAAGCAGCCCGACAGCCCCACCAACCCTTCGGCGTGCTGGGCCAGGATTTCCCGGTCGATGCGGGGCTTGTAGTAGTACCCCTCGAGGTAAGCCCGGGACGTCAACTTCATGAGGTTTTTGTACCCCACGTCGCTGGTCGCCAAAATGGTGAGATGGTTGGACGCCTCGGAGGGACTGCCCTTGCGGTCGAGCCGGGACTCCGGGGCGATGTAGGCCTCGATCCCGATGATGGGCTTGATGCCCACCTCGGTGCAGACCGAATAGAACTCAATCGCGCCGAACAGGTTGCCGTGATCGGTCACGGCCAGGGCCGGGAACTTGGCCGCCGCCATGGCGCGTATGAATTCGGAGGGATTCCCCTTTTCGTCCGTCAGACGAGTGGCGCCGTCCAACAGACTGTATTCCGTGTGATTGTGCAGGTGAACGAAGGGGGGAGTCATGGGCGGGGACCCATTATAGCCGATCGCCGCGGAGCCCGCAAACCGTTACAACTATGTTACAACTCCTTTGGGGGAATTTCCCTTTGGGTGATGTACCCTTGCCGGCATGAAAGCGACGCGCCTGCTGGTTTTGCTCCCCCTCCTTTTGACGGTCCGACCCCTTCACGCGAAGGGGTCGGATTGGGACAGCCCCGGCCTTTGGACTATTGATACCGACGGGCTGAGCGCCCTCAACGTCCAACCGGGCAAGGGCATTGACGGTTTGCGGCTCGACCTCCGCTACACCCTCGCCGGTCCCGGCGCGCGGTGGGTGCAAATGGCGCGCGCCTGGACCGACGGTCCGCTGAACGGGAAACCGCTGTGTTTTGTTTTCCGCTCCAACGGGGCGGCCACGCTGGAGGTCAAAATCATCGACGCCGACGGGTCCAATTTCCTCTGCCGTTACCCCCTGGAACGCCACGGCTCGCGCTGGGAATCGGTGGTCTTGTATAAGGACAGCTTTGAGTACGGTTGGGGAGGGAACTCCACCCTCGACCGTCCGGTGCAAATCGCGTTGGCCATCGCGGGAACCGCCGAATCGGGAACCTTGTCCATCGATGAAATCGGCCTGGGCCGGCCGGGTCTGCCCGCGACGCCAACCCCTGACGGGCCGCGCCTCGATCCCCACCGGCACAAAAAAGGCTTCGGGTTCGCTCAACGCCGCCACCGGGCCGCCCGGCCCGAGGACCCGCGGGTCTACGAATGGCTCAAAGCCGTCCAGGACACGGCGTCCCTCGAAAAACAATTGTTGCCCTCCATGGAGGACAACCGCGCGCAAACCTTCAACAACGCCCTCGCCGCCCTGGTGTTCATTTTAAAAGACGATCGGGAACGGGCGGAACGGATCCTGGACTATTACAGCGCCGCGGCCGTCCGGGAGAACCGCACCAAGAACCGACAGAACTTTTTCTACCGGGGCGAGCCCCGGGGGTTTTTCCAGGACATGTTCCTGCGGGACTCCTCCGAGGGGCTCGCGGGGGACGCCCCCGCGAACACCGACCGCTGGATGGGGGACATGGCGTGGCTGCTGATCGCCTACCGGCACTACGAACGGCGTTACGACCCCGCGCGCTACGCCGACGTCACAGCCCTTTTGACCCAATGGCTGATTTTCAACTTTAAGCCGGTGAACGGCGGCGGCTACGTGCAACACGGTTGGCGGAAAGGCGACACCGCGCTTCACGAGACCAACGGGCACCCGGAAGGCAACATCGACGCCGCCGCGGCCCTCCGCCTGTCCGGACGAAAGGATCTGGCTGAAAATATCGACCGATGGCTCACAAGGACGATCGGCGGGAACCGACTGCCCCTTGACCTTTACACCTGGCGCGTCCTCGCCCGCCCCGAGGGAGGCGGCGACCTGCTCTCCATTCCCGAAAACGACCTCCGCTACCGCAAGCGCCTGCGGGTCAACGGCCGGGCCGTGTGGGGGTTCTTCCATTCGGCGGCGGTCGACGTCGACAATATATGGGCGGACGGCATCGGCCACATGGCCTGCGCGTATTACGCCGTGGGCAACACGGCGCGGGGCCACTTCTACGCAAACCAGTTGGACGCGTTGCTCATCCCCCGCCTGATCGACGGGCGCGCGGTCAAAGCCCTGCCGTACGCCGCCAACACCGAAGGCGGATTCGACTGGGTCAAAACGGACCGCGGTTTCACGTCCGCCGCCGCGTGGTACATCTTCGCCAAAAACCGCTTCAACCCCCTCACCCTCACCCGCACCCCCTGACGCCGGGGAGAAATCCCTTGACGACCCGCCATTCCGGGGACACAATAGCCTCGTGGGGCCCCGACGAACCGTGGTCGCGGTCCCCTTCACCCGGAGCCTTCTAAAACACAAAACACAATGACCGACCTTCCCCATCCCGAACCGCCCCTTTGGGTTCGCTTTTTGGCCCGACTGATCAGCGCCCGCGCGTTCGCCACGGGTCTGGCCATCCTGGCGATGGGGTTCTTTTTTTGTTTCCACCTGCCGCGGCTGGAAAATCGCCCGGACGTGGACGATTTCATCGTCGAAAAAGACCCCGATCATTTGCTGGCGAAGCAAATGGAAGACGTCTTCAGTCGGGACGATTTTTTCCTGATCGTTTTCCAGGCCCCGGACGTGTTCGCCGCACCGGTCCTGTCCATGATCAAATCCATTTCCGACGCGGTCGAGAATTTGGAGGACGTGCGCGACGTCGTGAGTTTGACCCACGTCAACGACATGGTCGGCACCGGGGACGATTTCGTGGTCGACCGGTTCATCGGGTCCGTCCCCTCGGACCCGGCCGCCCTCCGTTCTCTCAAAGAGAGGGCCCTCGCCAACCCCCTGTTCCTCAAAAACATCATCTCCACGGACGGAGACACAACGGCCATTGCCGTTTACGTGCCCAACCAAATGGGGGAACGGCGCGCCGCGTTGATGCGCGAAATTCGGGACATCCTGGCCCCTTGGAAAGCCCAAGGCTGGGAATTCCATCTCGCGGGCTGGCCCGTGACGAACGTCGCCCTGGTGGAAGCCATGGACGCCGACATGAAAAAATTCTTCCCGATCTCCTTTGTTCTGGTCTTGGCCACCACCTGGTGGATTTTCCGCAACGGCCGCCTTTTGCTCCTGGCCGGTCTGAGTGTCACCCTCACCGTCGCTTCCACCCTGGGGTTGGCCGCCTTCTTGAAACTCCCGCTCAACAACGCCTCCGCCGCCGTGATTCCGATTGTTCTGGCTCTGGCGACCGCCGATTTAACGCACCTGTTTTCCCATCTCGACATTCGCCTGGTCCGCGGCGGGGACCGCCGCGCCGCCCTGCGTGCGGTTTTGGAGCAAATCCTGTTCCCCTGCCTGCTGACCAGCGTCAACACCGCCATCGGGTTCGCGTCCTTGATGTGGAACCGGGTGCCCGCGATCCGGGATTTCGGCGGCTTGGCCGCCGCCGGCATGTTTTTTGAATTTTTGTTTACCTTCGGCCTGGCCGCCCCGTTGTTGTTGGTTTTTAAACCCGAGACCGTTTACCGGGACGAACGGCACGTGGAACGCGCCATTCCACGCTTTGTCCGTTTTGTCCACCACGCGGTGTTTCGATCCCCCGGCCGGATCCTCGCCCTTTGCTTGAGCCTGTTGGCCCTCGGGTCGTGGGCGTCCGGGCGCCTGCTCGTGGACACGGATTTGACGAAATATTTTTGGCCGAGCCATCCCAACCGCCAGGCGATGGTTTTCGTCCGTGAAAATTTAACGGGCATCAACACCCTGGAGATTTCCTTCCGCTCCCCGGACAACAACACCTTTAGGGACCCGGCCCAACTGCGGCGGATCGAAGAAATACAAAAGCGCGCCCTCTCCGTTCCCGGCGTCGACACCGGGTTTTCGGTCGTGGACTATCTCAAAGAAATGAACAAATCGTTCCACAACGAAGATCCCGGTCGTTACCGCCTTCCGGAGACCCGCGCGAAGGTCGACCAATTCCTTCTTCTTTACGGCGCCGACGATTTGGACGAATACGTCACCCCGGGTTGGAATTGGACCCGCATCCGTCTGCGTTTGGTGAAAAACGGTTCGCACGAATCCAAGCTCGTGATCGAAGAGGTGAAAAAAAAGATCGCGGACGTCCTCGATCCGGCGGTGGACACGCGCGTCGTGGGCGGGGCCCTCGACTTGGCCAAGACCGCGCACGTCCTGGTGACGGATCAGGTCAAGAACATCGCCTCCGCCGTGGGAACGATCTGGGTTGTGATGGCCCTCGTGCTGCGGTCCCCGTTGATGGCTCTGCTTTTTCTCGTCCCGAACCTTTTCCCCATCGTGCTCAATTTCGGCCTGATGGGGGCGCTCAACATTCCCCTGAACACGGGGACCTCCCTCATCGCCGCGGCCGCTTTCGGCATTATCGTCGACGACACCGTCCATTTTTTCGTTCGGTTGCGGGAATGGCGCGCGGCCGGCGCGCCCTTTCGGCAAGCCCTCGAAATCGTCACCTTCGAAAAGAACGAAGCCTCCCTGTCTTCGGCGATCATTCTCTGCTCCGGTTTCGCCGTTTTGCTCCTGGGCGAGTTCATTCCGGTCGTTCATTTCGGCCTTCTGAACTTGTTCGTTCTGGGATCGGGCATGATGGGGGACATGTTTTTTCTCAAGGCGCTCTTCGCGGTCGGGGCCCGCTGGCGGGAAAGGATCCATCGTGGGTGATCCCCGTTCCTTGAACGACTGGGGGCTCACGACCCCGGAGGCCTTTCGGGACCAGGCCTTTGCCCGCACGGTGGGCGTCCTCACCCGCGACGAACTCGCCCGCCTGGGGAACAGCCGGGTCGCCATTCCCGGCATGGGGGGGGGCGGTGGGGTTCATTTGATCGCCCTGGTACGGGCCGGGGTCGGCAAGTTCCATATCGCCGACATGGACCGCTACGAGCCGGTCAACATCAACCGACAGCACGGCGCGCGGGTCGACACCCTGGGACAACCCAAAGTGGACGTCATGCGGCGCGACGCCTTGGCGATCAACCCGCATTTGGAAATCAAGACTTTCCCGCGGGGCATCGGTCCCGATAATTTGGATGAATTTCTGGCCGGGGTCGATGTGGTCGTGGACGGGCTGGATTTTTTTGTTTGGAAAACCCGCCGCGCGCTCTTCAACCGGGCGAGGGCGCTCGGCATCCCCGTGGTGACGGCGGGGCCCATCGGGTTCGGCGTCATCGGACTCGTGTTCACGCCGGACGGCATGTCCTTCGACGATTACTTCGACATTCACGATGACACCCCGGATCTCGAGGCCATTCTCAAATTTTACGTGGGCATCGTCCCCGCCATGCTGCACCGCACCTACGCCATGCCCCGGCACATTCGCCTGGAGGACCGGGCGGGCCCCTCCATCAGCGGCGGCCTCATGCTCCTGGCCGGCGTGGGTTGCACCGAGGCCCTGCGCGTTCTTTTAAAACGCCCGGGACTTCGCCCCGCCCCCGCCTATTGGCAGTTCGACGTCTACCGGCAACGTTTTGCGGGCGGACGCTTGCGGTGGGGCAACCGGGGTCTGTTGCAAAGAGCGAAAATCTGGCTGCTGGGTCGGGAATTGCGGCGTCGGGGTGAGCGTTTCCGACCGCGACCGGCCCCTCCGGATTGGGATGGGGCGGGCCTCCTGCCCGACGGTGTTAAAAATTTCCTCGTCGCCGCCGGGGTCCAGGCGCCGTCGGGGGACAACACCCAACCCTGGCGTTTCGAATGGCGCGGGGCGGACCTGCGCGTGGCGGTCGAGCCAAACCGTGATCTTTCGTTCTTCAATTTTCGTCAACGGGCCAGCCTCATTTCCCTGGGGAGCGTCGTGGAAAACATCCGCGCCGTGGCGTCCCGCTACCGCCTTGAGGTCAACGCCGTCCCGAACGCCGACCCGCTCTCAATGACCTTGCGCATCGCGCCCGGCCCCGCCCCCCTCGACCCCTTGGCGGAGGCGGTCTGGGAACGGGACACGAACCGGTGTCCTTTCAATCAGGAACCTTTGAGCGACAACGCCCGGAACGCTTTGACGCGCGCCGTCGCCGATTTTTCCGGGGCCCGCCTCCACGCCCGGACCGATCCGGCGGGGGTGCGGGCGATGGCGGAGGCGGCGTACTGGGCGGACCGCGCCCGGGTGGAGCTCCGTTCCGCCCACGAACATTTCCACCGCATGACCCGCGTCGACGCGGCGAGCGCCCGGGCGACGGGGGACGGCTTTTCCTTCCGCAATCTGGGCGCGAACGCGGCGCAGGCGCTTTTCCTCCGGGCCACCCGGCCCTGGACGGTCAACGTTCTGGCGAACCGGTCGCGCCTCAACGACATGGTGGCGCTCCACGCGCGGGCCTTGATTCGCAGCGCCCCGTTCGTGGGCCTCGTGACCATGCCCGGCGACGGAGACGCGGATTTCCGAGAGGGCGGTCGCGCGGTCGCCCGCGTGTGGTTGACCGCCGCCTATCTGGGGTTGGATTTCCAACCCGTGGCGAGCGTGAATTTGCTTTTGGCCCGCCTCCGGTCCGAAGGGCCCGGGGCTTTCCCTTCGCGGGCGGTGGCGCATTTGCGTCGCGCCGAAGAGTTTTTTCGGGCGGCTTTCCCGGAGGTGGAGGACAATAACGGCCTGATTCTTTTGTTCCGGGTGGGCCACGCCCCCCCCATCGCGGAAGGCACGTTCCGTCGCGAACTTTCGACTTTTATGGTGAAATAAGGAGGACACATGAAACACAAGACCCTGGGAATGGCCCTGGCGGCGCTGCTTGTTGCCGCGACCTCGTGGAGCGCCCCCGCGCTCGACGCCCGCGAAATAATGAAACGCGTCAACGACCGCGATGACGGGAAGGACGCCTACGCGAAAGTGGAGATGTTTTTGACAGCGGCCGGCGGTTATTCCGAAAAACGGAGCCTCATCCAGGCCTACAAATATTTTGGCACTCTACGCAAAACCTACACCCGGTTCACCGAACCGGCGTCCATCGATGGCACGAGTTTCCTTTCCTGGCAACGGGGCAGCGACCTCGACGACGACCAGTTCCTTTACCTGCCCGAGCTGGGCCGGGACCGGCGGATCGTTTCCAGCCAGAAAGACGGCGATTTCGTCAACACCGACTTCACTTACGAGGACATGCAAGAGCGGTCGGTGGACAAAGACAACCACACCCTGGTCCGGGAGGAGAAAATCGGCACCTACGACTGTTGGGTAATCGAAAGCACGCCCAAGGACCCCGCCTCGTCCCAATACCGTCGATGGGTGGCGTGGGTGCCCAAGGACATTTACGTGCCCTTGCGGGTGGAGTTTTACACGAAGGTGGTGCGCCAGCCGACCAAAGTGTTGACCGTTTCCAAACTTCAAAAGATCAACGGCATTTGGACCGTCATGTCCGTGGAGATGAAAAACCTGGAGCGGAAACACGCGACCATCCTCCGCACGCTGGAAGTCAAATACAACCGGGGGGTGCCGGACCGCATGTTCACCCGGCCCTATTTGAAAACCCCCAAATGAAGCGACGGCGCCGTATCGGGTCCCTGGGGTTGCTCGCCCTCCTTTTGGGGGCGGGCGCGGCGCCCCTGTGGGCGGCCAAGGCCCCCCCGCGGCCCATGCCCGTGAAGCTCACCGCCAAGTTATCGAACCGTTTCAACTGGGACTTGAAGCGGGACAACGCGTACGAAGACATCAGCGTCACCTACACCGAGTTGAACGCCGAGGCGAAGTGGTTGCCCAACCCCCGCGTCCAGATGGTGGCGGGGGAGTGGATGGTGAACGGGGACCTTCGGCCCTACAACATCTTCGCGAACTTTTCGACGGACCACGCCAACGTGCGCGTCGGCAACCAGATCGTCCGCTGGGGCAAGGCCGACGAGATCAGCACCCTGGACTCCATCAACCCGGAGGACCTCACCCAGGGATTGACCCGGGACCGCGCGAGCCGAAAAATTCCGGTGCCGATGATCAACGCTGAACTGCTGTCGACCTACGTCTCGCTCCAGGGGATCTACGCGCCCTATTGGGAAAAATCCAAATTCCTGATCAGCGGGGACGATTGGGCGTTCTTCGACCATCTGGAACGGAAATACGGCAACATCAACGTGATCGAACAAGACCAGCCCAAAACATTGCGGGACGGCACCTACGGCGCGAGGCTTTCGGGCACGCTCCTGCGCGTGGACTACGCCTTCAGCTACCTGAACCACCGGCGGGACATTCCCTCTTTAAAAGCGTTCCCCCTCCCGATGCCGGCGCAGCTCGTGACCAACGAGCCCGGGTCCATTGAAGATCTGGTGCGTTTTTCCCGTGGGTTTCCCATCCCGGTGTTCCCTTTTTTCTTCCCCGCCCAACCCATTCGATTCGAATACCTGCGGGAGGAGGTCTACGGGTTCGAGTTTGAAACCGTGGCCGGGCCCTTCGGCATCCGGGGCGACGCGGCCTACATTTCCAGTCAAAGCTTCACGACGGACAACCTGCAGACGGTGCGCAAACCGGTCGTTTCCTACGTCATCGGGGCCGACTACAACGGGCCCGCCAACACCTATTTCAATGTCTCTTACAAGCGGACGGAAATTCGGGATTACGAAAACCGCATTTCGCCGCCCCCCACGAGTTCGGAAATCAGCGCGGAAATGACCCTGGAAATTTTAAACGGCAATATGCGCCCGGCCTACCGGGGTTATTTCAACACCACCGACAAAAGTTATTACCAGAACCCGCGGGTCTCCATTCATTACATTCCCAACGTCACCGTGGAAGTGGGCATCGACCTCTACGGCGGGCCGGCGAGCAGCCAGGCCGGGTTCTTTACCGCGAACGACCAAGCCTACACCTTGGTGCGCTTTTTCTTCTAGCGTTTCGCCTCCCCCCAACGAAAAAGCCGGTCGCCCCCTTCGGGGCGACCGGCTTTGGTTTTAATGCGTTCTCAGTGGAAAAGGCGACCGATGAGGTTGCCGTAGGCCACGATGATGCCCGACGTCACGATCGCCACCATGGCCATGAGCTTGATCAGGATGTTGAGCGACGGCCCCGAGGTGTCCTTAAAGGGATCCCCCACGGTGTCGCCGACCACCGCCGCCTTGTGGGCGAAAGAGCCCTTGCCCCCGTAGTGGCCGCGCTCGATGTGCTTTTTGGCGTTGTCCCAGGCGCCGCCGGCGTTGTTGAGCATGATGGCGACAATAAAACCCCCCGCCATGCTTCCGGTCAAAAGCCCCATGATGCCGGCCACCCCCAGAATCAATCCGGTGGCGACGGGCACGGTCAACGCCAGGATCGACGGCACGACCATTTCCCGCTGCGCGCCCGCGGTGGAGATGGCCACGCACCGCGCGTAGTCGGGCTTTTCCTTGCCCGCCATGATGCCCGGCATTTCGGCGAATTGGCGGCGCACTTCCTCCACCATGCGACCGGCCGCGCGGCCGACGGCCTTGAGCGTCATGGAACTGAAAAGGAACGTTGTCATCACACCCAGAAAAACCCCGCACAAAAGCAACGGGTTCATGATGCTCAGGTCGTAAGCTTGCACGAAATCCGCCAGGGTCGCCTTGCCGATCAACACGGCGCGCGTGCCCTCGGCGACCACCGTGTCGGTCTTCGTCACGAAAGCCATTTTGGCGCCGGCGAATTCAAAAACGCCGTTTGATTTTTGGGCGAACCGACTGATCCAGATCCGGATTTCCTCAATGTAGGCCGCCAAGAGGGCCAGCGCGGTCAAAGCGGCGGAGGCGATGGCGAAGCCTTTGCCCGTGGCGGCGGTGGTGTTGCCCAACGAGTCCAAGGCGTCGGTGCGTTCCCGCACTTCCTTGCCCAGTTCCGACATTTCGGCGTTGCCGCCGGCGTTGTCGGCGATGGGGCCGTAGGCGTCGGTCGCCAGGGTCACGCCCAGGGTGGCCAACATGCCCACCGCGGCCAAGGCGACGCCGTAGAGGCCGGTGGCGGCGTTGTGAAACCCGCCCGCGAACCCGTAGGCCGCCAGGATGGCCACCACGGTGATGAGCACCGGAGCCGCCGTGGAGTTCATGCCCACGGCGATGCCATCGATGATGGTGGTGGCGGGACCCATGCGCGCCTGGTTGGCCACCCCGGCCGTTGGGCTGTAGGAATCGGAGGTGTAGTATTCGGTCGATTGGCCGATCAGGATGCCCGCCGCGAGCCCGGACAGCATGGAGACGAAAAAGCCCCAGGGCAACCCCATCCATTTCACAACCCCGGCCGAAAGCACGACGATAAGGATGGAGGAAACCCACACGCCCACCCCCAGGGACCGCAACAATTGTTTTTGCGACGCCCCTTCTTCGGTTCGCACCAAAAAGATGCCCAGGGTGGACAAAATATTGCCGATGCCCGCGATCACGAGCGGCGCCATCACGTAGGCGAACAATTCCTTTCCGGTGCCCGCGGCCAAGGCCGCGCCCAGGGCGGCGGTCGCGAGGATCGCTCCGCAATAGGATTCGTAAAGGTCCGCGCCCATGCCGGCCACGTCGCCCACGTTGTCGCCCACGTTGTCCGCGATGACGGCCGGGTTGCGCGGGTCGTCTTCGGGAATACCGGCCTCCACTTTACCGACGAGGTCGGCGCCCACGTCCGCGGCTTTGGTGAAGATGCCCCCGCCCACCCGGGCGAAGAGCGCCTGGGTGCTGGCCCCCATGCCGAAGGTGATCATGGTGGTCGTCATCTCAACCAATTTGGCCTGCATAACCTCGGGCTGACGCATCAATTCCGGGGCCCAGACGCCGGCGACGCCGGCGTGTTCCAACAATTTTTGCCCGAACCCGAACCAGTTGTTTTCGTAAACCAAGTCGAGGAGCACGTACCAGAGGGATATGTCGAACAACCCGAAACCGACGACCACCAACCCCATCACCGCGCCCGATCGGAAAGCGACCTGCAAACCGCGATTCAACGAAAGCTTGGCGCCCCAGGCGGTGCGGGAAGACGCCATCGTGGCCGTCTTCATCCCCAAGAACCCGCAGAGCCCGGAGAAGAAACCGCCCGTGACGAAGGCCACAGGCACGAAGGGGTTTTGAATGCCGAAATAGGCCAGAACGGCGAAAAGGACAAAGAGCGCGAGAAACACGTAACCCACGACCCGGTATTGCTTGAACAGGTAGGCCTGGGCGCCCTCTCGGACGAACCCCGCGATTTCTTTCATGCGGTCGGTGCCTTCCTCGGCCTGGATCATCTTCCAATAAAAGTAAACGGCAAAACCCAGGCAGATCAAACTGGACAACGGGGCGATCCAAAAATACGACGGGATGTTGTGATGCATAAGGTCTCCTTCGATTGAAACGGTTTGTGTTATCGGGGGCGGATCAAACGGCGGAACGCCACCACTGGTAATACTTGTCCTTCAGTTCCGCTTCGGTGGGGAACGGGAAATAGAGCGACGCGCTTGGTGAAGCCAGATACAGCCCATCCATGATGGCGGAATAAAAGAAGTCATCTTGGGAGCGTTCCACGGTCTTGGTGGTCTTGTTCTTGGAAAGGACTTCCTGGGCGCAGTTCTGCAGATGCGGCAGGTTCCCGTAGGGCAGGTCGGATTGCGCGGCGATGGACCCGGCCTCGGCGCCCACGCGCATGCGGGCGAACAGGAGTTTGGGCAAACGAATGGGATTCTTGGGATCCGTCATGAGGCGGCCGAAATCCAGCGGGTCGAGGCCCGACACCACCTGGGGCCGCGCCGGCGCCAGTTCTTGATAAAGGAACACACCGCCTCGCCGGAGATGCGAGGCTTCGGTGGGCACCTGTTGGGGCGCAATGGCCAGCGTGCGGCCGTCTTTGGTGGTTAAATAAAGTTGTTTGACGCTTTCAAGGGGGAGGTGTTCCAGCACGCGGTAAATGGAGAGGTAAACGGAGGACTTGGGCCTCCCGTCGGCGTGGGGGCGGCACTCGCGACGCGCTCGCTCCATATCCAACCCCTCCGCCTTGTGATCCTTGTCGATCTCCATAAACACGACCTTGCCGCGGGAGGATTTTTTACTCCCGATCGCCATATAAGAACCGAACTCCTCGGGGGGCAACATGGAGGCCACCAGCGCCTCGATGGGGTAGGCCATGCAATAGAGATAACAATTCATGACGGCTCCTTCGAGAAAAGAGGTTCCCGGATGGGGATGGCGGGGATTATGGCATTTTCGCCGAAACGCCGAACATGAGCGCCGTCATGATTTTTCCATTGGCGGGGGATCCGTTGTATAATTCCCCCCGTCATGAACCCCGAAACCCCCATCGATCAAATTTTGTCGGAAGAACCGGCGGGCCTTTCGACCCCGTATTACCTTATTGACGAGCGGCGTTTGCGGCGAAACCTCGAAATCATCCGACGGGTCCGCGAAGAGTCGGGCGCGAGATCGGTGCTGGCCCTGAAATGCTTTTCCACTTGGTCCGTCTTCGACCTCATGAAACAACACATGGACGGCACCACCTCCAGTTCCCTCTTCGAGGCGCGCCTCGGCCACGAAAAATTCGGCAAGGAAACCCACGCCTACAGCGTGGCCTATGCCGACGAGGACATCGACGCCCTCCGCGGCTTCGCCACCAAAGTGATCTTCAACTCCGTGTCGCAGTTGGACCGGTATTACGACAAGGTGAAACACCTCCCCCTCGGCCTGCGGGTCAACCCGGGGCTCAGCGTCTCCCATTTCGACCTCGCCGACCCGGCCCGCCGGTATTCGCGCCTCGGCGTCCGCGACATCCGGGCGGTGGAAGCCGCGGCGGACCGGCTGTCCGGGTTCATGTTCCATTGCCAATGCGAGAACGACTCCCTCCCGGATTTTGGACGGGTTGTGGACCACATCGCGGCGACCTACGGCCCCCTCTTGAAGAAAGTGAAGTGGGTGAGCCTGGGGGGGGGCGTGGCCTTCACCCAACCGGGCTACGATTTGAAGGGCTTCATCGACAGGTTAAAATCCTTTGCCGACACCTTCGGTGTGCAGGTTTACTTGGAACCGGGCGAAGCCGCGATCTCCCGCACGGGTTATTTGGTGACCCGGATCCTCGACATCGTCGAGAACGAGGCCCGCGTCGCCATCGTGGACGCCGCGGTCGAGACCCACATGCTCGACTTACTGATTTACAAAACCGATGCTAAGATGGACCTCCCGCCGGGGGGCGCCCACACGGTGCAAATCGCGGGGAAAACCTGCCTCGCCGGGGACGTTTTCGGCACGTACCGTTTTCACAAACCCCCGGCCGTGGGGGACCGCGTCGCTTTCGCCGACGTGTCCGGTTACACCATGGTCAAAACGAACTGGTTCAACGGCGTGCGCACGCCGTCCATCGTGATCCGCCGGCTGGACGGCCGCTGGGACGTCGTCCGGCGGTTCGACTACGAAGATTTCCGAGGGCATTTGTCTTAAGGAGGAACGTGTGAAGAAAAACGTGATGATCATCGGGGCGGGCGCCGTGGCCCACGTGGCCGCGCACAAGGCGGCGCAAAACAACGACATTTTGGGCGACATCGTGATCGCCAGCCGCACGCCGTCCAAGGCGGACAAAATCATCGAGAGCGTCCGGCGGAAAGGCAACATCAAGGACGCCTCGAAACGGATCTATTCCCGGGCCATTGACGCCATGGACGTGTCGGCCACCGCCAACCTGATTGAAGACACGAAATCCGAGATCGTCATCAACCTGGGCACGGCGTATCTCAACATGTCGATTCTCGAGGCCTGCCTCAAAACGGGCGCCGTGTACATGGACACGGCCATCCACGAAGACCCCGCCAAGGTCTGCGAGGACCCGCCCTGGTACGCCAACTACGAGTGGAAACGCAAAGACCGCTGCAAAAAGAAGGGGCTCACGGCCATCCTGGGCATCGGTTTCGACCCTGGCGTCGTCAACGCCTGGTGCGCCCTGGCCGTCAAGCATCATTTCGACAAGATCGACACCATCGACATCCTGGACGTCAACGCCGGCAGCCACGGCAAGTATTTCGCGACCAACTTCGACCCGGAAATCAACTTCCGGGAATTCAAGAAAGTGTGGACGTGGATCAACCGCAAATGGGTGGAAAAACCCGTGCACACGGAGAAATGGATCTATGATTTTCCCGTCGTCGGGCCCCGCCCCGTCTATCTCAACGGCCACGACGAACTCCATTCCCTCTCAAAAAACATCGACGCCAATTCCATCCGGTTTTGGATGGGCTTCGGCGACCATTACCTCAACGTTTTTAACGTGTTAAATAACATCGGCATGCTGTCGGAAAAGCCCGTCCGGACGGCGGAGGGCGTCGAGGTGGTTCCGCTCAAGGTGTTGAAGGCGGTTTTGCCCGACCCGGCCAGCCTGGCGCCCAACTACATCGGGTACACCTGCATCGGCAACTTGATCAAAGGGGAGAAGAACGGAAAACAAAAGGAAATTTTCGTCTACAACACCTGCGACCACGCGGCTTGCTACCGCGAAGTGGAGTCCCAGGCCATTTCCTACACCGCCGGGGTCCCTCCCGTGGCGGCCGCGATCCTCGTCGCCCAGGGGAAGTGGAACCCCAAAACCATGGTGAACGTCGAGGAATTGGACCCGGACCCGTTGATCGCCCTTTTGGACAAGATAGGCCTGCCGACGAAAATCGAAGACCGCACCCCGGCGGTCCCGGCCGTCAGTCGAGTTCGAAAGAGTCCCCGCCGCGGGGGGCGACGAGGCGGTTGATCCCCTCGCCGCGCAGGCGTTCCATGAACGCCTCGCGCTGCGGCGCGTCCCCGTGCACCAGGAACGTCTGCACGGGCCGCGGCGATAGCCCCCGCACGAACCACGCCAGGTCGTCCTGATCGGCGTGGGACGACAGGTGCGACATGACGCGCACCTGGGCGGCCACGTCGTGGTTCAATCCAAATATCCGCACCTGCTTGGCCCCCTCCACCAAACGCCGCCCCAGGGTGCCGTGGGCCTGGTGACCGACGATGAGAATCGTGGTGTTGTCCTGCCCCACCAGGTGGCGCAGGTGGTGCAAGATGCGCCCGCCCTCGCACATGCCCGACCCGGCCATGATGATTTTACGGCCGGGCGTGCCCGTCAGTTTCTTTGATCCCTCCACCGAGCGGACGTAGCGGACCGTCTTAAGCCCGAACGGATCCCCCTCCCGCCCGGCGTTACGACGGAACTCCTCCGACAAACTGATGTGCTCGCGGTTCTTCTCGAAGATCTCCGTGATGTCGATGGCCATGGGACTGTCCACATAAATGTGGATGGGCTTGATGCGTTTCTCTAGCAACAACTTCCCGAGAATGAAGACGAGTTCCTGCGTGCGTTCCAAGGCGAAGCTGGGGATCAGGATCGGGCCCTCGTCTTTTTCCGATCGGTTGATGACGTCGGCCAGAAAGGATTCGGCCTCGGCGATGGGCGCGTGCCGCCGTCCGCCGTAGGTGGATTCCGTGATCAGGTAATCGACGTGCGCGGGAATTTTCGGGGGCTCCATCAGAATGGATTCCCGTCGGCCCAGGTCGCCGGTGAACAGGAGGTGGCGCTTGCGCTTGAGCGTTTTGATGCCCACGTGCACCATGGCCGAACCCAACACGTGCCCGGCGTTGCTGAAGGAGGCGTCGACCCCGTCGGCGATGGAAATCGGGGCGCCGTAGGGCCGGGGTTCCAGCAGCGCCAGCGTGTGCTCCACGTCCTCCTGGGTGTAGAGCGGGTCGATGGTCAGACCCTCGGCGGCGTGCAATTTGTTGAAAAACTTCGCGTCCTCTTCCTGGATCATGGCGGAATCCATGAGCATGATCTTCAACAATTCGGCGGTAGCGTCCGTGCAGTGAATGGGGCCGGCGAACCCTTCCTTCACCAACAGGGGCAATCCGCCGGAATGGTCGATGTGGGCGTGCGACAACAGCACCGCTTTGATGGTTTTCGGGTCGACGGGAAACGTGCGGTTCTTGACCAACGCTTCGTGCCGGTGGCCCTGGTAGAGGCCGCAATCCAAAAAGAGCCGCGTGTCCCCGAACTCCACCAGATGCCGCGAACCGGTGACCTCGTCGGTGCCCCCGTGGAACGTCAATCGAAACGACGTCGGTGTCTGGTTCAATCCCGCCTCCCCGCCATGGCCCGGCCCGCGATCCATCCCGTGGTCCAAGCGTTTTGAAAATTGAAACCGCCGGTGACGCCGTCAATATCCAATATTTCGCCGGCGAAGAACAGCCCCGGTGTCTTCCGACTCTCCATGGTTTTAAAGTCCACCTCAGGCAGGGCCACGCCCCCGGCGGTGACGAATTCCTCTTTGAACACGCCCTTGCCGGAAACGGCGTAACGGCCA
Organism: Elusimicrobiota bacterium; assembly: GCA_016706425.1. NCBI lineage: Bacteria > Pseudomonadati > Elusimicrobiota > Elusimicrobiota bacterium. The sequence continues at coordinate 2,386,730 of JADJJR010000001.1, forward strand.
TCGAGGATCTCCGCCGCCAACCGCCGCAGGAGGTCGTTGCCGACGTCAGCCCAGCGGGCCGTGGGCGGCACGCCCGCCGCCGCCACCAACCGTTCCCACAATCGCTGGGGCAGGAGATCCATCGGGTCCCCGGCGACCCGGCGGCGGGGGAACGCCTTGCGCGTTTCGGTCAAGCGCCCTAGAACGTCTATCACGTTTTCCCCCGTCCAGTTCACCCGAAGGACGGCGTTGTATTTTTTTTCGTGCAGCCACCGCGCGCCCCAGGCCGAGAGGCGCAACACCGCCGGGCCGCTCAGCCCCCAGTGGGTGACGAGCACCGGCCCCGCGCTCGTCAACGCCGACCCCTCCAGCGCCAATCGCGCGCCCGGCACCGCCACACCGGACAGACCCGCCAAACGGGGGTCTTTTACCGTTAACGTGAAGAGGGACGGCACCGGCGGGACGATCGTGTGCCCGAAGGCCCGCGCCCAGGCGTGCCCTTCGGCCCCCGAGCCCGTGGCCAACAGCAGGCGGTCCGCCCGAAAAACACCGCGGCCGTCGGCGACGAAAGCCCCACCTTCACGCTTTAAGCCAATGGGGGAGACGCCCGTCTCCACCCGCACACCCGCCCGTCGAGCCGCCGCGACCAGCGCGCCCACGACGGTGGTCGAATCGTCGGAGAGAGGGAACACCCGGCCGTCGGTCTCGGTTTTCAGGGCCACGCCCCTCGACTCAAACCACACGCGCGTGTCTTTTGCGCCGAAACGGTGAAAGGCGCCCAAAAGTTCCTTGGCACCTCGCGGGTAATTCTCGACGAAACGGCGGGGGTCCTCCAACGCGTTCGTGACGTTGCACCGGCCTCCGCCGGAAATCCGCACCTTGGCGAGGACCCCGGGGCCTCGCTCCCAGAGCGTCACCGCGGCGCCCGCCGCCGCGGTGATGGCGGCCATGAACCCGGCGGCTCCACCGCCGATCACCAGGACTTGAGGGGACGAACCGTTCTTCATCCCGCCATTATAGCGGAGCGCCCCCGCCCGTGGTTGACTTGAGCGCGCCGATCCGATAGCCTCTCCCCGTGTCTCGTCAGAAAATCACCACCGCCGTCCTCCACGGGGCCCCGCCCGTCGTCCTCCTGGGCGCCGCCTACCTGCCCGGTCTTTGGCCGCAGCCCCTGGGCCACGCGCTGGCCTTGGTCGTGTTGATTTGGTCTCTTTTGGTCTTAACGCCGCGAACCCGCTGGGACCTTCCCGCCGTCCCCTTGTGTGGAATCGTCCTGGCGGCCTGGGCCCTGGCGGGGCTCTCATGGAGCCAAAACGTCGGGGGAACTCTCCAGTCCCTTCTTCACATCGGCGTGGCTGTATTTGTTTTTCTGGCCGCGCGACAAACCGGGGCGTTGGAGCCGAAACTCCTTTTCTTGTACCTATCGCTCTTGGGCGCGGTGCGCACGACGGAACTGCTGGTCCACGGCGCGTTGACGGCGAAAGGAGTGCCCCTGCCGATGTGGGGATCCCCCAACGTCACTTTTGCGGGATTGACGGCCGCGCTCGGCGCGGTGGCCGGCTTGGCGGGGGCCCGGGGCTCCGTGCCGGAACGCCGGGCGGCCTGGGTTCTGCCCGTTCTGACCGGCGCCGTCCTTTTCCAAGGGAACACGATGGGCCCCCTGTTCGCCCTGCTCATGGGCGTTTTGGTTTGGTTCATCGTCGACCGTCAAAAAAAAGGGGCCCTGTGGGGAGTCCCCCTCTTCGCGGCCGCGCTGTTGGCCCTCTTTGCGTTCGGGCCCTCCTGGGTCTCGAACAACCCCGCGGACTCCGCGCGGTGGGAGCGGTTGACCATCTGGAAAGACACCCTGCGTATGATCGCCGCCCACCCCTGGGGCGGCGGGCTGGGAACCTTTGAAACTTTCACGCGGGAATTCCAGGGCCTGCCGGGCACGCGGGTGGCGCCCCACGTCCACAACGAATTTTTGGAGATGGTTTTTGAACTGGGGCTTCCCGGCGGGCTCCTCGCCCTGGGACTTCTGGGGATCGCGGTTTTTCGGCGGGGCCGCGATGCGTTCCCCCCCCGCGGATTGAACGCGGAGAAGAAATCCGAGAAGGCGGTTACGTTCGGTTTGCTCGCCACCCTAATATCGGCGGCGGCCGTGGACTTTCCGATGCGCGCGCTGTTCCCCCTGTTGACGACGGCTTTCGTGCTTGCCCTCGGACGGGAAACACCCCCCCGGCCCATTGATCGAAGAGTCAAGAATGTTTGGTGGGTTTTGGCCGTCGCCGGGACGGGTGGTTTCCTTTTGTCCCTGGCCAATTGGGGTTTTCATGGCCGGGGAAAGACCGTCCTCGCCGCCGGCGAACCCGCGCGCGCCCTTGTTTGGTTCGAGCGGGCAAGCCGGGCCTGGCCCTGGGAACCGCACCTGTTCTACGACCAGGCGGACTGCCTCGTGCGGTTGGACCGTCGGGCCGAGGCGGCGGAACGGCTGGCGAAGTCCCTGCGCCATTCCCCCCGGGACATTATCAACCGACGGGCCCTGGCGAAATTGACCCTGGGCCTCGAGGGCGCCGAAGCGGCCGCAAGAATCTACGCACCGATCCTTGGTCTGGCGCCCACCCACGCTCCCCACTGGCGGGAGATGGGCGACCTCTTAACCTGGGCCGGCCGCTCCGAGGACGCCGGGCGTCACTACGCCCGTGCTGACGCGCTCACCGGAAAATAAAAACAGCCAGCGGCCGAAGCCGACGGCTGTTCAGAAAATCCTCCCCGGGCTGGACTCGAACCAGCAACCCTTCGATTAACAGTCGAATGCTCCACCATTGAGCTACCGGGGAAAAAGAGGGACCCGCGCGCCCTGTTCCGGCGCGCAACGGGGGCATTTTACCAGACAACGGCCTGGGGCGCAACCCATCAGATGGCCTTTTTCCGTCGACAAACCCTTGCCCCCGCCGCCCCAAAAACGTACCATGGGTCTTCCATGAAATTCCCCGTCCGCGGTCTCTCCGGCTTTATGGTCTGTCTCTACATCGCCCTGGTCCTCGCGGCGGGGGGCGTTCTCCGTTTTTTCTTCAAAGACCTGCCGTCGGTGCAAAACCTCAGCAACTACACCCCCTCCCTCGTCACGAAGATTTACGACAACCGCGGCGAGCTGGTCACCGAATTGTTCGTGGAAAAGCGCAGCGTCCTGCCTTTTCCACAAATCCCGGTCGACATGCAGCACGCGGTGCTGGCCATTGAGGACAATCGTTTTTACCACCACATCGGAATCGATCCCCGCGGCATCGTTCGCGCCCTTTGGGCCGCGCTCAAAGCCGGGCGGGTGGTGCAGGGCGCCTCCACCATTACCCAACAGCTGGCGCGCAACGTGTTCTTGACCCACGAGCGGACCGCCTCCCGCAAGTTCCGGGAATTCCTTTTAACGCTCCAAATGGAAGCGACCTTGAGCAAAGAAGAGATTTTTCAGCTGTATTTAAACCAGATTTACTTCGGCAGCGGGGCCTACGGCCTCGAGTCGGCGGCCAAAACCTTTTTCGGGAAAACCGCCCAAGAGTTGACCTTGCCCGAATGTGCCCTGCTCGCGGGTCTGCCCAAGGGCCCCGAACGTTACTCTCCCTTCCGCCGGCCGGACCGCGCCATCCGCCGTCGCAACCTGGTGCTGCGCCGCATGCGCGAAGAGGGCTACATCACCGAAGCCGAACAGATGCACGCGGCGGCGGCCTTTCACAAATTTAACAAGAACCCCGTTGAAAAAGTGAACGCGTCGTATTTCGTCGAAAACCTCCGCATCCAGCTGGAGGCGAAATACGGCGCGGAGGCCCTGTACAAAGGCGGGCTGTCGGTGTACACCACCCTGGACGTGCGCATGCAGCGGGCCGCCGACGCGGCGGTTCAAAAACACCTGGCGGCGTTCGATGAAACCTACGCCGAGGAACGGTTGGAATACCTTGTCAAGGAAGAGAAAATCCCCGCGGATTTCCTGGCGCGATGGAAAAAGTGGAAAGAAGACCCGGAAAACAACGAAGAACCCGAGGACTTCCCCGAACCCGCTCCGGCGCAGGGAGCGCTCGTGGCGATCGACCCCCATTCGGGCGCCCTGCGCGCGCTCGTGGGTGGGCGGGACTTCCAGGCCAGCCAGTTCAACCGCGCCACCCAGGCCAAGCGCCAGCCTGGATCAACCTTCAAACCGTTCGTGTGGTTGGCGGGTCTCGAGGGCGACATGACCGCGGCCACCGTGCTGGACGATTACCCCATCGCTTACACCGACGTGGCCACCCACCCCCGACTGGTCGCCGAGGCCACCGACTACGCCACTCTCAAAGACATGGTCACGTCCTACTACACCGTGCCGCTCGATCCCGACGAGCCGGACCCCATCTGGGCCCCCCAAAACTGGGACGGCAAGTTTCTCGGCCCCATCACCCTGCGCCGGGGCCTGGCGCTGTCGCGAAACCTCGTTTCCGTGCGAATCATCGACCGCGTGGGGCCCAAGGCGGTGGTGGACGTGGCCCACAAGGCGGGCATCGAGAGCCGTCTGGACGCGGTGCTCGCCCTGGCGCTGGGATCCTCGGTCGTGACGCCCCAGGAAATGGTGAGCGCCATGGGGACCTTCGCCAACAACGGGGTTCACATGAAGCCCCACAGCTTGGTCCGCGTGGTAGACCGTTACGGAAAGGTTTTGGAACAGAACCTGCCGGAAGGGACCCCCGCGGTCTCGCCCCAGAGCGCCTACCTCATCACCCGCCTCATGCAGGCCGTGGTGCAGGAGGGGACCGGCGGGGCCGCCCGGGTTCTGGGCCGTCCGGTGGCGGGAAAAACAGGGACCACCCAGGACATGCGGGACATCTGGTTCATCGGCTTTTTGCCCGACCTGGCGGCGGGGGTTTGGATCGGCTACGACGACTTCATTCCCCTCGGGAAAAAAATCACGAGCGCCGGGACCACCGTTCCCTTCTGGGTGGACTTCATGCGGGAATCGATGAAATACGTGCCGACGCGCGATTTCACCGTGCCCGCGGGCATCGATTTCTCCAAGGTGGATCGCGACACGGGCTACCTCGCCTTGCCGACCTGCCCCCACGTCGTCCTCGAAGCGTTTCGGAGCGGCCAAGCGCCCTCGGAATTCTGCCCCGTGGACCACGAGGCCGAAGACCCCGAACCCGAACAAATCATCACGGAATAAAGTTAAACAGGCGTGAGCGGTTTGTGCCCCGCCAGGACGGCGGCGATGTTTCCCGCCGCCAGGGTGGCCATGCGGGTCCGTGTTTCCAAAGTGGCCGATCCGGCGTGGGGCGCCAGCACCGCGTTCGGCAACCGGGCCAACCCCGGCGCCAGGAGCGGTTCTTTTTCGTAAACATCCAAACCCGCCGCGAAGACTCTCTTTTTCCGCAACACCGTGACCAACGCCTTTTCATCGACGATCGTTCCCCGGGCCGTGTTCACCAACACCGCCGTGGGTTTCATGAGGGCGAGTTCCCGCCGTCCGATCATGTGTCGTGTGGCGGCCGACCCGGGCACGTGGAGTGTCACGAAATCGCTCTCCCGCAACAGGCGGTCCAGGGGCACCCGCCGCGCCCCCACCGCTTTTTCCAATACCCGGTTTCGGGACCGTCCCCAATACAACACCCGCATGCGGAACCCCGTTGACATGCGCGCCACGGCCGCGCCGATGCGGCCCGCGCCCACCACACCCAAAATCTTTCCACTCACTCCCTGACCGAGGTGCAATCCCGGCGCCCAGCCTTTGAAATCGCCCGCCCGGACCCCGCGGTCGCCCTCGACGATGCGGCGCGCCGCCCCCAAGAGCAGCGCCCAAGCCATCTCGGCGGTGGCCTCGGTCAAAACGTCCGGCGTGTTGGTCACCACCACCCCCCGCTCTCGGGCGGCCTCTTTGTCAATGTTGTCGTGCCCCACCGCGTAGTTGGCCACGACGCGCAGGCGCGGCGCCGCCGCAAAGACTCCGGCATCGACCCGGTCCACAAGTTGGGTCAAGAGACCGTCGGCGTTCTTCACCCACCGCAGCAAATCCGCCCGCGGCAGGGGCCGGTCCTTCTCCGGGACGACCACCCGAAACCCCCGCGACCGCAACAGCGCCAGCCCCGGCTCCGGAACCCGCCGGGTGACCAAAACGGTTTTCATAGGAACAGGTCCTCCTCCTCGCGAAACGCCGCTCGAACGGTGCGGGCCAACACGCGTTCGGCTTCGCCCGGGGTCCGGGGAACGCGACCCAACGTTAGAACCCGAGCTCCGCTTCGCTTTACGCGTTGCCGCGCGGCCGGATCCACCCCGCCGGTGACGACCAAGGCGCGCCCGTTTTCACGACGCACCATCCTCAGCAATTCGCCCACGGCTTTCCCCTCAAAGGTCGTCCGATCGACGCGCCCTTCCCCCGAGATCACCCGGTCCGCCCATTTCACGGAGTTTCCCAGACCCGCGCGGCGCGCCAACCAGCGCGCACCGGGAACAACGCGCGCCCGCGCCAGCGACCACAAACCCGCCGCCGCGCCGCCCGCCGCGCCGCCCCCATCGAGGGAACGCGGGTCGCGGCCGCCCGCGCGGCGCAGGAGGATCGCCCACCGTGAAAGCCCCCGCGCCAATCGCGCCACCTGGGTTTTCGTGGCGCCTTTTTGAGGGCCGAACACCGGGGCCGCCCCGTGCCGCCCCGTCAGCCGGTGGCGGACATCTGTTAAAAGGACAAAGCGCACACCGCGCCAAAGTTTTTGAAAACCCGTCGCGTCCAAGCGGGTCAGTCGTTCCAGATCGCCGCCCGTCGCGGGGGAAATCAGTTTGTCGCCGCCGCGGAAAAGCCCCAAACCCATGGCCTGCAGCATTCCCGCGCCGCCATCGACCGTCGCGGTGCCGCCCAGGCCGACCCAGATTTCACGGGCACCCGCGCGGCGGGCCGCGTCGATCAGCTCCCCCGTGCCAAAACCGGTGGTATGTTCGGGATCGCGGCCCATCGGCGGGACAAGAGCCAGACCCGAGGCCGCGGCCATTTCCACCACCGCCCGGCGGCCGGCGGCGTCCCACAACCAGGGGGCGCGGATCCGTTCCCCTCGCGGCCCTTTCACGGGATTCCACCGTCGAACAAAGCCCGGGCGCCCGGCCAACGCGTCCAAGGTGCCGTCGCCGCCGTCCGCGAGAGGGAGAATTCGGCAATGACACGTCGGGCAAATCCGGCGCACTTCCTCCGTCAAGAGACGCGCCGCCCGCGCGGAGGAAAGGGTGCCTTTAAAAGCGTTGGGAGCGATCAAGACATTCACGGAAAGGGTTATGCGTGCCGGTGCCACATCTCCAGCATCAGCAACGCCCACAGTTTGTAGCCGTGGTCGCGGCGGCCGGATTGGTGCTCTTCCCACAGCGCCCGGACCGCTTCGGGTCGAAAATACCCCCGGCCCATCGCTTCGGAGGACAGGACGGTCTCCGCGAACAGGGTCCGGAGTTCGCTCCGGAACCAAGGGCCCAACGGAACGCCGAACCCCATTTTTCCCCGGCGGGCGATGGAGGGGGGCAACAAATCCTTGAACGCCTCTTTGAAAATCCATTTGCCGCCCGTCCATCCTTTGAGCTTCCAGGCCCCGGGCAAGCGGAACACGAACTCCACGAACTCGTGATCCAACAAAGGGGACCGCGCCTCAAGGGACACCGCCATGCTGGCGATGTCGACCTTGGTCATGAGGCATTCCGGCAAATAGGTCGAAAAATCCGTGTAGAGCGTGCGGTTCACGAAATCCAGGGACGCCGCCCGGTCGAAGGGGCCCCGCAGATAATCCAAGGCCGCGTTGTCCCTCAGTCGCGCGGCGAACGCCGGGGTGTACAGGTCCTTCTTGAGCGACTCGGGGAAGAAACACACGAACCCGAGGTGGCGAGCGACGGGGTCCGGTTCAACGGCGGCCTCCATAAATCGCCGGGCCCGCCACAAAAGGCCTTTCACCCCGCGTCGATCCGCGGAACCGGCGATCAGCCCCGCGCCCGCCCGCCACACCGCGCCGGGCACGAAGCGGGCGCGCCAGGCCGCCAGGGCGGCGCGGTGGCGCAGGTACCCGGCAAAATTCTCGTCCCCGCCGTCGCCGTTGAGCGCCACCGTCACGTGGCGTCGCGTTTCCCGGGCCACGTAATACGTGGGCAGGGCCGAGGCGTCCGCGTAAGGCTCCCCGTAATGCTTCGCCAACATCGGCAATACGGACGCCGCCGCGGGCGTCACGACAAATTCCGTGTGGTCCGTTCCGAACCGGCGGGCCACCTCCCGCGCGTGGGGCAATTCCGTGAATTCCTCCCGGTCGAACCCGATGGAAAACGTCTTCACGGGTTTTTCGGACATTTGGCTCATGAGGCCGACGATAACGGAGGAATCGACCCCACCGGAAAGGAAGGCGCCCAGGGGCACTTCACTGACCATTCGGAGCCGAACCGCCTCCGTCAGGCGACGCCGCAACTCGGTCTTTGCGTCGGAGAGCGATAGGGACAGCGGGACTTTATCAATCGGCAAATCCCAATAGCGCTCCACCCGCGGCGGCCCGCTCCCCTCCGCCACCAGGATGTGCCCCGGCGGCAATTTGTGGACGTTTTGATAAATGGTGCGGGGGCTTGGAATGTATTGAAGGCTCAAATACAGATCCAACGCGACGGGGTCCAAGGTCCGGTCGAACGAGGGGTCCGCTTTCAGGGCCTGCAGCTCCGAGGCCCAGACCAGACCGCCGTCTTTCGCCGTGTAGAAAAGAGGTTTTTTACCGAACCGGTCCCGCGCGAGAAAGAGACGGCTTTTCCGCGCGTCCCACAAGGCGAAGGCGAACATGCCCCTCAATCGGCGGACGCAATCGACGCCTTCCTCCTCGTACAGATGGACGATGGTTTCGGTGTCGGACCGCGTCGCGAAACGGTGCCCTTTGGCCTCCAACTCCCGTCGAAGATCCTGAAAATTGTAAATTTCCCCGTTGAACACGATGGCCACCGACCCGTCCTCGTTGAACACCGGCTGGCGTCCGCCGCCGACATCGATGATCGACAGCCGTCGCATGGCCAGGCCCACCCGCCGGTCGGGCGACACCCAGGCGCCGCCGTCGTCGGGACCGCGGTGTCGGAGCGCGCTGTTCATGGCGTCCAAAAAGGGCACCGCGGGCGATTCCCCCGCCGGGGAATAGAAACCGGTTATGCCGCACATGGGGTCATCGCTCGCACAGGAAATGCCAGTAGGGAAGGTCGGGGGAAATCGTCACGGCGCGGAAAGTGTCCCGCAGCGTTTCAATGTCGGCCCGCGTCACCCGTTGTTCGATGCGGGTGAAAAACCGGTCGTAGACATCCTGCTCGATCCGCGCGCGGCTTCGGTCGCGGTAGAATTCGTAGAGAGGAACCCGCCGCCCCAAACCCACGAGGTCCAACGCCCGGCCGAGGCCGATCAGTGGGAGGTAAAGACCCCAGAGCAGGAATTTCGTAATCGCCCACCGGGCCCGCTCCCCCCGGACCCGGCAAAGCCCCTTTCGCAAAACAGTGACTCCCGCCAACAGCCAACGGAAATACGCGGGACGGTTGTCGAGCGCGTAGTACAAGAAATAGAGGTGCCGGGCGGCCAGGGGTTTGAGGGACCGAACAACGTCCAAACAGGGCGCGGGCAAGTGGTGCAAAACGCCGAGGGAGTAGACAAAATCAAAGCTTCCCGGCGCAAAAGGCAGGGCCAGAATGTCGCCCATAAAAAACAACGCGTTCGGTCGATCGCCCAGGTGGCGCCGCGCGACGAATATGGCTTCCGAGAAATCCACCAACACGATCTCCCGGCATCGGTCCGCCAAATAATGGGCCCACCGGCCGATGCCGCACCCCAAGTCCGCCACGCGCGCGCCGCGAAGGGCGCCGAGGTCCACGAGGTCAAAGTATCTTTGAAATTCACCGGCGTGCTCCGGTTTTATTTCGTTGTACGTCCTCCACTCCGCCCCGAACGTGGCCTGGATGTCGGGGGCGAACGCCGCCCCCCCCGCCGCGCCCGCGCCGGGCCGACGCTCCGGCGGCAGAAGCACGATCACCTCGTCGATCACGGGGTAGACCGCCTCCCCCACGCGCACGGCGTCCTCGGTCACCGTCACCGGCTTTCCAAAAAGCGCGGCCAGGGTATCCGTCTTGCCCGCGTAGCGGTTCACGCCTCGCCCCCCGCCACCCGCGCGTAAAGGTCCGCGTACCGTTTCGCCACGGCGGTAAGGGAATAGTGCGCCTCGATCCGCGCGCGGGCCGCCGCGCCGCGCCGCGCGCGTTCGTCGGGGGGCGCGGCCAGCTCGGCGGCCCAGGCGGCGGCCAGGGCCGCGGGGTCGCGCGGCTCGACCACGCGCCCCGTGTCACCCACCAAAACCGCCGCGTCGCCCGCGCGCGTTACCACGCAGGGCACGCCGCAGGCCATGGCTTCGCCCACCACGTTCGGGAAGCCTTCGCTCACGGAGGTCAACGTCGCCACGTCCAAGGCCGCGTTCAGCCGCGGCGTGTCGTCCCGCCGGCCCAAGAGCCGGCAGCGGGATTCCAGGCCCCCTTGGCGGATCGCCTCGGCCAAGGCGGGGTTCGTCTCGTCGATGCCGTCCCCGCAGAGGAGGAAATGGACCGACGGGTCCCGCGCGGCCAACAGCGCCGCCGCCGCGAAAAAGGTTTCGTGGTCCTTGTGCGGGTCGAACCGGGCCACCAGGCCGACGAGTTTCGCCCCCGGCGGCACACCCAACTCCGCGCGCACGGCCGCGCGCGCCGCCGGGTCCGGGCGAAAGACCGCCGTGTCGAACCCGTTGGGGATCACCGTGAGCCGTTCCCGGGCGTAGCCGAAGGCCGCGTGCGCTTCCAGCGCCGCCGCCGAGTTGCACACCACCGCCCGCGGCACCGTCCGCGAGAGGCGCGCGCACCAACGGGCGATCCGCAGCGTCGACGCTTTTTTCAGTTCCGGCGTCAGCGTCGTCTGCCGCACGTTCCACACCACGGGCGCCCGCCCGCCGAAACGCGCCGCCAAACCGCCCAACAAATCCGCGTGGTACATCCACGTCTGCACCACCGCCGTTTCGCCGGCGAGGAGCCGCCGCAGCCGCGCGAAGGCCCGCGCCGCGCCGAACGCGCCCCGCACGCCCAGTTCCTCGACGGGCACGCCCAAGGCCCGCACCCGGTCGGCCAACACCCCGCCCGATTGGAGCGCGATCACCCGCGCCGGAAACCGCGCGCGGTCCAGGGCGCCCAGGAGCCTCAACAAAAACGTCTCCGCCCCGCCCAACACCAACCCGGGGATCACGTGCGTCACGGGGATCGCCGCGCTCACGCCGCCCCCCGTTCAAAAACGAATTGATTGCACCCAAAACTCCGCGTCGGGATGAGTTTCGTCAACCGAAACCCCCGCGCCGACAAAAACGCCGTCACCGCCTCGGGCGTCGCGACCTCAAAGGGATAGCCACCCAGCCAGTCGATCCAATCGTGGTAAAGGGACATCCCGCGGTTGTGGCGGTAAGAACGGAACTGGCCCAACGGCCCGCCGTGTTTCAAGACGCCCGCGGCCACCGCGCGCAACGCCAACGCCGGCACGAACACGGCCTTGACCGCCCACCGCCCCGCGCGGCCGCTCACGTAGGTCCGCTTCACGGCGCGCCACGCGCGGGACAAAATTCCTTGATCGTTGTAGAGCGCGACGAAGAGCCGTCCCTCCGGCGCCACCCGGTTCGCCGCGTGTCCCAACGCGTCCCACATCCGCCCCGTGTGGTGCAGCACGCCCCAGGAGTAGACAACGTCGAAGGTCCCCAATTCGTCCATGAATTTTTCGTCCAACACCGACCCCGGCCCGTTGGTCCAGAGCGGGTCGCCGGGGGCGAATCGGTTTTTGAGCCACTCGGCGCAGGCCACCGATTGGGGGTCGTAGTCAAAAGCCGTCACCCGCGCGCCCAACCGCCGCGCCGCGAGGGCGTGGATGCCGCTGCCGCACCCCGCGTCGAGGAAACGCCGCCCCGCCCAGCCGTCGGGCCCCAGGGCGTCGGTCAACGCCTGTCGCGCCGCGGCGATTTTGTCCTCGTCAACGGATTGCAGGTAGCTCCACCAGTTGTCCCCGAACGGGAACCGCGGCGGGGCGGCGGGCGACGTCACGGCGCGGGGGTCCGATCGAATGAAAAAGTCATGTCGGTGACAAATTAGCGAATCCGCGCCGATGGGGCAATGGGACCGTCGCCCCGGCGACGGGGGACGCGCGGAGAAATATAATAAAATGCCCCTGTGAAAACCGTTTGTTTGATCGTCCCCCCGTCAGTGTTTTTGTTGGACGAACGCGTGTTCATGTCCCTGGGGATTCTGCGCGTGGCGGCGATGCTGGAGCGCGCCGGGCACCGGGTGGAAATGCTGGATTTGTCGGGCATCGCCAATCACACCGACGTGGTCCGCCTGCACGCCCGCGCCAGCCGCGCCACCCATTTCGGGCTGACCGCCACCACGCCCCAAATGCCGGCCACCTTCGCCATCGCCCAAGCTCTCCGCGCGGTCCGCCCCGACGCCACGCTCATTTTGGGCGGCCCGCACATCACCCTGGTCAGCGCCTCGCGGAAGATGGAAACCCGCGAAAAACGTCCCGGGCGCGGCGTGGCGGCCTTCGACAAACTCGCCGCCGCGTTCGACGTGCTCGTCGCGGGCGACGGCGAATTCGCCGTCGAGCGCGCCCTGGTCGACGCTCCCCCCGCCTTCATCGACGGCGACGACCCCAAATCCGATTTGTTCTTAAAAAGCGCCCAATTGAAGGACATGCCTTTCCCCGCCCGCCATCTGGTGGATGTCGACAGTTACCGTTACACCATCGATGGGGTGAAAGCGCTGAGCCTCATCGCCCAACTGGGATGCCCTTTCGAGTGCGGGTTCTGCGGCGGTCGATTTTCTCCCATGCTGCGGCGGGCGCGCATGCGCGACCCCGAAAACGTCGTCGCGGAAATCGAGCACCTTCATCGCGCTTACGGCACCCGCGCCTTCATGCTCTACGACGACGAGCTCAACGTCAACCCGCGCATGGTCGACCTGCTCAACAGGATCACCGACCTGCAAAAGCGCCTCGGCGTCGAGTTCAAGCTCCGGGGCTTCATCAAATCCCAGCTTTTCAACGACGCCCAAGCCGAGGCCATGGTGCGCGCGGGGTTCCGCTGGATCCTGACCGGCTTCGAATCCGGCTCCCCGCGCATTCTCCAAAACATCAACAAGCGCGCCACGTTGGAAGAGAACTCCCGCTGCGTGGACTTTTCCTCCAGCCCCGCGGCGCCCTTCACGGCGGAAACCTTCCGCACGCCCGGCTATCCGTTTTTCCTGTCGCTTTTCTTCCGCGACGGCGTTCCCCGCGGCGCGGTCCTGTGGGTCCAGGTTTTTCTGGGGGCCCTGTCGGCCGCCGTTCTCTTCGCCGCGGGCGTCCGCCTCTGGGGCCGAACGGCGCCCGCCCTGTGGGCGGGGCTCTGCCTCGCGGTGGATTTCGTGACGGTGCTCTACGGGGCCTTCGTTTTGACGGAAACGCTTTTCCTTCTGTTCCTGCTGCTGGCTTTCTGGGCCCTCGCGGGTTCCCTGGAACGGCCGCGCCCCCTTCTTCTGACGGCCGCGGGCCTCGGCCTGGGGCTGGCCGCGCTGGTGCGGCCGGTGGGGTTCTTCCTCTTCTTGGCGGTGGCCCCGGTGCTGGCGGTGTCGTGGCGGCGCCGGGGCGTCCCGTGGCGCCGGCCCCTTCTGCTGTTCCTCGCCGCGTCGTTCGCCCTGACGGGCGGCTGGATGGTCCGCAACAAAATCCGCGCCGGCGTTTTCGCCTTCACCACCATCGACCGCGCGCTGATCCACGTGCGTCTCGCGCTCTTGAAGGTGGAGTCGTCGGGCGCCTCCTTCGACCAATCCCTCGCGGCGATCCAATCCGAGGCGGACCGGGCCGAAACCGGCGCCCACAGCAACCGCTGGGCGCTGCGGCGGCTGGCCGCCCAATCGGGGGCCCACGCCGCCCTGCTGGCCAAAGAGTCCGCGCGGTTTTGGCTCGGGAACTCGTTCAAGGCCGCGGCCTGGGTCCTCGCGGCGGATCCGGCCTACGACCCCGCGCGCGTCCCGGCCTACGCCAAAGACGGCTTTCTCGCCCAGGGGTCGCGGCTCTTGCGCGCCCATCCCGCGCTGGGCGCGGGGGCGCTCTTGTTCTTGGCGTTCTTGGGGGTCAATTACGGCTTGGTCGGCTGGGGGGCGGCGCGGGGCGGCGCGGCGTTTTTCCGGGACGCGCGCGTTTGGCTTCTCGTCGTTCCGATCGCGTACTTTTATTTGCTGTCCATCGGCAGCGTGGCCCACGCGCGTTTGCGCATTCCGGCCATGCCGTTCGTGTTTCTATTGGCCGGCGAAGCCGCCGCCCGCCTCCGCGCCGGGCAGCGCCGCCCGCACCAGGTCGTCGACCCGCTTTAAATAGGTGTGCCCCGCGCGGGCGAAGGCGTGCGCCGTCTCGGTGATCCGCGCGCGCACCGCCGGGTCCGCCAACAAGGCCACGGCCTCGTCGACGTTCGAGAGGTCCTTCCGCACGGGGATGTAGTGCTCCATCGGTTTTAAGATCCCGTTGTACTCCCCCTCCAACAGCACCTGGCACGTTTTCGTGCCCAGGGGTTCGAAGTGCCGCGAAGAGATGGCCTTGCCGTTGATCTTCCGCGCCCCGGTGAAAAACCGTTCCCGCACCTCCGGCCACGTCGCCGCGGGCCGGCGGCGGCAATAGGCCTGGGCCCGGGCCAGCAATTTTGAATCCGGTTCCAGGAAATAGGTGCCCGACTCCGCGCCCGGAATCCCCGCGCACCCCGCCAGAAAATCCGACCACCCGCCCCGCTCCAACGGGGCGAACCGCACGTCCACCGCGAGGCCCGCGCGCCGGGCGGCGTCGCTCAACGCGTTGACGGCGTCGGTCCGCTCCACGTCGCCGACGAACAACGGGTAGGCCTGCCCGCGAAAGCCCAGGTCCACGGGGCGGGGCCCCGACGGGCCGGGCCGGTACACGTCGGGGTTGAGGGCGGCGGGCGCGTGCAGCACCCGGACGCGGGGCAGTCCGGCGTAGAGTTGGGCGGCGGCCGCGGGGGGCAACTGGCTGCCGATGAAGTCCACGCCCGCGCGGCGGGCGAAATCGATTTTTTCGTCCATGAGGTTGTATTCGTTGCCGAAGAGCGCGATCGCCGGGCCGCGCCGGCCCTGGAGGAACCGCCCGATCCGCCGCATCACGCCCAGGTGGTCGCCCACGGCCGAATGCAGCGCGACCACGAGGTCGGCCTCTTTGAGGGCGCGCAGCGCCCGGACGATCTCCACCGGGTTGTTGATGTTGCAGGGGCTCACGCGCAGGCGCGGGTGACGCGCGAAGGCTTCCCGCCAATCCTCCACGTAAGACAAACTCTGGTAGGTGTCTTTAAAAAAACGCCGCACCCACCGGGCGTCCCGCCAGCCGGCGGGCACGTGGTCCAGGCGCAACCCCGTGACGTGCCGGACGGTCTCGACGGCCAATTGCCGCCACCCGGGCACGCTCCGCGCGTAAAAGACCAGCGCGCGCGCTAGTGATGCCTGCACAAATAATCTCCCGTTTGGGAGGCCGGGATTTGTGGCGATTTCGAGGCGCGAGGAGGGCGCAATGCCGGGCCATTGTAACCGACGAGCAACGACGAAATCGCCCAAAGACAGGCCTCCCCGAAGGGCCGGCGCGCTTTTGGGCGGCGGCTGCGTCGTTCGGCGGTCACATCGTCACCGCGATGCTCCCTTCTCGCTCCTTGCCGGCGCTCCAAAATCGCGCCGGCCAAATAGGAGATTATTTGCGCAGGCATCACCCGGGTCAACGGGCCCCCGCGGCGGCCAAGCGGTCGGCGTGGCGGTCCACGCAGGCCTGGATCAGGGGCCGGTTCGTCCGCGTCCACGCCACGGTCCGGCGCAACCCTTCGTCGATGTCGACGCCCGCGCGAAAACCCAAGACGCGCTCGGCTTTGGTCGTGTCGCCGACGCGCCGTCCGGCGTGGTCCCAGGCCCGCCGGGGGACGCGCGCCACCGGCGTCGGGTTCTCCGCCAACCGGTTGATCCGCTCCGCCAAATCCGCGATCGACGTTTCCCGCCCCGACGCCAGGTTGTAGACGTCCCCCGGCGCGCCCGCCGACGCGCAGGCCATCAGCCCGCGGACGATGTCGTCGACGTAAATGAAATCCCGCGACGACGAGCCGTCGCCCTCGAGGATCAAGGCCTGTCCCAAAAGCGCGCGGTAAACGAACGTGGGCACCACGTTCCGCCACACGGTGGCCGGCGTGCCGCGCCAGCGCCCCGCGCCCAGGACTTCCCCCGGCCCGTACACGTTTTGAAACCGCGCCCGCACCGTCGGCAGGCGGTGCGCCGCGTGGTAATACACGGCGTAAAACTCCCCGACGATTTTCGAGATCTGGTAGGGGCTGTCCAGGTGGAAGGGCGCGGGCCCGTCTTCCTTCACGGGCGTCGGGTCGCCGCTCGTGTGCGGGGCCAACACGCACCCCGACGCGGCGTAGACGATTTTTTTAACGGCCGCCGCTCCGCGGGCCCATTCCAAGAGCTTCAAGGTGGTGAGGAGGTTGTTGGCGTGGTCGGCCAGCGGGTCGGCGATGGAGTTCTGGTTGCCGTGGAACGTCGCCAGATGGAAGACGTAATCGACCGCCTTGTCCAACCCGCCCAACAGGGCGTCGTCGGCGATCGACCCTTCCCGATAATCCACCCGCGGGTCGTTCGGCACGTTCGACCGCTCGGCCGAGAGCAGGTTGTCCACCACCGTCACCCGCGCGACGCCGGCGTCCAACAGCGCGCGCGTCAAGTTCGACCCGATGAACCCCGCCCCGCCGACGACGAGAGCGCGGGCGCCGTCCCAGCCCGTCGCCGCGCTCACCGCGGCGCCGTCGGCAGCTTCAAGTGGGTGAAGGTCTCCTCCACGGGGTGCGCCCGGTACCAGGCCACCGCGTCGGCCACGCCCCGGTCCAGGGGCGTGCGCACGGCCCAGCCGAAAGTTTTTTCGGTGAGCGCCGGGTCGAGCAGGATCGTGAAGGCGTCGTCCGCCCCGCGGGGGCGCACCTCCACGTCCTTCTCCAGCCGGACACCCAGCGCTTTCACCGCCGCGTCGAAAAGCTCGCGGATGGCGAAATCTTTTCCCGAGGACACGTGGTACACCCCCGAAGCCCCTTGCCCCGCCAAGGCTTTCATCGCCACGTCCACCAGGTCGCCGATGTGGATGAAGTCCCGCCGCGTGTCCATCACGAAGCAGGGTTTGCCCGCCGTCAGCCGTTGGTAAAAGGTCGGCAGCGGGCCGCTCACGTTGCGCGGGCCGTAGGCGTTCGCCAAGCGGAACGAAATCCAATTCAGCCCGCTCAGGCGCACGTAGTGTTCCC
Source organism: Elusimicrobiota bacterium (assembly GCA_016706425.1). Classification (NCBI taxonomy): domain Bacteria; kingdom Pseudomonadati; phylum Elusimicrobiota; species Elusimicrobiota bacterium. The sequence continues at coordinate 2,404,033 of JADJJR010000001.1, forward strand.
CCGCCGTCTTGCTGATGGCGTAGCTGCTGTCCCCCGGGGCCAACGCGTGGTCCACGCGGATCGGCTGCTCCGCCGGGTGGAGCCCGTAACACAACGCCGTCTGGAAATAGATCAGCCGCTTCACGCCCGCGCGCTGGGCGGCCTGGACGACGTGGGCCGTGCCCAGCACGTTGGTGAGGGAATCTTCGACCCAGTTGTTGGGGTCTTTGTACGACGCCGCGGCGTGGACGACGGCCTCGGGCTTGAAATCGTCGAAAAGTTTGTCCACCGTCTTCCGGTCGGCGATCGTGCCTTCCACCACGGTCAAGTTCGGGTGCGCGGCCAAATTGTCCCGCCGCCCGGTGGCGTAGTTGTCGATCACGCACACCCGGTCGCCTTGCGCCAGCAACCGGTCCGCCACGTGGGACCCCACAAACCCGGCCCCGCCGGTGATTAATGTTCTCATCGGTTCACCTCGTCAACGTTTGAAGTCCGCCGCGCGGGCGATGTCCGCCGCGCGGTCATGAAATTGCTTCTGCCACAGCTCCAACGACAACAGCCCCCACAGTTTTCGTCCATAGCGCGGTTCCGCGTCCAACCCCTTGAGCACCTCCTCGGCGTTCATCCACGGGCGTCCCCGCGCGGCCGCCGAGCCCAGCGTGTCCCGCACGAAATCCCGCGTCCGCCCCGGCCGCGCCGCCCACTCCGTGAACGGCACCGGGAACCCCATCTTGTCCTTGCGGTCCAACACCGACCGCGGCAGCGTGTCGGCGAAAGCCGTCCGCAGCAGGTGTTTCATCGTGCCGTTCTTGAATTTGACGTTCGACGGCATGGTCGCGGCGTACTCCACCAGCCGGTGGTCCAAGAACGGCACGCGCGATTCCAACCCGTGCGCCATGGTCACGCGGTCCTCCACCTGGAGCAGCGCCGGCAACAGGGTCTTGAAATCGAAATGCGTCATGCGGTCGAAGTACGACTCCTTGCGCACGTTGTCCCCTTCGAAGATGGTCCGGAACGTTTCGTAGGGGTTGTAATCCCCCAGGGCCTCCCAGCGCACCTCCCGGCCCACGTCGCGGCTGCGGTTGATCAGCCGGAAGTACCGCGGACCGAGGTCGTCGAACAACCCGTCGCGCCAAAAATCCTGCAAAAGCGGTTTGTAGGACCGCAACGCCGACAGGTTGGGGATGATCGATTCGTAGGTCACGATGAAATTCCCCGAGTTCATCGTCCCGTCGATGGCCGCTTTGATGCACTGCTCGAAATAGGCGATGAGGTAGCGCGCGTACCCGCCGAAGATCTCGTCCCCGCCTTGGCCGCCCAGCACCACCTTGCGGTGGCGCGCCGCGCTCTTGGCCGTCAGGAATTGCGGCACGCTGCCCGGCCCGGCCACCGGCGCGTCCAGGTGGTAGATCACCGCCGGCAGGTGGTCGACGAAATCGTCCTCGCGGATCACCGTCTCGTCCAACAGGAGGCCCTTGGCCTCGGCCACCGCCCGCGCGTGGTGCGACTCGTCGTAGGCCGGCCCCATGTCGAATTTGCCGGTGAACGCGCGCAAAGACGTCGCCCCCGCCTCCACGGCCAAGGTCGCCATCAGGCTCGAGTCGAGCCCCCCGCTCAAGAACGCCCCCACCGGCACGTCGCTGCGCAGGTGCAGGCCCACGGACTCCCGCAGCCGTTCGCGCACGCCCTCGGCGAAACACGCCTCCGTCTCCTCGAATTGCGGGTTGTAATACACCTCCCAATACCGCCGCACCTCCAACCGCCCGCGGTGGATGGTCAAGGTGTGCCCCGGCGGCAATTCGCGGATCCCCGCGAAGAGGGTTTTCCCGGCGAGGCAAAATTGGAACGCCAAATAATCCTTCAAGGCGTCCACGTCCGTCCGGATGTCCTTGAGGAAGGGGAGCAACGCCTTGCATTCGGACGCGACGTAGGCCACCCCGTCGACGACCGTGTAGTAGAGCGGCTTGATGCCGAACCGGTCCCGCGCGCAAAAGAGCGCGTCGCGCGGTTCGTCCCACAGGGCGAAGCCGAACATGCCCCGCAGTTTCGCCAGGGCGTCCGGCCCCCAGCGCTCGAGGCTCTTGAGGAGGGCCTCCGTGTCCGACCGCCCGCGGAACCCGGCGCTCCCGAGTTCCGACCGCAGTTCCGGGTGGTTGTAGATTTCGCCGTTGAAGGAGATCCACCGCCCGGCGGCGTCGCCCATGGGCTGGGCCCCGCCCTCGATGTCGATGATACTGAGCCGCCGGTGGGCCAAGCCGACGCGCCCGCTCGGGTGCGCCCAGGCGCCCACGCCGTCGGGGCCGCGGTGGCGTTGCAAGGTGTTCATCAGGTCCAACCGCGCCGCCAAGTCCGGCACCGGGGCCCCGGTCAACGAGAGGATCGCTCCCACGCCGCACATGTCAGCGCCCCGTCCCGCGCGGCCACGTGGCGGGGTTCAAAAGGACGTCGCGGATTTTTTCGGCCGTGTGCCCGTCGCCGTAAAGCGCGGTGTTGGCGCGGGGCCGGGGGCGCGCCAGCGCCGCCCGCACGCGGCGGGGGTCCAGCCCGGTCAGGCGGTTCCATCCGGCGGCCACGGTTTCCGGCCATTCGGTCTCTTCGCGCAGGGTCACGCAGGGCACGCCCAAATAGTACGCCTCTTTTTGCACGCCCCCCGAATCGGTCAACACCGCCCGGGCGCGCCGCTGGGCCGCCAAGGACTCCACGTACCCCAAGGGCCGCACGGCCGCCACGTTGGCGGGGGTCGACAGGGCCCCGGCCTTGAGCCGCGCGCGCGTCCGCGGGTGCACGGGGAACACCACCCGCCGGTCGAGCGATCCGAACAGTCGGAGGATCGCCCGCAACCGCGCGGGGTCGTCGGTGTTGGCGGCTCTGTGCACGGTGGCGAAATAGTAATCCCCCGCGGCCACGCCCCAACGGGGGTCGGGCGCGGCGTCGGCGGCGCCGCCGAACAGCCGCACCGCGTCGCGCATGATGTCGCCCACCCCCCACACGCCCCGGCGGATCCCTTCGCGCGCCAATTGCGCGCGCGCGCGCGCGCTCGGAACGAAGAGCCAATGGGCCAGGTGGTCGGTCAAGACCCGGTTCACTTCCTCGGGCATGGCCCGCACGTGACTGCGCAGGCCGGCCTCCACGTGGGCGACGGGGATGTTGAGCTTGGCCGCCGCCAGGGCGCCGGCCAGGGTGGCGTTCGTGTCGCCGAAAACGATCACCGCGTCGGGCCGCTGGCGCAGGAGCACGCGCTCCACGCCCGCGAGGGCGCGGGCGGTCTGGTCGCCGTGCGTGCCCCCGTGGACCCCGAGGTGAAAGCGCGGCCGGGGCAACCCGAGCTGCGCGTGGTGGATCTCGGACATGTCGCGGTCGTGGTGCTGTCCGGTGTGGATCGTCCACGCCCGAAACGCGCCGTCGAGCGCGCGCAGGAGCGGCGCCGCCTTCACGAACTGCGGCCGCGCGCCCACCACCAGGGCCAAGGTCTTCTTCATCGTCCCGCCTCCCGGACCCGCCGGTAGGCGGCCGCGTAGCGCGCCGCGCACGCGAAGGGGCTCAGCACCCGTTGGGCGAATTCCGCCCCGCGCTCGCCCAACCGCCGGCGCAGATCCGCCCGCGCCGCCAACAGGCGCAGGCGTTTTTTGAGGTTGCGCGCGTCGACATGCACGTAGGGGGGCGGGTCTTCCGGCCGGGCCGCGGCGGCGAAAGCCTTTCTCTGGGCGGGGTGCAGGCGCGTGAGCACGGGTTTGCCGAGGGCCAACCCCTCGCGCCCCGTTTGCCCGCCGCCCGGGACGAGCAGCTGGTCCACCACGATGTCGGCCTGCGCCTGGTAGAAGCGGATCGCGTCGTGCGGCACTTTTTCCATCAGCATCAGTTGAATGTCGACCCCCTCGGCCCGCAACGCGTCGATCGCGTGGACGACGTGCGACGTGCCTTTGATGTCCCCGCGTTGCCCCACGGCGTGGCTGCCGACCCCGTGGTAAACCAAAACGGTCTTTTCCGTGCGGCGGGGCACGCGGTGCGCCGCGGGGATCTCGATCCCCGGCCGCCAGCGTTCCGTGTCGACCGGATAATACTCAAAATCCAGGCCTTCTTCGAAATCCACGTCCAGACCGATCCCCCATCGGATGTCGGCGTGCTTTCGCATGGCCGTGTTGAGGTCCACGGTGTTTTTGTTGGAGCAAAACCCGTAGGTGTCCCCCTGGGTCGTCTGGCAGACGTGGCAGATGGCCGGATCGATGCGGGTTTTCCACGCGCTGGGGCGGATCATGTTGTAGCACCCGTCGGACTGGTAGACGACGGTCTTCCCCGCGCGTTTGAGCAGGGCCAGGTCCCAAGGCGCGGGCACGCGCAAAAAGGCGTAACACGCCGGCACCAGGTAGGGTTTCCCCAAAAAGTGGAACACGTCATAGCGCGCCAGCGCGTAGGCCAAAAACCCCAGGTGAAGCGGGGTCGCCCACCACCGGCCCGGCAAGTCGAAGTCGCACCCCCAGGTCAAATCTTTCGAGTGCCGGTGAAAATCGAAATACAAGTTGTCGGCGCGATGGCCCAGGGCGCGAAACCCTTCTTTCAAAAGACAGGCCGAATAGAGCGCGTTGTGGACGAACAGCACCCGCAGGGGCCGTTCGTTTTTCGCGGGCGTACCGGTCACGCCCATCGCAGCCTCTCCCGGACCGCCGCCGCGAACCCGCGCCAGTCCCGCCGCGTCACGACGAACCACGAATACCCGACGATCATCAGCCCTCCTCCGAAAAGATAGACGCCCGTCCCCGACGGATAGACCGCCCGCAGCAACCCTTGGACGGCCGCGTACCCCGCCACCAGCGGCCACACCCGCCGCCACCCCCAGGCCACGGCGAGGGTGTTCCGCGCCGCGATGTAGGCCAACAGCGGCAGTCCGACGTAGCCGACGAAAGTCGCCGCCGCGGCCGCCGTTTGTCCGCCGGCGGGCACGAGGGCCCAGGCCGCGGCCACGGCCACGGCCGCCGCGCCCCACTCGATCATCGCCTGGCGGTGCAGCCAGTGGCGGAAGTAAAGCCCCGGCAACAAGATCAAGTACGCCCCCCGGCAGAGATAGGCCGCCGTCAGCCACGGCAGGAGCGCCGCCGCGCCGTGGTAGGGCGCCGTGGTCAACAGTTCGATCGCCCACCGCCCCGCCACCGTCACCCCCAACGACAGGATGAAGAAGGCCCCGAGGTACACCCGCAGCGCCCGGCCGAACACCGCGCGCCCCGCGCGCGGGTTGTTGGAAAACGAAAGAAAGAACGGCGCCCAGGCCGCGCCGAAGGCGTCCACCGCCAAGGACGTCACCGCCGCCAGCGACACGGCCACGGCGTACACCCCCAGGTCGGCGCGCCCGACGGCGCGTTCCAACACCAGCCGGCTCGCGTTGTCCAGCACGTAAAACGCCAACACACCGAAAGCCGACGGCGCGCCCCACCGCGCCAGCCGCCCCGCCGAGGCGAAGGTCAACCGGAACGGCCACCACCGCGTCGCCCCCGCCAGCGCCACGGCCGTGGCGATCGCCTGACCAATGAGCCGCGCCGCGAACAACCCCGTGAGCCCCGCTTCCCGCGCGACCACCGCGTACACGCTCAACCCCGCCGTCAAAAACGCCCCGCCCACGTTCATCGCCACGTAGACCCGCCGTCGCCGTTCCAAGCGCAGGCCGTTCAACACGGGCACGGCCACGGTCTTGAGCGCCAACGTCCCGAAAGCCAACGACACCACCGGGGCCAAACCGTCCGCGCCCAACACCCCGCGCGCCAGGGGCCGCGCCAGCGCCGCGCCGACGAGGGCCAACAGCGTCGTGTGCACCGCCAGGAGCAGGACGTTGCTCCACAAAATTTCCGCGCGCCGGGCCGGGTCGGTCTCGCGACCGTACAAAATCCCCATGGAGTTGGCGGTCCCCAGGCCGAACGCCCCGTCCAAAACCAAGACGGCGATGCCGACCAACGCCACGGTGCCGTACTCCGCCAGGGTCAAGTGGCGCGTCAAAAACGGCAGTAGGAAAAACCCCGCCGCCTGGACGAGCGCGGCCCCCACGCCGTAGGCGGCCGAGTCGCCGCTCAACCGCGCGATCCCGAATTTTTTCACGGGCTTCACGGCGCTTCCCCGCGAACCAACCGCGCGGTGGCCTCGACACCCACGTTCATCAAGGCGTCGACGATCGACAACCCCGGCACGAAGGCCTCCGCCCCGCGCTGGGGGTAGGGCGTGGGCGCGAACCCCTGCGGAATCAACCCCAACCCTTCCCGCGCGAACACCGCGTCGTCTTGATAGCCGCCCGCGCCGCCCCCGGCGAGATAATCGGTCCCGCCCACGGCCTTCACCAACGCCGCCAACAATTCCGTGCCGTTCCCCGCCGCGCCGATCGCCGAACTCCGCCGCCAGCGGTCGGTCGACAAGCCGATCGCCCGGCCCAACCCCTCCAACACCGCCAGGTTGTAGTCCACCAGCCGCGCCGCGCGCACCGCGAGCAACGGGTCCAACAGGGGGAACGCCTCGTTGAAACACCGGGCCCGGCCGTACTGGGCGCGCCAGGTGCGGCGCGTTTTCTCGCGCCAATCGGTGCTGTCGTTGATCTCCATTTCGTCGATCCGCCGCACCCCGTGGTAGGCCCGCACGACGGGCGCCGTCATCCACAGCGGTTTCCCCGCGGTGAGGATTTGCACGTGGTTGATCCAGTTCCCCGCGGTTTTGGGAAACTGCGCGTGGTCCAACAGCACGAACACGTCCGCCCGGGCCCACTTGTTGAAAAAGCCCAGCCACGGAAAAAAGTTGGGTTGGTGGATGGCCGCCACCGTCGCGGCGCCGCGTGTCACCGCGCCCCCGCCGCGCCGCGGGGCAGTCGCAGTTCCTCGCGGGCGAAAGCGTCCAACAGGGCCGCCGCCGTCGGGCCCCAGCGCGCGTCGTCCGCCGCCGCGTCAAAGGCCCAGGCCGCGCGGGCGGCGCCCGTTTCCAAGGCGATGTCCTCCACCCCGGCCCGGCCGATCGTCGCGCCCCCGCGCGTCACGGCGAAGCGCACCGCGCCGTGGTCCGCGTCGGCGGAGGGCGCCGTCCCCGCGGGGTCCAGCCGCAGCCCGTCTTTTTCAAGCGCCCAGCCCGTCGCGCGCGCCTTGCGCCGGGCGACCGCCTGCAACGTGCAATAACATTCAAAAACTTCCCGCGTCCCGCCGTCGTCGCAATAGGCGCCGGGCTTCGGCGCCACCAGCGCCCGAATCAAATCGTAAATGGTCCGCACCGGGTCCGTCCAGCGGAACCGTCCGTCCTCGGGCGTTCGCGGCCTGTAATAGACGGCGCGCCCCGGGTCCTGGGGGACGCCGCGCGGCGGCCCCTCCATCAGGCGGGGCACCAACGTCGGAAACCATTCCCGGAACGCGGCCCGCGTTCGGTCCAGGAGCGTCACCCAGGTGTCGGTTCCCCGCACCGGCACCTCGCAGCGGCCCACCACGTCCCCCTCGTCAAAACCCTCCGTGAGGACGTGCACCGTCACTCCCGAGCGCGACGCCCCGGTCAGGATGACCCATTGGGGGATGTGCGCCCCGCGGAACTCCGGTAAAAGCCCCGCGTGGATGTTTATTCCACCGAAGGTCGAGATCGACAGTACCTCCGGGCGGATTTTCATGGGGTAATGGTTCGTCACCAAGAGGTCCGGCGCCCAGCCTTTCACGACGCGGACGAAATCGGCGACCCCCGGGTCGGCGGCGCGCGGCTGCGCCGTCACGGGCAGCCCCCGCAAAACGCCGAGGCGTTCGACGGCCTCCCGTTCCCCCGGGCGGACCGACGGCCACACCAGCCCGCGCACGGTCCCCGCCGGGAACGCCGCCAACAGCGGGTCCAGGTCCAAGGATTGGGAAAACACGACCACGTTCTTCACCCGGCCCACGCCGCCGCCTCCTTCACCCATCGATCAGTTCGCGCCCGTGGGCGCGCAACAGGCCTTCAAAAAATTCCTTCGAGCGCGCCGCCCGCCCGTCGAAACAACTCCAGATCCGCTCTTTGGGCGACATGACCGTCGCCGGGTAGTACTCCGGGTGGAGCAGCGCGTGGATCCGGTCGGGCCCCCCGGGGGCGAACAGGTCGTGCAGGCGCCGGTGCCGCCAATAGCCGTTGGAATCCGAACAATACGTCAACCCTTCCCTCAGTCGCCGCGAATAGACGTTCAGCATCCCCGCGTAGGCGTCGGCGGTGAACACGTCCCCCGCCCGCGCCGGGATGTGGAAGGAAAACGAACGGGGCGCGAAACCGAACGCGGTCCGAAACAGGGCCGCGTCTTCGGCCAAACGGCGCTCGAGCGCGGCCGCGTCCGGCACGTCGGGGTCCGACGCGTCGAAGTGCAGTCCCACCGCGTGTCCGGCCTCGGCGATGGCGGCGATCCGCCGGGCGATGTCCCGCTCCAGCACGTTGTAGAAGGGCAGCCGCAGCGCCACGAAATAGTGGGCGCGCACGCCCTCCTCGGACTCGACGCGCGCCATCGCCAGCGCCCGGTGGACCGACACGTCGATGTCGTGCCGCCACACGGCGCAGCGCGGCCGCGTCAAATAATCCGCGTAGGTCGCGGGCGGGTGGGTTTCCTTCGCCCGCCGCAACAGCGCGCGGAAACTGTCCAGCGTGAAATCATCGTAATGGTAGCGTTCCCGGGGGGACGCGTTCACGGCCGCCGCGCCCCCGCCGCCGCCGGCGCCAACCGCAGGAACGCGCTCCGCCGCCACGGGTCGATGACGCGCACCGACTCCTCCTCCGGCCGCAGGCCGGCCTCGGCCACCATCGCGCGGGCGCTGTCGAGGGTCATCCGCTTGTGGTGGAAAACGTCGTCCGCCCCCGCCGGCGTTTTGAGCGCCTCGTACCAGGCGGCGCTGCGGGCGGGCTTGGGCGCGCCGGGGTTTTTCTCGCCCATCCACAAGAACACGCGCCCTTCGGGTTTCGTCACCCGGCGCGCTTCGCGCAGCGCCCCCACGGGGTCGAGCATGTGGTCCAACGACGTGACGAACAACACCTGGTCGAACACGCCGTCGCGGAACGGCAAATGCTCCGCCAGCCCGCGGACGAAGGCGAAGTTCCGGGGCTGCTCCCCCGCCAGCGGGTCGATCCCGACGAAGAACGCGCTTTTGTCCCGGGCGCGTTGCAGGTGCGTGGGCTCTTTTTGCGGCCCGACGCCCACGTCCAAGACGTTGCCGTGAAACCCGCAAAAATCGGCGAAGGCCAAATGGTCCGCCCGGGCGCCCACGCCCAGGTTGTGTTCCGGGTCCTCGCGGTAGGACACTTCGCCGTTTTCTTGAAGCTGTTCCCACATGGCGTAGGTGTCGCCGTGCACGTTCCGCGCCGCCGCGGGGACGAAATCCCAATAGCCGTGGGCGGCGTTCCGCCGGTAGGTTTCGGCGCCGACGGCCGTGTCGCCGGAAAAAGTCAGGGGTTTTCGAGAAACGGGACAGGCGAACCAATCGAGGGGGATGTCGGGGTTCATGAGCGCGCGCGCGCCTCCTTGGGTGGAAAGAGTTGGTCCAACCCCCGTTCGAGGGGGATCCGCGGCCGCACGCCGAACAAGCGTTCGATCGCCCGGTTGGACGCCACCAGGCCGTGGGCCCGCGGGGCCTTTTGAAAGACGGCCCGCGTCCCCGCGCGGCGGGCCAGGCCCGCGGCGAGGTCCTTCAACGAAACGGTTTCGGCGCCGCCCAGGTTGACCACGTCGCAGCCCGGGCCCGGACGCGGCCGCAAAAGCGTCGCCACGGCCGCGGCCGCGTCGTCCACGTGGAGCGGCGCCAGGGGGATGCCCCGCGGCCCGTTGAGCGTCACCGCTTGCCCGCGGCGAATGCGCTCGATCAGGTTGGGGATCAGCCGGTCCTCTTGCCCCGGCCCGTAGAGGGAAAACAGCCGCACCAGCGCCACGTCCACGCACCCCGCGTGGGCCCGCGCCAAGGCGTCCAAGGCCAGTTTGGTCGCGGCGTAAAAAGTCGGCGGCTCCGTCCGGTCCGATTCCCGGATCGCGCCCGACCGGGGCGCGTAAAAACTTCCCGTCGAGGCGATCACCAGGCGCACCCCCGGCCGCGTTCGGCACCACTCCAAAAGGTCGAACCCCGCCCGCACGTTCACGTCGAACAGGTCCCGCGCTTTCGCGGGAAAGTCCCGGTGGTGGCGCGACTGAGCCAAGTGGGCCACGGCGTCCACCCGGTCGGGCAGGGCGCGGGTCCAACCCGGTTTCGCCAGGTCCGCCGTCCGGTGCGTCCGCCGCGCCGTCGCCGGCCCGGCCGGCCGCCGCCCGACGGTGACCACGCGCGCGCCCCGGTCCGCCGACAGCCGCCGCAGGAGCGCCTGCCCCAAAAACCCGTTCGCGCCGGTGACGAGGATCGTCTTCATCGGGGCAGGTACAGGTCCAGCCACGTTTGGAAAGACAACAGCGACCAAATGAACAGCCGGTGATTGGCCTTCCCTTCCAAGTGCTCGTTCAGGAGCGCGGTCGTCGTTTCCCGGTCCAGGTATTCGTAGAGCCGCGCGTCGGGGCGCATCAATTCCCGCCGGACGAATTCCAGGCTTTCGCCGCGGAACCACGAGGCGTCCGGCCCGGAGAACCCCTGTTTGCGCGCCCCGGAGATTTCCGCCGGCACGATGGACTCCATCATCTCGCGCAGCAGGCGCTTGCCGTCCCGCGCGATGGAGAAATATTTTTCGGTCTTGATCCCCGGCTCGTTTTCGTCGAGCCGGACCGCCGGCGGCGCGCCCACCTTGAGCCGCGCGGACACCCCCATGGCGAAGTCCACCAGGTCGTTGTCCAGGAACGGCACCCGGGTTTCGAGCCCGTGCGCCATCGACAGGGTGTCCTCCACCGCCAACAGCCCGTGCAAGAAAGTTTTCGCCTCCAGGTACAGCGCCGCGTTGACGAAATCCTCGTCCGTCCGCAGGCGCGGCGCCTCGCGGGGGAACACGCCCCGAAAGATGTCGCGCGTCCACACCCGCTCGAACTCCCCCGCCAGGGGCCGAAAGAGGTTTTTGAGCACGCTGTTGGGCACGGTGCGCTGCCAATATTTGTAATACCCGTCGATGTACGGCTCGAAGTCCACGGGCCCGGCGGGCCGGTAATAGCGCCAGGGGTAGCCCCCGAACAGTTCGTCGCCGCCGGTCCCCGACAAAACCACTTTCACAAAGCGTCCCGCCAGCTTCGCCGCGTAATAGTTGGGGTAGCTCTGCCCCACGCGCGGGGTCTCCAGGTGCCACACCACGGGGCGCATGGCGCGCTCCATGTCGCCCGACTTGAGCACGACCTCGTACTGTTCCGTCTTGAACAGGTACGACATCCGCTCGGCCGTCTCCCGCTCGTCGAAGCCCAGCTCGATGCCCGAGGCCGACCGCAGGTCGAACCCGATGGTGAAGGATTTGAGCCCCGGCCGCTCCCGCGCGGCCGCCGCGGTGATCGATCCGGAATCCAGCCCCCCGCTCAGGTAACAGCCCACCTCCACGTCGCTGACCATCTGCCGCCGGACGGCCTGTTCAAAGAGTTCCTTGAGCCGCGCCGGGGTCTGCTCCCGCTCGGGGACAGTCGCCGCCCCGAACCGGTAATCCCAATAGCGCGCGGGGGCCGGGTCCCGCCGGTCCATCGACACGGTCAGCGTGCACCCCGCGGGCAACACGCGCACGCCGGCCAGCAGGGTCTTGTCGGTGAACAGGTTCTGGAAGGTGAAATATTCGATCAACGCCGCCGGGTCCAGCCGCGGCGCGAAGGACGGGTGTTGATAAAACGCTTTGAGCTCGGACGCGAAGAGAAAATGCCCCGGCGTCGCCGTGTAATACATCGGCTTCACGCCGTGCCGGTCCCGCGCCAAGAAGAGCGTGCGCTCGCGGTCGTCCCAGAGCGCCAGGGCGAAAATGCCGTTGAACTTCTCCACCGCCGCGGGGCCCCAGGCGCGCAGCGCCGCCAGGACCACCTCCGTGTCCCCCGTGGAAGCGAAGGTGTCCCCCCGCGCGGCCAGCTCGTCGCGCAGTTCGCGGAAGTTGTAGATCTCGCCGTTGTACACCAGCGCGTGCCGGCCGTCCTTCGACGCCATGGGCTGGTCGGCTTTGGGGGTCAAATCCAGGATCGCCAAGCGCCGGTGGGCCAACCCCACCGGCCCCCGGGCAAAGACGCCCTCGCCGTCGGGGCCGCGGTGGGCCAGCGCCCGGGCCAAGGGGCGCGTTTCCGCCTCGGTCACCGGCGGCCCGTCGAACCGCAAGAGCCCCGCCACGCCGCACACGGGTTAGAGGCCCTCCGTCATCGCGCCGCGGCCTTCCGCCGGGCGTCCACTTCCTCTTTGTGGGCGTCGCGCCATTCGATCAGCCGGCGCATCCCCTCCCGCAAATCCACCCCCGCCCGAAACCCGATCCGCTCGGCCGCGCGGGTGGGGCTGCCCACCCGGTTCTTCACGAAGGTCGGCCCCGCCGGTTCGTAGCGGATTCCCACTTTCGACCCGGTGATCTCCAAGAGCAGTTCGGCGATTTCCTTGATCGTGGTTTTGACGCCGCGCCCCACGTTGAAGAACGCGTCGGTGGCCTCCGCTTTCATCGCGCACACATTCGCGCGGGCGCAGTCCTGGACGTAGATGAAGTCGTAGGCCTGGGACCCGTCCCCGTAGACGCTCAAGGGCAGGCCCTTGTCGATGTTGTCGAGCATCTTCATGATGACGGCGATGTAGGCGCCCCGGTAATCCTGCCGCGCGCCGTAGACGTTCATGTAGCGCAGCCCCACGTAGTCGAACCGCTGGGGCGTGTCCTTGTAGCGGTGGTGGAGGGCGCGGCACATGTGCTCGCCGGCGATCTTGGTCGCGCCGTAAAAGTTGTTGTTGTTGTAGGGGTGGTCCTCGGTCATGGGCTCTTCCAGCGCGTCGCCGTAGACCGAGGCCGACGACGAGTAGACCAGCCGCTTGACGCCGTTTTGGACGATCGCCTCCAGCACGTTGAAGGTGCCGCCGATGTTGACCTCGAAGGCCGAGCGCGGAAAGTCGTAACAGTGGAGCAGCCACAGCGCCGCGAAGTGGAAAACGCCGTCGACCCCCTTCATGGCCGCGCTCAAGATGTCGCGGTGCAGCAGGTCGCCGCCCAGGGGGAATATTTTCACCCGCGGGTCGCGCAGCGCGCCCGCCAGGTTCTCCTCGCGCCCGCGCGCGAAGTTGTCGAACACGCGGATCTCCGCCAGGTCTTCCTTCACCAGCTCGTCCACCGTGTGCGAGCCGATGAGCCCCGCCCCGCCGATCACCAACACCGTTTTGCCTTTCAAATCCATGCGCGCGCTCCTTTGTCCGGTTTCCGAAATCGTCCGACCCTACGCCGCCGCTCCCGACACCACGAACTCCCCGAAGGGAAACGCGCTCGTGAACGCCGGCGAAATGGCGTTGAGCACGTGGGTGGTGGCCGGCGTGTGCCGCACCACGAAATCCATTTCCAAGCGGTGGTCCGTCCGGCGCACGAGCTGCGGGCGGATGCCCGCCTTGGGCGTCGGCTCCAAATCCCCGGCGCGCAGGTCCGGCACGAGCCGGCGCGCGGCGGCCACGAACATCGGCTTGAGGTACAGCGCCATCTCCCGCGCCGCCAACCGGCGAAATTGCCCGTCCCGCGCCGCCATCAGGCGCAACAACCGACCCGCCGTGACGAAGAATTCTCCCGGCGTCACGCCCCGGGCCCCGCGGTAGTTCTCCGCGCCGAAGGCCGGGATCGCCGTGGGCCCCACGTACACGTCGCCGGCCACGCTCCGCGTCAGGTGCACGCCCAAAAACGGAAAGGCCGGGTCCGGCACGGGGTACAGGCTTTCGCGCACCAGCGACGCCCGCTCCGGCCGCAGTTTCATGTACAGCCCCTTGAAGGGGATCAACGCGTACTCCTCCCCCACGCCGTAGGCCCGCGCCAGTCGGTCCGCGTGGGCCCCCGCGCAGTTGTACAGCCGCCCGTAAGAAAACGTCTCTCCCGCCTCGGTCCGCAACAGGTTGTCGGCGGGCTGCCGGTCGAGCGCCCGCTGTCCCGTGCGGATCGCCACGCCCGAGCGCGCCAGGTCCTCCGCCAGGGCCCGCGTGGCCGCCGCCGCGTCGATCACGGCCGTGTCGCGGCACCACAGCCCGGGCCGCGGCGCCGCGTGGGGCTCCACCCGCCGGACGTCTTCGGCCGATAGCGCCTCCACCCGCACGCCCCCGGCGCGGGCGTTGGCTTCCAGCGCCGCCAGGCCCCGCCCGTCGGCGGTCCCCGCCAAAATCACTTTTCCCCCCTGCCGGCAGGGGATTTTTTTCTCCTCGGCGAAGACGCGCCATCGCCGCGCGCCCTCGGCGCAAAAACGGGCTTTCAGCGTCTGCGGCGGGTAATAGACGCCCGAATGCAGCACCCCGCTGTTGCGCCCGCTGGCGTGTCGGCCGGGCGCGTCCTCTTTTTCCAAAACGACGATCTTCGCCGCCGGGTGCGCCCCCCGCAGGGCCCGGGCCACCGCGAGCCCCACCGCGCCCGCGCCCACCACCACAAAGTCAGCGGTTTCGGCCACGCCGCGTCGTCCCGGCCTTGCGCGTGCCCGTCGAGACGGGGGCGTCCCAGGCCGCGCCGCAGGCGGGGCAGGGAGCGTTTTGTTTGGGGCCCCGCTTCGTCCCGCAACGGCACATCCATCCGGTCGGGCGCGCCGGGTTGCCCACCACCAGGGCGAAGGGCGGCACGTCCTTGGTCACCACCGCGCCCGCGCCCACAAAGGCGTACTCCCCGATCGTCACCCCGCAGACGATGGTGCAGTTGGCGCCCAGCGTGGCGCCCCGCTTCACCACCGTCGGACGGATTTCCCCCATCCGGTTGATTTCGCTTCGGGGGTTGAACACGTTCGTGAACACCATCGACGGCCCGCAAAAGACGTTGTCCTCCAGCGTCACGCCCTCGTAGACCGACACGTTGTTTTGAATTTTGACGCCGTCGCCCACGGTCACCCGCGGCCCGATCACGACGTTCTGGCCGATCTTGCATTTCGCCCCGATCCGCGAGCCCTTGAGCACGTGGCTCACGTGCCAGATCTGGGTGCCCGGGCCGATGACCACGTCCTCGTCGATAAACGCCGACTCGTGGACCCCTTCCCGAACCGGGCCGCCCCGCCGCTGGCGGTCCGCGCTCAAGGAGTCCTGGCAACGCCGCAACACCGACAGCACCCGCAGGCCTTCCTCGCCGTCCGTGCGCGGGGCGCGCCGGTCGGCCAGCCGTTCCAAAAAGTGCGCGCACTCCGCCCGCAGGGGCTCCTCGGCGGGCAGCGCCACCGGCTCGGCCTCGGCCTTGTTCACCACCGGCGCGCCGTCTTTCCAGTCGATCCGGTGCGGGTACAGCCGCAGCTTGTCGGTTTTCTCCAAATCGTCGAACACGGCCATCTTGCGGCTCCCCACCACCACCAGCTTCTGCTCCTTGAACGGGTGCAGCCACGACACGAAGATATGGGCCTTCACCCCGCTGGGGAACGACAACAGGCTCACCGTCACGTCCGCGATCTTTTCCTGCAAATAAGACCCGCCCTGGGAGCGAACCTCCGTGGGCATCTCGCCCAACAAGCCCAGGATCACGGACACGTCGTGCGGCGCGAAGGACCAGAGGATGTTCTCTTCCCGACGGATCTTCCCCAGGTTCAACCGGTGCGAATAGATGTATTGGATTTTCCCCAACTCGCCCTGGGCCACCAACTCTTTGAGGCGCGCCACGGCGGGGTGGTACCACAACAAGTGGCCCACCATCAGCACCCGCTTTTTTTCCCGCGCCAGGGCCACGAGGGCCCGCCCGTCCTCTTCCGTCAGGGCGAGGGGCTTTTCCACAAAGACGTCCTTGCCCGCCTCCAGCGCCCGGCGCACCACCGCCGCGTGGGTCTCGGCGGGCGTGGCCACGGCCACGGCGGTCACCGCCGGGTCGGCCAGAGCGTCCCCGACGTCGGCCACGAAGGCCACCCCGGAGTACTGCGGTGCGAATTGCGCCCGCCGGTCCGCGTCGGCCTCGGCCACGGCGCGCAGGGCGCCCAGCGCGTGGAAGTTGCGCACCAGGTTCTGCCCCCAATAGCCGCACCCGATCACCGCCACCGACGGCGTCCGGTTTTCGGTGGCGCCGTTCACAGCGTGACCACCTTGCCCGCGCTTTTCACCCCGCGGGTCGCGTTCCGCGCGTCAAAGACCAGCCGCGCGTTCTTTACCACGAAGTCGATGTCGAACACGCTGTGGTTCGTGATGATCGCCACGAGGTCCTGGGCCTTGAGCGTCGCCGCCGTGAGCGGCGTCGAGCGCAGCGTCGCGCCCTCCACCCGCAGCGACGGCACGTAGGGGTCGTGATAGGTCACCCGCGCGCCCTTGGCGCGGAGCAAATGGATCACGTCCAAGGCCGGCGACTCGCGCACGTCGCCGATGTCTTTTTTGTAGGCCGCGCCCAACACCAACACCCGCGCGCCTTTCAGCGACCGTTCCCGGTCGTTCAAGGCGGCGGCGATCTTCTCCACCGTGTGTTCGGGCATCCGCCCGTTGATGTCGCCCGCCAGCTCGATGAACCGCGCGTTGAAGTTGAGCGTCTTGAGCTTCCACGAAAGATAATGCGGGTCCAGGGGGATGCAGTGCCCCCCGATGCCGGGCCCCGGGTAGAAAGGCATGAAACCGAAGGGCTTGCTGGCCGCGGCGTCGATCACTTCCCAGGTGTTGATCTTGAGCCGGTCGCACATGAGCGCCACTTCGTTCACGAGGCCGATGTTCACCGCGCGGAAGGTGTTCTCGAGGAGTTTCACCATCTCCGCCGCTTCCGGCGTCGACACCGACACCACCTTCTCGCACACCCGGCTGTAGAGGTCGGCGGCGGCCCGCACGCAGGCCGGGGTCAGCCCGCCCACTACTTTCGGCGTGTTGCGGATGCCGTACTTCGGGTTGCCCGGGTCCACCCGCTCCGGCGAGAACGCCAAATGGAAATCCCGCCCGGCCTTGAGCCCGCCCCGTTCCAAAATCGGCATCAAGAGTTCCCGCGTCGTTCCCGGATAGGTCGTGCTCTCCAACACGATCAACTGCCCGCGCCGCACGTGCGGGGCGATTTTCTCGGCCGCGCCCACGATGTAGCTCAGGTCCGGGTCCTTGGTTTTCCGCAGCGGCGTCGGCACGCAAATGATGACGGCGTCCCGCCCGCGCACCCGGCCGAAATCCGTGGTCGCCGTCAGCCGCCCGGCTTTCACGAGCGGTTTCAGCCGTTCCGTGGGCAAATCGTTCGTGTGCGACACCCCGCGCGCCACGTCGGCGGCGCGGCGCGGGTCCACGTCGATGCCGACGACCGCGTGGCCGGCCTCGGCGAAGGCCGCCGCGAGCGGCAGGCCCACGTAGCCCAGCCCGATCACGGCGATGGTGGAAGGGGTTTCGGTTTTTTTGGATGACGTCATGGCAGCACCTTTCGGATCAGAGTTCCCACCCCGGCGGCCACCGCCAGCGCGCGGGCAAAACGGCGGGCGACGGTGGTCGCGCGGTCCGCCTCTTTCAAAATCTTGTTCAGTTGGTCGTTGGCTTTCTTCACGCGGGCCGTGGCCGTCTTGGCGCCGGCGGCCCATTCGCCGTGGACGCGCCGCCGCACCGCGGCGATCTCCGCGCGCCGTTCCCGCGCCTGGACGGCGAGGGCTTGGGCGGCTTTCGTCTCTTTCTTTTCGCGGGCGGCTTGGGCCAGGGCCGTGAGCGCCATTTGGCTTTCGGCCAGGGCGTCCAAGAGCGCCGCCGCTTCCGAGCGCGGGCTCATCGCGACGCCTCCAGGGTGCGCGCCCGACGGGCCGCCGCCCCGGCGGACCGCCCCCAGGCCCGCGCCGCCGGGCCCGCGGTCCGCTCTTTCAGGAGCCGCGCCCGCAAGTCCGCGTGGGCCGCGGGCAAGTGGTCGTAAAAGATCGCCAAATCGTCCAAGGACGCCATGGCCGCGGAGAACTCGTCGTTCAAATTAAAGAGCGACCGCCCCAGCGTGATCCGCCCGGGGGAACGCTTGTCGTTCCATTTTTCGTGGATGGCCGCCGCCTGGTCGGCGTAGGCCGCTTTGAGGTCCGCCCGCACGATGTCCACCAGGGCGCGGCCCAGGGCCCCGTGGGCCGCGGCCAAAGGCTGGTTCTCCCGCAGGGCGTCGGCTAGTTTGCCCGCCCGCCGGGCCCGCAGGCACCGGCGCAGGCTTTCCGCCGCGAAGGCCGCGCCGCCCGCCGCCGTCGCCCGGTCCGCCGGGCGCAGTTCGCCCAGGGCCCGCCGCGCGTCACGCGCCGCGTCGTTCAGGTCCTCCCCCACGGCGTCGACGGCGTCTTCTTCCACGTCCCGCCCGTCGGCCAAATCGGTCAAGAGCGCCGCGTAGGCGCCGAAGGCCCCGTTCATCGCCCGCAAGGTGTCCAGGGTGCGCCGGGCGGTCCAATGGGCGGGCGGGTTGTCCGGCGCCCAGCCGTTGTCGCCCGGCCCTTTCAAGGTGAGCGCGCTCAAGGCCGCGTCTTTGTCGGTCGCCAACACCTGGGCGTCCGCTTCCCGGGTCCATTCCACGTCGCGGGCCAGTTCCCGCTCCATGGCCTGGTGCCCCGCGGCCACCGTCGATTGAAAACCTCGAAACGCCGCCGGCTCCAGGGACGCACACCCGGCCAGGGCCAAAGCGCCCAAAACCACGGCGGCGGCGTGGCGGTTCATCCCAGCACCGCGCCCACCAGCTTCAGGGCGCGCCGCCCCCGGGTCAACAACGTTTGAAGTTCTTGGATTTTTTTCTTTTGGGCGGCCCCGGCGATCGCGCCGCCCAGGTCGTTCACGCGCCGCTCGGCGTGGTCCAGCCGCTTGGTGAGCCCCTCGCGCAGGCGGCGGATCGCGATGGCCTTGATGTCGCGGTTGGCTTCGTAATAGTCTTTGCGGCTGCCCACCACCGACGACGACCGCACCGCCCCCCAGGCTTCCAGTTGGCGGATGTTGATGCTCGCGTTGCCCTTGCTCATGGAGAGGCGCCGTCCGATGTCTTCCAACGAGAGGGGTTCGTCCTGCATGTAGAGGAGCCCGTAGATCTGCCCCACCGAGCGGTTGAAATTGAACTCCTCGGCGAGGTCGCCGGCGAGTCGGGCAAATTCGGTGTCGAGCGGGGCGTTGGCCATGGTTGTTTTCAACGTTTAGTTCATTCTAAACGTACATGATATACGCCCCCGCGTCAAGGGGCGTTTCCGTCGGCCCCGGCCCCGCCCGCCAGCCCCCGCGCCACCCCCGCAAAATAGGCGTATTGCCGCTTCGGGTTGTCGGGTTTTTTTTGGCCCAACAGCCGCGCCGCTTCGGCCATCACCGCCCGGCCGTGGCGGTTTTCCAGCGCGATCAGCTTTTCCACCACGCGCGGGTCGTTGTCCTCATAGAGCATCCGCGCCAAGGCCCGCGCCCGGCGCAGGGCGTCCGCCCCGTGCCGTGTTTCCAATTCCCCCATCACCCGGTCCATCGCCGCCGGGTCATAGAACGCCCCGGGGGTGTAAACGCTGGGCCGCCGTTGCCGGTCCGTCGCCGTGGGCTGGTCGTCATAGTCGACGTCCACCAGGTTCTCCCGCCGCAGGGTCACCACCCCCCGGCTCAAAAACCATTCCGTCAGGCCGTGCCGCTCCGCCAACGTCGCCTGGGATTGGGACCACCGCGGCCCCGCCGGCGACCGCTCGGCATAGTGCTGGCTCAGCAAGGCAAACACTTTCCCCGCCAAGGGCAGCCGCCGGTCCCACCCCCAAACGAAATAATGGTCCGACAACGCCACCGTGGCCGTCGACCTCGCGGGCCTCGCCCGCACCGCCGGGTCCCGGCCGTAGGTTTCTTTCGCTTCCACCAGTCCATATTGGTCCAACCGCCGGAAAATTTTGTGCAGTCGCCTCCGGTTGGCCACGGGGCCCTGGTCCTTGTATCCCAAGGCCGTCACCGCCCGGGGCACGTCCACCTCGGTGAAAGCCTGGGTCGAGAGTCCCACCCGCAAGAAATGCAAATACAAATCCAACCCGCCCTCGTCCTTCCGCCGCACCATCGCCCCCACCGCCGACGGCGACAGAAAGTCCGCCGGCACCGCCACCCGCCGCTCGGCGGTGGTCCCCGGTGGCGCGCGCCGCGGCACCGCCGCCATGCGGGCCAAAAGCCCTTCGGCCGCGGCCGTGGATGTCATCACCACGTCCGCCTCCACGTTCGACTCAAAAGCCGCCGAGGTCCAGTTGCTCGACCCCAGGATCACCGTCTTCCGGTCCACCACCACCGCTTTCGCGTGCAGTATTTTCCCGTCCACATAGGCCACGGCGACACCACCCCGGGCCAGGGCCTCCACCGCCGCGCGGTTCCGGTCCAGGGGGTCGAAGGGCGAATCCCCCGCGTCCAACAGCACGTCCACCTCCACGCCCCGCCGCCGAGCGTCGATCAACGCCTCCGCCAGCCGCCCCGGCCCCGACGCCCGCCCAGCGGGCAAGTTGAAAAGATAAAGAAACAGGTGGACGGATCTTTTGGCGGACCGAACAGCGGCAAGAGCGGTTTCTTCGTATTTGCCGGGAGGAATCAGCGTATCAGCGTGGACTGCCCCCGCCGCCGCGACGAGCGCGACGGCTACGATGCGAAGGAGGCGGGGGAGGAACGGACTGGGCCCTGGCATGGCATTCCAATATTACCAAGGTCGTGACCTCCCGCACCATCAGGACCGATGTCCACCCCTAACAATTAGTCTAAAGTGATTGGACAATGCGGGTGTGGCTTGCCCACGTGGACAACACCAAAGCCAACCTGGCGAAGGACTTTTAGGCGATTCGGCTGGTGGAAGTTTTATAATCTTTCGGTCACTGCAACTTTTGTTCTTAATGAAATCATCAAAAAAAGGAACCCATTGAATGGCCCGTATTTCGAAGAAAGGAAAACCCGAAGCAAGCTCTTCCGCCAACGTGGGTTTTGAGTCAAAGCTTTGGGCGGCGGCGGATGCCCTGCGGGGCAGTATGGACCCCGGGGAATATAAGCACGTCACGTTGGGGTTAATCTTCCTTAAATACATTTCCGATGCTTTCGAGGGGAAACACGCGGCGCTTTTGGCGGAGAAGGCCCAGGGCGCCGACCCCGAAGACCCCGACGAGTACCGCGCCCAAGGCATCTTCTGGGTGCCGCCCGAAGCCCGCTGGGCCCACCTAAAAGCCCAGGCCCGCCAGAGCACCATCGGCCAACTGGTGGACGACGCCATGGCCGGCATCGAGCGTGACAACCCGGCGCTTAAAGGTGTGCTTCCCAAGGACTATGCCCGCCCCGCGCTGGACAAACAGCGTTTGGGCCAGCTCATCGACATGATCAGCAACATCAAAGTGGGCGACGAAGCCAGCCGTGCCAAGGACGTTTTGGGCCGCGTTTACGAATATTTTCTGTCTCAATTCGCCAGCGCCGAGGGCAAAAAAGGCGGCGAGTTCTACACTCCGCGTTGCGTGGTCAAACTTTTGGTTGAAATGCTCGAGCCTTATAAAGGCCGGGTTTACGACCCCTGCTGTGGCTCCTCCGGGATGTTCGTTCAGTCCGTAGAGTTCATTCGGGCGCACTCTAAGGGAAATGGCAACGGGGGCAAAGCCAAGGCGGACATATCGATTTACGGCCAAGAGTCAAACTACACCACTTGGCGCCTGGCCCGAATGAATCTCGCCATCCGCGGCATTGACTCCGGCCAGATTGCGCAGGGCGACACCTTCCACAACGACCGCCACCCCGACCTCAAGGCCGATTTCATCCTCGCCAACCCCCCGTTCAACATTTCTGACTGGGGCGGCGAACGCCTGCGGGAAGACAAACGCTGGAAGTACGGCGCGCCACCGGCGGGCAACGCCAACTTCGCCTGGGTCCAGCACATCGTCCATCACCTGGCCCCCGCGGGTGTCGCTGGGTTCGTTCTGGCCAATGGCTCGATGTCTTCAAACCAGTCCGGCGAGGGCGAAATCCGCAAGCAGTTAATCGAGTCCGACCTGGTGGACTGCATGGTCGCCCTGCCGGGTCAACTTTTCTATTCGACGCAGATTCCCGCTTGTCTGTGGTTCCTGGCCCGCGACCGAAAGGACGGCAAGTTCCGCGACCGCCGCGGCCAAGTGCTCTTCATCGACGCCCGCAAACTCGGCCGCATGGCGGACCGCACCCACAAGGAATTAACCGACGACGACATCGCCCGCATCACCACCACCTATCACGCCTGGCGCGGCGAAAAAGAAGCCGGGAAATACAAGGATATTCCCGGGCTCTGCAAATCCGCCAAACTGGAGGAAATCCAAAAACACGGCCACGTCCTCACCCCCGGACGTTACGTCGGCGCCGAAGCCCAGGAAGAAGACACCGAACCTTTTGACGAAAAGATGCGCCGCCTGGTGGCCGACTTCCAATATCAGGTCAAACAAGCCAAGGATTTGGATGCCGCTATCGCCACTAATTTGAAGGGTTTGGGCTTCTGGAAGTGAAATTTATACACGTTTTACCAATGTGTATAGAAATCGCCAAAAACGATACAATTCGATATATTGAACACTTATTATTAACAAAATGCAAAGCATGATATAGACTTTTATCGATATTTGTGTTATATTAACGACATGACAACAGACTTTTTAGATAAATCCGAAGTCCTCAAAGTCATCCAAGGCTATAACCCGTGGTGGGAAGGCGGTACAACTGGGGCCCCCAAGTTCAACCGCCTGGCCTTTCACGCTTGTCTCCACCTTTTCAAAAATCCAACCCTTCGCCGCGCCATATTGCTTTCCGGCCCACGCCGCGTGGGAAAAACGACGGTCCTTCAGCAGATCGTGGACCACCTCATTGCGCAGGGCCAACCGCCCAAAAGCGTTATCTATATCAGCCTCGACCACCCGTTGTTGAAGTTGGTGACTCTGCCCAAAATTCTTCGCCTTTACCACGAAAACATCCACCCCAACGGGAAACCCGCCGTGCTCCTGTTGGATGAAGTGCAATACTCCCAGGACTGGGAGTTGGAAATCAAGCAGTTGGTGGACCACCACCCCGAATACCGCATAGTTTCCACGGGTTCCGCCACGGCAGTGATTAAAGACGGTATCAATGAAAGCGGCGTGGGCCGCTGGATCACGCTCCCCGTGCCGACCTTGTCCTTTTACGAGTTTATCCGTATCCGAAACGAGACCGTTCCCGATATCCCTTCCAACACACAACCGCTGGATCTCTTTAAAATGTCCCCCGGCGAGCTTTCCGGTTTGGCCGCAAAACTCCGTCCTCTCATGCCGCTTTTTGCCCGATACCTCCTTGTGGGCGGCTTTCCCGAAACCGCCACCCAGCCGGACATGAACCTTTGCCAACGCCTCCTGCGTGAGGACGTGGTGGAGCGCGTGTTAAAGCGCGACATGACGATGTTGTTCGGCCTGCGGAACGTCGCGGACTTGGAAAAGCTGTTTATTTATCTCTGCCTACACACCGGCGGCATGTTTTCCGTCAAAACCTGCGCCGACGCTCTGGGGACCACGGCCGTAACGGTCTCCAACCACCTGGCGATGCTGGAGCGGGCCCACTTGATCTACCGCTTGCCGCCCTATGCCTTGACCGGGAAGAAAATTCTTAAGGCGAGATACAAGTTCCATCTCGTCGATGCCGCCCTGAGAAATGCCGTCCTTCTTCGGGGCGAGGAAATTCTGTCCGATCCTACGGAAATGGGGAAAATCGTCGAGACGACCATCCTTCGACACCTTTTCGCTTATTACTACCGAGACACCCCCACCCTCAGTTATTGGAACGACCCCGCCCCGGGCAAAAAGCGCGAAGTGGATATCGTCGTCTCCAGCCCCCGCTACACCATTCCCGTGGAAGTGAAATACGAAGAGTCCGCCCCTTTAGGAGAAAAAGAAGGGATCGTGGATTTCTGTCGCCGCGAGGACGTGGAAAGGGCTTATTGGGTTACCAAACGGGAAGAAGATTTCGGCCTCAAAGAGTTCCCCGGAGACAAAACCAAATATCTAAAAATCCCTGCTCACATCTTCGCCTACCTCCTCGGCCGCGCCGAAAGGCAGGCGTGGGAGAAATGAGAATGCGAAGAATTGGGCACGGGGGTGAGTGGCGGGAAACTCCACTGGCGGATATTGCGGTGATCAGTAGCGGAAAGCGACCGCCGCTCGTGGTCAAGGAAGCCACAGCTGACTGTCAGATCCCAGTGATAGGAGGTGGTGGACCCTCTGGATTCACCAACTCAGCCCTTTTTGACGGCGGAATCCTAATAACAGGCCGTGTAGGTACGCTCGGAAAACTCTTCGCGCCATCGGTCCCAAGCTGGCCCTCTGACAATGCGCTGGTTATCCGTCCAAACAGTGCCGAGACCCATCCACGCTTCCTTCGCTACGCGTTGCAGCGGGTGATTGCCCAAGCCGCCGACATGAACCGAGGTGCGGCAAACCCCCTCATCACTCAAGGAGACCTCGGCCGCTTGAATGTTGGTCATCCATCCCTTCCTGAACAACGCGCCATTGCCCACATCCTCGGGACGCTGGACGACAAAATTGAGTTGAACCGGCGGATGAGTGAGACGTTGGAGGGGATGGCGCGGGCGTTGTTTAAGTCGTGGTTCATGGACTTCGACCCCGTCCGCGCCAAAGCCGCCGGCCGCGACCCCGGCCTCCCCAAAGAACTCGCCGCCCTCTTTCCCGATTCTTTCCAAGACTCTGAACTCGGCGAAATTCCAAATGGCTGGGAGCTCAAGCCCATTGAAGATTTGGCGGATGTGGCCGGTGGAACAACGCCGAGTACCAACGAGCAGACCTATTGGGAAGGGGGGATCCATGCATGGGTAACCCCTAAGGACCTATCCGCACTATCTGTTCCTATTCTGCTCGACACCGAACGGCGGATTACCGATGCGGGGTTGAGGCAAATCGGCTCCGGACTGCTACCCCAAGGGACTGTCTTGCTTTCATCGAGAGCACCTATTGGATACCTAGCTATCGCAGAAATACCAGTTGCCATTAATCAGGGTTTCATTGCGATGAAGACTAAGGGTGGGACATCAAATCTCTTTTTACTTTTCTGGGCCAGCATTGCACATGAAGAGATCATGAGTCGCGCGAACGGCTCAACTTTTCTTGAGATTAGTAAGGCAAACTTTCGGCCAATCCCGGTTATCAAGCCTACTACCGAGGTGATGCAAGCGTTTGACCAGATTTTGCGGCCACTCTACATGCGTCTCGTTGCGTGCGCTCGTGAATCTAACACTCTCGCAAAAATGAGAGACACATTGTTGCCTAATCTCATTTCAGGAGACCTACGGGTGAAAATAAAGGAGATGGCTTAATGACAACCTCTGATGACCTTTCCGCCCTCCGCGAGAAACCATTCGCTGATGCGGTCGCTAAACTTGAAGAACTGTTAGCTCAGAGCGGCAGAGCCTTCTTGATCGGGGCTGGATGTAGTACTTGTGCAGGCCTACCGGTAACGTCAGAACTCACTAGCGCAGCGCTCAAAAGTTCAGCGCTAGATAAAACAACCAAGGGAATTCTTGAAACGATTTGTGGGCTCTTTGAGGGTTCAACAAACTCCAATATAGAAGACTATCTCAGTGAACTGGTAGACCTTTTAGCGATCACTGAGCGCAGATCATCTCGAGGTGCCAAACAGAGGGAGACACCCCTTGGGAAAATATCATGCAGTGAAGCGCAACTTCGAGCGGCTGTTGATCAAATTAAAAGAGGAATTGCCGAGATTTTCGATAAAAAATTGAACATTGATATCCACCAGAGGTTTATCCGTGCCTTGCATCGACCCTTGAGGCCAGGGAAACCGACTTCTGGCCAGATAGTCAATTATTTTGTTTTGAATTACGATACCCTGATTGAGGATGGCCTTGCTATGGAACGCGTGCCATTCGCGGATGGATTAGAAGGTGGTGTGACTGGCTGGTGGAGACCTGAAACGTTCGATCGTAGTGAAGTCGCTGCTCGGGTGTTTAAACTCCACGGGTCAATTAACTGGTCTGAGTTGCCGAATGATCCGTTGCCTCGGCGAATTGGTGGTAGCCTTCAGAATGCAAAGGAAGAGGGGCGGCGAATTCTCATTTGGCCAGCTTCAACCAAATATCGTGAAACTCAAATCGACCCCTTCGCACAAATGATGGCGCGAACGCGACGCGTACTCCGGCCAAGCCAAGGCTCGCAATGTGTTCTGATGGTATGCGGATATCGATTTAGTGACACTCATATAAATATTGAGCTTGATCGCGCACTTCGGGAATCGGAAGGTGACCTTACTTTGATCGTATTCACATCTGATAATGAGCCGTCGGGTCAATTGGCTTTCTGGCACAGAGACGCTAATGTTACTGAGCAGGTTCTTGTGTTCGCTAATCGAGGGTTCTTTCACGGCACCCAATCAACACCCGCGACCAGGGACCTCCTTTGGTGGAAGTTTGAAAATGTCACTCGACTGCTTGAGGGAGAGCGATGAGCGTCGAGAATCGTAATTCTGCAGATCCGATAGATAACTTAGCCATTGGCAAAATCATTGAGGTAGATGGGGCACACATTATTGCTGAGTTGGATCCGGGGCTGACTGAGCTTTCGCGCGTCTATGCGGGGGAAACTTATCCAATCGGGCAGTTCGGTTCGATTGTTCGTATTCATTTCGGGCGCCGACTGATCTATGCGCTTGTTGGTAGACTTAGAATGAAGGCTGAGTATGAGTCTGAACGCGGCATCTCGTCTCATGCCCCTAGTGACGAAAGAATTATCGAAGCGGACTTGTTCGGTGAAGGCGAGTGGAGCCGCGATGCGGCAGGTACTGCCAACTTGGCTTTTGAACGCGGTGTCGCAACGTATCCCTTGCCTCAGCAAACGGTTTACCTCACACCAAAGTCAGAACTGCGCTTTATTTATGGAAATGGAAAAGGTTCCGTCATTTCCCTTGGAGAACATGTTGGGTCTGGGGGCGCTCCTTGTTTTGCGGACATGAATGAATTACTGGGCAAGCACACAGCTGTGCTCGGATCGACCGGGGCTGGCAAATCATGTGCGGTTTCAGCCATCATTCACAGCGTTCTTGAACGAGGAACGAACGCAGGGCTCCAGACCTGGAAGCCGCAGATTGTCATACTTGATCCTCATAATGAATACGGAAAAGCGTTTAAGGACCACAAGAGACTCTCAACAGACGAGGGCACTCTTTCACTTCCCTATTGGCTATTAGATTTAGACGAGACAATCGGCCTTTTGATCGGGAAAACCGAATTCGCCGCCACTTCTCAATCCAACATAGTCAAGAATGCTCTGCTCACGGCGCGGATGAAGTCTGCGACAGAAATTCTAACCCTCGATCCAACGAAACTCACTGTGGACGCTCCAATTCCATATGTTCTTGGTGACCCAACGGGTATGGATGAATTCGGTGCCAAGAATGGCGTGAAGTACGAAATTGGTTTTGTAGGAGCAATTAATGCTCAGAGGCCAACCAACAATAACAAGAAAGACCATGAGGACTACAACAAAGTCTTGAGAAAGCTTGACTCTCTCATGAAGGACGAGCGACTTGCTTTCTTGATGAAGCCTTGGAATGGAACCGGCGACCCGATGACCGATGTGTTAGCCCAGTTTCTTGGGGACGGCGTTCCAGTGCGGATCGTTGATTTGTCCGGCGTACCGAACGAGGTTGCGGGGACTGCGAGCGCTGCAATAGCCCGAACCCTATTCTCTCTAAAAGTTTGGCAGACCCCTGAAGAGCGTGCCATGAGCCCGGTCCTATTGGTTTGCGAGGAAGCTCATCGCTACGTGCCAAACAGTGGTGAGGCGCAATATGGGGCAGCTCAGGGTGCAATCAGACGAATTGCGAAAGAGGGGCGTAAGTACGGCATTGGGTTGATGTTGGTGTCGCAACGTCCGAGTGAGGTTGAGTCGACTGTGTTGTCGCAATGCAACTCTTGGATTGTTCTTCGGATCACGAATGAGGCTGATAGAGAACATGTCAAAGGGATCCTGCCGGATTCGATGTCTGGTTTGACAAAAATGCTTTCCGGGCTTCGGCGACAGGAAGCAGTTTTTGTCGGACAGGCGGCTATACTGCCATCCCGAATCATGATCAGAGATTTGGCTGAAAATCAGATGCCTAAATCAAACGATATCGACTTTGAAAAGGGTTGGCAGAACGTCGGCATGACCGCTTCTCAATTGGGTGTCGTTGCGAGTCGTTGGCGGTATCAAAAACGATGACAGGTAACTTCACCGAATCCGTCGTTGAGCAAGCCGCTCTAGGCTGGTTGGAAAGCACTGGTTTAGAGGTCCTGAATGGTGCAAAAATTGCACCAGGAGAGGCCGCCGCTGAGCGCGGCGATTATAGCCAGGTCGTCATAGTGCAACGGTTGCGCGATGCGCTGGCGCGGCTCAACCCTAAGCTACCAAAGGAGGCCCTGGACGATGCTTTTCGCAAGCTGACCCGCCCGGAGGGGCCTGACTTGGTTTTTCGAAATCGGGCCATGCACCGAATGTTGGGTGATGGGGTGAACGTCGAATTCAAGCGGAAGGACGGGTCGGTGGGTGGGGCGCAGGTCAAAGTGATTGAATTTGATAACCCGAACAACAACGATTGGTTGGCCGTTAACCAGTTCACCATTATAGAGAACAAGTGCAACCGCCGGCCGGATGTCGTCTTGTTCGTCAATGGCCTGCCCTTGGCGGTCATTGAGCTTAAGAACCCAGCAGATGAGAACGCAACCATTTGGACCGCTTATCAGCAGTTGCAAACCTACCAAAATGAAATCCCATCGCTTTTCACCTACAACGCCGCATTGGTCGTGTCCGATGGGGTGGAGGCGCGGTTGGGGGTGGTGGGCGCCGGGCGAGAGTGGTTCAAGCCCTGGCGGACCATCACGGGTGAGAAACTGGCGGACAAGGCAACGCCGGAACTTCAAGTTTTGACCGAAGGGATTTTTGACAAGAAACGTTTCCTGTCCCTTGTTCGAGACTTCATTGTTTTTGAGGACTCAGGAGCCGGGGCGCCGGCAAAAAAAATGGCGGGGTATCATCAATTTCATGCCGTCAACGTGGCTGTGGAGGAAACCTTGCGGGCCTCCGCCCAGGGCGGCACGGCTGAGGCGCGAGATGGAGGGTATTCGGCTATCCGGCAGCCAGGCGGGGCCAAAGGGGACCGGCGCGTCGGGGTGGTTTGGCACACACAGGGGTCCGGCAAAAGCTTGACCATGGCTTTTTATGCGGGGAGGGTGATCCGTGAACCTGGTATGGCGAACCCCACCATTGTTGTTTTGACTGACCGCAACGACCTGGACGACCAACTGTTCGGGACATTTTCCCGCTGTCGGGACTTGCTCCGCCAACCCCCCGTGCAGGCTCTCGACCGTGATGACCTGAAGAAAAAACTATCGGTGGACGCCGGCGGGGTGGTGTTCACCACCATTCAAAAGTTTCTTCCGGAAGAGAAAGGCGGACGGTATCCGGTGCTTTCGGAACGGCGCAATATCTTGGTCATTGCCGATGAAGCTCACCGGAGCCAATACGATTTTATAGACGGTTTTGCTCGGCACATGCGGGACGCGCTTCCAAATGCCTCTTTTATTGGGTTTACCGGCACGCCTATCGAAAAGGCGGACGCCAACACCCGCTCCGTGTTCGGAGACTACATCAGCGTTTATGACATCCAAAGGGCCGTTGAAGACAAGGCGACCGTCCCCATCTATTACGAAAGCCGCCTGGCAAAACTTGAATTGAACGAAAAAGAACGGCCCCAGATTGACCCGGACTTTGCGGAAGTCACGGAAGGGGAAGAGACCGAACGCCGGGATAAACTGCGATCGAAATGGGCCCAGTTGGAGGCTGTTGTTGGGGCCGAAAAGCGATTGAAATTGATCGCCAAGGACATCGTTGACCATTTCGAAGGGCGATTAGAGGCCATGGAAGGGAAAGCCATGGTCGTCTGCATGAGTCGGCGAATATGCCTGGATCTTTACAAAGAAATCGCCAAATGGCGCCCGGGCTGGGTCAACGATGCCGACGAAAAGGGCATCCTAAAAATCGTCATGACCGGTTCCGCCACGGACCCTCTGGATTGGCAACCCCACGTCCGAAACAAGCCACGACGGGAAGAGCTGGCGAAACGATTCCGAAACCCCAAGGACCCGCTCCAAATTGCGATCGTCCGTGACATGTGGTTGACGGGGTTTGACGCCCCTTCCCTTCACACCATGTACATCGACAAACCCATGCGAGGGCACGGCCTGATGCAAGCCATCGCGCGGGTGAATCGGGTGTTTCAAGACAAGCCCGGCGGGCTTGTGGTGGATTACCTGGGTTTGGGACACGAGTTGAAACAAGCCCTGGCCACCTATACGGAAAGTGGAGGCACAGGACAAACCGCCATAGACCAAAATGAAGCCGTGGCCATCATGCAGGAGAAATTTGAAGTCTGTTGCGGGATGTTTCACGGGTTTAATTGGACACTCTGGAAAACCGGAACGCCCGCCCAGCGTTTGGGCCAATTGCCCGCGGCCCAAGAACATATTCTTGCCCAGCGGGAGGGGAAAGAGCGTTGCCTATCGGCCGTGAGAGATTTGACCCTTGCTTTTGCCTTAGCGGTTCCCCACGAGGAGGCTTTAAAGATTAGGGACGATGTGGCGTTTTTCCAAGCCGTCCGCGCGGTATTGGCGAAAAAGGTGTCGGATGCGGCCAAGACGGAGGAAGAACTTAATTTCGCTGTGCGGCAGATTGTGTCCCGGGCGGTGATTTCGGATGGGGTGGTGGATATTTTTAAAGCCGCCGGTTTGGCCAGGCCCGATATTTCGATTTTGTCCGATCAATTTTTAGCGGAAGTGCGGGACATGCCCCAGAAAAATCTGGCCGTGGAATTATTAAGAAAACTTTTGATGGGCGAGATTCTATCCCGCCGAAAAAAGAACGTTGTTCAAGCCCGGTCCTTTGCGGAACTGCTTGAGCAATCCATCCGCAAATACCAAAACCGAGCCATAGAAACGGTGCAGGTGATCGAAGAGCTGATCGGCTTGGCCAAGGAAATCAACGAAGCCCAATCGCGCGGCAAGTCCCTGGGCTTAACCGACGACGAGGTGGCCTTCTACGACGCCTTAGAAACCAACGACAGCGCCGTAAAAGTCCTGGGCGATGAAGCCCTAAGGACCATCGCCCAAGAACTTGTGACCGCCGTTCGAGGCAACGTAAAAACGGACTGGACCATCCGCGAAGATGTAAGGGCTCAATTGCGAGTCCTCGTAAAGCGCATCCTCCGAAAATACGGCTACCCCCCCGACAAACAAGAAAAAGCCACCCAGACCGTGCTTGAACAGGCGGAAGTATTAACCGAGGGGTGGGCCACTAATTATTGATGGTTTCCAGGTGTTTGTTTAGCGCTTTTTTTTGAAAAAGAAATATTTGCATGACCCAATAAAAGTAAACGATGATATACGCAAAAATAACAATGTGCATTTGCCGAGCGAGCAACATCCCAGCCAAATAATACGACCCCGATAAAAACATAATAAGCCCACGCAAGCGCAGCCAAGGAACAAACCCCGTCACGATCAATATTGTCCCATGAACCCAAAAAACTTTAAAAGCCAAGGGGTCTTTTTCAAAAAGTGTTATAAAAAACATTAATAAACCGGTAGAAACAAGAGTTTTTCTTGTGGACGTTAGAATCTCTTGTCCTGTTAAGTTAAAGCGAAACATGTTCGACAATGGCTTGTCCAACTCGAATATCCGTGATAGTTTTTTTTCGATTTCAGGATTTACAACCGCGGGAACCAATTGATCTTCAGGTGTTTTTTTAAGAAGCTTTGCTTGACTCCCGTATTTGAAACCGATAATTATCGGGATTAGGAATAATACACCAATGGCCATTTGGGGAATTTCTTTTGCGTTTAACAAGACAACGATCCATGCCCAGGGTGTCCAGATAAGCCATCGCATTTGGTTCAATTTCGCTTTTTCCCAATTTTCCAAAACTGGAATGGGAACACCACGGGAATAAACCGAGAAGTTCCTATTGAACATGCAATACCGGTAAAAGAGAAAAACCGAATGCACAAGCAACCCAAGAAAGAAAAGATTCAAAAAAACAGTTAACAAACTCACGATATCTTGAATGGCCATAGTTATTCAGCGGATTATTGCTCGCCTCCACAATTGCTTTTCAATATTTTAATCCTTCTTCGATAAAATCCATGGTTTCTTCCGGTTCGATGCCACCAATAGACAATCAGGCCCCCCTCTCGTTTTGAATTGCGGAAGGGTTATCGATGACAGCTTTCACCGGTCGATGAATGCGCGAAGGGTCTATTTTGAAGTCCGCCACCTCTTCCTTCGTCAATGGAATCATTACTTCATACATGCCAATGGTACCGTAAACAACTTCGAGAAAGTGCTTGTCACTCTTTTTGTCCTTTAAAACGGAATACATCATTTCCGAGTTCGAATAAACGGTTTCATGTTCCATTACTGCCTCGGGATCAGCGATATATGCTGCTCCCCATTAAACCTTGGGGGCGCTGAAGAGAGCAACAGGTCCTCAAGAAACCAATTCGAAGAATTCTGTGCTGTTGTCCGTCTCGTCGTCAGTCAAAAACCAGGATTTCCCCTCACCTGTGGTTTTGTTGTCAAATCGAAAAGCTGTGCTTGAATGGTAACGACTGTAATCACTTCCTGTGAACACCAAGACCTCACCCTTTACGAAACTGTCGGTCTGCGTCTTGAAGTCCTTACGCAGGCGATACTCTTTTCCTTCCACTAATTCAATATCGTTCCGCCAAGTCCTTTTCATTTCACTTTCCTCTAGATCTGTGAGCAGATGTTGTTGGTGTAGTGAAAAGTTTTTATAAATCTAATTTAATTCCTAACCATTGGCTATTCGAAAGGCTTTATCAATCTCGCCGATTGCCGATTTAATTTCTGTTACGAGGTCGGCCGGAAGGTTTTTATTTTCTTTTGAAAGAAGCTTGGAAAGAACATCTCCAGCGCCCATCAAATACTCCGAAGAAGAAGTCACAAAAGCTTTAGCTGAGGCGATAAGCGCGGACGACAAACTTCTATCGATCCCCGGTTGCTTGGATAGTTGAAGTAGAAACTCTTTTAATTCATCAACGTTTTTAAATGTCATGGCAAGGGGCGACTTGGTTAATTTAACCGGGTCGGTGTGTTCTTTAATACGAGCTGATAACCCGAATTTCATTTGCCAATTCATAAATCCGCGTACTTACCCTTTCAAATTCCTCTCCAGAAACACCCCCTTGTGGGAAGTAGTCATTAAAAGAACCCATCCCACCGTAAACAGAACGCACAGAGCCACACAACCCCCGGACACCATCCCCAGGATATCCGGCTTTTTTTAGGTCAAGCGCCTCCGCCAGGAATCCTTCAAAGCCTCTCGTCCATGAAGCGGAAGTATCTCTCCGCAACATCGTGACCATCTTTTCGAGCTCGATAATTAAATCGTCTAGAATTTTATTCAATTCTCGTTTCATGGCAGAGGGTGCTCCACTTTAAATTCAGAAATCATCTTGCTCCTGGCCGAGGGCACAAAAACTTGGATCCTATCAATCCCTCCCATATAAACACCGCTTTGGTTGCTCGTTGGACCGAAATAGAATTTTTCCCCGGGTTTTAGTGTCAGAGAAATCGCACTATCGACGGGGGATTCCGCCAGCAAAACACCTCTATTATCAACCCACTGAGCTTTAACAGCCGAATCAATCCTCACAAGACTACGACTTTTGGGGACTTCAAACGAATAGAAACTCCCACCTGGATTAGCGGCGGTTCCCCCCTTCCACAATTTCAATTGCATTCCCGGTGGAACCACCCCTTCGGAATATTTTCCGCCCCAAAATGTTTTAGCGACCCCCTCAGGCAATGGGCCAGCGTTCATAGCATCGAACTGCCATTTGTAACTCGGAGACTTAACTGCATTCGATTCTAACAACACCTGTTTAAAATCTTGCAGAGGGATTTGCTTTGTCCCGGCCGGCTTGGGTGTGGCTACAAGGAACCCCCTTACTTTCTCGGCGAGGGGACTGGATTTATTAATCAGGTATTCTTGAAACTTAAGATCCGCCTTCTGAAAATGTTTTTGGATGGGTTTAAAGGAACCAACACCTATGCTTGCCAAGAAACCTAGAAGCTGTGCCGGGGCCTCGTCCACGCCGAACTTCTCCGCCACTTTGGCCACGCCGTAGGCCGTGGCGAGCATCGCCCCGGTGCTCACGGCGGCGGTTACGCCGAAATAAACCAGCCCGCCCACGCCGACCACCTGGGAAACCGTCTTCGCCCCCTTGAAACTGACCAGCATGTAGGTGCCGACGGCCTCGCCCGTTTTGGGGAACATCTCCGCCAGGGCGTTCAATTGGTCGAAATACATGACGTCAACGGCGCGGTTGACCAACCCCGCCCCCGCGTTGAAACTTGCGTTGATGGCTTGGACCAGCACGTTGTTGGGCTTGGCGGCGTAGGCGTTGTCCCGCATGGTCAACAGCTCGAGGGTCATTATCGCCGCTTGATCGGCGGACATCTGCCCGGCCATAACCATCGACCGCAGGGAGTTGACGGCGGCGTCGGCCTGTTCCTTGATCTTCGCTTTCTCCTCCGGGAAATAAAGGGCCGTGCGGCGGTTGAGCTCGTTATCGGTGATTTTCTCCGCCCCCTGCATGGTGCGCACATCCGCCCCCCGGAGGGATAAATCTTTCAAACCCGCCGCCATGCCGGACAAGGCCCTTTGGAAATCCGTTATCGGTTGGGCTTGTTCTTCGAGCGCCGTGATCTGCGTGGACAGGGAATTAACTTTCTCCCCCAACCGCGCGATCTCCTCCGGGTTTATCCGGTTATAGTCTTCGCCCGTGAGCGCCGCCTGCGTCTGGGCCAGCTGTTGCGCGGCGGCCTTCGCCTCTTTTTTCAAAGCCGCGTATTCGTTCGAAAAGCTGAAAGCGATCCGCTCCTCCAACCCCGTTTGTTGGGCCAAGTTGTTAAAGAGAACGCTGGACGTTAGACTTCGGTTCTCCACGCTCTGCGACAGCCGCCCCAGTTGGTTGGTGTTGGCCTCGGCCTGTTTGCCGATGGCGCTCGTCTGGGCGGTTAACTGTTTTATGTCCAACGGCGGTTTGGACTCTTGGATGAAGATCCGTTTGTCCCCCTGTTCCAGGAGGGCGCTGTTGAGCCGCATCAACCCCGCCTGCAGGGCGAAGGTGGCTTGTTTGAGGGTGACGGTCGGATCCACGCCGAACTGCCGGGCGGCGTCCTGATCCAGATCCACTTTCACCCCTTGAAAGTTGAACCGGCCGCCGATGGTCGTGTTGGCCGCGCCTTTGACCGGGCCTTGGTAGGTCATTTCCCCCGGACGGATCGTGCCGAGCCCGTCCACCCGCGTCGGCTGGGAGACAATCAAAGCGGTGCCCGCCCGCATCCGGTCGAAGTCCAAACCCACGGGGGTGATCGCCCCGTCTACGTTCGCCATGCTGACGGGGAGCAGCCCCCCGTTCTTGTCTTTGATCCCCCCAAAGCTGGATTCCATGGTGACGCCTTGGTTCAGCCGCAGGTTCCCGTCCTTGGCGGTGAAGGTGGAGCCCGGCTCCCAAACTTTCCCAAAGGCCACGGTGGCCTTGCCCACGGAAACAAACGCATTCGGCCCCGTGGGTTGGAGGTTGGGGTGCTGGGCCAGGATCTCTTTTTGTTGGGGAGAAACAGCCCCCGGCTTCTCCGAGCGGGTGAACACCCGCTGAATGACGTTGCCGATCGCTTGGCCGACCTTTTGAAACCCCGCTCCGATGCCTTTGAAAATGGATTGAACGGCCCCGAAGAACCCCGGCTTGCCTATCGTTATAGGTTGGAGCGGCTTTGCATCCTGGACAGGGGCCTTAATCGGGTTGGCCATGGCCAATTGGAAGAGGATCTTGGGTTTAAACGTGTCACGGGGGATCTGATCGGTTTTGAGGTCGATTTTCGGGGCGGTGAACCCGACGTTCTGCTTGAACGTCAAAACAGAGTTCATGTTGTTGATCTGCCGGTCCAGCTGGAAGGACGGCGAAAAGTTGTTTTGCGGGCGGTACTGGTTTTGATAGTCCTGGACGCGGGGCGGGGTGTAGGTGTACCGCTCGTCGTCGTAGGCGACGGCGGAGGCCGGGCCAAGGACGATGGCCAGGCTAAGGACGCCTGCTAAAACCTTATGGAACGCGGAGCCGAGCGGGAAGTCGCGCGAAGAAACCCGGCGCATGGGGAATCCTTCAAAAGTATTGGAAAACAAGGCTATTTTAAACCCGTTTCCGTCGGAAGTCAAGCCGTTGAATGGTGGTTTTTGGGGTGGCGGGCGGGTCAGAGCCCGGCGGCCGCGCGTTCGGCGTCGTCCACGGTGCGGCCGATCAGCTTTTTGAATTCGCCTTTGGCGATGCGGTTGTAGCTGTTGCGCGGGAACACCACGAACTCCTGGTCGATGTACGACCGCCCCACCGTGAAGTACAAGGGCTGCACGGTGGTCATCCGGTCCCCGTTCAAAAAGAAAATGTAGCGCCCGCCTTCCCGCAGGCCCGCCCGCCGCGGCGAAACGAACGCCCCCGCTGGCGCGCTCCACACGCCGCGCAGCCACGTCGGCGCGCCCGCGCCCTTGATGTTTTCAATCACATCCAACCGCGCCTCGCCGCGCTCGTTCAGTTCCACCACGCGCGCGTCCACGATCCACCGTCCGTCCAGCACCGGCGCCGGCACCCGCGCCGACGCGCCCGCCCCGCTCGCCCCCACCCAAAACGCCAACAGCAAAATCTTTTTCATAAATCCTCCGGGTCTGTCCTACGCTTCCATGACACCACCCCCCGATGAAAGTTCCCGAAAGGTATAATGCCCCCGTTGGCCCATATATAAGGAGTCCCCCCATGAAAAAGCTGTTGTATTGCTTTATTCCGATTTTCGCGGCCTGCGTGGTTTCCGCCCAAGGTCTCGAGGTGGAAATGCGCGCCGCCACGCCGACCGGCGCCGGCGAATCGCTGGGGACCGTCCGCCTTGTGGAAACAAAATACGGCCTGGCCTTTTATCCCAACCTGGCGGGCTTGCCCACGGGCCTTCACGGTTTTCACGTCCATGAGAACCCTTCCTGCGAGCCCGGCCAGAAAGACGGCAAGACCGTGGCCGCGCTGGCGGCGGGCGGACACTACGATCCCAAGAACACCAAGGCCCACGGCGAACCCTGGGGCGACGGCCACCTGGGCGACCTGCCCGCGCTTTATGTCGATCCCGACGGCACCGCCGTCAACCCCGTGCTCGCGCCGCGCCTGCGGATGAAAAACGTCCGCGGCCGCTCGCTCATGATCCACGTGGGCGGCGACAACCACGCCGACCACCCGATGCCCCTGGGCGGCGGTGGCGCGCGCATGGCCTGCGGCGTCATTCCAGAATAGGAGAACCCCCATGCCCGCACGAAACGCTCAAAACCCGATCAAATCCATCGGCCAAAAAAGCCGTGACAACTTTAAACCCGCGGCGGGGTCCGGAGGCCTTCCGTCCCACGGCGGCGCCGGTTTCGTCCGCTGCCCCTCCTGCGGGGCCGACGCGCCCTTAAAACCCGGCTTCCGCCCCTCCTCGCAGAAATGCCCGAAATGCGGCGCGGCCCTGGTAAAAAAATAATCCCGGTTTGCTTCGCGTGACGGCCGCGCCGTCGGCCGCCCGACGGTTCCGGGCGGGCGCCATCGCGGCCGCGCTTTGGGCCCTTCTGGCCGTGGTGGCGTTCGGCCTCGCCCAAGGCCAACCGCCGTTGCGCGTGTCCCTCCTCCGGGCCCTTCTCCCGCCGCCCCTCGCGGCGCTCGCGGGCCTCTTTCACCACGTCCCGGCCCTCGTTGGCCTCATGTTGTTTGGGTTGTTGACCGTCGGCCTGGGCCGCGCGGTCCTTCGTCGTTGGCGGCCGCTGTGTTTTAATTTCCCGGAAACAATCGGCCTGTCCCTGGCGATCGGCGCGGGGCTGCTCAGCGCGGGGGTGTGGTGCCTCGGCGCGACGGGTGGCCTGAACACGACGGGCGTTGCCGCGATCACGGTCCTCGGCCTGGGGGTCGTCGCCTTCGATTGGACACAACACCCGCCGCAACTCCCCCGCTTTCGCCTCGGCCGCGTCGACGGGCCGACATTGCTGCTCTGGGCCCTTCCGGTCGCGGTTCTGGGGATCACCGGACTGTTCGCCCTCGCGCCGGCGCGCTTCTACGACGCGCTGGTCTATCACCTCGCGTTGCCGAAGCTGTATTTGCTGGAAAACCGCTGGGTCCCCACCCCCACTTTTCTTTTCGGGGGTTTCCCCATGCACACCCACGCGCTCTTCGCCTGGGCCCTCGCCCTGGGGGACGCGCGTTGGGCCGCCCTTGTCCATTGGGGTTTCGGCGTCGGCGCGGCTTTGCTGTTCTGGGGCGCGGGGGAACGCGCCCGCAACCGCTTCGGCGGCGCCCTGTCGTCGGCCGTCTTTTTTTCGACGCCGGTGGTCGCTTTCGCCCTGCCGCGCGCGGGGGTGGATGTGTCGACCGCCTTTTACACCCTGGCCGCGGTGGTCCTGGCGGGGCGCGCGCTCGACGAGGCGCCCCGGGCGCGACACGTCTGGCTGACGGCGGGGCTTCTCGTCGGCTGGACCATGGGGATCAAATACACCAACGTCCCCTTGGGGTTGGTTTTCCCTTTTCTGCTTTGGCGACTCGGGCTGCCGCGCCCATCGATGGCGCGGTTCCTGGCGGGCCTGACGATCGCCTTTTTGCCCTGGGTTGTTAAAAACCTCGTCGGCTACGGCAATCCCGTCTTCCCTTTCCTTCAGGGCTGGTGGAACCCCGCCGGTTTCCCCCTGGACGCCCGCGCCATGAACGTCGACGCCTGGGGACGTCCCTGGGACAACGTGTTTTCGGGCCAATGGCTTTTGCCGTTCCGCTGGTTGCTCCACCCCTGGACGATTTCCCTCACCGGTCGGTCCGAATTCGATTTCGTCGGGCCTCTTTTCTTGATGGGCCTGCCGCTCCTGTTTTTTGTGGTCCGGGACACGAAAGCGCGGCGGCTGGGGCTCCTGGGCCTGGGCGCGGCCTGGATGGCGTGGTGGCCTTTCTCCGGCATGCCGCGGTTCTTTCTGGGCGGGTTGGCCCTGTTGGCGTTCCTGTTCGGCCAAGGGGTGTCGCGGCTCGAGGGCCGTCGAGCCCGCTGGGTGTTATCGCTGGGGCTGTTGCTCGCGGCGACGGGGCCGCTCACCCGCGGGTTGTACGGGTTGGCCCGGGACATCGGTTGGGAACATCTGGCCCAACCGCAAAGTCGCGATCGGGTTTTGGCCACCCCCGCCGGGACGTACGCCGCGCCCGCCCACCCGTCCATGGTTTGGATCAACCGGAACGCCCCGGCCGACGCCCGCGTGCTGGTCATCGGCGACGCCCGCGGTTACGGGCT
Organism: Elusimicrobiota bacterium; assembly: GCA_016706425.1. Classification (NCBI taxonomy): domain Bacteria; kingdom Pseudomonadati; phylum Elusimicrobiota; species Elusimicrobiota bacterium. Next base: position 2,443,313 of record JADJJR010000001.1, read on the forward strand.
GGAACGCCCGTTCCGCGTCACCAGCGCTCTCGATGTCGATTGGTTTTTGTGGGTGGTGCGAAAGGCCGCCGACGGGGGGGAAATCGCCCGAACGCTCGCCGGGGAGGGGTTCACGCATTTGTTGGTCAACCCGGCGGAGATGGCCCGGGTCGGCCAGCCCGCCGGGTTCACGGCCGAGGAGTTCCAGCGGGCCGCGCGCTTTTGGGCGTTTTACACGGAAAAATTATTCGAGGACGGCTCCGCGGCTTCGGCGCCGCCCCGTTGGTCCTTGGTTTACCGTTTGGTCCCCCGACGCGAAACCCCCGCCGCCGGCGCCATTCCCTGGGTGGATTTGGCCTTTCAAGCGCCCGGGGAGGGCGGCCTCAAATAAGGAACCCCGCGATCGTTTCAACCACGTAGGCCTGTTGGGCTTCCGTCAAGCCGGGATAGATCGGCAACGCCAGGGTTTCCCGGGCGGCCCGTTCCGACTCGGGGAAATCCCCGGGACGGTGGCCCAAGTACGCGAAACATTCCTGCAGGTGCAGCGGCACGGGATAGTACACCTCCGTCCAGATGTCTTTCGACTTGAGGTGTTCGATCAGCGCGTCGCGGCGCGGGGCCCGGATCACGAACTGGTTGTAGATGTGCGGCCGCACTTCCGGCGGCAACACCACGCCTTTCCTTTCCAATCCCGCCGCGGCGAACAGCTTCCGATAACGCGCCGCGTTCTCCCGCCGGGCGCTCGTCCAGGCGGGCAGATGGGGCAGTTTCACCGAAAGGATCGCCGCCTGCAGGGCGTCGATCCGGAAATTCCCCCCCACCCACTTGTGATAATACTTGGGTTTCGAGCCGTGCACCCGAAAGATCTTCAATTTTTCCGCCAGGGCGTCGTCCTGGGTGGTGACCAGCCCCGCGTCGCCGAAAGCGCCCAGGTTTTTGCTGGGGAAAAAGGAGAAACACCCGAAGGCGCCCGCGGCGCCCGCTTGTTTCCCGGCCAGGCCCCCGCCGAGGTCCACGCCGATCGACTGCGCCGCGTCCTCGATCAGGGGAATCTTCCGCGCTTCGGCCAGGGACCGCAGGGCGTCCATGTCCGCGGCTTGGCCGTAGAGGTGCACCGGCAGGACGGCCTTGGTCCGGGGCGTGATCGCGGCGGCCGCTTTGGCCGCGTCGATGTTAAAGGAGCGGGGATCGATGTCCACAAACACCGGTTTCGCCCCGACGCGGGCGATGGCGCCCGCCGTGGCGAAAAACGTGTACGGGGTGGTCACGACCTCATCGCCCGGGCCGACCCCCAACACCATGAGCGCCACCAAGAGCGCGTCGGTGCCCGAGGAAACCCCGATCGCGTGCTTCACCCCGCAGGCGCGGGCGGCCGCGGCTTCGAACGCATCCACCGCGGGACCGAGGATGAACATTTGACTGTCCATCACCCGCTCCATCGCGGCGAGAATTTCCGCGCGCAACGGTTTGTTCTGCGCGGCCAAATCCAACAAGGGCACTTTCATGGGTGGGATCCTTTCATTGAAAAACTCGCCGGGACGGGGACGAACCGCTATTCCAAAACGATGCGGTAGTCTTCCCAGGCCAGGGTGCGGTCGATGTCGACTTCCACCTTCCGGTGGATGATTTTTTCCAACCGGTCCTGCCGCTCGCGGACGAAATCCCCGACGCCGGGGGCCAACGTCACCTTCAGGCGCCCCTCGGTCCGCCCCTGGGTGAGCTCGTGGATCTCCTTTTGCACCCGCAGGTACATGGATTCCCGCGAGAGGACGTTGCCCGAACCCGCGCAATCGGCGCAGGGCTCCGACAAAAGCGACAAAAGGGATTCCCGACGGCGTTCGCGCGTCATTTCCACCAGCCCCAACCGCGTGATGGGCAGGATCTTGATTTTGGCACGGTCGTACTTCGTGGCCTCTTCCAGCACTTCGACGACCTTGATCTGGTTGCGCTTGCGCCGCATGTCGATGAAGTCGATGACGATGATGCCGCCGATGTTCCGCAACCGCAACTGCTTGGCGACCTCCTCGGCCGCCTCCAGGTTCGTGGCCGTGACGGTTTCTTCCTGGGATTTGTGGCCGATGAATTTCCCCGTGTTGACGTCGATGGCGCAGAGGGACTCCGCCTCCTGGATGATGATGTAGCCGCCGGAGGGCAGGTCGATGCGCTGTTGGCGGATGTGCGCCAGCTCGCGATCGACGCCGAAGGCCTGGAAGATCGGCGTCTTGCCCGTGTAATGCTGCACCCGGTCGGCCAGCTCGGGGGCCAGGCCGGTGACGAAATCCTTGACCTCTTTGTATTCTTGGCGGTCGTCGACGAGAAAGATCTGCGCGTCGGAGGTGAGCAGGTCGCGCGCGACCTGGAACGTCAAGCCCAATTCGCGGTGGATGAGGGTGCCCGACTGGGCGCTCTCGTATTTCCGCTGGATGCCCTCCCACAGTTTCGCGAGGTACTTGAGCTCGGCGCGCAGCTCCCCCTCGTCGGCGCCCTCGGCCTCGGTGCGCACGATGATGCCGCCCGCCATGTTCTCCTCGTCGATGATCCGCCGCAGCCGTTCGCGCTCCTCGGGCTCCTCGATGTTTTTGGAGACGCCGAGGTGGTCGCTCTTCGGCATGTAAATCAAGTACCGCCCCGGCAGCGAGATGTCCATGGTGACTTTCATGCCCTTGGTGCTGATGGCTTCCTTCGCCACCTGGACCATGATGTCCTCGTTGCGTTTGATCATTTTTTCGATGTGGCGCTCCTTGGCGTTGGAGACCACGTCGGTCACGTACAGGTACGCGTTCTTCTCGAACCCCGTGTTGACGAAGGCGCTCGAAATGCCGGGGAGCACGTTTTCCACCCGGCCTTTGTAGATGTTGCCGACCAGCTTGGCCATGCCCAGGGCGGGCCGCTCGATCATGAATTCGGCGAGCCGGCCGTTGTCCAACACGGCGATGCGCGTCTCCTCGGGCAAAACGTTCGCGATGATTTCTCTTTTCATTTTTTTATTTCCTTTTCAGTGAATTACAAAAGATAACGTCGAAGATGGATGGACAACAACAGGCCCACCGCCATAAAAGATCCCACCAAACCCGACCCGCCGTAGGACAGGAAGGGCAGGGGCACCCCGGTCACCGGCATGAGCCCCATGGCCATGCCGATGTTGATGAGCCCCGAAAAGGTGAAGAACGTGCCCAGCGCCACGGCCAAATGCCGGCCGAAACGGTCGCGCGCGGTGAAGGCGATGTCGAACGCCCGCCACGCCACCCAAAAGAACACCGTGAGCACGAACAACGCGCCCAGGAAACCCGTCTCTTCCCCCACGTGGGAGAAGATGAAGTCCGTGTGTTTTTCGGGCAGGAAGCCCAACTGGGTCTGGCTTCCCGACATGTACCCCTTGCCGACGAAACGCCCGGACCCCAGGGCGATTTCCGACTGTAAAATGTTGTACCCCGCGCCCAAGGGATCCACCGCGGGATCGACAAAAGCGATGAGCCGCTTCCGCTGGTAGGGTTTGAGCGCCCGGTCCACCACGAAGGACCCCCCCACCCCCGCCGCGAGGACCACGAGGACGGTGAAGAGGTGGAAACCCGTCACGTGGAACCGCAACTTTCGGAGCAGCCACCAAAAGAGGACCGCCCCCACCGCCACGCCCGACCACAGGAACATCAGGGGCCGCGTTTGTTGAAACGCCTTGGACAACCACGGCAGGACCGCGCTGTCGGCCCAACGGTCTCCCACGATGGAAAAATACGTGCCCGTGAGCGGGATCCCCAGCGCGATCGCCGCGCAGGCGACGATGGCCACCAGAAAACCCAAGGGCGCCCCCGCGGAAAACAGGACCGCCAAGGTCATGGGACCCATCACCAAGGCGCTCGACAAATCGGGCTGGAGAAGGATCAACCCGAAGTAAAACCCCGCCAACACCAACAGGGGCACGGCCCCCGCCCATTGGCGGACCTCCCGGTAACGCCTGTCCGCGTAGGCCGCCAGCGCGGCCGCCAAAGCCAGGCGCACGACCTCCACGGGCTGGAAATAAACGGGGCCCAAATCGAGCCAGGACCGTGACCCCCTCAACCGCGTTCCGAAAATCAAGGTGACCAAAAGCACGACCGCCCCCGTCGCGTACACGCCCCGGGAGTAGGTTTGGAAAACCTGGTAGGGCAGGAGCGCCAGGAGCACCATGGCGAGGAACCCCACGAAAATCCCCAGGCCTTGTCGCGTCAAGTACCCGGACGCTCCGCCGGTGTGCGCCGTGGCCGAAAAAATAAAAAGAAACCCGAAGGTCGCCAGGGTCAAAACCGCCGCGAGCAAGCTCCAATCGAGCCGGGCGAGGACGCGCGGCGCGCCGGAGCGCTCGTTGACGCGGAAGAACCGGGGAACGATCTCGACCACGGATCAAACCCTCCCCGGGGGAAAAGCGGTGTCGATGATCCGCTTGGCGATGGGGCCCGCCGCCGCGGAACCGTGACCGCCGTTTTCGACAAAGACCAACACGGCGATTTCCGCGGGTTGCCCTTTGGGCCCCGCGTAGGCGGCGAACCAAGCGTGGTCTTCGCCGTGGGGGTTTTGGGCGGTCCCGGTCTTGGCCCCCAGGTCCAGGTCCGGGCGATAAATCACCCGCCCCGACCCCTGGGACACGACGTTGCCCATCGCCCGGTGGAGGGTGCCCCAGGTGGCGTTGTTCAGTTCAACCGTCCGTCTTATCTCGGATTTCCCGCGCCAAAGCGTTTGGCCCGTGGTGGCGCGCGCCTCCCGGACCAAGTAGGGTTTCCACACCGTGCCGCCGTTGGCCACGGCGGCCACGAACACCGCCGCCTGCAGCGGCGTGGACAACACAAAACCTTGCCCGATGGCCGTGTTGAGCGTGTCGCCGTCAAACCATCCTTCGCGGCGCGCGCGTTTCTTCCATTCGCGATCGGGCATGAGCCCCGACGATTCGGAAGGCAGGTCGATGCCGGTTTTCTCGCCGAACCCGAACGCCTTGGCGCGGGACGCCAGGGCCTCGGGGCCCGCCGTCAACCCGATGTTGTAAAAATAGATGTTGCAGGACCACGCCACGGCGCCCCAAAAGTCCTGTCGGTGATGTTTGTTCCAGCATTTAAATTCGCGAACGCCCCCGGTGATGGGCAAAAGATAGACCCCGTTGCAATAAAAAGTGCGGTGGGTGTCCCACCGGGCGTCGTTGAGGCCCGTCAAAGCGGTGATAATTTTGAAAACCGAGCCCGGGGGGTAGACCCCCTGCAAGGCCCGATTGAAAAACGGTTGGCGCGGGTCGATGACATGGCGGGCCAGGCTTTCCGAGGGATCAAAACCCGGACGGCTGGCCAGCGTCAACACCGCCCCGGTTCGCGGATCGAGGACCACCGCCGCGCCCCGACCGGAGGGCGAGGCGTCCAGTCCGGCTTCCGCGACCTGTTGCAGTCGACGGTCGAGGGTCAAGTGCAAATCGGCCCCCGGCACCGAAGACAGACGCCCCAACACCTGGATGTGCCGCCCCGCGGCGTCCGTGACGAACTGCAGGCCGCCGTCGGTGCCGCGCAACAAATCGTCGTAAACTTTTTCCACCCCGCCCCGCCCGATAAACTGGCCCGACCGCCAACGATCGCGATCCCTTTTTAAATCGTTGTCATCCACTTCGCTGACATAACCCAGGAGATGGGCCGCCAGCGATCCATAGCGCGTTCGCCGCTGGGGCTCCGCCAACACGTTCACGCCGGGAAGAAAAGCGCGCCGCTCCATGATCGCCAGGGCCGATTCCCGGGGGATGTTGGCCAGAAGCCGGGTCATTTTTCCCGTCCGCTGGGCCTCGGCCATTTTGCGTTGGAGGGCGGTCCGTTGATCGGGAAGCCGCCGAACCAGCTCCGCCAAAACGGCCTCCGGGGTGAAAACCGTGTCCCCGCCCCGGGCGTAGAACAAGGAAAACCGCGGGGCGTTGTCCAACAGCGCGTCGTCTTTGCCGTCGGTTTGGGCGTAAATGAGTCCGCGCGGGGCCAAAAACGGAAGGAGTTGGGTGCTGTTTCGCTCCGCGCGACGGGAAAATTCGGGCCCGCGGACGACCTGGAGGAAAAAAAGGCGGAGAGCCAGCAAAACAAAAACGCCGGTCGCCAAGGTGGACAGGACGAACAACCGCCGATCGTCGCGCGCGGACAGGGGCGCGTTTTCGCGATTATTCACGATCGCCCTGCACGGGCGCGCGCCACGCCGAAATCCAAACCGATTGGGCCCAAAACACCGCGGGGGCCGCGCACGCGTTGAGAATAACGCCGATGACGAGATGACCGAGGCCCGGGGCCACCATGGGAACCGTCTGCAAAAAGAACCCGCGAAGAACCATCGCGCCGCCGAAGAGGACAACGGTGCCCAAAGCGGCCACGGTGATTTGGGTGATCAATTTGTCGGCGTTGAGTTCCCGGGCCGAGAGTCCCGCCGCGGCCCCCGCGAGCATCAAAAGCCAACCTTGGGTTCCGAACGCCGTCGCGCCGTAGGCGTCCGCGGCCAAACCCCAGAAGAAGCCCAGCGTCATGGCGAGCCGGGTGCTGTTTCGAAGACCAAAAGCCAGCGTGGCCAGCAACAACCAATGGGGCGTGGGAAAAGCCGACGGAACAAGAAAGACGAAGAGGGTTTGAAAAATCCAAACCAGCAACAACGTGGTCACGACAAACAGGATGTTCCGATTCACGCCGGGTTCTCCGGGGAAACCACCAACACTTCGCGCAAAGCCCCCATTCTTGCGGCCGGCGAAAGGATCGCGCGTTTGGCGCTGCCCCCCGAGGGTTCCAACACGTCCAGGACACGCCCGATCAAGAGCCCGGACGGAAACACCCCGCCCAGCCCCGAACTGACAATTTCGTCCCCGGGGCGAACGTCCGCGTCGGAAAACAAATAGTTCAAAAGCAACCGGTTGGCGCCCCGCCCCTCCACCAACCCCTGGTCCCCCGTTCGGTCAACGTGGGCGGACAACGCCGAGAACGGGTCGGTCAACAACACGACCCGGGCTTTTCCGTCCGGCATGACTTCCCGGACCTGCCCCAGGACCACCGGCCGCCCCCCCACCACCGTGACGACCGCGTCCCCCATGCCCACCGGGGAAGCCGGCTTCACCAGCACGCTGTGGAACCAATCCGTCGCCTCCCGCGCCCACACCCGGGCCGTGGTCCGGCGGTAATGGGGCCACCGCGGCAACCCGAGCAACCGGGTCAGGCGGTCGTTTTCTTCCTCGACCATTTTTTGTCGAACGGTGTCGAGGCGGCCGTCCAGCCAACGCGATTCAAATTCCGCCGCGCGTTGATCGGCCCGCAGGAGGCGGGCCAAGCGTTGCCCGAACCGACCCCATTGGTCCATTTGGGCCACCAAGGGGGACCCGGCCGGAAGCCAAAGATAATAAAAAGAATGCTTTAAGGATTGGACGACCCGGTCCGCGGACCAAGCCAGGAGGCAAACGGAGACCAACGTGTACGTGCCGAAGAGAATCGGGGTGCGGTGCCGCTCAAACAAAATGGGTTCTCCCTCGCGTCCGGGGTGGGGCCTGTCGAGCGGACGGGCCGGTCCCGGATTTCGCGGTGACGGAAGGGAGCGGACGAGGCGGGATTAAAACGACGGGCGGACGCGGGAGCGCTTGATGTTGTCAAGCTCTTCCAGATAGCGGCCGCAACCCATCACGACGCAGGTCAAGGGGTCGGCGGCCCGGGTCACGGGGAGCTCCGTCTCTTTGGAGATGAGCTCCGGCACGCCGCGCAGGAGGCATCCGCCCCCCGCCAGCACGATGCCGCGATCCACCAGGTCGGCCGACAGCTCCGCCGGGGTTTCCTCCAGCGTCGCCTTGACCACGTCCACGATGAGTTTCAGAGGTTCGGAAAGGGCCTGCCGGACTTCCTCGGACGATATCGCGATCGTCTTCGGCAAACCGGTGACTTGGTCCCGTCCCTTCACCTCCATGGTTCGCTCCTCGACCTGCGGCACGGCGCTGCCAATCTTGATCTTGACATCCTCCGCCGTCGTCTCGCCGATGAGCAAATTGTACTTCCGTCGAAAATATTGCACGATGGCCTCGTCCATTTCGTCCCCGGCCACATCCAAGGACTTCGAGACCACCATCCCCCCCAAGGAAATCACGGCCACCTCCGTGGTGCCGCCGCCGATGTCCACAATCATGTTGCCCGAAGGCTCCGAGATGGGCATTTCGGCGCCGATGGCCGCCGCCTTGGGTTCCTCAATCAACTCCACGAATCGCGCGCCCGCCTGGTCCGCGGCTTCCTTCACGGCCCGTCTCTCCACTTCGGTGATCCCGGACGGAATTCCGATGACCACCCGCGGGTGGAGCAAGCTGCGGCGGTTGTGCACTTTCCGTATGAAATATTTGATCATTTCCTGCGTGACATCGAAATCCGCGATGACCCCGTTCCGCAGGGGGCGCACGGCGATGATGTTCGCGGGGGTCTTGCCGAGCATGCGCTTGGCTTCGAGTCCGAAGGCGACCGGCTCCCGGGTGTCCCGGTTGATCGCGACGACGGAGGGTTCTTTCAACACGATCCCCTGCCCCTTGACGTAGACGAGGGTGTTGGCCGTACCGAGGTCAATCCCCATGTCGTTCGAAAAGAGGCTGAAGATGTAGTCGAACAAGCGCGTCCTCCGACGTTAAGAAACGAGGCGGATCAACGCCACCGGGGCGTTGTCGCCGGACCGCGCGCCCAACCGGTGGATGCGGGTGCAACCGCCGGGCCGGGCCTGGTAGCGCGGGACCAACACATCATAGATTTTTTTTCGCACGTCTTCGTCGTTCACGTCCGCGGTCACGCGGCGGCGGCTTTCCAAGGTGTTCTTTTTGGCCCGCGCCAACACGCCTTCGGCGAACCGCGACAACTCCTTCGCTTTGGCGACGGTCGTGCGGATCTCCTCGTGGCGGAACAAGCTCACCGTGAGGCTCCGCAGGAGCGCCATCCGCGCCCCGGTGGGGCGGGACAGTTTGCGTCCGGCGTGGGTGTTCATGACTTGGCCTCGCTCGCCGCCGCGGGCGCCAACATGCCCAGCGACAGGTTGTGCTCCTTCAAGCGCTCCTGGATTTCCTCCAGGGACTTCTTGCCGAAATTCTTGAAGCCCAGGAGTTCCTCTTCCGTTTTGGACACCAGATCGTTGATGGTGCGGATCTTGGCGGCTTTGAGGCAGTTGGAGGCGCGGACCGTCAGTTCGATCATGTCCACCGATTGGTCCAACAAATCCTTCATTTTGCCCGTCGGTTCCGGAGCGTCCGCCGCCGTGTTTCCGGCCTCGGCGGGGACGGACTCCTCGGCCGGCAAGAACACACCGACCGTGCTTTTGAGAATGCGCGCGGCGCGGGTCACGGCGTCTTGGGGGGTGATCGAACCGTCGGTCCAAACTTCCAGGACCAATTTGTCGTAGTCGGTCATCTGCCCCACGCGGGCGTTTTGAACTTCGTAGTGGGCCTTGGTCACGGGCGAGAACAAAGCGTCCACCGGGATGGTGTTGACCGGTTGGCCGTCCCGTTTCAAGCGGTCGGCGGTGACGAAACCGCGACCCCGCCCGACTTCGATTTCCACGTCCAATTCCGCGCCCGCGTCCAAATGGGCGATGATGTGGTCGGGGTTCAACACTTCCACCGACGAAGTCGCTTCGATGTGCTTGGCCTTCACTTCGCCGCCTTTTTTCTTCAGGGTGAGCAATTCCGGCCCGGCCGTCCGCAGGCGGAAGCGCAGCTGGCGGAGATTCAGCAACAGGGTGATCACGTCTTCCTGAACGCCTTTCAGGCTTGAGAATTCATGCGGGGCGCCCTTGATGCGGACGGCGGTGACCGCCGCGCCCTCCAAGGACGACAGAAGGATTCGCTTGAGCGAATGCCCCACCGTTTGGCCGTACCCCCGTTCAAAGGGTTCGGCGACAAACTTGCCGTGGGTCTCCCCGGCCGTTTCGGCCTCCAACTTTTGCGGCAACACCAATCCAAGATTCGTCATAAAGCGGCTTCCTCCTAAAAAGGGGTTCGGCTATTTGCTGTAAAGTTCGACGATGAACTGCTCGTTCACGGGATAGGACATTTCCTGCCGGCTCGGCCAGGATTTCACTTGCCCCGCGAGGGTCACGCCCTCGAGGCTGATGGAATCCATGGACCCCTTGACGGCGTTGGCGACGCTCCCGTCCCACTCCAACCAGGCCGGCAACCCGCGTTGAAAAGCGGTGTGCAGCGATCGTTTGACGAAGAGATTCGCGCGAAGGCCATCCACCAAGGCGATCCGGTCGCCGGGTTTCACCTGATAGGAGGAAATGTTCACGGGCTTGCCGTTCACCGTCACGTGGTTGTGCGAGACCAACTGCCGGGCCGCGCGCGGGGATGTGGAAAACCCCAAACGGCGGACCACGTTGTCGAGCCGGGTTTCCAGCAGGCGCAACAGGTTCTCGCCGGTGTTGCCGGCGGCGTGGGCGGCCGTGGCGAACAGGCGCCGGAACTGTCTCTCCAAAACGCCGGAGATGCGGCGCGCTTTCTGCTTCTCACGCAGACGCTTGGCGTATTCGGTGGGCTTGCCGGCGCGGCGGGCGCCGTGCTGGCCTGGGGGCAACACGCCCTCTCTGTCCATGGGGCACTTGCCGAAGCAACGATCGCCCTTCAGGAAAAGTTTGACGCTTTCGCGACGGCACAACTTGCAAACGGGACCAATGTATCGAGCCACGAAGTTTCTCCTTTACACTCGCCGCGCTTTGGGCGGTCGGCATCCATCGTGCGGTATCGGCGTCACGTCTTTGATGGCGGTGACGACCAGGCCCGCGCCCTGAAGGGCGCGGATGGCGGTTTCGCGTCCCGAGCCGGGTCCTTTGACGAACACCGACACGGTCTTGACACCCAGGGCGATGGCTTTTTTGGCGGCGTTGTCCGCCGTGACCTGCGCGGCGAACGGCGTGCCTTTTTTGGTGCCCTTGAACCCCGCGCTGCCCGCGGTGGCCCAAACGATCGAGTTGCCCCGGTCGTCGGTGATGTTCACGATCGTGTTGTTGAAAGACGATTGAATGTACACGCGGGCGTTGGCGATGTCGCGCCAGGCCTTTTTCTTCAGTTTCGGCGCCGGGCCGGCGGGTCGCGCCGGGGCTTTCGCCGGGGGGGTCTTGGGGGCGTCTTTGCGCACTTCGGGTTGATCAGCCATGAATTCTCCTCGTCTCTAAAAAAAATTACGCCTTGGCGGCGGTGGCCGGCGCGGCGCCCGTGCCGGGTTTCGCCGAGCCGACGGTCTTCCGTCGTCCACGGCGCGTGCGGCCGTTCGAGCGCGTGCGCTGCCCGCGGGCCGGCAGATTGCGCCGGTGGCGCGAGCCGCGGTACGAACCGATTTCGATCAAGCGGCGGATGTTCGCGTTGATCTCGCGGCGCAAATCGCCTTCAATTTTGTAACTGCGGCTGATCTCGGTGTTGATTTTCGAGACTTCCGCCTCGGTCAAATCTTTCACGCGGGTCGACGCGGACACGCCCGTCGCCTTGAGAATGTCCATCGACCGCATGGGGCCGATGCCGTAGATGTAGGACAGGGCCACATCCACGCGTTTGTGTTTCGGAAGATCCAATCCTGCGACGCGAGCCATTGAGTTCTCCTTGAAAGTCCCGGCTTAGCCCTGGCGTTGCTTGTGCCGGGGATTCGAGCAGAGCACGTAAAGTTTTCGGTGCCGGCGCAAAACGCGGCACTTGTCACAAATGGGTTTCACCGACGCGCGAACTTTCATTTCATTTCTCCCTGTAGGTGATGCGGCCGCGGGTGAGGTCGTAAGGCGACAGTTCCACTTTGACCTTGTCCCCGGGCAAAATCTTGATGTAGTGCATCCGCATTTTTCCGGAAATGTGGGCGAGCACCTTGTGCCCGCCTTCGACTTCCAAACGAAACATCGCGTTGGGCAAGGCTTCCAACACGCGCCCTTCCATTTCTATTTTTTCTTCTTTGGTCATACCGTCCTTAGGGTTCATTCAAAAATAACTGACTCAATTTGGCCGGTGACTTTTGGCCCTGGCCCGCGTTGCTCATCGCTCACTTACCGTCCAGTAAGCTCGCTCTTCGCGCCTTGTCCTGGACCAAAATCCCCTCGGCCAAACAGGCCACTTATTTCTGAAGGAACCCTTAGTCCACCAACGTCAAAATTTCGGGGCCCGCGTCGGTGATCGCCACCGTGTGCTCAAAATGGGCCGAGGGGCGACCGTCTTCCGTCACCACCGTCCAACCGTCCGACAGGGTGCGCACTTTCCAAGTGCCCGCGTTGAACATGGGCTCCAGGGCCAGCACCAACCCGGCGTCCAACCGCAATCCCGCGCCCGGTTCGCCGCAATTGGGAACGGACGGCCCTTCGTGCATTTGCCGGCCGATCCCGTGACCGACGAAATCGCGCACCACGCCGTACCCCTTGGCTTCGGCCGTTTTTTGAATCGCCGCGCCGATGTCCCCGAGCCGTTGCCCCACGCGCGCGGCGTCGATGCCGCGCCCCAGGGCCTCCCGCGTCGTGTTCAAGAGGGCTTCGCGGTCTTCCGCGATTTTGCCGACCGGGAACGTGGCCGCCGTGTCGCCGACAAACCCATCGAGCGTGGCTCCCACGTCGATCCCGATCACATCGCCTTCCTTCAAAATCCGTTTGGGATGGGGGATCCCGTGCACCACTTCCTCGTTGATCGAAGCGCAAATGGTCGCCGGATAGCCCAAATAACCCAGGAACGTCGGCGTGGCGCCCGCCGCTTTGATCGTTTCGCGCGCGACGCGGTCCAGCTCCGCGGTCGACACGCCCGGTTGGACGGCCCGTCCGACCGCGGCCAGGGCCCGCGCGGCCACGCGTCCCGCTCGGCGCATGCGGGCCAAATCCGCCGCCGATTTCAATTCAATGCGGCGGTCCCCCATCAGGGGCGGGGCATCTTGTCCAAAGCGACGACCATGGCCACAAACACCTCCGCCACGGGGCGGTCGGCCGAAACGGTCTCCAACAGTTCCAAACCGCGGTAGTAAGAAATCAGCGGTTCGGTCAAATCGTCGTACACCCGGAGGCGCTTTTCGATGGTTTCGGCGCGGTCGTCTTCCCGGTGGATCAGCGCGGCGGCGTCCACGTCGCACACGCCCGTTTGCTGGGGGGGTTGCGTCAGTAAATTATACACCTTTGCGCATTTGGGGCATTGGCGGCGGCTGGACAGCCGTCGGACGACTTCTTGCTGGTCCAGTTTCAGATAAAGAACTTTTTCCAACGGGCGGTTCGCCGCGCGGAGGTAGTCGCCCAACCCTTCGGCCTGGGCCACCGTGCGGGGGAACCCATCCAAGAGAAAACCCTTGGTGCAATCCGGCTGGGTGAGGCGTTGGGTGACGATCGTCAACACGAGTTCGTCGGGCACCAGCCGACCGGAACTCACGTAATCCTGAACCTGAAGACCCAATTCCGATTTTTTCGCGATTTCTTGACGGAAAATATCGCCCGTTGAAATGTGCGGCACTTTGTAGCGCTCGGACAACGGTTTCGCCTGCGTTCCCTTCCCGGAGCCGGGGGCTCCCAACAAAACGACGTTCATCGCGATGACCTCAGTTGCCGGCGCCGCCGCCGGCGCCGACGTTGAACCACCGGCCCTTCACGCGACCGGTTTTAGAAAAACCTTCGTAATGCCCCATGATGAGGCGCGATTCCAACTGCCCGATGGTGTCCAACGCGACACCCACCGTGATCAGAACCGATGTTCCGCCGAAGTAAAAGGGGGTGTTGACGAACCGATGCAACAAATCGGGAAGGATGGCCAGCGCCGCCACGAACAGGGCGCCGCCCAGGGTGATGCGGGAAAGGACGGTGTTGATGTAGGTGGCGGTCGGTTCCCCCGGCCGGATCCCCGGGATAAACCCACCCCATTTTTTCAGGTTTTCGGCGAGGTCCATGGGATTGAACTGCACCGAGTTGTAAAAGTAGCAGAAAAATATGATGAGGCCCGCGTAAAGCGCCTCGTACCACCAGTGGCGGCCGCTCCAAAACCCCATCACTTTTTTCGACAGTTCCGCGTCGGGGTTAAAAGACGCGAACGTCACCGGCACCGAAAGGAGGGACACCGCGAAAATGACGGCGATCACCCCGGATTGATCCACTTTGAGGGGCAGGAACGTGCTGGCCCCGCCGTACATTTTCCGACCCACCATCCGCTTGGCGTATTGCACGGGGATCTTCCGTTGCGCGGTCTCGACCCAGACCACAAGGCCGGTGACCAAAAGGATGAACGCCAGGAGGCCCAAGGCCCCGACGATGCTGCGCTGCTGAAGTTGGAATATATCCACGATCAGGTTTTTGGCCGCGGGGAAAAACCGGTCCACGATGCCCGTGAAAATCATGAGCGAGATGCCGTTGCCGATGCCGAGTTCCGTGATTTGCTCGCCGAGCCACATGATGAACAGCGTCCCCGTCGTCAAGGTGATCACCGTCGTGAAAATGAAAAGGGCGCCCGGATCCCGGACCACGGCGATTTCGCCCGGAAGCGTGATCTTCGTGATCAACGTCGTCAAACCATAGGATTGGATGAGGGCCAGGAGCAAGGTGAAATAGCGGGTGATCTTGTTCATCTGCTTGCGGCCCGTTTCGCCTTCTTTCGCCAGTCGGTCGAGGTAAGGGATAACGTGCGCGCCCTGCAGCAAGCTCATGATGATCGAGGAGTTGATGTAGGGCATGACCCCCAGAGCGAAAATCGACATCCGCCCCAAAGCCCCCCCGGAGAACATATCCAGAAACCCCAGGAAATTGTTGGACTGGGATTTGAACAACTGCTGCAGGGCGGCCGCGTCGATTCCCGGGATGGGGATCGCCACGCCCACCCGGTAAATGACCAAAATCCCCAACGTGAAGAGGATGCGTCGGCGGAGGTCCGGGATCTTGAAGATGTTGGCGAAAGAGTTCATGGTCGCTGCGGCGCGCGGGTCTCCTGTTTAATTCGTTCGAACCCAGGTTTTGTGGGCGATCAATTCCACTTTGCCGCCCGCCGCTTCGATTTTTTTCTTCGCGGAGGCGGAAAACGCGTCGGCCTTCACTTGAAAGGCCTTGTCCAAATCCCCGTCGCCGAGGACCTTGACCAACCCGCGCCCCTTGACGAGACCAAGGGCCCGGAGGCTTTCCGGGGTCACTTCCCCCGGCTTCTCAATGACGGCGTTCATGTCGCCGATGTTGACGATTTGATAGACGGTCCGGAAGGCCTTGTTGTTGAACCCGCGTTTGGGAATGCGGCGGATGAGCGGGATCTGGCCGCCCTCGAACCCGGCCTTCATGTGGGCGTCGCCGGAGCGGGCCGTTTGCCCTTTGAAACCGCGGGTCGAGCCCTTGCCGCCGTGGCCGGAGCCTTCGCCGCGGCCGACGATTTTGCGCCGATGGCGGGAGCCCGGCGCGGGTTTCAGGTTGTTGAGACGGATCATAGGGTCCTCGTTAAGCCGGCACCGCGGGAGCGGCCGGCAAAGTCTTTCCGCGCATGCGGTACGCGTCTTCCTTGGTTTGCAAACTTCCGAGAGCCACCAACGTGGCGTACACCACGTTGAACGGGTTCGGGCTGCGCAGGGACTTGGACAAAATGTCGCGCACGCCGGCGGCTTCGACGACCGCCCGGACGCTGCCGCCCGCGATGACGCCCGTGCCGGGGGCCGCGGGTTTCAAAAGCACCGTGCCCGCCCCGAAAACGCCGGTGACGTCGTGGGGGATGGTCGTCCCTTTCAACGGGATTTTGACAATGGTCTTCTTCGCCTGCATGACCGCCTTCTGGATGGCGGCCTGGACTTCCTTGGCCTTGCCCATCGCCGCGCCAACGTGGCCGGCGCCGTCGCCCACCACCACCAGGGCGTTGAACGAAAACCGCTTGCCGCCCTTCACCACCTTGGCCACGCGGTTGATGGCGACGACCGTTTCCTTTAGATTCAATTGTGACGCGTCGATTCTAGGCACAGACCCCTCCGTCGATTAAAGCTGCAGCCCGGCTTCGCGGGCGCCTTCGGCCACGGCTTTGACGCGCCCGTGGTATGGCCGGCCGCCGCGGTCGAACACCGCTTTCGCGATGGAGAGCGCTTTGGCCTTTTCGCCGATCTGTTGTCCCACTTTTTTCGCCGCGGCCACCGTCGCCCCGGCTTTCGTGTCCGCGCCGTGGGACGACGCGTACGCCAGCGTGCGGCCGGTGTTGTCGTCAACCAGCTGCACCACCATGTGCTTTTGCGATCGGCGGACGCTCAAACGCGGCCGATCCGCCGTGCCCAAAACCGATTGGCGGGCCCGCTGCCGGCGGAACGCCAGCCTTTCTTGAGGAGATTTCACGCTCATTTTTTAGCCCCCCCCGCCGCGCCCGCGGCGCCCGCGGCGGCTTTGCCGGCCTTGCGGCGCACGTGTTCGTTGGCGTAGCGGATGCCCACGGGCTCGTTGTTGGCCCAGTAGACGCCCGGCTTACGAAATTCGCGAATTTCGGCGGCGACCTGGCCGACGAGTTGCTTGTCCGCGCCGGAGACGACCAGCGTGGTTTGTTTTTGATCGACGGTGACTTTCACGCCCACCGGCACCGTGTAATCGATGGGGTGGGAGTAGCCCAGCGTCATGTTCAACTTGTTTCCGTTGATCTGGGCGCGGAACCCCACGCCGCCGATCCGGAGTTCTTTCGAAAACCCGGTGGCCGCGCCTTCCACCATGTTGAGCAGGAGCTTGCGGAAGGTTCCGTGCAACGCTTTTTGAGTCGGGCTGTCGTTTTTGCGGTCGACGGTCAAGCTCGGTCCTTCCAGTTTGGCCGAAAGACCGGCCGGCAAGACGCGGGACAGTTGCCCCAGGGGCCCCGTCACGCTGACGGTCGCGCCCTGAACATTGACCTTCACCTTATCGGGAAGGGAAATCGGTTTTTTTCCGAGACGGCTCATAAATCCATCCTCACCAAACCTGGGCGAGCACTTCGCCGCCCAGCTTTTCTTTCCGCGAGCGCCGATCCGTCATCAACCCTTTGGAGGTCGAGACGATCGACATGCCCAAACCGCCCCGCAATTTCGGGAGCTCTTCGTAACCGCGGTACACCCGCAGGCCCGGTCGCGACACGCGCTTGACGCCCTGCAGCACGCGGGTCTTGTTGGGCAAATACTTCAAGAACAGACGCAGGACGCCCTGTTTGCGGTCCGGCAAAACTTTGTAGTCGACGATGTAGCCTTCGTCCTTCAACACCTGGGCGACTTCCTTTTTCAAGGCCGAAGCCGGCAGGTCCACGCGCTCTTTGAGCTTGTGGTTGGCGTTGGTGATCGCCGCGAGCATGTCGCTGATGGGATCCGAGGTCATGGGTCAGCTCCTTTTCGTTACCAGCTGGCCTTAACCACGCCGGGGATTTCGCCCCGCAGGGCGAGATTGCGGAAACAAATTCGGCACAAACCGAAATCCCGGTAGAAAGCCCGGGGGCGGCCGCACAAGCGGCAACGGTTTCGGAACCGGACCGCGAACTTCTGCGGCTTTTTCATTTTTGCCTTCCAGGCGGTGGTGGCCATTTCAAATTCTCCTTAGTTCGCCGCGGGCTTCGCCTTTTTGAAAGGCATGCCCAAGAGAGTCAGAAGTTCCCGCGCGGTGTCGTCGCGCCCGGCCGTCGTGACCATCGTCACGTTCATGCCGCGCGCCTTGTCCGATTTGTCCAATTGGATTTCGGGGAAGATGTATTGTTCGGTCAGCCCCAGGTTGAAGTTGCCGCGCCCGTCAAACCCGCGGCGGAGGTCGATTCCCTGGAAGTCGCGGATGCGCGGCATGGCCACGTTCACGAGACGGTCGAGGAACTCCCACATGCGGACCCCGCGCAAGGTCACGCGCAACCCGATGGGCATGCCTTCGCGCAGCTTGAAGTTCGAGATCGATTTTTTGGCCCGGCGGATTTCCGCTTTTTGGCCGGCGATGGCCGCCAATTCCTCGGCGGCGAGATCCATGACCTTCGCGTTTTCCTTGGCTTCGCTCACGCCCAGGTTGAGGACGATCTTTTGAAGGCGCGGCACTTGGAAGAAATTCTTCCAACCGAAACGCTTCATCATTTCGGGCGCGACCGCGGTGCGGTAGGCCGTGAGAAGTCGGGGCACGTATTTTTCAGCGACTGTCGACATATCGTTTCCTTGTAAAAATTTTTCTCGGGGAGGGCGACGCGCGCCTTACCCGATCATCTCGCCGCAACCGCGGCACACGCGGGCCTTGGTCCCGTCGGACAACGTGCCCACCTTGGGGCGCGCCGGCCGGCGACACTTGGGGCAAACCACCATCACTTTCGACATCGGCAAATACGCTTCGCGTTCCTGGACGCCGCCGGGCTTTTGGGGCGTGCCCTTGGCGTGTTTTTTGGACAGGTTGAGTTTGGACACGAGGACCCGCCGTCCGATGCGGTCGACCTCGACCACTTCCCCTTCTTTGCCGCGGTCCTTGCCCGCCAGCAAGCGGACTTTGTCTTTCTTACGTACGGTCGCGAGGGCCATCAGACGACCTCCGGGGCCAGGGAAATGATTTTCAAGTAGTTGCGCTCGCGCAGTTCGCGCGCCACGGGGCCGAAGATGCGCGTCCCCTTGGGCTCGCCCTCGGCGTCGATCACAACGGCGGCGTTGTCGTCGAAACGGATGTAGCTTCCGTCCGGTCGGCGGCGTTCTTTGCGCGTTCGCACCACGACGCACTTGACCACCTCGCCCTTCTTGATCGAGGAATCGGGCAAGGCGTTTTGCACCGACGCCGTGACGACGTCGCCCAAATAGGCGTACCGGCGGCGGAAACCACCGTGCATGCGGAAGACGCGGACCAACCGCGCGCCCGAATTGTCGGCCACGCGCAAAATGCTTCGCTCTTGAATCACGACGCCACCTCCGCGCCCTGGGCCACCGACGCCCGCTCCAACACCTCAACGAGGCGCCAGCGTTTCAATTTCGACATCGGCCGTGTTTCCATCACGCGCACGCGGTCGCCCGCCCGGCTTTCGTTCTTTTCGTCGTGGGCGTACACTTTGCTCGCGCGGGTTAAAATTTTTCCGTACAACCCGTGGCTCAACCGACGCGGGATTTCGATCACGCGCGTCTTGTTCATCTTTTCCGACAGAACGACGCCCTCGAGCGTCTTACGGTCGGCGCGTTCCGTTTTGGCGGTGGTCACGCGGACACCCCCTTTTGTCGAAGAATCGTCAACGCCCGGGCGATGTCCTTGCGAACGGCGCGGATCTCCCGCGGGTTCTTCAAGGGCGCGGTCGTGTTTTTGAACTTGAGGTCAAAAAGTTTTTCGCGGCCGCTGTTCAGTTTCGCCCGCAGTTCGTCGGGCGTCAATTCGTGCCAGCGGATTTCGTCTTGTTTTTTCTTTGCCATGGTTTCGTCCTAGAAGTGGTCCCGGCGGGCGAGACGACACTTGATGGGCAATTTGTGCCCGGCCAACGTCATCGCCCGCTTCGCCGTCTCTTCGTTCACGCCTTCGATTTCAAACAGGATGCGGCCGGGCTTGACCACGGCCACCCAAAACTCGGGGTTCCCCTTGCCTTTGCCCATGCGGGTTTCCGCGGGTTTCTTAGAAACGGGTTTGTCGGGGAAAATTCGGATCCAAACCTTGCCGCCTTTTTTCAAGAATCGCATGAGCGTCACGCGGGTGGCTTCGATCTGCCGCGCGGTGATCCAGTGGGCCTCCAACGCCTGAAGGCCGAACTGGCCGAAAGCCACAAAACCACCGCCTTTGGTGCGGCCTTTCAAACGGCCCCGGTGGGATTTCCGGTATTTGACTCGGGTGGGCATCAACATGGCTTACTCCACGTTCCCTTCGCGCTTTTTGGCTTCGTCTTCTTCGGCTTGGATCTTGCTCATGACTTCTTCTTCAATGACTTCCGCCTCGGCCGCGGGCTCGACGGGCACCACCGGTTCCGGCGTCACCAGTCCCTGCTCCGCGCGGCGGGCCAACTCTTCTTTTTCTTTTTCTTCGATCACGCGGACTTCTTCCATCAAATCGGCGTCGGTTTTCTTGAACATCTCTTTGCGGAAGACCCACGTCTTGACCCCGATGGTGCCCATGTTGATGCGGGCTTCCGTGAAGCCGTAGTCGATGTCCGCGCGAAAAGTTTGAAGCGGCACGCGCCCGTCTTTCAACCATTCGGTGCGGGCGATTTCGGCGCCGCCCAGCCGGCCGGCCACCTGGATCTTGATCCCCAAAGCGCCGCCTTGCATGGCGCGTTCGATGGCGCGTTTCATGGCGCGGCGAAAACCGATTTGCTTTTCCAACTGCATGGCCACGCCCTCCGCCACGAGCTGAGCGTCGATCTCGGGTTTTTTGATCTCGATGATCTGAATCGCGGTTTTGAGGCTGGTCATTTCCTCAACGACGTTGCGCAGCCCTTCGATGTCGGCGCCCTTGCGTCCAATGACGAGGCCCGGGCGGGCCGTGTAGATGTCGACATGCAAATATTTCCCCGTCCGGCGGATGCCGATGCGGGAGACGGCGGCCAGTTTGAGCCGCTCCTTCAAGAACCGGCGAATTTTGAAATCTTCTTCAATCAGCGAGGGCATTTCCTTGATGTTCAACCACTTGGAATCCCATTCGCGGATGTAGCCGAGTCGAATGCCTTTGGGGTGTGTTTTGTGACCCATAAAATCCTTCCTTAGTTGTCGCTCACGACGATCGTGAGGTGACACATCTTTCGTTTAAAGATCGCGCGGGAGCCTTGCGCTTTGGGCATGACCCGTTTGAGGGTCGGGCCGTGGTTCACCCAGGCCTGGGACACTTTGAGCCGCGCCGGATCGGTGCCTTTGCCGGCGTTGGAGACCGCGCTCTTTAAGGTTTTGCCCACGAGAACGCGGCACGCGCGGGGCACCCAGGGCAGCATGCCCAGGGCGTCCACAACGGGTTTCCCCTTGATGAGCTTCAAAACTTGCCCGACTTTCAGATACGAGAAGCGCGCAAAGCGCGCGTGCGCAATCGATTCCATAAAAGCTCAAACTCCTCTGTGGCAATCTGCCGTCTTGCGAAAAACCAATGACACCGAACCCCACCCGGCCCCGCCCGGGGCCCGACGACCCTTACGTTTTGGCGGCGGCTTCCTTCGTGTGCGCTTCGCCGTGGCCTTTGAAGTAGCGCGTCGGGGCAAACTCGCCCAGCTTGTGTCCCACCATCTGCTCGGTCACAAACACCTCGAGGTGCTTGCGCCCGTTGTGCACCAAAAATTTAATGCCCACGAAGTCCGGGGCGATGGTGCTCGCGCGGGCCCAGGTTTTGATGGGCTTTTTGTCCCCGTTCTTGCGCTGGGTTTCGACCTTCTCGACCAGGTTCGAATCGATGAACGGTCCCTTCTTTTTGGATCGCGACATGAAATTCTCCTTACGCCGATTCCGCGGCGTTGGTCCGCCGACGAACGATCATCCAGTGATGGCTTTTGGGCGACCGCGTTTTGTAGCCCTTCGCCGGCTGGTTCCAAGGCGACCGGGGTTGGTTGTTGCCTTTGGACCGGCCGCGGCCGCCGCCGTGCGGGTGGTCGACGGCGTTCATCGCCGTGCCGCGCACGTGGGATTTGAAACCACGGTGACGGTTTCGGCCGGCGTTCCCGATCGTCAAATTTTCATGCTCCGTGTTGCCCACCTGGCCGACGGTGGCGAAGCAGGCGTCCGGCACCATCCGGATTTCGCCGGAGGGCATCTTGAGCGTGGCGTAGCCGTTTTCGCGGGCCATGAGTTGAATGGACGCGCCGGCCGAGCGGGCCATTTGGGCGCCGTTGCCGGGAATCAGTTCCACCGCGTGGATCACGGTTCCCACGGGGATGTTGGCCAAAGAGAGCGCGTTGCCGGTTTTGATTTCCGCTTTCGGTCCCGACAGGACCATGTCGCCCACGGCGAGGCCCACGGGATGCAAGATGTAGCGTTTGGCGCCGTCTTTGTAGTGCAGGAGCGCCAGACGGGCGGAGCGGTTCGGGTCGTACTCGATGGCGGCGACTTTGGCCGGCACGCCGGGTTTGTCGCGCTTGAAATCGACGACGCGGTACATCCGCTTGTGCCCGCCGCCGCGGAAGCGGACCATCACGGTTCCGGTGTTGTTGCGGCCGCCGGATTTACGCAGGGGCTGCAACAGCGCCTTTTCGGGCGCTTTTTTTGTCAAATCGCTGAAATCTTCCACCGTGATGGCACGGCGGGAGGGTGTGTAAGGTTTGAAAGTTTTCATCGGCATCGTCGTTCTCCGTTAAGCCTGCGGCTCCGCGTGCTTGATTTCCTGGCCTTGCTTCAACGTCACGATGGCCTTTTTCCAATCCGACTGGTAGCCGGCGTGGGCGCCGCGCCGGCGAAGCTTGCCGGGCATGTTCATGGTGTTGACGGCCGTCACCTTGACCTTGAACACCGTCTGCACGGCGTCCTTGATTTGGCCTTTGGTGGCCCGCGGCGCGACCTCAAAAATGTATTTGTTCTGCTCCCGCAACAGCGTCGACCGTTCCGTCAAAACCGGCCGGAAAAGAACTTGCGTCGTGGCAAGACCCATATCAGTTGACCCCCGGGGTCGACCCGTCGAGACGGGCGGTGATTTGGTCCAAGGCGACCTTGGTGAAGACAAGCTGGTCCGCCAGCAGGGCGGCGTAGCTGGTCAAGTCGCGGGCGCGGCACAGGCGCAGGCCCGCGAAGTTGCGCGTGGCCCGGTCCAGCGCCGGCGTGATGTCGTCGACCACCACCACCGTCTTGGGTCCCAGCTTCAAGGCGGCGGCCCAGGCGGCCACCAGCTTGGTTTTGGGTTCCGCCAATAAAAATTGGTCCACCACCGCCAATTTCCCGTCGGCGACAAAACTCGACAGAACGGCCCGCAAGGCCAACCGGCGCTTCGCCGGAGGGACCGCTTGGACGTAGCTGCGCGGTTTGGGACCGAACGTGATCCCCCCGTGGCGCCACAGGGGCGAGCGGATCGAACCCGCCCGGGCGTTGCCGGTGTGTTTTTGTTTCCACGGCTTCAAACCGCCGCCGGACACTTCGCCGCGCGTTTTTGTGGAGTGCGTGCCGCGCCGCTGGTTCGCGAGGTACGCGGTCACGACCTCATGAATCAGTGTCGAAGGGGCTTTCACCTTGAACACCGCGTCCGCCAGCTCCACGCTGCCGGCCTTCTGACCTTTTGAATTCAAAACGTCTACCGTCGACATAGTATCCTCTTTATTTCTTTTCCGGCTTGCCGCTCTTGGCGGGCGCGGCCTTCGCGGCTTTCTTCGCCACCGCGGCGGGCGCTTGCTTCACGCGGCGGGGCCGCGTGGTCTTGTACAGGCTCACGCAGGTGCCCGGCGCGCCGGGGACCGACCCCCGCACCAGCATCAAATTTTCCGTCGGGTTCACGTCCACCACGAGCAAGCGCTGGATGGTTTTGATTTCCGCGCCCATGTGCCCGGGCCCGCGCTTGCCGGGCCACACGCGTTCACGCCCCGAAGACCCCGGCGCGCGCCAGCGATCGGACTGGCCGTGGGTTTTGGGACCGCCTTTGAACCGGTGGCGCTTGACCGCGCCGGCGAAGCCCTTTCCCTTGATCATTCCCGACGCGTCGATGATGTCGCCCGCGGCGAACTGTTCGACGCGGATTTCCATGCCGGCCTCAAAACCATCCACGGACGGCAAGCGGAACTCCTGCAGCCATCGCGTCGGGACGGCGTTCGTTTTGGCGAAGTGCCCCGCTTCCGGCTTCGAGAAATTTTTGGGGCGGATGTCGCCGAAACCCAATTGCAACGCGGCGTAACCGTCGGTGGCGGGGGTTTTCACCTGAACCACACGGCACGGCCCGGCTTGAAAAACGGTGACCGGCACGATTTCGCCTTTGGGGCTGAACACGCGGGTCATCCCGATTTTCTTGGCCAGGATGGCTTTCATCGCCGGCACGGCTTTTTTTTCGGCCGTCGCTTCGGCGGGTTTCTCTGTCGTCGTTTCGCTCATGGCTTTTCCTTACAGCTTGATTTCCACGTCCACCCCGGCGGGGAGGTCCAATTTCATCATTTCTTCAACCGTCTTCGCCGTGGGTTCCATAATATCGATCAGGCGCTTGTGCACCCGCATCTCAAATTGCTCCCGGGATTTCTTGTCCGTGTGGACCGACCGGTTGACCGTGTACCGTTTGATCTGCGTCGGCAGAAGGACCGGCCCCACCAGCGTCGCGCCGGTGCGCTGCGCCGTCTCGACGATCTTCGCAAGGGAGTCGTCGAGCATGCGGTGATCGTAGGCGCGCAGGCGAATGCGGATTTTTTGCTGGGCGGGGGTGGACGGGGTTGTCATTTCAGTTCACCGAATACGCGCATTGAAAACCGCCCCGCGTGCGCCCGTCCGTCAAGGACACGGTCACAAGCCCCGCGCGCAGGTACATCGCCCCTTCGATCAAAACGTTGTCCATGGTCCCCTCGTTTACGCCAAGATTTCGGTGACGACGCCGGCGCCCACGGTGTGGCCGCCTTCGCGGATGGCGAACCGCACGTTCTTCTCCAGCGCCACCGGCACCATCAGCTCCACTTCCACTTCCACGTTGTCCCCCGGCATCACCATCTCCACACCGGCTTTCAACTTCAAACTCCCCGTCACGTCCGTCGTCCGCACGTAAAACTGCGGCCGGTACCCGTTGAAGAACGGCGTGTGCCGCCCGCCCTCTTCCTTGTTCAAAATGTACACCTGCCCCTTGAACTTCTTGTGCGGCTGGATCGACCCCGTCGCGCAGATCACCTGCCCCCGCTCGATTTGGTCCTTCTCAATCCCCCGCAGCAGGATCCCCACGTTGTCCCCCGCCTGCGCCTCGTCCATGATCTTCCGGAACATCTCGATCCCCGTCACCACGGACTTCCGCGTCTCCTGGATCCCAACGATCTCCACCGCGTCCCCCACCTTCACCCGGCCGCGCTCAATCCGCCCCGTCGCCACCGTCCCGCGCCCCGTGATCGTGAACACGTCCTCCACCGACATCAAGAACGGCTTGTCCAGCTCACGCTTCGGCTCCGGAATCGCCGTGTCCAGCGCCTCCAGCAACTTCAAAATCGACTTCTCCCCGATCTCGCTCGGGTCCCCTGCATCGCCTTCAACGAGCTCCCTCGGATCACAGGCACCTTGTCCCCGGGAAAGTCGTACTTCTTCAGCAGGTCCCGCACTTCGATCTCCACCAGGTCCAACAGCTCCGGGTCGTCCACCAAATCCACTTTGTTCAAGAACACCACCAGGTTCGGCACGTTCACCTGCCGCGCCAACAGCACGTGCTCCCGCGTCTGCGGCATCGGACCGTCCGCCGCCGACACCACCAAAATCGCACCGTCCATCTGCGCCGCGCCCGTGATCATGTTCTTAATATAGTCCGCGTGCCCCGGGCAGTCGATGTGCGCGTAGTGCCGTTTGTCCGATTCGTACTCCACGTGCGACACCGCAATGGTGACGATCTTCGAATCGTCACGCACCGTTCCCCCCTTCGCGATGTCCTGGTACGACTTCACCTGCGCTTTCCCCTGCTTCGACAACACCTGCAGCAGCGACGCCGTCAAGGTCGTTTTCCCGTGGTCCACGTGGCCGATCGTCCCCACGTTCACGTGCGGTTTCTTGCGCTCAAATTTGGGCTTCGACATGGTGTTTCTCCTTCGTTATCGTTTGATCGTCTTTACGAAATCCGCTAGCGGCCGGCGGCCACCGCTCCCTGGTACTTCTGCACGATCTCTTCTTGAACGTTGCGCGGCGCGTCGTCGTAGTGGCTGGGCTCCATGCTGTAGCTCGCCCGGCCCTGCGAGAGGGACCGCAACGTCGTCGCGTAACCGAACATTTCTTTCAAGGGCACGTGGCCGTGGATGATGGTCACATTGCCTTTGTTTTCCTGGCTTTCGATTTTGCCGCGGCGACGCATGAGGTCGCCCATCACGTCGCCGAGATAATCCTTGGGCGTCGTCACGTCGATGCGCATGACCGGCTCCAAGAGAACCGGACCGGCGCGCCGCACCCCATCCTTGAGCGCCAGGGACGCCGCGATCTTAAAAGCCATTTCGTTCGAGTCCACCTCGTGGAAGCTCCCGTCGAACAGCGTCGCGCGGAAGTCCACCATGGGGTAGCCGGCCAAGGGGCCGGACTCGAGGGATTCGCGCAGCCCTTTTTCCACCGCGGGGATGTACTCGCGCGGCACGCGTCCGCCCTTGATCTTGTCCACAAATTCGAAACCGGACGCCGGCGGCAGGGGTTCCAGCTCGAGCCACACGTGCCCGTATTGGCCGCGGCCGCCCGTCTGCTTGATGTACTTGCCTTCGGACTCCACTTTTTTGCGGAACGTTTCGCGGAAGGCCACCTGGGGCGCGCCCACGTTGGCCTGCACGTTGAATTCGCGTTTCATGCGGTCGACGATGATGTCCAGGTGCAGCTCGCCCATGCCGGCGATGATGGTTTGGTTCGTCTCGGTGTCGGTGCGGACCCGAAACGTCGGGTCTTCGTCTTCCAGGCGACCCAGGGCGACGCCCATCTTTTCTTCGTCGGCCTTCGATTTGGGCTCGATGGCCACGGAAATGACGGGCTCCGGGAATTTCATGGATTCCAAAACGATCGGGTGCTCTTCGTCCGTGAGGCTGTGGCCGGTCTTCACGGCTTTGAGGCCCACGCCCGCGGCGATTTCGCCCGCGAACACTTCTTCAATCTCTTCGCGCTTGTTGGCGTGCATGCGCAGGATGCGCCCGAGGCGCTCGCGGTTCCCCGTGTTGGCGTTGAACACGTAGGACCCGGCCTTGATGCTGCCGGAGTAGACGCGGAAATAGGTCACCTTGCCGACGTGCGGGTCGCTCTGGATCTTGAAGGCCAGGGCGGCGAAGGGCGCGTCGTCTTTGGCCTCGCGCGTGATTTCGGTCTCGTTGTTGGGCGCGTGGCCTTTTTTGGCCGCCAGATCCACCGGCGAGGGCAGGTAATCGCAAACGGCGTCCAACATCGGTTGCACGCCCTTGTGCTTGAAGGAGGTGCCGCAGAGCATCGGGAAAAATTTTCCGGAGATCGTCGCCTTGCGCAGGACGCGTTTGATTTCGTCCTTTGAAAATTCCTTGCCGTCCAAAAACTTCGCGGCGAAATCGTCGTCGTGGTCGGCCAGCGCCTCGATCAACTGGTCCCGGTACTGCTGGGCCCTTTCTTTCAAATCGGCGGGGATCTCCTCCACGGCGTGGTCGGAGCCCTGGTCGTCGGGCCAGACGTAGGCTTTCATTTCCACCAAGTCCACGACGCCGGTGAAGGACCCTTCGGCGCCGATGGGCAGTTGGATGGGCACGCCTTGAACGCCGAGCTTGTCGTGCACGGATTTCACGCAGTCGTAAAAATCCGCGCCCACCTTGTCCATCTTGTTCGCGAAAATCAATCGGGGCACGTGATACTGGTCGGCCAGGCGCCAGTTGGTTTCCGACTGGGGCTCGACGCCCTGGGAGCCGTCCAACAGGACCACGGCGCCGTCCAAGACGCGCAGCGAGCGGTTCACTTCCGCGGTGAAATCGATGTGGCCCGGGGTGTCGATGATGTTGATTTGGCAGTCTTTCCACCGGCAGTAGGTGGCGGCCGAGGTGATGGTGATGCCGCGTTCGCGCTCTTGCTCCATCCAGTCCATCGTGGTGGTGCCTTCGTGCACTTCCCCCACCTTGTGGATCCGGCCGGTGTAGAAAAGCACGCGCTCCGTCGTGGTCGTCTTCCCCGCGTCGATGTGCGCGGTGATGCCGATGTTCCGGACTTTGCTTAAAGGGTACTGTCGGGGCATTGTCGTTTCCTAAAATTTACCAACGATAGTGGGCGAAGGCTTGGTTTGCCTCGGCCATCTTGTGCGTGTCTTCCCGTTTTTTCATGACGGGCCCTTCTTTTTTGGCGCAGAGCAAAATCTCTTCGGCCACCCGGTCGGCCATGGGTTTCCCCGATTTGCCGCGGGAGATCTGCAAAATCCATTTGAAGGCGATCGTCTGACCGCGCTCGGGGCGAACTTCGATGGGCACTTGGTAGGTGGCGCCGCCGACGCGGCGGGGGCGCACTTCCATCAAAGGACGGGCGTTCTCGATCGCGCGGGTGAAGACGGCCATGGGGTCTTCGCCGGTTTTTTTCTGGACCTGGTCCATGGCGCCGTAGAAAATCTTCTCCGCCGTCATTTTCTTTCCTTCGAAATTAATCCGACCCAGGAAGCGGGCGGCCAAAACGGAACCGAATTTGAAATCCGGGTCCGGGATTCCACGGCGTTCGCGGGGTTTGAGTTGTTTGCGGGGCATAGGGTCTCCGTCTTATTTCTTGTCGCCGGCTTTGGGCCGCTTGGCGCCGTATTTGGAACGGCCCTGTCGGCGGTCGTTGACGCCGGTGGCGTCGAGGGGTCCGCGCACAATGTGGTAACGCACGCCGGGCAAATCCTTCACACGGCCGCCCCGCACCAAAACAATCGAGTGCTCCTGCAAATTGTGTCCCACGCCCGGAATGTAGGCGGTGACTTCCATGCCCGTCGACAGCTTCACGCGCGCGACCTTGCGGAGGGCGGAGTTCGGCTTTTTCGGCGTCGTGGTGTACACGCGGGTGCACACGCCCCGTCGCTGGGGCGAAGATTTGAGGGCCGGCGCCTTGGTCTTGTAGACCATCGGCGATCTTCCGGCGCGAACCAATTGGTTGGTGGTCGGCATGGCGTTCCCTTTAGCTGGCCTTGGCCAGGCTCTTCAACTTCGCCTGGCGTTGGCGATCGTAGTGGCCGGACCCGGTCGGAATCAGGTGTCCGATGATGACGTTCTCTTTGAGGCCCCGCAGGGGGTCCGATTGGCCGCTGGAGGCGGCGTCGGTCAACACGCGGGTCGTCTCCTGGAAGGAGGCCGCCGAGATGAAGGAGTCCGATGAGAGGGAAGCCTTTGTGATCCCGAGGAGCACCGGCTGGACTTCGGCCAGTTCGCCGCCGGCTTCCTGCACGCGTTTGTTCTCGGCGTTGAATCGCGTCTTGGACACCACTTCGCCCAGGAGGAAGTCCGTGTCGCCGGATTTGGTGATTTGAACGTTCGACAGCATCTGGCGGACAATCACCTCGATGTGCTTGTCGTTCATGCCCACCCCCTGCAGCCGGTAGACTTCCTGGATCTCGTTGACCAAAAATTCCTGAACTTCCTTGGCGCCGCGCACGCGCAGGATGTCGTGCGGGTTGACGGCCCCGTCGGTGAGGGGCTCGCCCACGCCCACGCGGTCGCCTTCGTAGACCACCAAGTGCTTGCCCTGGGGGATGTTGTAGTCCCGCGCCAGGCTCGTTTCTTCGTTGGTGACCGTCACTTTCATGGTGCCGCGGGCCGTTTGACCGAGCTTCACCACGCCGTCGATCTCCGAGATCACCGCGGAGTTGCGCGGCTTGCGCGCCTCGAAGAGTTCCGCCACGCGGGGAAGGCCGCCGGTGATGTCTTTCGTCTTGGAGACTTCCTGCGGGATCTTCGCGAGCACGTCCCCGGGCTCCACCTTGTCTCCGTCGTGAACGACGATGTTGGTGTCCACCGGCAAGGGGTAGCTGGCTTTCTTTTTCCCGCCGTCCATGATGACGACCTGCGGATGAAGTTGCTCCGCGCGGTGCTCGATGATGACGCGTTCAATAAGGCCGGTGATGCGGTTTTTCTCTTCGTGCATCGTGATGCCGTCGATGACGTCCTGCAATTTCACGGTGCCTTCGTGTTCGGTGACGATCGGCAAGGAGTAGGGATCCCACTCCGCCATGATCTCCCCGGACTCGACTTTCTTGCCTTCCGCCACGCGCAGACGCGCGCCGAAGGGAATGTCGTAGTGTTCTTTTTCGGCCCCGCCGGGTTCGCGAAGGGCCAGCACGCCGTTTCGCGCGACGGAAACCAAAAGACCTTCGCGGTTTTTGATGGTGCGCAGGTTTTGGAATTTGACCGTTCCGCCCTTTTCGGCGGCGATCTGGGAGCGTTGAATGACGCGGCTGGCCGTGCCGCCGATGTGGAAGGTGCGGAGCGTCAGCTGGGTGCCGGGTTCGCCGATGGACTGGGCGGCGATGACACCCACGGCTTCGCCCACTTCGACGGGTCGGCCGGTGGCCAGGTTCAGGCCGTAACATTTGCCGCACACCCCGTAGACCGCTTCACAGGTCAGCACCGAGCGGATGCGGATGCGGTCGATGCCCGCGGCGGCGACCTGTTTGGCCTTGGCGGCGGTGATCATTTCCCCGGCCTTCACAATTTGTTCGTCGGTGAGGGGGTTCACCACGCTGTCCAGGGGCACCCGACCCACGAGGCGCTCTTCGAGGGGTTCGATGATGTCTTCGCCCGAACGGATGGTGCCGATGCGGATGCCGTTGATGGTGCCGCAGTCATCGAGCGCGATGGTGATGTCGTGGGCCACGTCGACCAAGCGGCGCGTCAAGTACCCGGCGTCGGCGGTTTTCAAGGCGGTGTCGGCCAGGCCTTTGCGTCCGCCGTGCGTCGAGATGAAGTACTCCAAGACGGTCAAGCCTTCGCGGAAGTTCGAGATGATCGGCGACTCGATGATTTCGCCCACGGCGCCGGTGATTTTCTTTTGGGGCTTCTGCATGAGACCGCGCATCCCGGCCAATTGGCGGATCTGCTGACGGCTGCCGCGGGCGCCGGAGTCGGCCATCATGTAAACCGAATTGAATTTGGCTTCGCCGACCTTGTAAACGGCCTGTTCGGTCTTTTTCATCTCATCGAACATCACGTCGGCGATTTGGTCGGTGACGTGGGTCCAGAGGTCGATGATCTTGTTGTAGCGTTCGGAATCCGTGATCACGCCGGCCTTGGACTGTTTTTCAATGTCTTTGATTTCGTGCCGGGCCTTCTTGACCAATTCTTCCTTGAGTTTGGGGATGTGCATGTCCGAAATGGAAATGGACAGGCCGGCTTCGGTCGCGTAACGGTAGCCGAGACGCTTGATCTCGTCCAGGAAGCGCACGGTGCGCACCAGGCCCAACTCGCGGTAGCAGCGGTCCACCAGACCCACCAACTCTTTCTTGGTGACCGCTTGGTTGACGAACCCGAGCTCCTCGGGCACGACCTCGTTAAAAATGACGCGGCCGACGGTGGTGTAAATTTTCCATTTCGCGCCGTTGTGGAAATCCTTGTTCGCCAGGCCCTCTTCCTCAAACTTCGTGACGCCGCGCACCTTGATGCGGGCGTGCAGGTCGACCGCGCCGGTTTGGTACACCGCGACGACTTCCGATCGGGAGCCAAAAAGCTGGCCTTCGCCGGGAACGCCCACTTTTTCTTTCGTGAGGTAGGCGCAACCCAACACCATGTCCTGGGCGGGCACGGCGATCGGTTTGCCCGAGGCGGGCGACAAAATGTTGTTCGTGGCCATCATGAGGAGGCGCGCTTCGAGCTGCGCTTCCAACGAGAGGGGCACGTGCACGGCCATCTGGTCCCCGTCGAAGTCGGCGTTGAAGGCCGCGCAGGTCAGGGGGTGCAGCTGAATGGCTTTGCCTTCGATCAAGACCGGCTCAAAAGCCTGGATCCCCAGGCGGTGAAGGGTGGGGGCGCGGTTGAGCAACACGGGGTGGTTCTTCGTGACCTGCTCCAAAATATCCCACACTTCGGGCTTCACGCGTTCCAACATGCGTTTGGCGGCCCGCAGGGTGCAATTCTCCCGTTTCATCAATTCGTGGATGATGAAGGGCTTGAACAGTTCAAGCGCCATTTCCTTCGGCAACCCGCATTGATGCAGTTTGAGGTTGGGGCCGACGACAATGACGGAGCGGCCCGAGTAATCGACGCGTTTGCCGAGGAGGTTTTGGCGGAAACGGCCCTGTTTCCCTTTCAGGATGTCGGACAGGGACTTCAAAGGTCGGTTGCCGGCGCCCACCACCACTTTGCCGTGCACGCCGTTTTCCAACAGCGCGTCCACGGCCTCTTGGAGGAGGCGTTTTTCGTTGTGCACCATCACCTCGGGGGCGCGCAGGCCCTCGATGTGCTTCAACCGGTTGTTCCGGTTGATGATGCGACGGTACAAATCGTTGAGGTCCGAGGTGGCGAAACGGCCGCCTTCCAGGGGCACCAAGGGACGGAGGTCCGGCGGGATCACGGGCAACACCGTCAGAACCATGTTTTCCGGGCGGGTGCCGGAACGGACAAAACCGTCCAAGACGCGCAGGCGTTTGACCAAGCGGGTCTTTTCGGTTTCCGAGCTGGCGACTTTGAGTTGCGCGCGCACCTCGATGGCGTCTTTTTTGACGTCGATTTCCTCGAGGAGCTGGCGGATCGCCCCGGCGCCGATGCCCACGGCCACTTTGCCTTTGGTTTCTTCTTTGGCCTTGTGAACTTCCTCGTCGGTCAAAAGCTGGCGGGCTTTGTACTTCACCTTGCCGTCGGCGTCTTTGAAATCTTCCAAAACGGCGTGGCGGGCGTAGTAAACCACTTTTTCGATATCGGACAATTTCATGCCCAACAGCGTGCCCATGCGGGACGGCGATTTGCGCAGGAACCACACGTGCGCCACCGGAACGGCGAGCTCGATGTGCCCCATGCGTTCGCGACGAACCTTGGATTCCGTGACTTCAACGCCGCACCGATCGCACACCACGCCCTTGTACTTTATAAATTTGAACTTGCCGCAATTGCATTCCCAATCGCGGACGGGCCCGAAAATGCGTTCGCAGAACAAACCGTCTCTCTCGGGTTTGAACGTGCGGTAATTGATGGTTTCGGGCTTGCGGACTTCCCCGTGGCTCCAGGAGGAGATCTGCTCGGGCGAGGCAATCGTGATCCGCACCGCGTCAAAACCGGTGAAGTTCAATCCCGCCGCGGGCTTCTTTTTGGCGCTTTCTTTCTTTCGTTCCGCGAAAAGCGTCGTCACGGTCACTCCTTCGCCACGGCTTCTTTGGCCGCGGACTTCTTGGCGGCGCCGCTGTCCGCGGCGTCGCCCGACTTCGTCAATTCAACATTCAAACCCAGGGACTGCAATTCCCGCACCAGCACGCGGAAGCTTTCGGGCACGCCGGGTTCGGTCGTCACGTCGCCGCGGATGATCGCTTCGTACATCTTGGTGCGGCCCTGCACGTCGTCCGACTTCACCGTCAAAAATTCTTGCAAGGTGTGCGCCGCGCCGTAGCCTTCGATGGCCCAGACTTCCATTTCGCCGAAGCGCTGTCCGCCGAATTGCGCCTTGCCGCCCAGCGGCTGGCGCGTGATGAGCGAGTACGGGCCCGTCGAGCGCGCGTGGATCTTGTCTTCCACCAAGTGGGCGAGTTTGAGAATGTACATGTAACCCACGGTGACTTTGTTGGCGAAGGGTTCCCCGGTGCGGCCGTCGCGCAGAACGATGCGGCCATCGTCGCTGGGCAGCCACTCTTCTTTCCAGCCTTTTTCCAAAAGTTTCTTTTTCGCCTGGCGCATCATGTCCTGAATGTGCTCTTCGGTGGCGCCGTCGAACACCGGCGTCACGGTTTCCACGCCGAGGATGCTCGCGGCCCAACCCAGCGTCGTTTCGAGCAACTGGCCCACGTTCATACGGGAGGGCACGCCCAGAGGCGACAGAACCACGTCGATCGGTGTCCCGTCGGGCATGTAGGGCATGTCTTCGGGGGGGAGGATTTTCGCCACGACGCCCTTGTTGCCGTGCCGGCCGGCGAGCTTGTCGCCGACTTGGATTTTGCGCTTGGAGGCGATGTACACCTTGACCACGCGGTTCACGGTCACGGGCAATTCATCGCCCATTTTAAAGTTTTCTTTGTCCCGGGCGGCCTGCTTTTTGGCTTCCTCAATCCGGCGATCGGCCATGGCTTCGAACATCTTTTTCCGTTCGGCGGCTTCGCCTTTGGACAGTTTGCCCGCGTCCTGGAGGTCCTGGAGGTGGGCGATTTGGGCTTTGCGGTCGGCGCGGAGGATTTCCAGCGATTCCTCCAGCTTCCCATCGATTTCCTTGATTTTCTTGTTTTCGTCCTTTTTCGCCATTTTTTCTTTGCGGACGAAAATCTTGGTCGCCAAAATCTTGCCGGTCACGCCCGGCGGCACGCGCAGGGAGGCGTCCATGACGTCCTCGGCTTTTTTGCCGAAGATGACTTTAAGGAGGCGCTCTTCCGGGGTCGTCTGTTGGTCGCCCTTGGGGGCGACTTTGCCAACCAGGATGTCGCCGGGGGCCACGTCGGCGCCCACGCGGATGATGCCGTTGTCGTCCAGATGGGCCAGGGATTCCGCGCCCACGTTGGGAATGTCTTTCGTGATCTCCTCGGCGCCCATTTTGGTGTCGCGGGCTTCCACCTGAAACTCCGAAATGTGGATCGAGGTGAAGACGTCGTCGCGCACCAGGCGCTCGGACAAAAGGATCGCGTCTTCGAAGTTGTAGCCTTCCCAGGGCATGAACGCGACGAAGAGGTTGCGTCCCAGGGCCAGCTCGCCGCCTTGGGTGGCGGGGCCGTCGGCCAAGACGTCGCCCTTCTTGACGGTTTCAAATTGCGTCACGCAGGGCAACTGGTTCAAGCAGGTGTCCTGGTTGGATCGAGCGTATTTGCGAAGCGGGTAAAGGTCGATGCCGCCCTTGCCTTCGTCCGAATAGACGGCGACGTGGTCGCTGGCGGAGGACACCACGAGGCCGCCGCGGCGGGCGATGTTCACCGCGCCGGAGTCGCGGGCCACGCGGCTCTCGATGCCGGTGCCGACAAAGGGGCGCTCCGGGAAAAGAAGCGGCACGGCCTGCCGCTGCATGTTCGATCCCATGAGGGCGCGGTTGGCGTCGTCGTGCTCGAGGAAGGGCACCAGGGCGGCGGAGGTGGAAACCACCTGCACCGGCGAGATGTCCATGTAATCGATTTCGTTGGGCGCTTTTTGCGGGAAGTCGCCCTTGTGCCGGCAGGCGATCACTTCCGCGGAAAAACGGCCGCTCTTGTCGACCGGGGCGTTGGCCTGGGCGATGACGTAATTGTCTTCTTTGTCCGCCGTCAAATATTCGATTTCATCGGTCACGCGGCCCTTTTCCACCTTGCGGTAGGGGGACTCAATGAGCCCATATTGATTGATGCGCGCGTAGCAGGCCAAGGAGGTGATCAGACCGATGTTCGGGCCTTCCGGCGTTTCGATGGGGCACAGCCGCCCGTAATGGGTGTGGTGCACGTCGCGGACTTCGAAACCCGCGCGCTTGCGGTTCAATCCGCCCGGGCCCAGGGCCGACAGGCGGCGCTTGTGCGTCATTTCCGCCAGCGGGTTGGTTTGGTCCATGAATTGGGACAGTTGGCTGGAACCAAAGAAGCGGCGCACCGCGGCCACGACGGCCGAGGCGTTGACGAGCGTGCGGGGCGTGAGCTGCGCGTTCTCCTGCACGTTCATGCGCTCGCGCACGAGGCGGGCCATTTGGGCCAAGCTGGCGCGGATCTGGTTTTCGAGCAGTTCGCCCACCGAGCGGATACGGCGGTTGCCCAAATGGTCGATGTCGTCGATCTCCACCTTGACGGTGGTCTTGCCGAAAGAGTGGGTCGTCGCCTCGTTGTTGAGGAGAATGAGATATTGGAGCGTGGCGATGATGTCCTCGCGCGCCAGGGTGCGGCGGCGGTCGTTGGGCACTTCAAATTTGAAATCCTTCCGTTCCGCGAGGGCTTCCAGGAAGGGCAAGAGCTTCCGGTTGATTTTGAACCGGCCGACTTTCGTCAAGTCATACTTGCGGATCGACTTGAAGAGCATGTTGTCGATGTAGGTTTCGGCCTGCTCGGGAACGATGAATTCCTGGGCGCGCACCACGCGGTAGATGGCTTGAATGGCCTCTTTGCGGGTTTTGAGGTTGTCTTTAAGGAGCGTGTTGCGGATGGCCACGTCGTTGACCTGCGGGTCCGACGCGATCACGTCCACCGAGCGGACTTTTTTGTCCTGCAACCGCAGGAAAATTTCCCGCGTGATTTCCTTGTTCGCCTCGAGCACCACTTCACCGGTGGTGGTGTCCACCACGTCCTTGGCGACCACGCGCCCGACGACGGTTTCGGCCGCCGCGCTCGCGAGGTTCAGGGTTTCGGTGTCATAAAAGAGGGACAGGATTTCCGCGTCCGTTTCGATGCCCATGGCGCGCAGGACCGCCGTGGCCGGCAGTTTGCGCTTTTTGTCGATGCGGACGTAGATCGCGTTGTTGAGGTCGAATTCGAACTCCACCCAGGCGCCCCGGTAGGGAATCAGGCGCGCGAAATAGAGCTTTTTTCCGTACGAGGAGATCTTTTTCTCTTCGTCCTCTTCGAAGATGACCCCGGGGGACCGATGCAACTGGCTCACCACCACGCGCTCGACGCCGTTCATGATGAACGTCGCCGGAGTGGTCATGAGCGGCAGGTCGCAGAAATACACTTCCTGTTCGGTCAAGACTTTGGGCTTTCCGCCGGGCTGCTTTTGGACCAGGCGCAACCACGCGCGCAGCTGCGCGGAGAAGTTGGCGTCCTTGGAGAGGGCTTCGTCGACGGTGTAGCGGGGCTCCCCGAGCGTGTAATGCATGAACTCGAGGGACAACACTTCGTCCGTGCTCATGATCGGGAACACGTCCATGAACGCCGCCTGCAACCCCTGGATCTTGCGCTCGGAGGGCGACACGTCCTTTTGAAGGAACTCTTCATAGGACCGCGTCTGCATCTCCAGGAGCGGCGGCAGATCAATGGCGGGATGGATACGAGCGAAGGAAGTTTTTTTCATTTTGCCCTCGACGATCAGAAGCCCCGCGTCCGGCGCGAACCGGCGCGATACGAAAACCCGATGGGACCCGTCAGCGTCAATGCGGACTCGTTACTTCACGTCCACCGTTGCGCCGGCTTCCGCCAGCTTTTTCTTCATGTCTTCGGCCGCGTCCTTGGACAAACCGTCCTTGACGGCTTTCGGAGCCGCTTCGACGAGATCCTTGGCTTCTTTGAGGCCCAAGCCCGTCAGCTCGCGCACGACTTTGATCACGTTGATCTTCGCCGCGCCCGCGCTCATAAGCATGACCGAGAAGCTGGTTTGCTCTTCGGCTGCCGCCGCGCCACCCGCCGCCGCGCCACCCGCCGCCACGCCAGCCGCCACAACCGCCGGGGCCGCCGTGATGCCGTATTTGTCTTCGATGCCTTTAACGAGCTTGTGAACGTCCAAAATCGTCCAAGAGTCGATGGACTCGAGAACGTCGTCCGCTGTGCATTTTGCCATGATTGTCTCCTCTCCGAGCGGGACCGTGGTCCCGGTAAAAGCGTTATTTCGCTTCTTTTCTCTTCGCGACCTGGTCGAGCAACTGGGCCAAGTTGCGCAAATCCGCCGTCAACACACCGGCCAAGCCCGTCAGCGGCCCCTGCAGGCGCGCCAACAACGTGGCCAACAAAACGGGGCGGGGCGGCAGGGACGCGACGGCTTTCATTTCCGCCGGTTTCATCACCTTGCCGTTTAAAAGGCCCCCACGAACCTTCACGTTTTCGTGGGCCTTTTCAAACTCCATGATCACTTTGAGACTGGCGACCGCGTCGCCTCTTTGGATGATCAGGGCCGATTGGCCCGTGAAGAGCTTGCCGAAATCTTCAGTGATGCCTTTGTTCTTCAAGGCGATCTTGGCCAGACGGTTTTTCACGATCTGGCACTTGGCTTTCAAGGGGCGCAGCTTGCCGCGGAGCTCGTTGAGCTCGGGCGTCTTCACGCCGACATAACCCGCGACCACCAACCCCTCGATCCCTTCGAAATCCTTCGTGAGGGTGTGAACCGCCGATTCTCGATCTTTTCTCAGACTGGGCATCGCTTATCCTCTAAAAACAAAAAAACACCCCCCAGACGGTGAAGAGGTGTGTTTTCTTCATCGCGCCTCGGTAGGGCGCCCGATCTTCATCGCGGCGTATTCGATCTGCCGCGCGCGTCGGACAATTGTGCCGCACAACCCAACGGCCCCTACGGTCATTGCCGCTTAATGTTTGGTTCGCCCCCTGATTGAGGCGCGCCATTTTACCACAAATTTTATCCAGCGGGCAAGAAATTTCTTTCGGAATTTCAGGCCTCAGGAACACAACTCCCGGCACTGACCTACTCTCCCAGAACCTTGCGGTTCAAGTACCATCAGCCCTGGTGAGCTTAACGGCCGTGTTCGGAATGGGAACGGGTGTGACCTCACCGGGAGAAGCACCGGGAGTTTTGTCCCCAAGGACGGCGTTGCCGTCCCGCTGGATCAAAGAGCGTCGCGAGGGATTTCCTCGCCTTCAACAGACGGATAGAAAAGTCAAGCGCGCGTTCGGTGGTTTGAATGCGTTTCTAATTTGGATTCACAGATGCGGCTAAGCCTCACGACCGATTCGTACGGGTTAGCTTCAGAGGTTACCCTCCTTCCACATCCCGCCGATCAACGGAGTAGTCTTCTCCTGGTCTTTAGGGAGCTTGCGCTCCAGGGACATCTCATCTTGGGGTGGGCTTCACGCTTAGATGCTTTCAGCGTTTATCCCGTCCGCGCAGTAGTTATCCGGCCATGGCCCGTTGGGGCCAACCGGTACGCCAGAGGCGCGTTCAACTCGGTCCTCTCGTACTAGAGTCGACTCACCCTCAAATGTCCTCCGCCTACGGTAGATAGAGACCGTACTGTCTCACGACGTACTGAACCCAGCTCACGTACCGCTTTAATTGGCGAACAGCCAAACCCTTCCCACCGACTCCAGCGGGAGGATGCGATGAGCCGACATCGAGGTGCCAAACCGGATCGTCGATATGGGCTCTTGGATCCGATACACATTGTTCCCCATTTCCATGGGGTGCAGACTATATCATCACCCTGTCAAAGACAGGGGCCGGACGTGTTACCTTGGCCATGGATTGAACCCGCCGGCTCGGCAAGTTCAGGGCCAAAGTCGTGCCGTGCGAAGCCCTTGTACGCAGGAAATCGCCGCAACGTCTTTCGACGTGGCACAGTCGTTACAGATCGCGCGTTGCCGCGCAACCCACGGTATTGCCCTCCTTCTTCGACGACGTGTGTCGCCGCGCGCCCACAGCGCGTGTGTGTTTCAACAAAGAAGTGTAGGGTTTCACCGTTCAAAGTCCAGTTTGTTAGCCTCACCGATTGCTCGATGAGGGGCCTATTTTTTAGTTAAGCCTGTTATCCCCGGGGTAGCTTTTATCCGTTGAGCGATGGCAATCCCACAATCAACCACCGGATCACTTGCTCCTACTTTCGTATCTGCTCGGCTTGTAGGCCTTGCAGTTAAGCACCCTTCTGCGCATGCACTCGACAGGCGATTTCTATTCGCCCTGAGGGTACCTTGGAACGCCTCCGTTACTCTTTAGGAGGCAACCGCCCCAGTTAAACTGCCAGCCTGCTACTGTTCCCCGGCCGGATAAACGGCACAGGGTTAGCGTCTCAGAACCGAAAAGGTGGTATTTCAAGGTTGGCTCCATCCCGCCCAAAAGCGAGACTTCAAAGCCTCCCACCTATCCTACGTATCCAGTCCCAAAACGCAATAACAAGTTACAGTAAAGCTCCACGGGGTCTTTTCGTCTAACCGCAGGTAATCCGCGTCTTCACGGATACCACAATTTCGCCGAGCCTCTCGCCAAGACAGCGGAGCCTTCGTTATGCCATTCGTGCAGGTCGGAACTTACCCGACAAGGAATTTCGCTACCTTAGGACCGTTATAGTTACGGCCGCCGTTTACCGGGGCTTAAGTTCAATGCTTCGCCTTGCGGCTGACATCTCTCCATGACCTTCCGGTACCGGGCAGGCATCAGACCCTATACGTCATCTTGCGATTTCAGCAGAGTCCTGTGTTTTTGTTAAACAGTCGCGGCTCCCCATTCACTGCGGCCCAATACCCCTTCCCCTGTACGGGGTCAAAGCATCGGGCACCCCTTCTTCCGAAGTTACGGGGCCAGTTTGCCTAGTTCCTAAGCGAGAGTTCGCTCGCGCGCCTGAGGATATTCTCCTCGCCTACCTGTGTCGGTTTGCGGTACGGACACGTCTTGCAGTATTTGCGGGGCTTTTCTTGGCAGCGGAATTGGGCCACTTCGCTTGTCTTTCGACAAACTCGCACTCGGCTCTCGGGATTAACGACCCTCCGGATTTGCCTGGAGAATCTCCCTACCACCTTGGACCGGGAACACCCCGGCCGGCTTACTTTTCTGCGTCCCCCCTCAACGTAACCCACAAGACGTGGTTCAGGAATATTAACCTGATGCCCATCATCTACGCCCTTCGGCCTCGACTTAGGACCGACTGACCCTGTTCAGACGAACTTTAAACAAGGAAACCTTAGGCTTACGGCGGGTCTGATTCTCACAGACCTTATCGCTACTTATTCCGACATCCTCACTTCCGCCTCGTCCAGCACTCCTCTCGGTATGCCTTCATCCTACAGCGGAACGCTCCCCTACCCCGTGAGATGGACGAATCCACCTCACAGCCGTGACTGCGGTAACAGGTTTGAGCCCCGGACTTTTTCGGCGCGACTTAACTTGACGAGTGAGCTGTTACGCACTCTTTAAAGGATGGCTGCTTCTAAGCCAACCTCCTCGCTGTCTGAGTCAAATCACATCCTTTACCACTTAACCTGTATTTTGGGACCTAGGTCGACGGTCTGGGTTGTTCCCCTCTTGCGCACGAAGCTTAGCCCTCGTGAACTGACTGCGGAGTTTTCCCGTATGTATTCGGAGTTTGGTTAGATTCGGAACCGAGGTATTCGGCCCTACACTATCCAGTGCTCTACCTCACACGGTCATCGCTCCACGCTAGCCCTAAAGCTATTTCGGGGAGAACCAGCTATCACCAGCCTCGATTGGCCTTTCACCCCTAACCCAAGCTCATGCAGGAGTTTTTCAACACTCAACGCTTCGGGCCTCCATCACCGGTTAAGGTGACTTCACCCTGTCCTGGGTTAGATCGACTGGCTTCGGGTCTACTATTGCATACTGATCGCCCGTTAAGACTCGCTTTCGCTTCGGCTCCGGACCCTAAAGTCCTTAACCTTGCATGCAACAGTAACTCGCCGGATCATTCTTCAACAGGCACGACGTCGCACATTGCCCTTGCGGGCCATAGTGCTTCGACTGCTTGTATACGCACAGTTTCAGGTTCTTTTCACTCCCCGTCAGGGGTCCTTTTCACCTTTCCCTCGCGGTACTGGTTCACTATCGGTCGCCAGAGAGTATTTAGCCTTGGAGAGTGGTCTCCCCGGATTCGTGCCGAATTTCACGTGCTCGGCAGTACTTAGGAACTTGTCGTAAGTCGCTGTGTTTTCGTGTACCGGACTCTCACCGTCTTTGGTCGGCCTTTCCAGGCACATTCCACTAACACAACGTTTTGTAACTTACCGGCTCTAAACCGGACAAGCCCTGCAACCCCTGTCATAGGACAGGTTTAGGCTGTTCCCCGTTCGCTCGCCACTACTTAGGGAATCTCGTTTGATTTATTTTCCTCCAGGTACTGAGATGTTTCACTTCCCTGGGTTGTCTCAGATAAGGTACCTCGGCCGGTTTCCCGACCGCATTCCCTTAAATGTTCATGGATTTGTCACCCATGAGGGTTTCCCCATTCAGAAATCCCCGGATCAAAGGTTGCTTGCACCTCCCCGGGGCGTATCGCCGCTGGCCGCGTCTTTCGTCGACTTCTGGCGCCAAGGCATCCACTATGCGCACTTTGTAGCTTAGCCGCATCTTTGAATCCTCAGTCGCATCGCGCTACTCAATTTAGACGATGATTTGTCTAAGTCTTGTTAAGCTCGATACAACATCAATTAGACGCTTGACTTTTCT
Organism: Elusimicrobiota bacterium; assembly: GCA_016706425.1. NCBI lineage: Bacteria > Pseudomonadati > Elusimicrobiota > Elusimicrobiota bacterium. Next base: position 2,484,828 of record JADJJR010000001.1, read on the forward strand.
ATTCGTATGTCAAAGAGCCGTCCTTCCCGTGAACTCCAACAACAGAGCCAGGAGACGACTGACTTAAAATTTTTGATTGGACTATTCACCGGCAGATTTGTGGAGCTGGCCGGGATTGAACCGGCGGCCTCCTGCTTGCAAAGCAGGCGCTCTCCCAGCTGAGCTACAGCCCCGCGTCGCACCTCACCCAAATCTGGGCGGAAGTGGACTCGAACCACCGGCCTCACCCTTATCAGGGGTGTGCTCTAACCAGCTGAGCTATCCGCCCATCGAATCCAATTATCAGAGCCAAACGCAAGCCGATGAGCGCCCCAGGGAAGCGCCGACAATCGACCTCTTCCAACCCCCGGCGAACCGGGTTTGGAATTCTCCTTAGAAAGGAGGTGATCCAGCCGCACGTTCCCGTACGGCTACCTTGTTACGACTTCACCCCAATCACCAATCACAACTTGGGCCATGGAAACCATGGACTTCTGTTGCAACGGGCTTTCGTGGTGTGACGGGCGGTGTGTACAAGGCCCGGGAACGTATTCACCGCAGCCTGCTGATCTGCGATTACTAGCGATTCCGCCTTCATGTGGGCGAATTTCAGCCCACAATCTGAACTGGGGCGACTTTTGTGGGGTTGGCTCCGCCTTGCGGCCTCGCTTCCCTCTGTAGTCGCCATTGTATCACGTGTGTTGCCCTGGACATAAGGGCCATGAGGACTTGACGTCGTCCCCACCTTCCTCCCCGTTATCCGAGGCAGTCTCCTAAGAGTGCGCCGCTTGCGCGGGTGGCAACATAGGATAGGGGTTGCGCTCGTTGCGGGACTTAACCCAACATCTCACGACACGAGCTGACGACAGCCATGCAGCACCTCGACCAGCAACCGACTTGACGGTTCGCCCCCGTTTTCACAGGAGCTACTACTGGCCGTTCGAGCCCAGGTAAGGTTCTTCGCGTTGCGTCGAATTAAACCACATGATCCACCGCTTGTGCGGGCCCCCGTCAATTCCTTTGAGTTTCAACCTTGCGGCCGTACTCCCCAGGCGGCACATTTAATGCGTTAGCGTCGACACGGGAGGGGTCGATACCCCCCATATCTAATGTGCATCGTTTACAGCTGGGACTACCAGGGTATCTAATCCTGTTTGATCCCCCAGCTTTCGTGGATGAGCGTCGATAGTGGTCCAGTCACCTGCCTTCGCCATTGGTGTTCCTCCTGATATCTACGCATTTCACCGCTACACCAGGAATTCCAGTGACCTCTCCCACATCCAAGCCCGACAGTATCCTTTGACCTCCCCGGGTTAAGCCCGGGGCTTTCACAAAAGACTTATCGAGCCGCCTGCCCACGCTTTACGCCTAGTAATTCCGAGTAACGCTCGCCACCTTCGTCTTACCGCGGCTGCTGGCACGAAGTTAGCCGTGGCTGATTCACCGGTTACCATCAGTCGGTGTTATTCACACCGTCGTTTTTCACCGGCAAAAGGAGTTTACAATCCGAAGACCTTCGTCCTCCACGCGGCATTGCTGCGTCAGGGTTTCCCCCATTGCGCAAAATTCCCCACTGCTGCCTCCCGTAGGAGTATGGCCCGTGTCTCAGTGCCATTGTGACCGGTCGTCCTTTCAGACCGGTTACCCGTCGTAGCCTTGGTGGGCCGTTACCCCGCCAACAAGCTGATAGGCCGTCCCCTCCTCTTCAAGCGTCCCTTGCGGAACTTTAACCTCATCTCGATGCCGAGACGTGGTCTCACGCGGTATTAGCTCCGGTTTCCCGGAGTTATCCCCCACTCGAAGGAAGATTGGTGACGTATTACTCACCCGTTTGCCACTTGACTTGACGATAAGCTGCCAAGCCCCGTTTGACTTGCATGTGTTAGGCATGCCGCCAGCGTTCACTCTGAGCCAGGATCAAACTCTCCGTAAGATCTGCGTCACACCCTTGCGGGCGTGAACAAACTTATTGAGGTTTGGTTAATCGGCTCTTGTGGAATTGCTTGAGTTATAAAACACAAGCTTAATTACACCTGAACGTCGTTTACCAATAAGCATCGGACAGCGACCCATCTCGTCCCATCGATGGTGCGATGGGCCTCGATTCGGGGCGCTCATCCGCTTGCGTGTTTGGCTCTGTCAAAGAACAAGACTGCAAAATTGTGTCCCGATTATAGAAAAAAATTCCCAGGGGCGCAAGCCCTTCCCTTTCAAAGGGGACGGCTTTCACCCTCTGGCGTCGGACCGCGAGGCCCGGAATTCTTTTTCAAAATCTCGGCGCGGCGATTTCTGTCCGCCGCGAACAGGGAGGATATTAGCATAATCCAAAAAATTGTCAACACTTTTTTAAATTTTTTTTTCAGAATGGCGGTGTGAAGACACCCGTTCCCCGCCCCGCGTTTTTTTCCGACGACGAAACAGGCCTGGCTCGCTCCGCCGATAACCGCGTCGCCGCCGCCGCGCTGGCGGCGCCGGCCGCCGTCGCCCTTATTTTGCCCGCCCGACTCGCGGGGTTCTGGCCCTGGGTGGCCGCGGCGGGCCTGGCTGGGGCGGGCCTGCTTATTCTCCGACGGCCCGCCCGACGGGGCGACACGCCCATGGCGGGTTTCGGCGCGGCTTTCCTCGCCGCGACGCTTTTGGCCTGGGCTTTTTCCCTCGGGAAGCCTCTCGGCACCGAGTCCGTGACCAAACTGGCGCTCGCGGCGGCGCTGGCCTTCGTCGCCTGGACCCACGGCGCGCCACGCCACCGTCGCTTCTTCGAAACCCTCCTGTGCGCGGTGGCCGGCCTTTACGCGACCGTCGCCTGGGCCGCTCTCCTTTGGCCCGCGGCGGCGACTTGGCGGCCCGGGAACCCCCAATACCAAGCTTTCTGGATCGCCCTCGCCCTGGTCGCCGTCGGTCACCGCGCGTTCCAAGGCGCCGGCGGCTGTCGGCGCGCCGCGCGCATCGCTGCGGTCGCCGCCCTGGCGGGAACGCTGCTCCTTCTGAAATCCCGGAGCGGCCTGCTGGCGGCCGCCGTCGGAGCGACGGTCTTGCTTTATCAACGGGGCGGCGCGCGGCGCGCCATCCTCGGGGCGGGGCTTTTGGCGACCGCGGCCTTCGGCCTGTGGACGGTCGATCGGTTGGATCTCTTTAAAACTTCCGACGTGTTTGCCTGGACCCGTCCCGCCCTTTGGCGGGCGGCCCTGGCCGGCGCCATCGAACGCCCCCTCTTGGGGTGGGGGCCGGGTCTCTTCGCCTGGGCCTACGCCGCCCACCGGGTTCCCCTCCCGGTCGACGGCGTTTATTTCGACCACGCCCACAGTTTCGCGCACAACGATTTCCTGCAGGTCGGCGCGGAATGCGGCTTGGGGACGCTTCTGTTCTTGGTGGTGTTTCTAGTCGGACACTTTCGTCGCGCATGGAAACACCCCGGCCCGGACGCCGGATGGCTCGCCGCGGCGATCGCTTTTTGTTGCGTCAATTTTCCATTCTACGCGCCGGGCAACGCGCTCCTGGGCGGCGCCCTTCTGGCGGTGACCGCCGATCCCCGGCCGGCGGGCTCCGCGGGGTCCCGGGCCTGGGGATCGATTCCCGTGGCCCTCCTCTTCGCGCTGGCGGCCCTCAACACGGCGGCGGCCGCGACCCTCCATCGACAAAACACCGGGGCGCCCTTGCTGTCCCGGGCCCGGGTGGAGGTTTTACTGGGTCGGGCGGATCAGCGGATGCACGGCGCGGGGGCCGGTCCGTCCGATTTTGAGGCCGCTCGCGCCGACCTTCAACGGATTCAAAAAACATTGTCCCTGCCGGAGGCGGCGCGGGACGAGGCCCATTTGATAACGGATCATATGACCCCTCCACGGTGGGCCGAAGCGTTGCGTCTTTGGGACAAGGCGCTCGGCACAGCGCGCACCAACACCCTGTGGTGGTTTGAAAAAAGCGTGGCCGAGGCCCAAAGCGGCCGTTTTGCCGAGGCCGAGCGGGCCGTCGACCGCGCGCGCGCCCTTGAACCGCGTTTCGGGGCCGCGGCGCTTTTGAAAGCGCGCCTGCTCATCGCCCGCGGCGCCGCCGAGGAGGCTCTGCGCCTACTGAACCCTCTGACGGAGGCGCCGCCGCCCCCCGCGGGCGCGTCGAGCTACGCGCGGGCCATTTTAACCGTCGACGGTCGGGCCGCCCGGGTGGACCGTGTGGCGGCCCTGGCGCGGGCGGGCCGGACGGCCGAGGCGCGGCGCGCCCTGGACGACGTGTCTCCCCGCGGGTCGGAAGGACGGCGCCAACTGGAAACCCTGCTCCTTGACGGGGGCCGAAAATGAAGTGTATCCTCAAAACATGAAGATTTTGCCCACGGGGATAGAAGGATTGGTTTTGCTCGAGTCCCCCGTCCACCGCGACGAGCGGGGGTGTTTTCTTGAGCTTTTCAACGCGCGGGATATGGCCGCGGCGGGGATACCGGGGCCCTTCGTCCAGGACAATTTAAGCGTTTCCGCCCGGGGGACCCTGCGCGGGCTTCACTTTCAAAGGCCGCCCCACGCTCAGGGGAAACTGGTGCGCGTCTTAAGGGGAGCGGTGTTCGACGTGGCCGTGGACCTTCGGTCCGGCAGCCCCACGCGGGGGCGGTGCTTCGGCGTCGAGCTTTCGGCGGAAAACGCGCGGGCCCTTTACATACCGGCCGGGTTCGCCCACGGTTTTTTGGTGACGAGCGACGAAGCCGATTTTTTTTACAAGTGCACGGATTTTTATCGGCCCGAAGCCGAAGGCGGCCTGGCCTGGGACGACCCGACCCTCGCCGTGCGTTGGCCGACGCTGGACGTGCCCTACCGGCTCTCGCCCAAGGACGCGTCGGCCCCGCGCTGGGATCCGAAGAAATAGTTGCGTTCCGCCAGCGCCCGCACGCGCCCCGCCACAAAGGCGGCCTCGCCGTCGGGAGCGCTTCCGCGTTTTTCCTTTAACCGCTCCAGCGGTGGGAACGCCGCACCTTTTTCCACAAACCGACGCACGTCCCAATCGATAAACGCGTAGGGACGCCGCGCGAAATAGGAGTTGATCCGCGCGTCCCCGTATTGGGCGAAGGGCCCGGAAAGCCGGTAAGGCAAAAAGAAGGGGAGGGCATTGACCTGGGTTTGCAGCCACAGGGACCCGGCCAGAAGCGCCGCCGCGGCCCCCCCGGCCACACGGCCGATCCCCGATCGTCGCCTTTGCCATACCAAAACCACAGGGACGGAGGCGGCGGGCAAAAAGAAAAGCAAATAACGGGGCCCGTAGGCCGCGTGCCCCTCCCAAATCGCCGTGAACGAAAACCCCAGAAGGAACAAGACTCCCACGCTCCCGAGTAGCAGCGCCAGGGGTTTTTCGCGAAGGAAAAATTCCCGGGCCCCGAACAGAGCCAGCGCGGCCAGGGGAAAGTGGAAAAACACGCTGCGCTGTGAAGAAAATAAAAACCCCCACAGGGCCCGGGGGAACACCGCCGCCTCAAAACGGTCCGGCGTCCCACCCGTCTCCCGCCAGTGGCTGTAGCCCGTTTCCAGGACATGACCAAACCGAAATTGGTTCAGGCCCATCCAGAGCCCGAGAAGGACCAAAAGGGCGGTGACCGCCACCGCCCCCACGTAGCGCCGAGCCGGCCCCCGCGCGCGCAGGAACACGTACGATGCCACCAACGGCAAAAGCAACCCGTAGGTGAACCGAAGGAACAGAAGAGCCCCCGACAGCCCCATGGCCAACGCCGCCCAACAAGCGGGGCCGGCCGGGGTCTGTTGCGACCTTTCCGGGCCCCGGGACAAAACCAACGCCAAGGCGGAAAAAATGGTCACTTGCCACAATTCCGACGATTGCGCCCGGGTGTAAAACCACAAAAATCCGGTGTACAAAGACGCCCCGACGTAAGCCACCGCCACGGCCGGCGTTGCCCAACGCCGCGCAAATAAAAAGAGAATTCCCGCCAACAACGCGGACCACAGGCTGTGGTAGATGTTCAAGCACCACAAAACCACCGGGTCGTCCAAGGCCGGGGGCAAATCCTCCCTCACGGCGTGGGCCACCCACAGAGGGGGCGCCGACAACAGCGTGTTCAAGACGCCGTATTTTGAGAAAAAAAAGTTTTTGGCTTTGTGGATGACAAAATATTGTGGCCCCAAACCGGGGTGCGCGGAGAGATCTTCCGGGGTCAGTCCCCAGCGGCTGTGGCGCAGCCAAATGTCGGCTTCCACGCGAGGCGCCCAAGGATCCCCCGGCAAAATTTTTGACGGCATGAATAAGAACTGAATAACCAACACCGCGACCCCGGTGGCGAACGCCCATCCCACGTCGGAGCGGGTCATCCGCGAAGCGATAAGCGGGGACGCGCGACGCGGTGCAGTTGCGCGAGTCGCGCGCGGATTTGAGCCGGCGTCACGGTCTTCAACCGGTCCAGGGAGAACTTCTCGACGGTGAAACTGGCCATGACCGTGCCGTAAAAAAGGGCCTGGTGGAGGGACGCCTCGTCGAACTTGTTCCCGACCCGGTTCAGATAACCCATCATTCCGCCGGCGAAGGTGTCGCCGGCGCCTGTTGGATCGAACACCTCCTCCAGGGGAAAAGCCGGCGCCGCGAAGACCCCCCGCTTGGAAAACAATAAAGAGCCGTGCTCGCCTTTTTTCACGACGACGAAACGCGGCCCCCAGGACCGAATCGTCCGGCCGGCCTGGATCAAGCTGGCCTTGCCGGAAAACTGGCGGGCTTCGCCGTCGTTCAAAATCAAAATGTCGATTTCCTTGCAGAGGGCTTTGAGCCGGTCCGGCTTGGTGGCAATCCACAGGTTCATGGTGTCGGCGGCGACGATCTTGGGCCGGCGCACCTGGCGGAGCACACGCAACTGAAGGTCCGGGTCGATGTTGGCGAGGAACACGGCGTCCGCCGCGCGGTGGCTCTCCGGCAGATCGGGGGAAAAGCGCTCAAAAACGTTCAGGCGCGTGTCGAGGGTTTTGGCCTCGTTCAAGTCGTTTTCGTAATAACCGGACCAGCGAAAAGTGTCCCCATCGACGGTTTGCAGGCCCGTCAGGTCGATTTTCTTTCGACGGAGCAGGTCCAGGTGGGCGCGCGGGAAATCCCGCCCGACGACCCCAACCAACTTGACGTCGGTGAAGAAACGCGCGGAATAGGAAAAGTAAACGGCCGAACCCCCCAGGGCGTTCGCCCGCTCCCCGAAGGGGGTTTTGACCGAATCCAGCGCCACGGACCCCACCACCACGATGCCCATGAGGAACCTCCGAATGAGATGGGGGAATTACTCACCCGTCCCATGAATAGGATACATTTTGGCCGGTCGATTTTGTGGGGCGACAAGGAGCGAGGAATGCGCGTATCGGGAATACGCAATCGACGAGCGACGCCGCTCGCCGCGCAAAAGCGCCCGGCCCCGAAGGGGGAGCCCCCTTTTCCCCGCCTTCTTCGTTGCTCCTCGGTTACGATGGCCCCGCATCGCGCCCTCGTCGCGCCTCGAATCCGGACAAAAGGAGGCTCCCAAAATGGATTCTATTCATGGGACGGGCGAGCAGGACACGTCGCCGCGCCGGCGGCAACGGCGGGTGACTCAACTCTTGGGGCGGTATTGAGGCTCGAGTCCTTCGAGGAATTCGTCGAACACGGAATCGTGGAGACGCTTCAAATGGGCCTCGAGTTCGGAGACGGTGAGGAGCGACGGCCGGGGGCCGTCGGGTCCGCCCAGGGGATCGGCCATCTGATAGAAGGGGATGCCGTGGCGGTTGAGCAGGGCGTGCAGGCGCTTTTCCGCCAACATGAGCCACCATTCGATGCCCAGGCGCCGCGACATTTGATAGGCCGTCCGCAACAGGCCGAGGATGATGATCGGGCGGCTGCGGCGCTTGAGGACCGGGGGCAAGGGATCGTGGTTCGGCAAAACGCCCCCCTCCGCCACCGTCAAGTACCCCTCGGCGCCGAAGAGCCCGTCCTCCCTTCGGCGGCGCCAGCGTTTATCGATGACGAGATGGGAGAGTTCGGCGGTTTTTTCGGGCGGGCCGGGACAACGGAAAGAGGGCAGCACGTGGGCCAGGGGGAAGCCCCGTTCCGAGTGGAGCACCAGCCGCAGGGCGCCGACCACCTCATCGCCCTCGAGGGCGATGGGATGGAGTCCGGCCCCGTCGAAAGCGTCCACCAGCAGATCGTCGGTGTGCTTGACGGGACTGAAAAAGCCGAACTCGCGCACGTACACGTCGTAACGGAGCCGGTGCACGGCGCGCAGGGTCCGGCTGCCGTCGGCGATGGTGAAGCGCACGTCCCGGGCGTCCATGAGTCCCATGCCTCTATTGTAGTGTTTCTTTTAGGGCCCGTCGAAATCGGCGGACCGCCTTCAAGTGGTCTTCGTAAGTTGCGGAAAACGTGTGGCCCCCCGCCGCGTCGGCGACAAAATACAAAGAGGGAACGGCCGCCGGGGAAAGGGCCGCCGCCAACGCGGCGCGCCCCGGCGCGGCGATGGGCCCCGGCGGCAGGCCAAACCGGCGGTAGGTGTTGTGGGGATGTTCGAGGCGGAGATCCGCCCGGGTGAGGGGGTTCTTCCAACCCCCGAGGGCGTATTGCACCGTGGGGTCGCATTCGAGGCGCATCCGCTTTTTCAGTCGTCCGTGGTAAACGGCGGACACGAGCGCACGTTCGTCGTCGCGGCGGGTTTCCCGCTCGATCAAGGAAGCCATCGTAACCGCTTGGCGAACCGTCCAAAGCCGGCTGTCTTTCAGACGGAAAACATCGTCGGGACCCACGGGCACGGCGCCGGGGTTATTCGGAACCACGTCGCCCGTCGCGGCGGCCGCGGCAAACACTTCGGCCCAAACGACGTCGAACCGTTCCCTCAAAAGCGTCGCGACACGGGGGGCCGGGGTGTTCGGCTCGAGAAAGTAGGTTTCGGGGAAGAGAAACCCTTCGAGGGGAAGGGCCTCCCGAAGGAACGCGTCCCGATCGCAGACGCCGAGGGCCGCCAATCGGTCCGCCATCTGCCAGACCGCGTGGCCTTCGGGGACGGTGAACCGAACCGTGGCGCCGCGCCCGCGGATCATATCGCGCAGGATTTGATCGGAGCGGGCGCCGACCGGAAGCCGATAGAAGCCGGCTTTCAATTTCTGGTCGGAACGGTACAGGCGCGCCAGGATTTCCACCCACAGGCGGGAGCGGACGTGGCCTTCCTCTTTCAATCGCCGCGCCGTCGCGCGGGCGCTCCAACCGGGTTCGATATCGAAAAAGCCGCCCCGGGCCCCGGGAGGCGGGCTGTTGACCCACGTCAGGGCGAAGACCGCCCCGAGGACGAACGTCGCGCCCGTCGCGAGGGCGCGCCCTCGGCGCGGGGGCCGCGGGGCCGGGTCCATCAGGATTTCCCCCGCCGTGCGTCCAAATAGGTTTGGAGAATCACCGCCGCCGCGGCCTGATCGAGCCGATCGCGCCTCGCCCGGGCGGACCGGCCGCCGTCCCGCAGGCGCGCCTCGGCTTCCACGGTCGTCAATCGCTCATCGACGTATTCCACGCGCAGCCCCCCCTCGGCGAGGCGCCGGCCGAGGAGCGCCGCCGCCGTCGCGCTGTCGCCCTCGGCGCCGTTCATGTGGCGGGGGATGCCCAGCACCACGGTGTCCGCGCCCCGCTCCCTCGCTAAATCGGTCAGCCGCGTCACCACGTCCCCCAGGGACCGGGCCTCGATGGTGGCCAACGGGTGGGCGAGCAGGCCCAACTCGTCGGAAACAGCCACCCCCACGCGCCGACGCCCCCAATCCACGCCCAGACAAATGTTCACGCGGACCATTGTTCCAAACTTGGACACCCCAAAGCAACACGACGCTTGCTAAACTAGTGTCGTGTCCCACAAATACCTTTACTTTTGGCCGGGCGATTTTGTGGAGCGACAAGGAGCGACGAGGGCGCGATGCGGGACATCGTAACCGAGAAGCGACGCCGCTCGCCCCGCAAAAGCGCCCGGCCCTGCTTTAATAAGTCGTCTCGCGAAAGCGTGACGTATAAATCGGCTGAAGGGAGGCCCGAATCCGCCCGGTTTCTTCGTTGCTCGTCCGTCACAATGGCCCGCATTGCTCCCTCCTCGCGCCTTGAACCCGGGCGGATTCGGGCCTCCAAAAGCAAAGGTATTTGTGGGACACGACACTGAGCCATGACCGCCCGTGAAATGCGCCGCGCGCTGATTTTGTACTTCCTCACCGCCGGTGTTTTTTTGTTTCCCCTTTTCGCCGGGTCGGTGCCCTACATCGGGGACATGACCCGCTCGTTCCAACCCTGGTTGACCTACGCCGCGCAGGAGATTCAGGCGGGACGCCTGCCCCAATGGAACCCCTACACGGCCTGCGGCGAACCGTTTATGGCCAACCCCCAGGTGATGACGATGTCCCCCCTGGGCCTCCTGTTTTGGATGTTCCCCTTCGGCCGGGCCTACGCCTTTTTCCTGGCGGCGGCCCACGGGCTGCTGTTTTTCGGCTCTTATCTGGCGTCCCGAGCCTGGCTCTCCTCCAAAACCCCGGGCCCCAGCCACGGTCCGGCCTTGCTCACCGCCGTGGCCATGACCTGGGGCGCCTTCGGTGTCGCTCATTGGGAATTTCCCAGCGCGGTGGGAACGCTGGGGTTTCTGCCCTTCCTGTTTTTATTCGGTTGGGCCGGCAGCGGAGCCGGGGTGACGCTCGCCACCGCCGCCGCTCTCGCAACGGGGTACGTTCAGTTTGTCCATTACGGGGTTTTCGCCGCTTTCGTGGGGTGGATGGTCCGCGCCCGGTCCACCCCGGGCGCCAAAGCGTGGGTTTTGGACAAGGGGCGTTTCGTCCTGGCCCTGGCGGCGGCCGCGGTGCTGGTCCTTCCCCAAATTGTCGCCTCCTGGGACGCGGCGCGGGAATCCCTGCGGGCGGCCCTGGACGCGACCGACGCGCGTCAGTTCCTGCTTTCCCCCGTGTTCGCCATCAAAATTTTGGTCCCCTGGATCACGAACCCCGTGGCTTTGGCGTTCCAGTCCCCGCCTTTCGACGCGGGGTTTTGGCCGGTGGCGCGTCCATGGCTCTCCACTTTCTTTGTGGGAACCGGGGTGGCCCTCCTGGGCGTGACGGGATTTTTCCGCGCGGGTCCGCGCAAGACGCTCGCGCTGTTCCTTTTGGTCAGCGGCGGACTCGCCTTGGCGTTGGGAGTGGACCCTGTTTTTGACGCGCTGCGACGAACGGTCCCCGGCCTGCGCTACATGACCCATTTTGCCAACGCGGCCATCCTGGCCGTGTTCGCTCTGACCCTGGCCGCCGGCGAAGCGGCCCGGCGAACCGCTTGGCGAAACGGCCTGTTGATCTTCCTCACGCTCGGAGCGCTGGCCGTGACCCTGGGGCTTTCGTTGGACGGCGGGGCGAGGGCCCACCTGTGTCAGCGGTTGTTGGGAACAACGGCGTTGACGGCCGTCCAGGACCGATGGGTGTCGGCGGCCGCCGGCGGCGCGGCGGCGTCGCTCCTGTTTTTCGGCGCGTTGTGGTTGATGTTCCACCAACGGCGGTGGGCGGTGGCCGGGACGTTCACGACCTTGGAATTGTGGCTGCTGGCCCGTGCGCTCAACCCGCTGGCGCCCGACGGATTCTACCACCGCCCTTTGGCCTTGACCAAAGAATTGGCCGCCGCCCCCCACCGTTTGGCCCTCGCCCCAAACGCCATGAAATCCGCGGAACCGCTCGCGGGCGACAATTTGCTGGACGGTTACCACAGCCTTCGGCAATCCCTGTATCCCAACGTGCCCCTGCCTCACCGCGTTCCCCAGACCTGGAGCCACGAGGTGTTCGGGGGAAGGCGTTTCGTGGAGTACCGTCGGCGCGTCCCGGACCTTCCCGGGCCCAGCGCCGCCCTCGATTTCCTGGGGACGTCGCACATCGTCTCCATCGAACCGCTGCCGGGGCCGTCTCGCTTTTTGGCGCAAAGCGCCAACGCGCTCCTTTACACCCGGCCCCGGCCGCTGGAACGGGTCACCTGGGTGCCGCGGGCGCGGGTCGTCCCGGACGACGCGGAGCGCTTGAAAATCATTGAAACGGGATGGGATCCCCGCAACGAAGTTTTGTTGGAAAGCCCGGGACCGGCGGAGGGCTCCGAGGGGCAAACGACGGAATGGGCCGAGGAACCCGGCCGGGTCACGGCCCGGGGACGGGGCGCGGGTTGGTTGGTGTACAGCGGCGTTCACGCCCCCGGTTGGCGGGCCTCTGTCAACGGCCAACCGACCGCGATCGCCCGGGCCAACCACGCTTTCATGGCCCTGCGGGTCCCCGCGGGCGAATGGCGCGCGCTGTGGGTGTACCGGACGCCGGCCTTGGCGGGCGCACTCGGGGCGGTGTTCTTTTTGGTGTTCGGCGCTTTCGGCTGGGGATTTCGGAAATTGCGTACTTATTAGACGGCGAACCTCCGGACCAGGGGCCCCCCGGGGTGGGCCTTGGCTTCGCGAAGGGTTTTTTCCGACTCGTCGAGAACCGCTGCGGGGTGGGCCGGACCGCCCGACCCGACGTCCGTGATGCCGATGGACAGGCCCAGAGGGGGTCCGTCCACGGGCGGCGGACCGTCCCGGTGGATCGCGCCGCGGGCGCGGTCCGCGGCGGTCAACTGCATGGCCAACAAAGCGTCGGCGTTCTCCAACACGCGGGCGGCCACCACGGCCGCCCGGGCCACGCTGGTTAAAAATCCGAAATCGTCCGAACCCCAATGCACGGCCAGGTCTTTTTTGTCGGCCAACTCCTGCACGGCGCTTTTGAGGATCATGCCGACCAACCGCACGACGTGGTCCCCTTTCTCGTAACCGTAGGCGCGGCTGTACACGTTGAGGCTTCGAATGTCCACGCGCCCCACGGCGAAGGATTCCCCGGCGGCGGTTCGACGGCGAATTTCCCGTTCCAGAGCAACCCCGCCGGGCAAGCCCGTCAAGGGGTTGGCGGCCAGGTCCTCCCGGCTGCGCTGGAGCGTGCGCTCCACCCGCGCCAGCAGTTCCATGGCGTCGTAGGGTTTGGCGACATATTCGTCGGCGCCGAGCTTGAAACCGGTGACTTTGTCCCGGGTGTCGCCCAGACAGGTGAGCAGAATGATCGGGATGAGACAAGTGGCCGGGTCCTGGCGCAGGCGCTGACACACTTCGAAACCGTTCATCCCCGGCAACAGGACATCCAAAAGGATCAAATCCGGGAACTCCCGCCGGGCCGTTTCGAGAGCCTCCCGGCCGTCGGCGGCGGTGATGACTTGGTGGGCGTCCTGCCCCAACAGGGCGCGCAACACATCGACTTGCCCGGCGTCGTCTTCGGCGACGAGAATGCGCGCCGGGGATTCGATCACTCGTCGCCGTCCCGGTAACTCAAGAAGAGCCCCCGGCCACGGCGCAGGACGTCCAGCAGGACGCCGTCCTTGGCGTTGGCTTTTTTGGCCGCCTTCAAAAAGGCCGCCACGTCCGGGGTGCGCTGGCGGTTGAGCGAAGAGATCAAATCCCCGGCCTCAAGGCCGAGGCGCTCGGCCAGGCCGCCGCCCGCCACTTCCAACACCACCACACCCGCCGTCCCGGCGGGCACGCCCAGGCGCGCGGCCATGCTTTCGTCCAAGGGCCCCACCCGCGCGCCCTCCCAAATCGACTCGCCCGCGGGTTCGCCGGTGTCGCCGGTCTCCCCCTCGGCCGGGGTGGAGGCCTTCGGCATTTCGGCCGTGGCAAGCGGCAATTCCAGGGTTTTCCCTTCGCGGATCAGCCCCACGCGAACGGTGGTCTTGGGCGGGGTGCGTCCGACGATGTCCACGAGGATGTCCCGGGTGGGGGTCTTTTTCCCGGCGAAAGAGACGATCACGTCCCCGCGTTTGAGGCCCGCCTTGTCCGCCGGACCGCCGGGCAGAACGTGGTTGATCATGACCCCCTCGGCCTTGGACAGACCGAACTGCCGGGCGATGACTTCGTTGACGGAGAGGATTTCCACCCCCATCCAGCCGCGCACGACGCGGCCCTTCTCGATCAATTGGTCCATGATGTCCTTCACGCGGTTGGCCGGGATGGCGAACCCGATGCCCGCGAAAACGCCGGTCGGCGCGTAAATGGCGGTGTTGACGCCGATGACCTCGCCGCGGATGTTGACGAGGGGCCCGCCGGAATTGCCCCGGTTGATGGCCGCGTCGGTTTGGATGAGGCCCGAATAATTGACGCCCTCGATGCTGAGCGATTGCCGGACGGCGCTGATGACCCCCACGGTCACCGTCTGTTCGAGCCCGAACGGACTGCCGACGGCGATGGCCCAGTCGCCCACGCGGGTCTTGTCGGAATCGCCCAGGGCGGCGTAAGTCAAGGCGCCCTTGGGCTCGATTTTTATGACCGCCAGGTCGCTGCGCGGATCGGCGCCGACGACCTTGCCGGCGTATTTCCGCTCCTCGGGGAATTGAAACGTCACCGTCAACTCATCGGCCCCGCGGACCACGTGCTCGTTGGTGAGGATGTACCCCCGGGGATCCACCACCACGCCCGAACCCATGCCCTGCTGCTTGCGCTGGAAGGGGCGGGGGGCGGGGCCTTGCCGGCGGGGCGCGCCGTGGAATTCCCGGAAGAATTCCTCAAACGGATCGCCGAAAAAGAATTCCTGGGGCGCGGCCTGGAAGGTTTCGATGTGGGTGGCCGTGATGCTGACGACGGTGGGTTTTACCCGTTCGGCGACCTTGGCGAAGGACTCCTGGAGATTCAACACCGGGCCCTCCACGGCGACCGGCTCGGTTTGCCGGCCCTTGTTCTTCGACGGGAGCCAATCGGACGGCAGCAGGCCGGACTCGCCCCGGCGGTCGGCCATCCAGACCACCAGCGCCGCAAAGGCGGCCACCGCGGCCCAAAAGAAAACGCGTTTTTGATGGGATTCGTTCATGCGACTCTCCTATTCCGCCCGGACGAAGGGCAAGGTCACGTCTTGACCGTATTTGTACACGCCGAGGGTGCGGCGCTGCGAAACGCCGGGGGGTGTCAGCAAATCGATGTAGGGCGGGGCGGCCCGGCCGGGGGCGGCGCCCCCGAAGGCGGCGGGCGCGGGGTCGACCGCGACGGGCAAGGGGCGGCCGTCGGGGCCGCGCCCCATGACCGCCACGCCGAAGGCCCAGCCCTCCGGCGACCCGCGCAGGGCGCTGGCCGGCACGTCCACCGCGAAGGCGCCCGGACCCGCGCGTTTGACCGGAAAAGTGGACAAAAGTTTCGGGGCTTCCCCCAGGCCGGAGCGAACCAGCCGCGCCCCCCAGCCGTCCACCGTCAACACGTACTCCCAGGCGTCCGTGGCCTCGACCAGGCCGGGGCGGCCCGGGAGCAGATCCTGCGCGCCGGCGCCCGACGAACGATTGATGTCGATGTAGGTGTCCACCAAGGGCAGGGAGAACCCGCCCGGCGCGCGCGCCGGGTTCGCGAGGGCGGTGAATTCATAATAAAACGTGATCACGGTCTCGCCGGGCCGCACTTCAAAGGTGCGCAGGTCCCAGGACCCGGCGGGGTGGGAACCCGTCGGATAAAAGTATTCCCCCGGGCCCCGGTCGTCGGAGCGGGCGTCGCGCCAGCGCAACACCGCGCCGTCGCGTTCGAACGCGCCGTCGGGCTCGGCTTCGCCTTGGCCCGCCGCGGGGCCGCGCGCGAACCCCCGGCGGACCTCCGGCGGAACGGGGCGACCCATCAGCTGGTACACCTGGTTCAAAGTGGCCAAAAATTCCCGGCGGACGTCGCCGCCGCGGTCGGCGTTGCCTTCGGACCCCAACTCGTAAAAAACGCGTCCGTCTTCGGCGGCGTGGATTTCCTTTTTGGCGAGGTCCAGCGCGTTCATCCCGGCGTCGCCGGAATTTTGATAATCCTCGATGGCCTGCCGCGCCAAGCCGAGCAGTTCCCAGGCCCGGTTTTCTTCGGGTTCGCCGATCCACGGCGAGAGGTCGGGCGGAGTCGCCGGAACGCGGGCAATCCCGGCGGGGAGCGGGTCTTCGGTCAAGAGCTCGCCGAGCGGGGCCCATCGCACACGCCCGGGACCGGACAAGACCTCGAGGGCGGACAGTTCTTCGAGGGCTTCGATTTGCAGAGGCCCGTAGGTGCCGGAGGATTTGACGAGCGGCTCCAAAGTCGATTTAAACCAAGACTTCCGGGCGGTCGCCCCGACGGGCCAGCGCGCCGCGCGGACAATGGGCGGGCGCGCGTCTTCCTGAACCGTGGGCACGGCGGAGGAGGGCAACACCGCCCAGCGCAGCTTGAAACGGGACCACAGCGGGGTTTCCGGACCGACGACGGCGTCCCAGGGCAGGGCGAGCCCCGTCGGCGACACGCGCCATCGGCGGCGGTGGGCGGCCCGGGCCAAGTCGATTTGCTCGAGGACGTCCTCCGGCCGGGCGAACCGCGGCGGTCGCGCCTCGACGGGAACCGCCGACAGTTGGGCGTGGTCGGTGTCCATCAACAACGGCATCATGGGGCGGTGGGGCAGGGTCAAGACCACCTCCACCTGTTTGGAAGAGACGAGCGCTTGAAAAAGCGTTTTGGCCCGGCGACCGCGTTCGTCCTCGCCAAAAAACTTGTCCGGGAACACCGCCGTCAGGCGCCACGTCGGCCGTTGGGCGAGGAATTCCGCCGACATCAAGGCGTCGACCCGGGGGCCGGGCGCCCAAAGGATCCCCACGCGGGGGCCTTCGGCGCGCGGCGGTTCGACGGCGACCGGCGGGACCTCGGGGACGGCCACGGGCGGAACCACCGGCACCGTCGGTCGGCCCCCCCGGGGCGGCAGGGGGCCCAAGCAGGCGGTCAACACCATAAGGGGGGCCAGACCCATCCATCGGACCATCGAACGAAACGGGATCATCTCAGTGAACCTCCAAAAGGGAACTTTCTTTGGGCGCGGGGGTGCGCTCGGGATTCGTCGGGTCGAGCATCCATTCCCCGTCCACTTTAAATTTATAAGCGTACCGTCCGGGGTCGAGCGTGACGGCCGCCTCCCAAACCCCGTCGTCGCGGCGCGTCAGCGGGTATTGGGCGGCGTTGAAATCATTAAAACTTCCCCCCACAAATACAGTCTGGGCCGCCGGCGCCAACAACCGGAAGGAAATGGGACGCGGGCCCAGGGGGTTCGCCCGCAGGGACGCCGGGGCGGGCGCCGCGAGGGCCGGCCCGTCGAGAGCGTCGGGGGCGCGAAGGCGCGCCGGTCCGAGATCGCGGAGGGCGTTGAGGTCCGCCGCGTTGCGGTACAGGCGCGGGCCAACGACCCACAGGAACCCCAGACAAAGGACAACGAAGCCCACCGGCCGCGCGAAGGACGGCAACACCCAAGGCGGCGGCGCGGCGGCGGGGCTTTCGGATGAAATTTTATCGTCCAAGAGTCCTCCAAATCAAGTCGGGGCGGCCAAAGCCCCCCGGTTTGGTGACCAGCCACCGCGGGTCGGGCCCATCGGTTCGGCAGAGCGCGACCCCTTCGTCCACGGCCCCGGCCACCCGCCAGACGGGGGCTTTCCACATGCGGACCAGGCCGAAAGCGGTTTCCCCCCCGGCGACCCACCACCCTGTCCGACGGAGGCGGACCGGCGACCCGGCCCCCATGTGCCGCCGCACGCGTTCACGCAATCGAGCGGCCACCCGATCGGGGCGCGCGCGCGACCGGGGCGCCGCGAAAAGTGCCGGGGCCCCAGGGCCCGCCAAGCGGGTCAAACGCTTCGAAACATAATCGTATTGCGCCCGGCTCGCCGGGTGGGCCGAACCCGAAACCACCACCCACCGGGGCAAGGAGGGCCCTTTTAAACGCCGGCGGGGCCGTCCCCACAACCGGGCCAGGGCGCCGGCCAGGGCCGAAGCGCCCACCGCCCGGGAACCGCCCGCGCGGACCCAGGCGCGGGCCAGGGCGTTCAATTCCGACAGGGAACTTACGTCCGGAACGCAAAAAAGTTTCGGGTCCGGCGCCGGCCCCAACAACCGCGCCACCCGGGAAGAAGCCACCGGCGCGCGCGGATCCCGCCCCGCGGCGCTGGCCCGGAGGGGAACACCGTTCACATAATGGACCCCGCCCCGGGTCAACCGACCGAGGCGCGGGTGGGCCGGCACAACCGGCACCGGCGCTCCCGATCCGGTGGCATCCAAAAAAGCCTTCAACTCGGGACCGACCGGCCCCCGCAGGGTGGAATCTATTTTCTTGTAAAAAAACGTCGCGCCCCAGGCTTTCAATACCCCCACCGCCGACCGGACCCGGCGGGCCGCGGCCGCGGGCGGAAGGTGCCGCGATTCGGTGTCGATCACCCACACCCGGGCGTTCCGGGGCGGCCGGGGCCGGCTCCCCAGGGGCGCCCAGAGGGCGGTCGCGAAACCGGCGCGCCAAAACGCCAAACCCACGTCCCCGGCGCCGGTCCAGTCGTCCGCCAGGACCCCGATTTTTTTAGGCGGCTTGATAATCGTCCAAAAAAGGCCGCAGCCGGAACTTGGCCCCGGCCTTTTCCGCCTCGGCCTTGACCCCCGCGGCGTCCAGCCCCGGCATTTCCACGGCGCTCACCGTGGTGTCGGGCACGTTCTTCGCGCATTCCCGAATGAATTCTTTCACGCTCTCCAGGGCCCGGTCCCGGAATTCGGGCCGGGGGCGCATGATTTCAACATATTTGGCGGGGTCAACGGTGTTAAGGCTAATGGAAACGGCGTCCAAAAACGTCAATTCGGGGGCGATGTCGCGCCCGTTGATGAGGTTGCCCAGCCCCACGGTGTTGAGCCGGATCCGGCGGGCGCCCCGCGCCCGAAAAGCGGTGGCGAGCTCCTTCATTTCTTTCAAGCGGTAAGTCGACTCCCCGTAACCGCAAAAAACGACTTCGCGGTACCCCGAGAGGTCCGAAGGCGCGGACGCCAGGATATCGGCCACGGAGGGATCGGCGGGCAATTTCAAATCGTGGCCGTGGTATTTGTAGTCCCAGGAAAATTTAATGCAAAAGGCGCAGGCCGTGGGGCAACGGCTCGTGAGGTTGACGTAGAAGCCGCCGTCGTATTCATACGTGAGGGACACCGCGGTGGAGGTCGTCATGGGTGGAAAATCCCTTGCCTTCGTGTCACTCGTTTAGTATAACATTTCCGAGCCCCCAGAAAGGGTTCGCCCCCGCACCCGGTCGCCGCCCCGTTTTTATGCCGAGGTGGACCGGCGGGGGTCTTTTTTACCTGTTTTCTTGACATAAATCTCGAAACAAACTAGGATTTGCGATTATGGACGAACTAAAAACCTACGCCATCATCCGGACCGGTGGCAAACAATACCGGGTCGTGCCCGGCCAAAAAATTAAAGTGGAAAAAATCGAGGCCGAAGCCGGCGCCGACATCACGTTCTCGGACGTTTTGTTCCTCAAGAACGGCGAAGCCGTCCAGATGGGAAAACCCCTCGTGACGGGCGCCTCGGTCACCGGCAAGGTGCTCAAGCAGGGCCGGACGAAAAAGATTTTGGTTTTTCACAAGCGCCGCAAGAAGGGCTACAAAAAGCTCCAGGGCCATCGGCAAGACATGACCGAAGTCCTGATTCAAAACGTGAGCGCCGGAGCGTAACATGGCATCGGTCAAATCCCAAGGATCCACATCCAACGGCCGCGATTCCAACGGCCAGCGCCTGGGCGTCAAAGCCTTCGGCGGCGAGCGCGTCACCGCGGGCTCCGTGTTGGTGCGCCAGCGCGGCACGCACATCGCGCCGGGCCACAACACCGACATCGGCAAGGACGACACGATTTTCGCGAAAATCACCGGCGTGGTGAAATTTGAATTCCGCCGCGGCACCCTCGGGCGCGCCGGCGGACGGCGTCGCGTCTCCGTCTATCCCGTCGCGGCGTAAGCCCGTCTTTTTTTCCCCGGCCCAGGACCGACCGTCCTGGGCTGTTTTTTTTACATAATAGGACACCACCATGTTCATCGATCGAGCCAAAATCCGGGCGACAGCGGGGAAAGGGGGCGACGGCTGCCTGTCTTTCCGTCGGGAGAAGTACGTCGAAATGGGCGGCCCCGACGGCGGCAACGGGGGGAAGGGCGGCGACGTCTGGATCGTGGCCGACCCCCAGAAAAACACCCTTTACGACTTCACCTACCGGCCGGAGTTCCGCGCGGAGCCGGGCGTGAGCGGCCGGGGCCGCGACCAGACGGGCGCCATGGGCGAGGATTTGTTGATCGGCGTGCCGCCCGGCACGTTGGTTCGGCGCGACGACCGGCTGTTGGCGGACCTGGCGGCCCCCGGCGACAAAGTGCTGGCCGCCCGGGGGGGGCGCGGCGGCCGCGGCAACGCGAGTTTTAAAACCGCCATCAACACCGCTCCCCGCATCTCCGAAAAGGGCGAGCCGGGAGAGACCTTTGAGATCCACCTTGAGCTGAAGCTCCTGGCCGACGTCGGCCTGTTGGGCTTTCCCAACGCGGGAAAAAGCACCTTTCTTTCCGTCGTCACGCAGGCCCGGCCCAAGATCGCCGATTACCCCTTCACCACCCTGACGCCCAACCTGGGCGTGGCGAACGTGGGCGGCAAAACCTTCGTCATCGCTGACATCCCGGGGATCATCGAAGGGGCCCACGAAGGCAAAGGCCTGGGTGACGAGTTCCTTCGCCACGTGGAGCGCACGCGGGTCCTGATCCATCTGGTGGACGTCTTCGGGTTCGACAACAACACGGCGTTGAAAAATTTCCGCGCCCTCAACCGGGAACTGGCCGCCCGATCGAAGGAACTGGCGAAGAAACCCCAGATCGTGGCGGCGACCAAAATGGACCTCACGGGGTCCGACAAGGCCCTGGCGGCGCTTCGCAAAGGTCTAAAAAAGGAAAAAATTTATCCCCTCTCTTCCGCCACGGGAAAGGGCGTCAAAGAACTGATGGTCGCCGTCGCCAAAGCCCTGACCAAGGCGCCCGTGGTCGCGCCGGCCCAGCCGGAAAGGCCCCTGGACCTGATCATCGCCCCGGATTTCCACGTCGAAGCGGTGAGGCCCGGCCGGTTCCGCCTGGGCGGTCGGAAGGTGGACCGCCTGGTGGCCATCACTCACTTCGAGCAGGACGAAAGCGTCTCCCGCCTGCAAAACATTCTCAAGAAAATGGGGGTCGAGGAAAATTTGCTAAAACAAGGCGCGATGACCGGGGACAAGGTGGAACTGGGGGAACGGGAGTTCACTTTCCGGCCCGACGACAAAAAACGCAAATGAAACCCATCGTGGTCAAAGTCGGCACCGCGGTCATCAGCCGCCCCGAGGGCGGGCTGAACGCATCGCGCATCCGGGCCCTGGCCGACGAACTGGGCGGTCTGGCCAAAAAAGGCCTGCGGCCCATCCTCGTGACCTCCGGCGCCATCGGCGCGGGCATGGACGCCTTCGGCTGGAAAACCCGCCCCACCGTTTTAAAGGACAAACAGGCCGCCGCCGCCGTCGGCCAGCCCGTTTTGATGGAAGCCTACAAGGCGGCCTTCGCTCCCCTCGGCGTGGCCGTGGCCCAGGTCCTCCTCACCCGCGCCGACCTGGACGACCGCGAGCGCTACCTCAACATCCGCAACACCCTCGGGGCCCTCTTGGAGCGCGGCGTGGTCCCGATCATCAACGAAAACGACACCGTGGCCACCCAAGAAATCAAATTCGGGGACAACGACACCCTTTCGGCCCTGGTGGCCGCGCGCATGGACGCGGCGCGGCTTTTCATTTTGACCGACGTGGACGGCCTGCTGACCAGCACGGGCGCCGACGGGCAACTCCTGCCCGAGATCTTTCAAATCACCCCCGACATTGAAGCGCTCGTGCAGGCGGGCACGGGCTCCGCGAAAAGCGTGGGCGGCATGGCGTCGAAACTGTCGGCGGCGCGCCTCGCCATGGCCTCGGGCGTCGAAGTCTGGATCGCCTCCGGGCGACGGCCCGGCATGGTCCGGGACATTTTGGAGGGGAAGGGTGTGGGAACGCGCTTTGTGGCCAGCCCCGAAGCCCTGTCGGCGCGCAAGCGCTGGATCGCCTTCGGCCGCAAACTGCGGGGCGCCTTCCACCTGGACGAAGGCGCGGCCCGGGCCGTCACCGAGGGCAAGCGCAGCCTCCTTCCCTCGGGCGTGGTGCGCGTTGAGGGGGCCTTCGACCCCGGCGACACGGTCCGCCTGGTGGCGCCCGATGGGCGCGAGATCGCCCGGGGCCTGACGGCCTTCGGCGCGGCCGACGTCCGCAAAATCAAAGGACATCGCTCCCAGGAAATCGAAAACCTATTGAACCGCGCCGCCCCCGCCGAACTCATCCACCGCAACAATCTGGTCGTTTTGTAATCGCCTCGTCCTGGAAATCCCCCCGATTCCCCGTTAGACTTGGAAGGGCCCCGCCGTTGGCGCCCAATTCCTTTCCAAGGAGAACCCATGCAATATTCCCGTTTCGTAACGTACACATTGACCCTGTGTCTTTTACCTTTGTCGTTGATGGCCGGGCCCGGTCGGGGGGAAGGCATGAAAGAATTCCGCGAGGGCCAACGGGCCAAGCGACAGGCCCATGTGGAGAAGCAACAAGAGGAAAACAAGGCTTTCCGGGAATCCCTCAAAGACATGACGCCCGAGCAGCGGGAAGCGGCCATGAAGGCCCATCGGGACCAGCAAATGTCCGAAAACAAGGAATTCCACGAAATGATGAAAGCGGAGAACAGGGCAAAACTGGAGGAACGGCTGGCGGCCAACCCCAACCTGACCGAAGAACAGAAGAACGAGATTCGGGCCAAGTTCGAAGCCAAGCAAAAGGAACGGGAAGAGGCTTTTAAGGCGCGTCGGGAACAAAAAAGGTCCGAGCGCAAAAAATAGGACGGCTCAATAAAAACGGGGGGGCGGCGACGCCGCTCCCCCGTTTCTATTATTTAAGGGTTTAGAAGTGGTACCCCACGAACACCGCCAGACTCGACCCCCCCGCGTCCACATCAAAAGACCCGATCGCCGGATCCGCGAGCGTCACCTCGGCGCTGCTGTACTTAACGTGCCCGCCGAGATTAATGTGTTCGGCGAGGGTCCAGTATATCCCCGCGGACAACCAGAACCCGATCCCCGTGTCCGAAACAGACAAGCTGCCGCCGGGACCGGAACCTTCGATTTTGCCCCGGATTTGGGAAAGTCCGCCGCCCACAAAAGGGCGGAGATTGCCGACTTTGTCCGCGATGTATTTGATCCCAAGATCCAACTCGTCGGTGGATCCTTCCATATCGGCTCCGAACAGAATGTCGTTGTCCGAGGTCGTTTGGTAGCCGGCCGCGATGGCGATGGGCCAGGAGGACATCTTGAAGTCGGCCATGACGCCGAACCCCGTTTGGGTGTCCAGGGGCGTCCAATCGTCCTCGTCCAGCATTTTTTGCGTCAGAAGAAGGTTCACGTTCCCCGTGGGGCGGTCTCCTTCCGCCCGCGCCCCCGCGACGCCCAGCAGGAAAACCAACACACCCAGAATCATTCTAGTTTGTGTCATATATTCCTCACTTAACAGCGTCTATAAAATACATAAAGACTATACAAAAACCACTGTCGTCCGTCAAAAAGGGCCCGGTCCAAGCCGTCCAATAGGGGGAGGGACGCCGCCCAGCGGGGCCACGTCCAAGCGATGTTGATGCTGAGCGTCAGTTGCACTTTAGGCGTCGGCACGCCGAAGGATCCGGCCCAAGCCAAGATTTGGCTAAAAAAAGCCGCGGACCAAGCAAGCCAGGCCCTTAACCCTCATCCCCCTGTTGGGCGCGAGGACGAGACAAAAAAGGCGGGCGTTTTTACGAACAAAAAAAAAGTGCAGGTCGTAGCAGGGACTACGGACCAACTTTTTTGTGAAGAAAAAATGGTCGAATTTTTTGTCGAATCCCGCGATTCAACTGGGGAATTGGGGTTAAGTGGATTGCCCAATGGGCCTCAAAAACTTTCCTGCCCACCGCGGTTTCGGGAAAAAATCCATGTCAATACAGCGGCCTCCGTCCGTGGAGATGTGCGGGCAGGAAAATGTGGGGGACATGATTGTTTGTTTGACTGCCAGGCGAGCTTGCAACCGGCGGGAGCGAAAGTCAATAAACACACTCCGCACCCCTCTTGCCCGGGCCTGTCGGGCTATGGTCACACGGCATCAAAAGACCAGCCCCGTTCAGCCGAGTTGAATAGTTGTCTCGGTCCCTATCCTTATATCCTTACCCCAGACCAAAAAAAGCTAAAATTCATCGCGTTAAGCGGGACCTGCGGTGGCACCCGGATCCCTTCGTCGGCGAAGGTCGGCCGCGGGGTGCGGCTTGATACCATCACGCTTTTGAGCCCCGGCACCCTCCATCGAGACGCGGAGGTGGATGTCGCTGAGGCATTTGGCGCGCAGACCCTCGAGCATGAAGGGGCGGGTGCGCCTGGCGAGAATTCCGCGAGGCCGGTCGCGGGCCTTCGAACGAGGCCGATCCCCCATCATGAGCCCATTGGACTACGAGCGCTTTGCCGACATCTACGCCGTCTGGACCGCCACCGCCGCGTCCGCGCTGGCCAACCGGGTGTTCTACGTCGACGCCTACCTCGCCTCCACGGGCCCGGTGGTGGAACTGGGCATCGGCGATGGCCGCATCGCGGTGGCCGCTGCCGCCCGCGGTTGTGACCTCACCGGCGTCGACCTTTCACCGGCGATGTTGCGCCTCTGTCGCGAGCGTGCCGCCGCGGCCGGCGTGGAGAAGCGACTGACCCTCATCGAAGCCGACTTCCGCTCGTTTCAGCTGGGCAAACCGGCGGCGTTGATCACGTTGCCCTACCACAGCCTCGGCCACCTCACCACGCTCGAGGCCAAGCGCGACGCCCTGCGGCACATCCACAGCCAGCTCGCCCCGGGCGGGCGTTTCATCTTTGACGACTTCTTCATGACCCCCGCGCGACTCGACCACATGCGCCGGGTCCAGCTACGTGCCGAGTACCCGGCTCCCGATGGCCGGCCCTCCCTTCTGTGGGTCACCTCCCTGGTTGACGAAGCCGCGCAAACCATGCGCGTGGTGACCTGGGAAGACCTCCTCGACGCTCAGGGAGTGCTGACGCGTCGCACTTACCGGACGCTCTCCCTCAGCTGGCTCACGGTCGAGCAAGCGGACGCGTTACTGGCCGACACCGGCTTCACGGTCGATGCTTGCTACGGCGACTTCGAGCGCACGCCGTTCGATAGGCTCACCGCCCAGGAGCAGATCTGGTCGGCACGGAAGGACACCCGCGCATGATGGGCACGACCGGCCTCAAAGACCTCCGCGTCGACTGCATCGTCGGCATCTACCCGCACGAACGGGCCGTCCCCCAGACGGTGTTGCTCGACATCGAAATCGACTACGACTTCGCGGCGCCCGCGGCCTCCGACGCCATCGCCGATGCGGTGGATTACGACGATGTGGCGGCCAGTGTCACCGCGCTGTTGCGGGAGCGCGGCTTTCAGCTGATTGAAACGATGGCCGAGCACGCGGCGGCCATGTTGCTGGCGCGGGTCCCGTTGGCCCGGACCGTTCGGATTGAGGTCCGCAAGCCGGCCGCGGTACCGGCGGCGGCCTGTTCGTTCGTGCGCGTGGAGCGGCGACGATGAGCGCGACGACCCGGGTGGCCGTGGTCACCGGCGGAGCCCGGCGGCTCGGCCGCCATCTGTCGATGTCGCTCGCCGCCCGCGGCTACGCCCTGGTCATCCTCTACCGGTCATCGGTTGACGAGGCGCAGGCGCTGACATCGGAGATTTGCGCCGGCGGCGGCCGGGCGCGCGCGCTGTCGGTAAACGTCGCGGCCAAGGCCGAGGTGGCGGCGGCCTTCGCGAACATCGCCACCGTCGAGGGCCGGGTCGATCTGCTCGTCAACAACATCGGCAACTACAACCCCCAGGATGTCACCCGCCTCGATCCCGATGTCTGGGACGAGACGATTGGCGCCAACCTCTCCGGCGCCTACTATTGTTGCCACCACGCTCTGGCGGTGATGCCGGACGGCGGCAACATCATCAACATCGGGATGGCCGGCCTCGAAGGGATCCGCGCCAACCCCCGCGGGGCCGACTACTACGTCAGCAAGACCGGCCTGCTCGTGCTCACCCGCGCGCTGGCGGTCGGTTACGCCGCGCGCCAGATTCGCGTCAACATGGTGTCGCCCGGTCAACTCGAAAACTCTGTCGACCTGCCCACGCCGGAGGAGATGCCGCGCTGGGTGCCGCTCCGCCGTTCCGGCACGCTGGCCGACATCTCGCAAGCGGTGAGCTACCTGCTCGACGCCGGCTACGTGACCGGCGTCAACCTCGACGTGGCGGGCGGCTACAGGCTCTGATGCCGCCGGCGTCCGCTTTGGTACCGCTCTGGGACCGGGCGGCGGAATGGTCGCGCCGCCTCAACATGGTCGAGACCGCCCGGTCGTTTCTCACCCTCACCACTTTCTACATCGAGCACGACAGCTACGGCAGGCCCCTCCTGGCCGCCCTGCTCGCGGCCCAGCGTCGTGGGGTGCGCGTGCAACTGCTGGTCGACGCTTTTGGCCAGCGGCTTGGCGGTGTCCTGATGACCACCGCACAGCGAGCGGCGTTGGCGGCCGACCTCATGGCGCTCCAGTCGGCCGGCGGGCAGGTGCGGCGCTACGTACCCGAACGCTGGGCGCAACGCGCGTTGGGGGGCGGTCAGCATGTCAAAATTCAGGTGTCGGAAGCCGGCGAAGCCATCTTCGGCAGCGGCAACCTGACCAAGTCGTCGTTCGAAGGCTGGAACGAGTACGCGGTGGCCGTGCGCGGCCCCATCGTTACGGCGCTGATCGACAGCCTCGGCGCGATCGGCGGGGAAATCGATGCCGCGGACCGTGCGGCGCTCGACGCGCAGGCGCGGGCCGAGGGCGGTGATCTGCCCCTCGACTACTGGCTGTGCAACCCCAACCGCCTGCAGGGACTCGGGGGGCCGATCGGCTGGAAGGGCCGCAACGAGGTGACCGAGCGGATGATCGAGGCGGTCGACTCCGCCCGCCACACCCTGGTCATCACCAGCTTCTACTTCAAGCCGGTGAAGGCGCTCTTGGACGCCGTGCTCCGAGCGGCGCACCGCGGGGTTCGGGTCGAGGTGTTCCATTCGCATCGCGATGCGCTGCCGACCACCGACCTGGCCTGGATTGCCGCCGCCGCCAGCTACGGGCCGCTGCTCGCCGCGGGCGTTCGGATCTACGAGAATCGACGTGGTGAGCACTCGAAGATCGTCCTTGTGGACGACGCCTGGGCCGCGTTCGGCAGCTACAACTTCGAGGACGCGGCCCACGACCGGCTGGCCGAAGCGATG
Organism: Elusimicrobiota bacterium; assembly: GCA_016706425.1. Lineage (NCBI taxonomy): Bacteria > Pseudomonadati > Elusimicrobiota > Elusimicrobiota bacterium. Next base: position 2,511,973 of record JADJJR010000001.1, read on the forward strand.
CTGGCCAGCCGCGACGCCCGCGCGGTCGATCCGATTCTGGCGATTGTCGAGGGGCTGCGGCGCGACCCCGGCACGAGCGAGGTGACTCGCGATCTCGCCCGCCAATGGCCCGCGCGGGTGCGGACGCGGGTCGCCCGGTACGGCCGTTTTAAGTGGTGGATGTGATGCGCTTCACGGAGATCGAGCACAAGTTCGTGGTCGGCCCGGCATTCGATCTAACGGGTTTCCGTGCCTCGTTGGACGCCATCGGACCAGCGCGACACACCGCGCTGAGGGTCCGCGACCGCTACTTCATCACCGTTGACGGACGGGCCCGTCACTACGTGCTCCGGCACCGGTTCGATCCTGAGTTGCACCAGCTTACCATCAAGTCGCTGGCGAGCGATCCGGAGGTGCGCGATGAGATCAACCTCGACCTGGGGCACCACGCCGGCGCACAACAGGCCCCGGTCGATGCCTTCGTGGCGCGGATGGGGATTGACTGGCAGGGCGAGCTGTACAAGGACCTGAACGTCTGGCATTTCCCCGACTGTGAGGTCGTGCACTACGTGGCAACGACATCCGAGCGCTCCGTGTGCTGCGTCGAGTTCGAGGCCATCCAGCAGGCCAGCGTGACCGAGGCGCTGGCGGTGATCGGTCGCTACGAGCGCGCCACGGGCTTCCACCCGGCCGACCGCTCGCTTCGTCCGCTCCTCGACCTGATGTTTCCCGGCGTGCTACGCCCCACGTGGTAGTTCGGGACGTTCTCAATTGAGGCGGTCTCAAACTTTGGGGCTTCCGGGTTTAGCGTGGGTATAGATCGACCCCCCCGCTGTGCAAGCAAATTGCTGTATTGAAGTGCTGGATGTTCCGAAAACCCAGGCCCTCGGCTTGGTCGTCCGAATTCTGCTATTGAGGCTCTCGCGCAGGGGGTTGGTGACCCGGGGCTCGAAGTAGGTCGGGTTGTTGGCGATGTGCCGCCGGATCGTCCCCGCCGCCCCCAGGACCGGCTTTAGCCGGCTGTGCGTAGCCCAGAAATACCACCGCTTCCAAAACTTCCGCGTGGCCTCCGGATAGACATCGCTCCACAGGTCCCGCAACAGTTCCTTAATCGCCCCGGCTCGGCTCACCTTCAAGCCCCCTCGCTTCAACTCCGCGAACTCCAAGCGCGGGGACCGAGGGACGTTCTCCCGACGGTAGAGCCGGAGATACTTGCTCCCCTTAAGCGTCTCGTCGCCCGGCTCCAAAAGATTCCGGTGCTCCCGCTTGGGCACCGTGTCCACCGCCTTGCCCCTGTTGCCCCCAACGGGGAGTCGGTTGAACACGGTCTTCGCTTCAGCGCCGGGCTCCTTGGCCAGCGTGGCCTGGATAAAGGGTGCCCACATGTCCATGGCCACCGCCTCGATCTTTTCCCGCTCCTCGGGCGACAGACCGTCGTAATCGAATCCCTCACCCTCCCCTCGACACGCCCTCCCATCCATTGGGCCAACCAACACCTTCAGCGAACCCAAGAGGCTCTTTCTATCCGGGGGACTTTTTGCTCCGGCGTTTGTCTTCGTACAACCGCCGGTCCGCCGCCGCCGACACCGCCGCCCAGTCCCCTTCATCGGACATCGCGTACCCAAAACTCGCCCACACCCGCGGCGGCGCCGCCCCCGGCGTCTCCACCCGAATCGCCCCCACCGCCTCCCGCAGTTTCTCCATCACCTGCCGCGTCCCCTCCTCGCTCTCCCCCGTCAACACCACCGCAAACTCGTCCCCGCCGATCCGCGCCGCGATGTCGCTCACACGCAGCGTTTGCCGCATCGCCTGACCCACCGCCTTCAAAACCTGGTCTCCCACCCCGTGCCCCCGCGTGTCGTTGATGACCTTGAACTCGTTCATGTCCATCAAAATAAGCGAAAAACGAGCCCGTCGATCCACCAAATTCTTCGTCACCATCTCGTAATACCGGCGCTGATACACCTGCGTCATCTCATCCGTGATCGCCATCTCATACAGCCGCGCGTTGTGCAGCGCCAGCGAGCACTGCGTCGCCAGGTGCACCAGCAGTTCCCGCGATCGCTTCTCCCGCACGTCGCGCACCACCACACCCCCTTCCAACGTGTCCCCCACCCACAGAGGCACCATGTACACCGCCGTCCCGTCGTTCAGGATCTTCTCCGCCGCCTCCCGCACCTGGCACCCCGCCGACATGGCCTCGATCTCCTTGATCTGCGCCGGCGCAAAACCGCTTTGCAGCCGCACCGACGGCACCGCGCCTTCGCAAAACACCATCGCCGCCGCCGTCGCGTTGGTCAAGCTCCGGCTCCGCGACAGAAACGTCGCGTAGATCAACCGCCGGTCCAGCACCCCCATCAATTCCCGGCTCGCGTCGTACAACTGCCGCAACTCTTCTTGCGAGCGCGTTTGCCCCGCGAACAGACGCCCGTTCTCCAACGCCACCGACACCTGCGAGGCGAACGCCTCCAAAATCTTCAAATCGTGTTTAGAGAACAATCCCTTCAGCAACCGGTTGTCCAAGTAGAGGCCCCCCAACACACGGTCCTTCGATCTCAACGGGACCGCCATGAACGAATGCACTCCGGAGGAAAGGACGCTTTCCGACACGTTCAGCGCCTCGTCCAGTTGGGCGTCCTCGCTGAGGAGGCTCATCCCTTTTTTCAAAACTTCCACCAAGATCGCTCCCGGGACCGGACGCGCTTCGGACTTGGCGCCCTCCGTTTGCGACACCGCCTTTTGACGGTACCCCTCCGGCGTGTCTTCATTCAAATAGAGCATGGCGCGTTCCGCGCCGAAGATTCGCGCCGCGTCGTCCACCACGCGACGGAACAATTCCTCCAAGTTCAGAATCCCGCTCAACTGCACCGAAACTTCCACCAAGGTCTCCAGTCGTTCCGCCTCCACCAGGCGGCCATGAGCGGCTGAAGAGGATTCCGTCCCCGTGCGGGGCGCGGAGGTGGATTCGGTCGCCGGCGCGGTCACCAATTCCGGCACCAGCCGCCTGATCCGCTCCAGCTCCAGTTGGTTCCCTGTCCGTTCGTGGATTCGAGCCGCTTGCAAAAAGAGCCTATGGGCGCTTTCCCGCTTCTGCAACAATATAGCTTCGGCAAAATCGGAAAGGAGCAAGGCCATGTCGTTTTCGCTATAGAGCCCCGCGGCGAAACCGACGGCGTTTCTCCAAAGACTCTCGGCGGCCTTGAGTTTTCCCTCGTCGTAGAGAAAACGGGCCTTCATGTTCAAGATGCGGAAACGACCCAAGTCAATGAACATCTTCGTTTCCTTTCTTGCCTTCTTTTGAAAACTGATGGATTCTTTCTTCAGGCGTTGTTTTTCTTTGGGATCCTGAACAAGGCGGGACCGGGCGAACAAGACTTCAGCCACCCAGAGAAGCAATCCGATGTGATTTCCCCGCGCGATGGGATGTCGGGATCTCAGGTCCATCGCCTCGCGAAAATATTCCTCGGACTGTTCGAATTGACGGGCGGCGAAAGTGGCGCGGCCACAGGCGTACAAAAGTCCAAAGACCGCGGTGTGGTCGCCCGCGGCGCGGCAGAGGGGCAGCTGCGCCTGCGCTTGTTCGATCACACGCTCGGGGGGCACCCGACCCACCAATTCCGCACTCACGCGAATGGCCAGGGCCACCCCGGACCAGTTTTTGGAAGCCGCCGCCAACCGTCGCGCCCGTTCCGCGTAGGCCTCCGATTGATCCCAACTTTCGGTGATTGAAAAGAGCGAAGCGATCGTCAGATACAGGGTGGTCAATTCCCAGCGATCCCCCAACTCTTCAAACACAGGTTCCGCCAACTGCGCCTGCCGTATCCCTTCGCGGCATGCCCCACTCAGAAAATAGACATTGGCGAGATAACTTCGGGCCTGCGCCACGCCCCAACGGTCCCCCGCCTGCTCGCGGTGGGCCAGCCCTTTCAAAAGGTACGCGATGCCGCGCGAGGCCCGCCCGATCGAGGCCATCGCGGGACCGTGGTAACAGTACGCCGACGAGATTATTTCTGGGATCCCCGACCGTTCGGCAAAATTCATATGTCGTAAATGGGCCAACATGAGCCGCTTTTTATCCGTGAAATAGAACACCAGGGTCAATTCGGAATACAACCGTCCCAACACCTTGTCCGCGGCCTCATCCGCCGATTGCCCCCGCCGCGGGCGCATCGTGTGCCAGACTTGAACCACCAATTCCCGCAGAAGACCGACAACAAACCCGAACCGCGTCCGCGGCAGCGGCGCCCCCGCCAAGGCCAGCGCCTCCTCCAACACCACCCCCGCCCGCCGGTATTCCCCTTTGGAAAGGAGCGCCCGCCCTATCAGGGTTTTCACGCGGATCCGGTCCCCCGTTTCCACGCTCAGCGCCTCCGCTCGCGCGTAAGCCCGCAGCGCTTCCTCGTAGCGACCCAACATCCGCTCCGCTTCCCCCCGCCGCTCGCAAAGACGCCGCTCCATCGCGTCCCGCTCGCTCCCCGCGTTCATGATCTCCAACCCACGCTGCGTCGTCGCGAAAAAACCCAACGCCTCCCGCTGCGCGTACCGATCCAAACTGATCTCCCCCGCCCGCAAACAGTACGCCACGGACCGGTCCGTGTCCCCCGCCCGCGTGAAATGGTGGGCCAAATCAAACACACGACTTTCGGCCCTCTCCGATTCTTCCAGCGCCAAACCCACGCACCGATGTAGCTCCAACCGCAATTCCTCGCTCATCCGGACGTCGATCGCTTCACGAATCTTGTTGTGGCAAAAAACGTATTTCCCACCCCCCCCCAACGACTCCACCAACCGCGACTGACCCGCCAACTCCAACGCCCGCGCCACACGCCGGGCCGCCTCGTCCACCTCAATTCCCCACCGCCGCCCCGCCGCCCCTGTCAACACATCGAAATCAAAGGGATTCCCCAGCACCGCCGCCAGCCGAATCACCGCCCGCTCCTCATCCCCCAACAATTCCACACGCTCCGCGATCTTCCCCGTCACCCCACCTCCCTGCCCTTCGTCCAGCAGAGACCGGTCCGCCACCCGCCACCCTTCCTTCCCGCCCCCCTGCAACGCCCCCGACTCCACCAACGTCCGCAAAAACTCCACCGCGTACAACGGACTCCCCTTTGCCTGCGCCACCACCGCCCGCGAAACCTCCGGCACCGCGCCCCCCAACATGGAATCCACGATCGCCGTGATCTGCCCTTCCGTCAACGGCTCCAAAACCAGCCGACGGGTTTCCCCCACCGTCTCCACCGCCTCCAAAAACGTTTGCACCGAATCGCTCTCTTTCACCCCCTCCGTCCGGACGATGAACACCCCCAACACAGACCGGCTCTCCGCGCTCTCCATAAGCCGACGCAAGATCTGCAGACTCCCATCGTCCACCCATTGCACGTCGTCCACCACCAACACCAACGGCGACTCCCGTTCCCCCAGCGCCTGCAAAACATTCACGGCCACATTCAGAAAACGCTGTTGCCGCCGTTCCGGTGCCAAATCCGTCCTGTCCATCGGACCGTTCAAAATTCCCCTCAACTCCGGCACCAGACGCAACAGATCCTCCCCCCGGTCCCCCACCGCCGCCCGAACGCGCTCCGCCGCCGACGCCGAAATCGAGCCTGACGACACCCCACGAAATAGTTCCGCCACCACCCCGTGCGCCATCGCCTGCCCGTAATCCCGGCCACGCGCCCACAACACCGGCCCCTGCGTCCATCCCAGCGCCGCTTCCCCCATCAATCGGCTTTTCCCCACTCCCGATGACCCTGTCAACAAGACACACGCCCGCCCGCCGCCCCGCGCTTTGTCGTGCTGTTCCCGCAATACCTCCAGATCCGGCTGCCGACCCAAAAAACGCGGCACCCCCAGCCGTCCCCCCACATCCCCCAACCGCAGCGGGAAAGCCCCCCCCTCCCCACGGCGCAACCGATCTTCCAACACCTCCAAGTCCTTCACCAACTGCGCCGCGCTCGCGTAGCGTTCCGCCGGGTCCTTCTTCAACAACGCCAGCAAAATGCCCTTCAAGCCGTCCGGCGTCTCCAACGGCAATTCCGGAATCACCGCCGCGTGGCTGTGAATCAGCTCCCGCACCCCTTGCCCCGCAAAAGGATGCCGCCCGTTCAACACCTCCACCGCCAACAGGCCCAGCGAATACAAGTCGCTCCGCTCGTCCACCGCCTGCGGCAGTATCCCCAATTGCTCCGGCGACATGTATAGAAACGTCCCCACCGTCTGCGCGCCCCCCGTCCGTCCCTGCAGTCGGCTCAAACCAAAGTCCAACACTTTCACCCGCGGGCTCCCCTCCGCCATCGCCACCACCACGTTTGACGGCTTGATGTCCCGGTGGAGGATCCCCTTCCCGTGCGCGTGCGCCAACGCCTGCGCCACCTGCCGCAACACGTTCACAATGTCCGTGATCTTCAGAATCTCCCGGCCCACGATCAACTTGGACAGCGCCCGCCCCGTCGCCAACTCCATCACCAAATAGAGGACCCCCTCGTGCACCCCAAACCGACGCAATTGAACGATGTTCTCGTGGGACAACCGCGACAGCAGGTCCGCTTCGTGTTCGAATCGAACACGCGTCTCTATGTCCGCCTCGCTCCAGAGCCCTTTGGCAAACTTGATCGCGACTTGCTGGGTGGGATCGTCTTCGTGGAATGCCCGGTGGACAACGGAACTGCCCCCCTCGCCCAATTTATCCAGCAGGCGATAGGGACCGATCTTGTCCGGCAGGGGTCCGGCGGGCGCGTAAAGGGGTGTCATCAGGTGGTTTCCGTCAATAGGATAATCCCGGCCACCCCGGGATTCAAGGGTTTCCGGGGAAAGGGTTGTTGACCCAACAACACGGCCAATCCTGGACTTTTCGGAAGGGCCATAGGACCCCGTTGGATATAACCCAATTTATTTGATGAAAACATTCAACACGGGGTGGGGAGATCGGACCCACTTTATCAGGAAAAAGTGCGGGGTCCTGCGCCGGTTCCAGAAAACAAATGAAATTATTGGTTAAACAGGGATGGAAACAGCCGCGCTGGTTGATGCCGGAGCGTTGAAACGCGACATTGTCGACGGTTTCAACGTCCTGAAACAAAGAAGAGTCCAACTTCGGAATGAAGTTGGACTCTTTTAATGAGTTTGAATCGAAAAAAATAGTGGAGCTAAACCTCCGGGCCGCGACTGTCGCCCCCCGAAAACCCCCAACTCATCCGCTGGGAAAAACCTCGGCGCTTACCGCGCCGCCCATCGTCCGCCCCCTTGGTCGCTCGCCGGCCCTGCGGGCCGGCGGGGGGTGTGGTCGCGTGGGCCATCTTTTGTATTCCGGGCTTCCCTTTTATCCTTTGATGATGGGCCGCCCCTGAATGAGGCGAACGAGCACCAGCACCACGGCCACCACCAAGAGGACGTGGATAAACCCTCCCATCGTGTAAGAACTAACAAACCCAAGCACCCACAACACCATTAATACAACGGCAATGGTCCAAAGCATACGGTTCTCCTTTACGCGCTTTTTTACTTGGAATTATTTCCTTCCACCGGGTCTTGAACCAAGTGCTGGGAAGCGAACCAGACCTGAAGTTCATTGGTCCGAATAATATTGCTGACCAAAAGATCGTTCGTCCCTTCATCTCCGATCTCGTCAGCGTTCCGCGCCATGGCTCGCGTTTCTTCCAACACGATTTCATGGGCATGGAGGAGACGGGCCAATTGGGCCCGAACCCCCTCCCGGCCCCGCGGGGCGCGAGGAACAATGGTGGTTTCCGCCACATCCGCCGCCATCGCAATGCCGACTCCGCCCAGCGTCTGAATCCGTTCGGCCACCATATCCACCAAAACGCTTTGTTCCTGGAAATGCTTATCGAACAAAAGGTGGAGCAGGTTAAACGTGGGGCCGGACACCTGCCAATGATGTTTCTTGTAAAGATCCCGCAGGGTCATTGTGTCGGCCAAGAGTTGGTTCAGGTTGTCCACGCTGGCCGCGCACGCCTTTTCCGCAAGGGCGATGGGCAACTTAATAAGACGGCCGAACGCCTGTGTCTCCCGCGCGTTCAAACCCGTCCGAGGATGCGCGCGATCCATGACCGCGTCCGTTCCGTTCACTTTGTTCTTGTTCATCGTATCCTCCTTTAAACCGTTGAGGATTGGACCCCCGATCCCAGGAAGAGGTTACACTCGTTCGCTCACACTCATTAGCCGCTTTTTGCTGGGGCCGTGGGCCAGTGGCCCACCCTCGGCATTGGCGGCTCCTCGCCCCCACAGGCATTACTCAAACTGGGCGTCCGTTCAGCCCGGTCGAGATCGGGTTTTTCCTACCGGACACATTCGCGAGGCGTGTAACCCTGGGGGCCGTTCCGATGTCTTACGTGGCGAGGATCGGAAAATAAAACCCCAAGGAGATATTCTAATGCGTTCGACATGGATTAAACGTTCGGCGTGGCTGGTTCTTGTTTTAGGGATAGCGGGGATAGGGAGGACCGCAAGTCCCCAACCCGGAGAAGCCAGGGATTTCGGGGTGGGCGTGATCCTCGGTGATCCAACAGGTCTTTCCGCCAAATATTGGTTGACGCACAAACGCGCTGTGGACATGGCCCTTGCCTGGGACCTGTCGGGGAGTGACGACCGGTTGGAGATCCATGCGGACCATCTCTGGCATTTCGATTTGGATATTTCACGAATGCAAGGCCGTCTGCCGCTCTATGTCGGCTTGGGGGGTCGCGTTCTCACCGGTCATGACGCGCGGGTGGGCGTTCGGGTCCCATTGGGGATCTCTTATATGTTCCCTCGGATCCCGATTGAGTTGTTCGGCGAAATCACGCCTTTGCTGGATTTCACGCCGGATACGGACACCAGCGTCAACGGGGGGGCGGGCATTCGTTTCTACTTTAAAGGATAAAACAAGGGACCCCATGTTCTGGACAATCGCCGTGGATTGGATGGTCTTATGGGGGCTCGGGCTGGCAGTTTCTTAGATGATAGGAGGGCTTATCCATCGCTTGTGGCGGCGGCGATCATTCTCGTTTTCGTTCGGGTCCATCAGGGCCGACCTGTCTTAAAAGGGTCGTAATTCTAAAGAAAAGAGAGGTGTATCGTATGAAATCAACATGGTCAGCAATAGTTTTATCGGTTGTTATGATAAATCAGGGTGGGCTCAGAGCCGCTCCCCAGATTGCAAAACCGCTCTACCAAGTGACGGTGGTGCAAAGCGCGGCGAAAGCCATCAATTACCGGAACTTGGACGGGTCCGTTGAAATTGATTTCAAGGGCACCGTGCTTCTTCCGAGCGCGAATGGAATGGCGTCCGTTAAGAACAAGTCCGGGGTCACCAATATCAAGGCCGAATTCGAAAATGTGTCCGCGCCAAGCCAGTTCGGAGCCGAATACTTAACTTACATCTTCTGGGGCATCTCCCCGGATGGAAAAGCCACCAACCTGGGGGAGTTGATCATCAAAGACGGAAAAGCGGAAATCGAAACCAAAACCCCGCTCCAGACCTTGGCCCTGATTGTGACGGCGGAACCTTACTTCGCCGTATCCCAACCAAGCAATGTGGTTGTTTTGGAGAACGCGATCAAGCCGGGAAACAAAGACAAGATCGAATTAGTTGACGCTAAATTCGAGCTTCTACCACGCGGAGACTACACCAAGAACATCGCCGCCACGGATCAGCCGATTCAGGCCATGGACAAGAAAACACCCTTCAACGTGTATCAGGCCCGGAATGCGGTGCGGATTGCCAGAGCCGCCGGAGCGGAAACCTACGCGGCGGATGGGTATAAAAACGCGGAACGATTGCTCGCTCTGTCCGAAACCAAAGCAGGCGGAAAAAAAGGCCGCTCCATGACGGCTCGCGAAGCCGTGCAAAGCGCCGAAGACAGCCGATCTTTAAGCGTCAAACGTCAAGCCGACGAAACGGTGACCAGCGCCATTGAGGAGGCGGCCACAGCCACCGTAGGCCAAATGAAGGCGGAAGAGGCTCAGTACAAAGCCGAACGGGCGAAAGGGATGTCTGATACCGAACGTTCCGCGGCCCTCGCTCTCGCGAGCCAGGCCGTGGCGTCTTCCAACGAGGCTCAAGCGGACGCCAAGGTGGCCCGTGCATCCGCCGCCCAAGCGGAAAGCGAAAAAGCCGTCTTGCGGGCTCAACTGCTAAACCAGTTAAACGCCATTCTCCAAACGCGCGATACAGCGCGGGGACTGATTGTGAACATGTCCGACACGCTCTTCCAAACAGGAAGCTCGACGCTCGCCTCACCTGCGCGCGAGAAGTTGGCCAAAATGGCAGGAATTGTCGCCTCGCATCCAGGCCTCACCCTCCAAGTGGAAGGTCATACCGATAGCGTGGGGAGCGACGAATCCAATCAACGGTTATCGGAAAAAAGGGCTGAAGCCGTGAGAGAATATCTCGCGAATCAGGGCGTTCCCGGGAATTCCGTCACTTCCAAGGGGTTCGGAGAAACCATGCCTATCGCCTCGAACGACACCCCTCAAGGCCGTCAAAAAAACCGCCGGGTCGAAATGATCCTGAACGGTGCCCCCATCCAAACGGCGACCACAACAAAATAAAACGCTCCCGTTCAATGAAAGAGCCGTGTCCAGAGTTCAATGGGCACGGCTCTTTTTGTTGGGGAAGGGATAGAAGGCACTCCATTTTGTTTCGAAATAACGGGAAAACCCGGACAAATGTAACCTTTGTCCCGGTGGGCCGGTCTAAGCAACAAACGGGAGGGATTATGCTTGAGGTCATGGCGGTTGTTTTGCTGATTTTGTGGATACTGGGCCTGGTGAGCGCGCACACCATGGGCGGGTTCATTCACCTTCTCTTAATTTTGGCGGTGATCGTTGTGGGGGTACGTTTTTTTCAGAAGAAACGCGCTTGACTCAATAGGTTTCGGCATCCTTATTTATATAAGATGGATTAGAAAACCGACAGGAGTTGTTTTTGGCCATTGCTGACGACGCGTCCCTCCCCGACGAAGAACTGATCGCCGCCATCCGTGCGGGTGACCGGGAGGCGTTTGCCGTGCTGGTCAACAAACACCGTCCACCGCTGTTGGAAATGGCGTGTCGTATTCTCGGTCAGAAGGAAGAAGCCGAGGACGTTCTGCAGGAGGTCTTCATGAGCGTCCACACCCACCTGCAGAGTTTCCGTGGCGAGGCCAAACTCTCCACCTGGCTTTACACCATTGCGCTGAACCGGGTCCGCAACCAAATCCGACGGCGAGGGAAACGGCAAATGGTTTTCCTGGACGCCGGGTCGGAGGAAGGGGCCAACCGCCGGGAACTTCCGGAGAGAGGGCACGCCCTGGATGAAATCGTGGCTCAAGGGAGGGATTCCGAGAAGCTCCGGTCCGCCGTGGAAGAACTCCCCGAAACCTTTCGCTCGATATTCATTCTTCACTATTACCAACACTTCCCGCTAAAAGAGATCGCCAAACGGCTCGAAAAGCCCCTGGGGACGATCAAGGTCTACCTCCACCGAGGGCGCAAACACGTTTACGCCGCTTTCGTGCGCCCCCCCTCAGTGGTCGCCCCGCTTTCCGAGCCCGGGAGGTTTCCTTGAGAACCCGTTGTAACCTTCCGATTGAAAAGCGTGTCTCATTGGGTGACGGAAAAGGAGAACGCCATGGGTGGACGGCAGACGAACCAATGGATTGTTGGGATCTTGTTGACCTACATGGCGGCGTTCCTGCCTTTTTGGCCTTACAGTCACTCGGGGGACTACAACATCAGTGGAAAAATCGCCGTCATCCTTTCCGTTTTTATCGTTTTGAAGATAACGAAATACCTCTGATGGCTCTTTTTTCAATGGGGGAGTGGTGAGCGCCCCCCCTTTGAACAGAAGAGCCTCCGGTGACGCCGCCCGTTGGCGTCAGCGCCAATGGGTGGGGGACGCCCTGGGAGGCCTCGTCCTTTTGTCGATCCTTGTCAACGGGGTCTTTGTCTTCGCCTCCCTGCACAGAACGCCCCTGTCCGTTTTCCTTGGCGGCAGGGATACCGCTCATTTCGTTTTTATCCTGGGACTCATACTCCTGGGGTTCATTGTCTTGTGGCGGTTGGGGCCTCGGCATTTCCCCCTTCGCTTCCTGGCGGGTTCTTCGGTCCGGGCGGTGGTCCTTCGCCAATTCCTCCCGGTCGCCGCCGCGGCGGTGCTGGTCTTTGATGTTCTGAACGTGGCCTCCAATGGCAACGAGAAACTGACTTTCTCCTCATTTTTCGTTCTCCTTCTGTCCCTCGTTTCAATCGTTTACCTTTCGTTTCGAAGCTCCGTGGTGATCGGCCGTCGCATCGAGACCTCTCTAAAGGAAAGCGAGGATCGATACACCGTCCTCGTCAACAGCCTGAAGGACCACGCGGTATTGCTCTTAGACCCGGTCGGCCACATCATCACCTGGAACGCGGGCGCCGAACACATTTTCGGGTTCTCGGCGGAAGAAGTGATGGGCGATCTCGTTTCGCGCTTTTCCCCGGGGGGGGAGCGGGAAGGCGGGAAGATGGAAAACACCTTTCGAAAGGCGACGATCCAAAGCTTTTTTGAAGAGGAGGGTTGGCGGGGGCGAAAAGACGGTTCCCTTTTCTGGGCGGAAATCGTGACGACCCCGTTCACAAACGAAAAGAATGTCGTATTGGGTTTCTCCCAGGTCCTCCGGGATATTACACGCCGAAAACAAACACAGGACGCCCTGACCGCGTCTCTTCGGGAAAAAGAGGCCTTGCTAAAAGAAATCCACCACCGCGTTAAAAACAATCTCCAGATGATCTCCAGTCTCCTTCGCCTCCAGTCGGAGAACATTCAAGACCCGGCCCTCCTGGCCATTTTCTTGGAAAGCCAAAACCGGGTGCGCTCCATGGCCATTATTCACGAATGCCTCTACCAATCACCGGACCTGGCCCGCATGGACTTTTCGGATTACGTGCTCAAACTGACCGACAATCTGCTCCGAACCTACAGCGTTCAAATGGACAAAATCAAGCTGAGGCTCGACGTGGCCAAGGTTCCCTGAGCCTGGACATCGCCATCCCCTGCGGTCTCATCGTGACGGAGTTGGTATCGAACGCCTTGAAATACGCCTATCCCGGAGGGCGGGAGGGAACCATCTTCGTTCAATTCCGGTCATTGTCGGGAAATGGGTTCGAACTCACCATCGCTGACGATGGGGTGGGGTTGGACCATGCCATTGATTTCGAATCCACCGAATCCTTGGGTCTCCGGTTGGTTCACATTTTGACGGAGCAGTTGCGGGGGCGGATCTCCGTTCAGAACATGGGGGGCGCGCGGTTTACCATCACTTTTAAAGATCCTGCGAAACGGTCGCCAACAGAGGGAGGAGAGTTATGAAAGGGACAAAGATTTTAATCGTGGAAGACGAGCGCATCGTGGCGGAAGACCTGAAAAGATTTTTAACAAAAATGGGTTACGTCGTCACCGGTATCGCGGCCAGCGGGGAGGAAACCATTCGAAACGTGGAGCTTCAGCGGCCCGACCTCGTTTTGATGGACATTCGGATCCAAGGTCCCCAGGACGGAATCGAAGTGGCGGAGCGCCTCTACGCGGAGTACAACCTGCCCGTGAGTTTCCTCACCGCCTACGCGGATAGCGCCACTTTGGACCGGGCAAAAGTAACGATGCCGTTCGGTTACATCCTGAAACCCTTTGAAACGCAGTCCTTGCAAGCGGTGATCGAGTTGGCCCTCCATCGCCACATGATGGAAAAGGTGGTCGGTGAAATGGACGGCTGGCACGCCCGCGCGCTCCAAAACCTTCCGGGCTCCCTGATCGCCACGGACCGACTTGGCCGGATCGTATTTTTGAACAAAGCGACCGAACAACTTTCGGGCTGGACGCCAGACGCCCTGCTTGTAAAGCCATTGTCCAGCGTTCTCTCCCGAGCGAATAGTGAACCTCTGGTCCCGCCCGTCACTGAATCCGGTTCGGAGTGTCCCGGCCTTTTAAAGACAAAAGCCGGAATATCCCTTCCCGTCCTCTTTACCCAATCCCCCCTTTTCGGCGAAGATGGCGCGCCGGATGGTTACTTGATTCTCATCAAACCCTCATAATTTCAGCCGGACCCGTTACCTCCTTCCCCCGCGAAGAGCCCAATCGGACGTAGGCATTTTGAGCTTCGACAGGGGAGGGTCTCATGAACAAGGCCTTGTCCATTGCATTCCTCGTGGTCGGAGTTGTTTTTGTGGTGTAGGGGACCCGTGCGTCCGAATCCTTTGGGTCCGATCCATCTCGCTTCTTTACCCGCTCCCCAACGGACAAAACGGTCTGGCTTCTGATTGGCGGGGCGATTTGCTCCGTGGTGGGGATTTCAGGTTTTGTTGGCAGATCAAAAGAGGGAGCTGGCATGTAACCTTCTTCCCCTGAAGAACGTCCCATGGAAGTAGGGATTTTTAGAAACTTAAGGAGTCCAAAGATGGAACGAAATGCAGACGTAAAAGAATCGATTGAAACGTTGGGGGAAGACCTGCGCGCCCGTGTTTCCCGCAACGCGGAACCGATGAAGCAAGAGTTCAAACAAAACCTGGACAGCGCCGTTGCCTGGATGAAAAAGTATCCGGCTCTTTCCTTCGGTCTCGGCGTCGTTGCGGGCGCGGCCGTCGGTGCGGCGGCGACTCGCCTTCTGACTCCAACCCAAAGCAACGCTGAGAGAAAGGTGCGCCATTGGGTCCATAACGCGCAAGGCAGTTGGGACGAACTTCGCCAGGCCCTCTCGAGCATAAAAAGCTCTGTCAGCCGTTTGAGCAATTAACTCGGCGGTTTCCCTGCGGCTCGATTCCGCGGCGTCTGACAAGTCCAAACGTTGGACAAAAGATGCCTCGGAGTCGGGTTTTATTTATTTGGAGGTGACATCCATGGTTTCGTTATTAAGGAGAGGATTCTCCTTGACCAGCAAAAAGAGTCACGCTTTCGCAGTCGGACGGGTCTTTGTTATCGGTTTTTGGTTAATGCGGACCATCGCCGTTGGCGTCTCCGTCCAGGCCGACATGGTCCCGGACGTGGAGGTTTCTAAATCCGGAGGCGGTCTCCGGTTTTTTCCTTCCAACGACGTGTTCCGTCCTTTGCTGGCGGACCCAAAAGAACGGCAATTCTTTATGAGCCTCCTGAGTTTTAAAACACCCACCCAATCTTTTACGGCGTGGTCTGTTGGTTTCGGCGAAAGTTTGGGTTTGGTTCGGTGGGACGGCGAATCATTCCAAGCCCAACTGGGTTTCTTGGCCGGCGTGTTTTCCCAATTCAACTGGAGCACTCCTTCCAAGGACCTTATCAATACGGATTTCACCTTCGGATTGGCGGCCACTCATCGATGGCACAAATTTACGGGGCGCTTGCAGTATTACCATCAAAGCTCCCATTTGGGGGATGAACTTCTTCTGAACAACCCCATCCCGCGTTTGAATTACAGCTACGAAGCCATCGAAGAAGTCTTCGCCTTGGAAAATCCTCTTTTCCGGATTTTCGTGGGCGGGGAATATATGACGTCCCGGGACCCCAGCGATTTAAAACCGTGGAACATTCACTCAGGCGCTGAATTGCGCGGGGGAGATTCCCCCGCGTTCTTTCGACCCGTGGCCGGCCTGGACGTCATGTGGAAACAACAGTATTCGACGGAATACAATTTCAGCGTCAAAGCCGGCCTTGAGATAGGAAAACCCGCCATGCGGGACCGCCATATTCGTCTCTTGGCGGAGTTTTACGACGGGTATTCCCCCTACGGGCAATTCTTTAATGAAAAAATCCGCTATTGGGGCGCTGGCGTTTATGTTGGATTCTAACCCCGTTCATGCGTGTCGGTTTCGTGTAACCATCGGGCCCGACGTCGTGTCTTATCCTTTGTGAAAAGTCCATCAACTATTAATTGATGGCCGCGGTTTTGGTCAATTTGCAACCCGAAACCTACGACGAGCATTAAGTTCTAAAAATTAAAAGGAGTCTCACCATGAAATGGAATTCCAGTAAAGCAAATGGATTATTGCTGGCGGTGACGTTTTTCCTATCGTTGCCATTGGTCCATTCGGCCGAAGAGCTTGGGGTCGGAGACACGGGGTTTTCGATCGGGCCCCGAGCAAGTTATTTTAAGGCAAAAGATGCCGAGGAAGGGAGTTACTCCGCCGGCGTCCAAGCCCGGGCCCACTTGACGCCGGTTTTGGGAGTGGAGGGGTCCATCGATTACCGGAAAGATAAGTATGCCAACGACGTCAGCATCAAAACGTATCCGGTTCAGGCCTCCTTACTGGCCTACCTCGTTCCCCACTCCCCGATCAGCCCCTACCTGTTGGGAGGCACCGGATGGTATTTTACTCGCGTGTCAGGGGGGACGGCTGAAACTCAAACCGACAATCGGTTTGGCCTGCACGCCGGAGCCGGGCTGGAAGCGAGGCTAAACGAATTCCTCTCCGTGGACGGGAGCTACCGTTATGTGTGGCTGGAGGACATAGAAACCAAAAGCGCGAGCGCCTTGGACAAAACATACAACGATCAAGGCTCCATGATCACCGTCGCGGTAAACTTCCTCTTTTAGACCTCCCCCGACAAAAAAAGAACAAGGCCCGTCCCCCCAGGATGGGCCTTGCTTTTTTGGGACTGACAACCCAATGACGTGAGGGGACGCGACGTTCGATGATCACGGTTCGCTTCCGGGGCGGGGCCTCTGCCGATGAACATTCAGTCCAAAATGAAACGGGTTCTGTTTGGCCGTCCGCCGTGGCGCGGCCGCGCCTTCCCTCCGGCGTGAAAAACGAAAGGC